>NZ_JBUBNJ010000002.1:0-784082 GCF_054903455.1 Pantoea sp. y20
TTGGTGGCAAACTGCGAGCTGAGATCGCCATTGGCAATGCGCTCCGCCAGTTCGAGGTTATGGAATACCGGACGCGTGATCTGACGAATGATGTACCACGCCACCAGCACGCCGAACAAAATCGCCAGACCACCAATCAGCAGCGAAATTGCCGCCGAGCCGTTGGCCAGTTCATCGTTACGCGCTTTGACGATGGTAATGAACTGTTTGATCGCTGCACTGCTCTTGTCGCCCGCCACTTTGACGGTGTCTTCCGCCGCACGCAGCTGGCCATAGGCATCCGCCGCTTGCAGACTCAGGCTTTTGAATTTCTCGGTGTCCTGCCACAGTGCGGTGAATTCGCCCTGCTGTTCCGGTGGCAACTGCGCCAGCAGCGCTTTCATGCCTTGATCCGTCTGCTGGGAATGATCCTCCAGCGTTTTACGCAGCGCATCGCTGACGTTAAAACGCAGCGCCCAGGCTTCTTCGCGCACATTGCTGATAGCGAACAGCTGCTGGTAAATTTGATTGGTAAGTTCAGGATCAGTAACCGGTGTGCGAATCAGTTGGGTGTAGCGCGAAGTCATATCTTGCCGGCTTAAAGCGTCAAGTTGCGAGCGCAGGCTATTGAGTTGCTGCGTGGCTTGCGTCATCGCGCCAATGCTGTTCTGGAAACTGGCGAGGTGCGTTCCCAGTTCATCCACCCGCGCTCTGGCACCTTCCGACCATGAAAGTTGCTTCGCATCGCTGGTGAGTTGCTGCGCATGCGTGACGTAATTCGCCATCACCTGGCCGGATTTGTCGTCCCCATAAAGATATTTTAGGCGGTTGATTTTGGCCTGGAACACTTCAATGTTGATGTCATAAATCAGGTTGGTTTTCTGATAGATGTCATGAATGGCGTTAAAACGCTGCACGCTTAATCCGGTTGCCAGCGCCACTAACAACAGCACGATGCCGAATCCTGACGACAGCTTACGCGTGATGCGCACGTTACGTAATCGGGATACCAGCCCCATCTTCCCTGCTCCTGCGTTAATTATTTTTGTATGGTTTGTAAGGGAGTTATCGGAGCGTTGCGGGAAATGTTTATTCAGGATGGTGCAAAAAGTGATTGCAGGATGTGACGCGCCGCGACGACATGGAACGTAACGATTGCTGTATTAATGTTGGGCATCATCTTTTCCGCAAATGGAAATAACATTTCCGCGCGTTCACTAAATCCCTTTAGAAACCAAGTATTGCGATACATTAAATGACGGCAAAGCCGATAAGCATGCAACGCAGGTTATCGTTGATGCGATAAAATAGCCTTGTATGCGGGCTGATGGCATTAGCGCTTCTTTATTATTTCGATTAAAGACGTGGTGGAGATACTAGGCGTGCGCTCAAGATAAATGACTTCAGCCAGTGAAGAAAACTTATCAAACTTCCCTTTCCAGTCATCACCCATTACCAGCGTATTGGCGTTGTATTTTTTTATGTAGTCAGCCTTCAATTCCAGCGATTCTTCAAGAAACACTTCATCGACATATTTGATTCCCGCGATGATCGACATTCTGTCGCTTTCATCGTAAACCGGGTTGCGCCCTTTTTTATGGAAGTTTAAGGCGTCCGAAGAGACCCCGACGGTTAACCAGTCACCCAGCGTTTTTGCTCGCTGTAAGATATGTAAGTGCCCAACATGGAACACATCGAAGGTTCCGAAGGTGATGATTTTTTTCATGGGTTTGATATCGATTAAAAAATTGGCCCCAAACGTAGCAATTTACATGCCACAAAAATAAAGACCTATTTTCAATAAGATAGGTGAAATTCGTTTTTTAGCGGAAGTGACATTTCCATGTACGCGGAAATGATTGATGCGGTGAGTTGTGAACGGATGGATTGCCCCAGTTGGGCATGTAGAAGTCAGATTTTGCTGTCCGACCGGCAGGCCGCAAAAGAGTTAAACCCGCGAGTTGTTACGCAGCTTTTTAAAAGTATGTTGTAACTATGAGAGCCATTTTTTCTCTGGCGAGCTAACACTGCGAATTAGAGACTTAAAATGAACTATATCAATAGCATGAGTTTGTTTACCCAGGCGATTTCAGCATGAAATCGCCCGCAACAACGTGCGGGCAATAACGCTTTACCAGCGTGTCGCTTGCATATCGATAACGAAACGATACTTAACATCGCCCTTCAACATGCGCGCGAAGGCTGTTTCGATCTCTTGACCGGCAATCACTTCAATATCAGCAGTGATATTGTGCTTGCCGCAGAAATCCAGCATCTCCTGAGTTTCCTGAATGCTGCCAATTGATGAGCCGCTAATGCTCAAACGACGATTTACCATCGGCGTCACATTTGGAGACTGGTGCGGTTGCTCCGGGATACCCACCAGCACCAGGCGACCGTTGGTTTTCAGCGTGGCAAGGTAAGGATCGAGATCGTGCGGAGCCGAAACGCAGTCTACGATGAAATCCAGTGAAGTTTGCGCGGCAGCCATCTGCCCGGCGTCACGTGAAACCACCACGCGCGTCGCCCCCAAGCGCAGCGCATCTTCACCTTTGGCGGGTGAAGTGGTGAAAAGCGTGACTTCCGCGCCCATTGCGCTCGCCAGCTTAACTGCCATATGCCCTAATCCGCCCAAACCGACTACGCCGACTTTATCGCCGGCTTTTACGTTAAAGTGACGCAGCGGCGACCATACGGTAACGCCTGCACACAGCAGCGGTGCAACGCCAGCTAGTGGCAAGGTTTGCGGTACGGACACCACAAAGTGCTGATCGACCACTACATTCTGCGCATAGCCGCCCCACGTGCTGTCGCCGGTGTATTTGTCGATGCCGTTATAGGTCGCCACAAAGCCGGATTCACAATATTGCTCTTCTTGCTGCTGACAGAAATGGCATTCGCGGCAGGAATCGACCATTACGCCGACGCCAACTACATCACCGGCTTTGAAATTCGTTACGTCCGCGCCGGTTTCAACAACGCGTCCGACAATTTCATGTCCCGGCACCAGCGGATAGCGGCTGACCGCCCATTCGTTACGGGCCATGTGCAGATCCGAATGGCACACACCGCAATACAGAATTTCAATTTTGACATCCTGCTGTTGCAGCGGTCGCAATGCAATCTGGCCTGAAGAGAGCGGTTGGGCCGCGTCGTGCGCGACTAATGCATTGATTTTCATAGGGCCTCCGAAATGAGTTGGCTTTGGCTAGCTGAAGGCGGCAGACTATAGTGAACATGGTGCAAAATTGATAGTAGTTACCTTTTGGTAACCATTCAGGAGACGAGAACTATGCCCGCGATGGTAGACGGTAAACTGTTTTTTTATGCGGATTCGCCGCCGCGACGGTTAATGGATCTGTTTTCGGTGAAATGGAGCAGCATGGTTCTGCATGCGCTCTATCATTGGCCTAACCATCGCGCGCGCACCGGCGAGCTGCAGCGCAGCCTGCAGGGAATTTCGAAGAAGATGCTGTTTCAGACGTTGAAAGAGCTGGAGCAGCGCGGGCTGATTGCGCGTCACGTTTATGATGTGGTGCCGCCGAAAGTCGATTATCGCCTAACACCGCTCGGCATGACGTTCGCGGCACCGATCGAGCAGATGTATCAATGGGGGCTGGAGAATCAGGCGGCGCTGGATGAGATGGAAGCCCACTTTCGCGCCGCTACGGACGCGCCATCAGCCGCGCCACACATTCCCGATCGTGCTGCTGACGCGGATTAAACACCACCAGGCTTAAACCCGGTTTACCTTCAACCGCAAAGGTGCTGTATTCCAGCTCGAGCACGCCTTCGTCCGGCAGCCACAGCTGTTTAATACCTTCGCCATGCTGACTCACTTCCTGTGATTGCCACAGCTGGCGGAAGGTGTCGCTCATCTCGCACAGCTCCTCCACCAGCGCGCGCACATGCTCGCTGGCGCCGGTGCGCGCCACATCTGCGCGAAAGTTGGCCACCATGCCGCGTGTCACTTTATGCCAGTCCGGCAGACGCTTTTTCATCTCCTCGTTACGAAACATCATCAGCAGGATATTGCGCTGCGCAGGCGGCAGTTCAGCGTAATCGACAAACACTTTGGTTGCCGCACGGTTCCACGCCACCACTTGCCACTCTGCGGTTTTGACCAGCGCTGGCGTGTTCTCCATGCTGTCGAGCACGCGCTGCAGCGATGGCGAAACATCCACGCCCGCCTGCCATGTCACGCCAGGCAGACGATTTTGCGCCAGCAAAAACAGATGATCGCGCTCGGCGGCGCTCAGCTCTAATGCGCGGGCTAAGCGTTCCAATACTTCTTCCGATGGCGCGCCGCCTCTGCCCTGCTCCAGCCACGTATACCAGGTAGTGCTGACACACGCGCGCACCGCCACTTCTTCCCGGCGCAGGCCCGGCGTGCGGCGACGAAGTAAGGTGTAACCAAGTTTCGCCGCATCCAGCCGCTGGCGACGTTCACGCAGATAGTTGCCGAGCTGGTTATCATCTTGGGAAGTCATGCCTTTATCCTGTTAGTGCGTATACATGTATAAGCTCACGACTTTTCGTCGCGTTGCAGACTTTTATGATAGTGCTTCAACTTTGAAAAAGTGGAGCACCAATATGCGAATTTTTGTGACCGGGGCGAGCGGCTTTATCGGTTCCGCCATTGTAAAAAAACTGCAGGCGCGCGGTTATCAGGTGCAAGGTCTGGCGCGCAGCGAAGCTTCCGCAGAAAAACTGCAGCAGCAAGGTGTGCAGGTGATTCGCGGCGATCTGCAAGATCTCGACGGCCTGCGTAAGGCGGTCGAACAGAGCGATGGCGTGATCCACGCAGGATATATTCATGATTTCAGCCGCATGGATCATGCCGCCGAGGTCGACCAACGCGCGATTCTGGCGATGGGTGACGTATTGGCAGGTTCAGATCGCCCGCTGATTGTCACCACCGGCACCGCGCTGGTGTCGCCGGGACGTCTCGCCACCGAACAGATTCAACCGGCAGCGGGGGCGCATCCACGTTCCAACTCCAACGTCGCCGCGCTGGCGCTGGCCGACAGCGGTGTGCGCGTGGCGCTGGTGCGTTTACCGCCAACCGTACATGGCGCAGGCGATCACGGATTTATTCCGATGATCATCAATATGGCGAAGGAAAAAGGCGCAGCGGTGTATGTCGGCGAGGGTGAGAATCGCTGGCCCGCGGTGCATCGCTATGATGCCGCTGAACTGTTTTGCCTCGCGGCTGAAAAAGCTGAGCCGGGCGCGATTCTGCATGCAGTGCAGGAAGAAGGGGTGCCATTCCGACAGATTGCCGAAACCATCGGCACCGGATTATCACTGCCGGTGAAAAGCTTGACGCTGGAAGAAGCAAAAGCGTGGTTAGGCTGGATGGCATTTTTCGCCTCTACTGATAATCCGTCATCCAGCGCGTGGACGCGTCAGACGTTTAACTGGCAGCCGAGCGGGCCGGGGTTATTGCAGGATATGCGTGAAGGCGGGTACTTTGCATAAGGTTTAAAAGAATGAGTAGCGCACCTTGATTGGTGCGCTTATGTCTACTTTCATTATCAAAAATTTCAAAAATATGGCGCAGTTAAAAAAAGAGAATTGGTATGTTAACTTTCATATTCATATCATGAATAAGATAATCATCAGGGATAATATATCGATCATTCAGATTACCTGGCTCAAGTTCTTTCATTACAAAACTTTCAACTTCTTGCTTATAAGTTGCATCATCCTCGATCTCTTCAAGCCCTTCTATTTCCTTAATAAGGGCATGCAAGCCAGTCAAACACTTTTCAAAATCCATTATAGCTTTGCCAGAAGAATCGCAAATGCTAATACCATGCCCTCGGCGTTTAAGCCAGGAGAACAATAAAACCCCAGTTGCCGCATCAAAATTACTCGTCGCATCGTGTTGAGCAGGGTAACGGACCAACCTCTCAAATAAAATAAACTCGGTCACTTCTCGCCACCAAGGATAATGCTGCTGTTGCACTCTAATAATGGTTTGGCAATCAACTTTTATTTCTTCTAAAACACCTACCCAAAAATTCATTTTAACGTGAATATTTTTATTAAAAGGACGGGGTCCGCAGTGGTGATAATAGTCGTGCAAGTATCCCCATACCGAGCGCGCTGCATAGCAATTTTCTGCGCTTAGTAAATGAGATGATTTCCCTTCAAACTCCAATAATGATTCTACTCTACGCAATGTGTCTTTTTGATAGATAGCATGAAATTTATTAAAAAAGAACATCGCAAAATGTTGTTTAACAACCCTATTTTTTGTTTTAACGTTTTCTGGAAAGAAGACTAAGCAGTGTCCAACACTGAAACCAGAAGACGAAGCAATCAGGTGCCTTGTTTGGCTGACATGTTGTGGATGTGGTAAATCAGACATAATTGGCAGCAAGACATCGGGTTGTTTTCGTTGAGCCAAAAAGCACTCCAGCCAATATCCTTTTTCTTTATGACTATTAGGCGTAATGATTGTAGCCAGGAAAAAAGTTTTGCCGCCATCTACAGGTGGTTCATAGCTATCTAATGACCGTTTAAAACATGGTACAGTATTTAATCCAGCTTTTTTCCATTCACGAAGGTCTGTATTCAAATGTAGGGCATAATCGGATTGCTTCAGAGCAGACAATATCTCACCAGCCAAACCTATAATTTCATCCAGCAAATACTCAGCTTTATCTATGTTACATACTACCGCGCCTGTAGCACTTTGCAATTTATTGAACTCATGTATACGAGGACATAATTCAATAATAACCTTATCCTTAACCCATTCCATAAAAATACTCCTTAGCGTTTATGACCATGAAGAGTGAAACACATTGGTACTTCACCAAAGTCTTGAATGACCTTTAAATTATTATCTTGTGCAGCTTTTAATGTTGTTATACACGCGGAAGCCTTTCCACTAACACACTCCAGCGCTGCCTGTACATTACTTGATACAAAACGAACATTCTGGCTGTATGTATAAGCGAGATGGGATGGCGCAGGATGGCAAGCAATTATAATTTTTTCCATATTTGACGAACTACGATGATTTTTTGCTAATACCATGTTCCATGTTGGCATTACAAAACTATCCTGAATTTCTAAAAAGTCTAAGTTCTCAAATACAATTTTATGTAAGTCTGGATAGACGGCACATCCTAATAATAGATCATGTGTATTCTTCCTGACTTCAATCAGAGCATCCTCAAGAGTTGAATAAAGCTTAACATCACCATAAACCTTCTTACTTTCCAGCCAAAGATAACCTGCTTTCTCACAATTAGTTCCTTCTGGCCCCAAAGTGTGAATTATTATTTTACGATCCATATCATTCTCCTTAACTATGGAATCTATAAATATTTTATTTTTAGATTTTTTTGTAAATCGTTATAAAAAGATTCACAAGCTTCATGGTCAGTATGACGTGTTAAAATAAATCCTGGGTAACCTGAAAAATGAGGGTATGGAAGAACTTTATGCCCAGGCTCCATAAATTCAAAAACATATTCCACCTCAGATTTCTCACGGACATTTGCTAATCCATCAATCTCGACAAAGATTCCATCTCCCTGCACAGGAATAATATAATTTCCGGCAGTAGATATCGGCTTTACTAATGCCCCCATTTTTTGGGGAAATTCCATACCCAAAGCGTGGCAAATAACCAACTGCAGGAAGTTTATATCCGTGCTTGCTTTCACAATATAATGTGATATTCCGGATCCACCCACGCGTGGTGCGACTTCTATAACAAAAGGCACTTGCTTTTGGTCAATACGCAGTTCCACATGTGCTGGTCCCTCATTAATTCCTAGCGCCTTAACTGCACGTCTAACTTCATCTACGATTTCATCTCGCAGTTTCTCATCAATATCAGCAGGTGCGATATAAACACCTTCTTCAAAGTATGGACCTTTGCCATTACCTTTATCGCCGATTGAGAGCACTGTCACCTCACCACGATGCGAAAATGTTTCGATTGCGAACTCCGGCCCATCGATAAATGACTCAAGTAAAACACCACCCTTGTCATAGATGAAATCTTTCAATTGCGTGCGGTTAATTTCCCATACTTTATCAATAGCATTTCTCAATTCATCAGGGTTGTTAGCTCGTGTAACACCTTGACTGGAAAATCCATTAGTAGGCTTCACTACAAGCGGAAATTTTATTTGATCAATGTCTGGGTATTCTCCTTCTTTAATCTCAATAAAGGAGGGTGTGTTTAGGCCGTTATCATGCAGAACGCGCCGAGTCATATTTTTGTTTCTACATTGCTCTACTACGAATTCAGGTAAGAAAGGTAATCCCAACCTGTTAGCAATTTTAGCGGCGAAATCTAACGCCGGTTCAAATAGTGTTAAAACACCATCAATTCGGCGCACTTTATTTTCTAACATGACTATATCTAGTGCTTTATCTTCATCTTCAAACAATGGCAAAGCAATGCTTCTCACAACACCGGGAATTTCCGGCGGTGGAGACTCATTATCGTTATAAAAAAATGTAATTTCGACACCCATTGCCTTAGCTTCTTCAAACACAAATGGTAGCTTTCTATTCTGACAGATTATGGCCAGGTTTTTTTGTAGAGTTGACATTAAGAGTTTCCTTTTCGCGTTTTGGCAAAACGATTAACATTACTCCGAGAACAACAACCGCGGTGCCTATAATCACAGTCGTGGTAATATTTTCATCAAGAAGTATGAAGCCCATATACAATGCGATAACTGGGGAGATGAATAAATGAGATGTAGCTTTAGAAATATGCCAATGTTTAAGCAAAGTAATATTAAGTGTAAATCCTAATACTGATCCTATTACTGCTAAATAAAGGAGCGCTCCTAAGCTCTCCCCATAAAAGAAACGGTTACCACTTTCAATTATTAAGCTCGTAATCAAGAGTAAAAAACCACCACTCAGCATGGAAAATGCAACAAAACTAAGAAGTGGAAGAGTTTTAATATGCTTTTGAACTTTGAGCGTTATAGCGGCTGAACTGCCCATGGCTCCTAACACTGCTAACATAGCAATTATACTTTTTTCATTGCCCGGTAAAGATGCTCCTTCACCAAAAACCACACATACACCTATGATGGCAAAGAAAACACCTGATAATTGCCTTCCAGTTGCTGGCTTTCCGCGTAAGAAATGGTTTAGAAGTATTGCATATACGCTAATTCCAGAAGCTAAAACAGCTACCAATCCACTAGGTATATATGTTGATGCCCAATAAACTGTTCCAAATGGAATCGAAAAATAAAACAGGCCGTTAGCTGCAGCAAGACTGAAAACGGCGTAATTAATATAAATTCTTTTACTTAAAATCAAATAAAAAATAATAATTACACTTGCAATCAAAAACCGCATCCCTGCTGACCACAATGGAAGGCTATTATTTAGCCCAAGCTTTTGCAATGCCCATGTTGTGCCTCCAATAAAGCAAAGAAGGATGAAAAACATATAAACACGAATTCTTATTATAAAGTTAAATGGAGATGACATAACTCGAGCACTCCTTGCGTTGAATATTAATGCATAAGATTGAATAAAGATATCCTCTTAAGATTAAAATCAATCCTCTGCGATCTAAAAGTTAATCTCAGCTTATCAAAGCATAATTAAAGCTGTAACCATTATTTAATTACTTTTAAATTAAAAGAAAAAAACACTCAGTTAATCGAGTCAGCATCGAGTATTAAATTGCCTTTCAATTGTAATCATTATTTTTTCAACTGGATGAACTTATAAAAACAGAGTAATAAGTTAATTCGAGGGAATTTTCCTACCCATTTATAAGACAAGTGAAGTTATCGCAAGATGTGTTGAAGGTAAAAAAGCCCTCAAACCATTGCATTATAATGCTTTTATTTTATCAGTAAATTTCGGATTCAATTCCAATAATACTTTATTGTCTTATATATAAAGGAAAGATTAGAGCGACAACATTGGTCACTTTTGACAAATCAGGCGGGTTTATGCGTTATAACCCTTTCTCAATGAGGTATATGACGGGTACTAGTAAGTGAGATGAATTAACAACTAGCATTCTGCTTGAGCGTCATTGCCTGCAATGACGCTCCGCATCAATAACATCAGCCAAACGGCACTTCGCGCGCCAAAATGCGAGCGATCACGTTAAGCGCGCCTTCGTCATTGTTGCTTTCGGTTCTGTAACGCGACACGGCGCTGACTGGCGCGGCGGCGTTCGCCATTGAGAAGCTATAGCACGCCTGACGCAGCATTTCGATGTCATTGGCGCTGTCGCCTATCGCCACCACTTCACAATCATCGATGCCCCATTTTTCCTGCAGCAGCGCGATGCCATGCGCTTTGTGGCAGCCGGGAATGATCAAATCCACAAACCCAAAACCGCTGGAAACCGGATGCATGATGTTTTCAATCGCGCCCAACTCAGCGTGCAGACGTTCCATCAAGGCATCAACGCCTTCGTGCGCCAGATTCAGCGAGAACTTAAAGATGGTGTCGTCGATATCGTAGAGATTGTCGCGCTTTTCCAGACGATGATAGTGATTCGCCAACATGGCAATCACTTCGTCGGACATCGAGGTGTGCACGTACGCGCCGTTGCGGCCACAGACCACGGTGCTGATGTCCGGCTCTTTAGCGAGGATGTCGAGGATTTGATGCACGCGCTCCTGCGCCAGTTCGCCGCAGAAGATCTCTTCATTACTGTCAGAAACCCAGGCGCCGTTTTCCGCAACAAAAGCGATCTCGTCTTTGATATCAGGAAAGTAGCGCAGCAACTGATAATACTGATTGCCGCTGGCGACCACGAAACGAATGCCCTTCTCTTTCAGCAACGCATACTGACGCGCAAAGCGCTGCGCGTTGTATTGTTTGTTGTCATCGAGAAAAGTGCCATCCATATCCACCGCAATCATCTTCACTGCCATTTTGCTCTCCCGTTTGCTCATTCGGCTCAATAAAGTTTTGTTAAGCTTACTCGCGGTGTGGATTATTGAGAATGTGAATAATGAGTTTGTTAACCGCTTTCAGAGATTTCCAGTCCATCTTTTACTGTAAATCGGCGCCTTTTTCCCTGATCCAGGCACAAAACATCGCCGCCATCTCTTGCGCGTAAGCCTGAATCTCAGCTGGCGTGCGCGGCGATTCGGAAAAATGTTTCCCAACATTGCCCAGCGTACTGTTCAATAAATCTGCGGCGCGCGATCGTTCACTTTCCTCCGAGAGCGGTAATACTTCACGCAGAAAATCGCTGATGACATTTTCACCCGCTGCGCGCGCTTCCTGCACTTCCGGCGCATCACGATACAAAGGTGCGGCGTCATTCAGCGCGGTGCGCATCGCCGCCTCTTCACATTCCGAATGCAAAAACGCCAGTGTGAGATCGTGCAGTCGTTGACGCGGCGTGTTGGCAGTATTGCGCAGAATCACGCCTAGCAAATCGCCGGTGCGTTGCCACTCTTCGCTTTGTAACCGGAAAAGAATAGCCGCCTTATTGGGAAAATATTGATACAGCGATCCAATACTGACGCCCGCGCGTTCCGCCACCCGCGCCGTGGTGAAACGCGCGGCGCCTTCCAGCTCTAAAACCTGAGTAGCCGCCTGCAAAATGGCGGAAACCAGCTCGCTCGAGCGCGCCTGCCTGGGCCTTTTCCTCTGTGAAATCTTAATGTTACGTGGCTCAGTCACTATCATCTCCTGAACACGAATAGTGAAATGCGAATGATTCATCGTATTCTGTTGGCACAGCAAAATCCATTTGTCTGCACGGAGAACAACATGAATACCTTAACCTCTGCGCCACTGGCGCCGCTGCTGAATTACCTGTTTGAACTGGCCGATAATATGGCGCATCCAACCAATAACGCCTTCAGAACCATGACTGACGCCGAACAACATCGCCTGCTACACAGCAAAACCGATTACCTGGAACTTTATGGACATCTAAAAGAGGTGCCGTTAGCGGTATCACGTGAAACCGGCAAGTTGCTGTATATGCTGGCGCGCAGCAGCAATGCCCAAAGCATCGTTGAATTTGGCACCTCATTCGGCATTTCCACGCTGCATCTGGCGGCGGCGCTGCGCGATAACGGCGGCGGTAACATCATCACCTGCGAGTTTGAACCGGGGAAAGTGGCGTTAGCCCGTAACCATTTCGCCGATGCCGGCGTCAGCGATTTGATTGAGGTGCGCGTGGGCGATGCGTTGCAGACATTGAGCCGCGATCTACCGGCCACCATCGATATGCTGGTGCTGGACGGTGCAAAAGCGATTTACCCGGAGATTGTTACGTTGGTGCAGCCGTTTTTGCGTCCCGGCGCGCTGATTGTTGCCGACGATGCCGACTTCAGCCCGGAGTATCTGGAGCTGGTGCACAGTAATCGTGGTTTTATGTCGCTGCCGTTTAACGATGGGGTTGAGGTGTCGATGTGGGTTGGGAATGTGTAATTATGAAGGTCGCCAGGAATGGCGACCTGACTAATCAGTTGAACCATGGCTGGAACGGGTCGGGGAATTCCACCCAGTTATCGGGTCCGAGCGCCATTTCCTGATCGGTTAACAGTGCCTCTTCCAGTTTGCTTCGCAGCGCGTTTTCATCCATTTCTATGCCGATAAACACCAGTTCCTGTCGCGCGTCGCCGCTGCCGTCAACCCAGTTCTCTAAGATGTAGCCAAGGTTATCCGCATCTTCCGGCCAGCGATCTTTTGGCACGCTGGCCCACCACAGGCCGGCTAAACCCTGACGCGATACGCCGCCTGCCTGCGACCATGAACCGGCATGACGCGGACGGCTGGCGAGCCAGAAGTAGCCTTTGGAACGCACCACGCCGTGCATCTCATTTTCAATGAAGTGAGCAAAGCGCATCGGATGGAATGGACGACGCGCGCGGAACACGAAGTTACGAATGCCGTACTCTTCGGTCTCGGGCGTGTGTTCTCCACGCAACTCCTGCAGCCAGCCCGGCGCCTGCGCGGCGGCGTCAAAATCAAACAAACCGGTGTTGAGCACCTGCTCCAATCCCACTTTGCCGAATTCAGAGGTGATAATGTTGGCGCGCGGATTGAGCGACGTCAGGATCGCCATCAGCCGCGCTTTTTCCGTCTCGTTAATCAGGTCGGTTTTGTTAAGAATCAGTACATCACAGAACTCGATTTGATCGACCAGCAAATCCACCACCGTGCGCTCATCCTCAGCACCCAATGATTCTCCGCGCGACTGAATGCTCTCATTCGATTCATAGTCACGCAGGAAGTTAAAGCCATCGACCACCGTCACCATGGTGTCGAGCGAGGCAACTTCAGACAGACTCTGCCCCTCTTCATCGGCGAAGGTGAAGGTCTCCGCCACCGGCAACGGTTCAGAAATGCCGGTCGATTCGATCACCAAATTATCGAAGCGACCATCTTTCGCCAGACGATTGACCTCCAGCAGCAAATCTTCACGCAATGTGCAGCAGATGCAGCCGTTACTCATTTCCACCAGCTTTTCGTCGGTGCGCGACAGCTCTGCCCCGCCCTCGCGCACCAGCGCGGCATCGATATTCACTTCCGACATATCATTGACGATCACCGCCACACGACGGCCTTCGCGGTTATTGAGAATATGATTGAGCAGCGTGGTTTTACCTGCGCCGAGAAAGCCGGAAAGCACGGTGACGGGAAGTTTTTTGAAACCATCCTGATTTTGGGTTAATGCTGACATAGCAACTCCTCTGAATGACAAGGTTCACAAGACGTATAGGCATACGCGCAATGGTGTTTTTAGTCATGTTATAACATAACAATTAACGTTGTCATTGAGGAATGTTGATGGAGCGGATTGGTCGCCATGAATGGCGACCTTACGGCGAACGGGGAAAACCTGCGATTACTGGTTGTCGGGATAACTCAAATCGATGGCGTTATCCGGCAACGTGGTGAAATTTTTAACGATGGTGCGGAAATCCGCGTTCGGTTTGAGATCGGCAAACTGCTGCGGATAGAGATCTTTCGCCAGAATTTCCATGCCGATGATGTTGTACGGATGATTATAGAAGTGGTGGTAAACGCCATACACGCGGCCCTGTTTCACCGGCTCGATCTGCGCCAGGCCGGTGCGCTTCAGCAGCGTCTGGAAGGTGGCTTTCACTTCTTCCGGCTGCACGCCATAACCAAACGGCAACACATTGGCGTTTGGACGTTTCGATCCGGTCATGATGTAGACATCCGGTTTCATGGCGATGATTTTTTCCAGCGCCACAAATCCGGCATTGCCCGGCAGCAGTTCAGAGCCGATATTTTTGCCGCCTACCGCTTCCACCAATCCGCCCCAGCCATTGTGGCTGTGCGTAAAGCAGCAGTTGTCGCTATTCCCGGCTATCGGCTCGATAAACACCGTTGGCTTCTCTTTTACTTGCGCCACGCCTTGGGTGATGCGCGCGAATTTCTGCTGATAGAAATCGGTATAAGCCCTGGCCTGGCTTTCGCGGTTCAGCACTTTACCAAGCAGCGTCACGCTCGGCGCGGTGTTCTGCGCGGGATGCAGTTCATAATCCAGGAACACCACCGGGATATGCAGATTTTGCAAGGTGCTGAGCACGCCCGATTGCTGTAACGCCGGTTTGGCGCGCAGTTGCGCAATCATCAAATCAGGTTTCTGCGCCAGCACGCTTTCGAGATTGACCTGGCCCTGATCGTTAAAACCCATATCGACGATTTTCGTCGCTTCCGGCCAGCGCCCTTTCAGTACATCCCAGGTTTGCGTGTCCTGCTTTTTCGGCAGATTATTCCACGCCACCACGCGCTTAAACGGATCGTCGCGATCCAGCAGCGCCAGCGTAAGAATGTCGCGCCCATCCTGCAATATGATGTGCTGCGGCTCTTTGTTGATGGTTTGCGTGTTGCCGTCCATATCGGTGACGGTCAGCGGATACGTGGAGGCAGCCGCCGCCGTTGAAGCCAGTAATCCCATTGCCAAAAGCAGGCGCGTTTTCATGCCAAAACTCCGTGGTAAAAAGAATAGTTATTATTATCAATTACCTTAACACAACCTTAAGTGGCGAGAATAAACGCCACTTCAATCAGTTGTAACAGAGTTTTATGCGGATGATGTTAGGTGAAATCAGAGAGTTTTTGTCCGGAAGTGATCAGTTCCTGCAGCAGCATCTGGCGACGCTCCTGCGGCGTATCGCGGCTGACCATAAAACAGATTGCCGCCACCGCCTGACCGCTGCGTGAACGGATCGGCGCCGCCATACAGCAGGTGAAGCTTTCAGATAATCCTTCCGTCATGCAGTAACCGAGTTTTCCAGCGTGATGAATTTCATCAAGAAACGCCTGCTTATCGAGGATCTGGCCGCTGGCGAGGCGATAATCCTCTTCCGGGATCAGATCCAGAATCGCGCTGTCCGACCAGTTACTCAGCAGCAAACGCCCGGTCGCGGTCCAGGTAATCGGCACACGCACGCCGATATCCGAAGTGATTTTGAACGGATGCGCATTGCTCTCAGAAAGCACCACGGTGTATTTGTTGCCCTCCAGCATGCAGAGCTGCACGGTTTCACCGTGGCGCGCCACAATCTCCACCATGAGTTGATGCGCCCGACGGATCAGATCGTTATGCGCCATATAATCCGCACCGTAATAGTGCATCTCACGGCCAAAGAACACTGCGCCTTCGGCATCCAGCTCCACCAAACCGGCTTCACTTAGCAGGCTGACTAATTCATAGATGCTGGAACGGGGTGCGCCGGTGGCGTCGATCAACGCGCGCATCGACATCGGCTGACGTGCGCTGTGCAACTGCCGAAAGATTTCAATAACCCGGTCAACTCCGCGCGCCCGCGAGGATTTTTCGTCCGGCATAAACTCACTCCTTGATGGCATGGGTACAACAGCTAAAGGCAATGAAAGAAGGGCATGATACACCGCGCATCGGCTTTTACCCATCCCGGATTAAATAAATATTAATTACCTGCCATTAATTAGCACGATCAATTTTGGTGCCTCATTATGGCGCAATACGCTCACTCAACGTTTATAAAACTACGATAACGATCACACTCCAATATAAACACAGACAAAAGTTAATTTTATTTTGCGATCCCGACGACATCACAAAAAATTAAATCGCTGTGCACATATTGCAAAAGAAAAATTCCTGTGCAAATCTTGCCCTATCCAGTATTGCAGATAGCAGTCTGGTATATCAGACAACACAGTAAGCAGATTTTCGCTGCAACAGGAGCAGAAAGGGATGACGATTAAACGTTATGGCGTAGAAGGCGGAACCGGTACCGGCGGGCAGAAACTGCCGTTTTCCCGCGCGGTGGAAGCCGATGGCTGGCTCTACATCTCCGGCCAAACGCCGATGCGCGACGGTGAAGTGGTGGAAGGTGGCATCATCGAACAGACGCAGCTGGCGTTCGAAAACTGTCTCACCATCATGCGCGAAGCCGGTTATCGCGTCGAGGATGTGGTACATGTCACGGCGGTATTAACTGATGCGCGTTATTTCAGTTCATTTAATAAAGTATTCAGTGAGATATTTAGCGGAAATCCCCCGGCGCGTATTTGTAGCGTGCAGGATTTAGTCGTCGACTGCAAAGTCGAAGTCGATATGAAATGCTTCCGCGCCGATCGTAAATAAATATTACGGTTAAAACAGGCTGGCGAATGTTTACTTTCTCCGCCCACACCAGGACAGCCTGTTATTAATTGATGCCTTTCTATTTTGCTGTGAAATAACGGTATTACACCGTCTCGTCAAAATTTCTAAAGAGAGCATAACAATGAAGACAACATCGCTAAAAGTGAGCCTCCACGCGCTAGCTGGCGCGCTGGTATTACTGACGCTGGCGGGCTGTACGCCAACCGAAGAGAAAAAAGAAGCGGGCGCCGCGCCGCAATCAGCGCTGCAAACCGTGTTGCAACGTGGCGCGCTGCGCGTCGGTGACTGCCTGAGTTTCGCTCCGTTCGGTTTTTACGATAAAGACGGTAACCCGGACGGCTACGATGTTGATCTCGCCAAAGCGCTGGCCAAAGAGATGGGCGTGAAACTGGAAATGGTCAACACCACCAGCGCCAACCGCATTCCTAATCTGCAAACCAATAAAGTGGATGTGGTGTTCTGCAACTTCACCCGCAATCTGGAACGCGCCAAAGAGATCGGCTTCACCAACCCGTATGTGGTGGCGAGTGAAGCGATGCTGGTGCGCAAGAACAGCGGCATCCAGTCCGCACACGATATGGGCGGCAAAACCATCGCCACGGTGAAAGGCTCGACCAACGGTGACGAAGTGCGCAACCTGGGCATTGACGTGAAGATTCAGGAGTACGACTCATCGCAGGCTGCCATCCTCGCGGTGAAACAGGGCCAGGCTGATGCGATGATCGAGGATAACAACTTCCTCGCCTATCAGGCCAAGCTCGACCCAACGTTAACCGTGACCAATGAAGCGCTGGTGCCGCTGGAATACAACGCCTTTGGCGTGAAGCAGGGCGATCAGGTCTGGACCAACTACCTCAACGAATTCCTGTTTGAAATTAACGCCTCCGGTGAAAACGCCCAGCTGTATCAGAAATGGTTCGGCAACAAACCGCGTTACCCGCTGAATCCGCAATATTGATCCCCACGCGGCGCGACAACTGCTGCTGCGCCGCCCGAAGGAGCAGAACCATGAGTTATCAATGGCTAACCCTGTGGCGCTACGCCGACACTTTTCTTGCCGCCGCGTGGCTCACCTTGCAAGTGACATTGCTGGCGTTTGCGCTGGCGGTGGCGCTCGGTTTGCTCTCGGCGCTGGCGAAAGCGTCGCCGCTGGCCCCGCTGCGCTGGATCAGTCACTGCTACGTTGAGTTCATCCGCAACACGCCGGTGCTGCTGCAGATCTTCATCATCTTTTTTGGTCTGCCGTCGCTCGGCATCACCATGAGCGCCTTTACCGCTGGCGTGCTGGCGCTGGGGATTAACGTCGGTGCCTACCTGTCCGAAACCTTCCGCGCAGGCATTCAATCGGTGCCGAAAGGCCAGCTAGAAGCCGCATGGGTGCTGGGCATTCCCCGTCGTCAGGTGTTTCTCACCGTGGTGCTGCCGCAGGCGGCGCGCGCGGTGTGGCCCGCCATTATCAACAACCTGATTCAGCTGCTGCTCGGCACCTCTTTGCTGTCAGCGATTGCGCTGCCTGAACTGACCGGCACCGCCACAGTGATTAATGCGCGCACGCTGCTGTATATCCAGACATTTAGCGTCGTTGCCCTGGTCTATCTGGTGCTGAGCAACCTGCTCTCCTGGCTGGGAACGATGGCAGGACGGCGCATGTTCCACCCGCCGCTGGTGACCCCGGTAAAAAAGTCCGCCTGGTGGTGGGCAAGAAAATGGCTGACTAATCCAGTGAAACGGGAGAACGCGCTATGAACGAGTTAATCATTAGTTCGTTACCGATTCTGCTAAAAGGGCTCGGTATCACGCTGCTGCTGTCGGTGGCCGCGATCATTGGCAGCACGCTGCTGGGCTTGCTGGCGGCGGTGTTGCGCACCAGCCGCTTGCCCGTTCTGAAGCAGATTGCGGTGATCTACACCGAGCTGTTTCGCGGCACGCCGGTGCTGATCACGCTGATGTTCATCTACTTCGGCGTCGCCTATTTCGGCTATGACATCAACCTGTTTGCCGCCGGTATTCTTGGCCTGAGCATCTATCAGGGCGCGTATATCGCGGAAGTGTTCCGCGCCGGCATCGAAGCGGTGCCAAAAGGCCAGTGGGAAGTGTCATGGATTTTGGGCCTGTCGAAGCGTCAGACCTTTATGAGCGTGATCCTGCCGCAAACGCGCGGCATCGTGCTGCCGCCGCTGGCGGGTCAGTATCTTTCCCTGATCAAAGACACCTCGATCGTCAGCATGATCGGCATGTCCGAACTGATGCATCAGGGCCAGGCGATTGTCGATCGCATCGGTCAGCCGGTGGTGGTTTACGGTCTGGTCGCCCTGCTCTACTTCGCCGTCTGCTTCCCGCTTTCCCGTTGGGTTCAACATCATCAAACCAGGAGCCAAATCTCATGAGCAAATCCGCTATTACCTTAAGCCGGATAACCAAATCATTTGGCGCAACCCAGGTGCTGAAAGAGATCAGCCTGGATGTTTCACCGGGCGAAGTGCTGGTGCTGATTGGCGCATCCGGCTCTGGCAAAAGTACCGTGCTGCGCATCATGAGCGGGCTGGAAGTGGCCGACGGCGGTGAAGTGTGGGTCAACGACGTGCCGCTGCACCAACGCAAGCGCGCCAGCGAAATCTGCGGTCACGTTGGCATGGTGTTCCAGCAGTTCAACCTGTTCCCGCACAAAACCGCGCTCGGCAACGTCACGCTGGCGCTGATCAAAGCGCAAAAGCTGTCGGAAGCCGAAGCCAATAAACGCGGCATGGCGGCGCTGACGCGCGTCGGACTGGCCGAGCGCGCGCATCACTATCCGGCGCAGCTTTCCGGTGGTCAGCAGCAGCGCGTGGCGATTGCCCGTGCGCTGGCGGTAGAACCGAAAATCATGTTCTTCGATGAAGCTACCTCGGCGCTGGACCCTGAACTGGTAGGCGAAGTCATGGAAGTAATGCGCAGCCTGGCGCGTGAAGGCATGACGATGGTGGTGGTGACGCACGAAATGGGCTTCGCGCGTAAAACCGCTGACCGCGTGGTGTTTATGGATCAGGGCGTGATTGCCGAGCAAGGTTCGCCCGAGCAGATTTTCGTCAATCCACAGAACCCGCGCACGCAGCAGTTTTTATCGCGCGTACTTGAGCACTAACAGGAGGATCTATGTCGATTCGCTTTCCGCTGCAGGCGGATGGATTACTGGATGCGCAGCAAACCGCGCCACGTTTTAAATCGGTTGCCGGAGCCGGCGAGTCGCCGCTGGCTCTCGGCACGGCAGTGCTGAGCAGCGATCAGGTGTTTTCGCCGCTGATGATCATGAAACAGTCGGCGCTGGAGAACAATCTGCGCCAGCTGGCAGACTTCTGCCGCGAAAACGGCGTGATGCTGGCCGCGCACGGGAAAACCTCGATGTCGCCTGCCGTTCTGCGCCGCGCGATTAGCGCAGGCGGCGCGTGGGGTTTAGGTGCCGCCACGCCCGCGCAGGTGCGCGCGCTGCGTCAGTTCGGTATCCGCAATGTGTTTCTCGCCAACGAGTTGGTCGATCCGGCGGGTATTCGCTGGATTGCGCAATGGCAGCAGCAGCATCCCGATCATGGCTTCCTGTGCTACGTCGATTCGCTGCAAGGCGTGAAGCTGTTGGCGCAGAACCTCGGCGACAGCCAGATTTCGGTGCTGCTGGAGATGTCTGTCAGCGGCGGCCGCACCGGTTGTCGTTCTCAGCAAGATGCGCTGGCGATTGCCGAAGCGATCGCCGCCTGCCCGGCGCTCAAGCTGGTGGGCGTGGCCGGTTATGAAGGCGCGCTCGGTGCAGGCCGCGATGAAAGCGGCATTCAGCGTGTGAAAGATTACTGCCAGATGATTATCGCTACCGCTGAATTGCTGGCGGAAAAGCAGCTGTTTGCCAGCGACCACATCATCCTCAGCGCCGGTGGCGGCGCCTGGTTTGATGTGGTGACAGCGTGCTTCACCGCGGCGAAACTGCCGCTGCCGATGACGCCGCTGATCCGCTCCGGCGCCTATATGGCGCACGACAGCGGACTCTATGCACGCATCGCACCCTTTGCTCAGCCGGGCGCAACGCATCATTTTGCTGCCGCGCTGGAGATTTGGGGCCGCGTGTTGTCGCGTCCGGAGCCGGGCCTGGCATTCGTCGATTTTGGCCGCCGCGATGTCCCGTTCGATCAGGATCTGCCGAATCCGCTGTGGATCCGCAACGCCGATGGCAGCGCCCCACGTGCGGTGACGCATTTGCGTATCAGTGATGTGAACGATCAGCATGCTTATCTGTTATTGCCGGAGGATGAGCCGCTGCAGGTAGGCGATTGGGTCGGCTGCGGTATTTCGCATCCTTGTACCGCTTTTGATAAATGGCGCTATCTGCCGCTGGTGGATGATGATTATTGCGTCACAGATTCACTGGAAACAGCGTTTTGATGGGTAATTAATCGGTGGTCGTAGCGGCGCAATTTATTGCGCGATAAATCGCGCCGCTACGGAATGGTGCATCTGTTGTAGCGGCGCAATTTATTACATCAACGCCAACCCAACTCCGGTGCAACGTGGGTCAAAATGCTCTCAATGACGTGCGTACAGTAATCCACGCCTAACTGATTCGGGATGGTCAGCAACAGCGTATCCGCTTCGGCAATCCCTTCGTCCTGCGCCAGCTGTTTGATCAACTGATCCGGCTCGGCGGCATAACTGCGACCAAAGATGGCGCGGGTTTTCTCGTCGAGGAAACCCACCGAATCCCGATCCTGTCCACTGCGACCAAAGTACGCGCGGTCGGTGTCATTGGTCAGCGCAAAAATGCTGCGGCTCACCGAAACACGTGGCGTACGCTGATGGCCCGCCGCTTCCCACGCCTGACGATAAGCACGAATCTGCTTCGCCTGCTGCACGTGGAACGGTTCGCCGGTTTCATCATCTTTCAGGGTGGAGCTTTGCAGGTTCATGCCCTGCTGCGCCGCCCAGATAGATGTCGCGTTGGAGCCAGAACCCCACCAGATACGCTCACGCAAACCGGCCGAGAACGGCTCAGGACGCAGCAAGCCCGGTGGATTGGGGAACATCGGCTGCGGATTCGGTTTAGCAAAACCTTCACCGCGCAGCACTTCCAACAGTTCCTCGGTATGGCGACGGCCCATATCGGCATCGCTCTCACCGTTTTGCGGATCAAAGCCAAAGTAGCGATAGCCTTCGATAACCTGCTCCGGCGAGCCACGGCTCAGGCCGAGCTGCAGACGACCGTTAGAAATCAGATCCGCCGCACCGGCATCTTCCGCCATATACAGCGGGTTTTCGTAGCGCATGTCGATCACGCCGGTACCAATTTCAATCTTTTTGGTGCGCGCACCGACCGCCGCCAGCAGCGGGAACGGTGAGCTCAACTGACGCGCAAAGTGGTGCACGCGGAAGTAAGCGCCATCGGCACCCAACTCTTCGGCGGCGACGGCTAAATCAATCGATTGCAGCAGTACGTCCTGCGCCGAACGGGTGGCGGATTGTGATGATGGGGTCCAGTGACCAAAAGATAAGAAGCCAATCTTTTTCATGCTGAAATTCTCCTCGTGAGCCGCGCCGGCTCGAACGTTTTCAATGCAGCAAGGTTACGCCACAGACGAGGTGACTGATAGCCAATAGATTTCGCGCGCTTCATCAACTTTTTTGCATAACTAAGAAAAAGAGATTCTTTGTGTTCATCACGGTGATCAATCATCGTCAAAAGCCTAATCACTGTTTACGGGTTCGGCTTCACCATGAGTAAAGGGACATCCGCCTATCTCAATGCGCAACAGCGTGACGTGGTGCATCAACTGGCGCGCAGCTGGCTGTGGCGCAGCGAATTGCCAACGTGGCTATTGATGGTGGCGGTGTACGGCGGTTGGTTCGCCAGCGTTGTCTATTGGCAAACGTTGGGATTAACGCTGAGCACGCTGCTGCTGATCCTGTTTACCACCTGGTATATGTCGCTGCAGCACGAGTTGATTCACGGCCACCCGACGCGTTTTCCCCGTTTCAACCAGCTGTTCGGCACGCTGCCGCTGGCGGTGTGGTATCCGTATGGCTTATACCGGGACTCGCATCTGGCGCATCACCGCAACCACACGCTGACCGATCCCGATGAAGATCCGGAAACCTACTACCTTTCGCCTGAGCGCTGGGCGCAACTCAAGCCGTGGCAGCAGCAGGTGATTCATCTGCGCAACACCTTTCCCGGACGTTTGCTGATCGGCCCGCTGCTGGATATGGGCGCGACCCTCAAAACCCTGGTGCATGCCTTTATTCAACGCGATAAACCAGCGATGGCGATGTGGATTATTCATCTCACCTTACTGAGCGGGCTGTTTTACTGGATGACGCTGCACGGCTTCTCGCCGCTGTGGTTGGTGCTGACGGTGAGTTATCCTGCGCTGATGCTGACCAAAGTACGATCCTTCTACGAGCATCGTGCCGACGAGGAGCCGCTGGCGCGCTCGGTCAATAACGAAGCCGCGTTGCCGTGGCGTTTGCTGTTCCTCAATCTCAACTATCATTCTGTACATCACGATCTGCCCGGTTTGCCGTGGTACGGATTACGCAAAGTCTATTTGCTGTATCGCGATGGTTATCACCAGCGTAACCACGGTTTTCGCGTCGCCGGTTATGGCGAATGGATAACCCGCTTCTGGCGCAAATCGGTCGAGGTTAATGCCCATCCGGGTACGCAAAAGGATGCACAGGATGCCCACTCTTTCGTTACCGATGTACGACATCAACCATCAGGCGACTCTCGGCCTGACCTCAGCGCTAACGACGCTGTTGCAACAACGCGGCGTGCCAGCTGAAGTGAGCTGGCCGCAGGATTTACTGCCGCACTGGCGCGATGACCGGCTGCTGCTGAGCCAAACCTGTGGTTATCCGTTGGTGGAGCTGCTGCCCGATGTGCAGCTGGTTGGCACCTTCCTCTCCAGCGCCCAGGGCTGCGACGGCCAGCGCTATCGCAGCTGGCTGGTAGTGCGCAGCGCAGATGAGAACCTGACGCTAAGCGACTTTCGCGGACGGCGCGCGGTGTGCAACAGCAACGATTCCCACTCCGGTTTCAACTCGCTGCGCTACGTGATTGCGCCGCTGGCGCAGGACGGGACATTCTTCAGCGCAACCCGCTTCAGCGGCAGCCATCGTCAGTCGCTGGCGGCGTTGCGCGCGGGCGAGGCGGATATCGCGGCGATTGATTGCATCACCTGGGCGCTGCTGCGCCGCAATTTCCCGCAGGAGCTGGCGGGGCTGGAGATCATCGGCGAAACACCGCTGTGCGCCGCGCTGCCGCTGATTACGTCAGCCAAAACCGATGCAGCAACCCTCGAGAAATTGCGCAGTGCGTTGAGCGAACTGACCAGCGAAAAGCGTTATCAGGATCTGTTAGCGGAGAGTTTGATTAGTGGATTCAGCGTGAGCGATCGGGCGTTTTATGACGAAGTGCGGGAGTGGAAAGATCGCGCCGCCGCGCTGGGCGTGACGAGCCTGTGATATTCAACCCTGAGCAATAAATTGCGCCGCGACGAACATGTGCATCTATTCGCAGCGGCGCGATTCATCGCGCTGTTTTAATCTTCATGCCACCTGCTGGCTACTACGCTGCACGGCGAACTGGTTTTCCGGCTCGGCCAACCCGAGATTTTCACGCAGCGTCTCGCCTTCATACTCTTTGCGATAAATACCCCGCGCCTGCAACAGCGGAATTACCTGCGCCACAAAATCATCAAACGCCGTTGGCGTACCGCCACGTACGATAAAACCGTCGGTTGCGCCCTGCAGGAACCAGTTTGCCAGCCCTTCGGCAACCTGCTGCGCCGTACCCAGGAAACTCGGACGCGGCGTCGCTTCTTCCAGCGCCGCCTGGCGCAGCGTTAAGCCACGTTCGCGCGCGTTCTGTTTGATCTTGTCGGTGGTGCTGCGGAAGCTGTTGCTGCCCAGCTCGCCAATGTCCGGGAAAGCTTCATCCAGCGCGTACTGGCTGAAATCGTGATGCTCGAAGTAGCGACCAAGATACTCCAGCGCTTTATCGATGGTCACCAGCTCGGCGGTTTGCTGATAGCGGCGCTCGGCATCCTGTTCCGTTTCGCCAATAATCACGCTGATGCCCTGGAACACACGGATATCATCGGCATCGCGCCCGCGTGCCGCCAGCCGGCGGCGCACGTCTTCACGAAACTCGCGCGCCTGCTCCAGCGTTTCCTGGCGCGTATAAATGGCATCGGCGGCTTCGGCGGCAAAGGCTTTGCCCGCTTCCGACGCGCCCGCCTGGAACACAATCGGGCGGCCCTGCGGCGAGCGACCGACGTTGAGCGGTCCCTGCACCGAGAAGTAATGTCCTTTATGATTTAGCGTATGCAGCTTGTCGGCGGCGAAGAATTCTCCGCTCTGTTTGTCGCGCACAAAGGCATCGCCTTCCCACGAATCCCACAGCCCTTTCACCACCTGCAAATATTCGCTGGCAACGCGGTAACGCTCGTCGTGCTCTGGATGGGTGCTGCGCGAGAAGTTTTTCGCCGATCCTTCCAGCGGCGACGTCACCACGTTCCAGCCGACGCGACCGCCGCTCAGATGATCGAGGCTGGCGAACTGGCGCGCCACGGTAAACGGCTCGCTGTAGGAGGTGGAAAGCGTAGCGACCAGACCGATTTTTTGGGTCACCAGCGACAGCGCTGACAGCAAGGTGATCGGCTCAAAACGGTTGAGGAAGTGCGGAATCGACTGCGGCGTGATGTACAAGCCATCGGCGACAAACAGGAAATCGATCTTCGCCTGCTCAGCTTTTCGCGCCAGATCCAGCACGTAATCGATGTTAATGCTGGCATCCGCCACCGCATCGGGATGACGCCATGCCGACATGTTGCCGGATACGCCCTGAATAATCGCGCCCAGCCGCAGCTGGCGTTGTGTCTGACTCATTCTGCTCTCCTTAATATGCGTTCGCGGGCTGCCAGTCAGGAATGACCGGCAGTGCCTGTAACAGTTTTTGCGTCCACGGATGCTGCGGCGCGGCGAACACCTGCTGCAGCGCCCCGCTCTCCACCACTTGCCCGTTCTGCATCACCAGCACGCGATCCGCCAGATGCTGTATCACGCCAAGATCGTGAGAGATAAACAGCAGTGCGGTGCCGTGTTCAGCCTGCATATCGGCCAGCAGATCCAGCACCTGCGCCTGTACCGAAACATCGAGCGCGCTGACCGGTTCATCGGCCACCAGCAGCGCCGGATTCGGTGCAAAGGCGCGCGCAATCGCCACGCGCTGGCGCTGACCGCCGGACAGCTGTTGCGGATAGCGCTGCAGGAAGCGGTCGCCGAGCTGCACTTCATCCAGCAGTTGACGCACGCGCTGACGCCGCGCATCGCCGTAAATCCCGGCGCTGTCGAGGCTTTCGCCGATAATTTTCTCTACCGTGTAGCGCGGGTCGAATGAGCTGAACGGATCCTGCGCGATCAGCTGCAAGCGCGCACGCCGGGCGCGGCGCGATTTCTCCGGCAGACGATCCCAGCGCTCACCTTCCAGCAGCAGCGTGCCGCTGTCCGGTTCGGTTAAGCCCATCACCACTTTCACCAGCGAGGTTTTGCCGGAGCCGGATTCGCCGACCACGCCAAGCGTCTCTCCGGCGTGCAGCGTGAAGTTGATGTCGTTGAGCACCAGGCGATCGCCATAGGCTTTATGCAGGCCGATGCCTTGCAGCAACGGTGCGCTGCTGCGTGTCGGGCGCGGCGGCAGCGGCGTCGGTTCAGCCGCGCTCAGGCGCAGACCGCGCGTGGCGGGCGTTGGTACCGCGCGCAGCAGGCGCTGCGTCCAGGCGTGTTGCGGACGATGGAGCAGCGGACCGCTGTTGCCCTGCTCCACCACTTCGCCATCGCGCATCACCAGCACGCGATCCGCCAGTTCCGCCACCACCGCCAAATCGTGGCTGATCAGCAGCAGGCCATGGCCGTCGCGGCGGCGCTGCGCCAGCAGTTGCAGAATCTGGCGCTGCACCGTCATATCCAGCGCGGTGGTCGGTTCATCGGCGATCAATAAGGTTGGCGTACCGGCCAACGCGGTAGCAATTAACGCACGCTGGCGCTGGCCGCCCGAGAGCTGATGCGGATAGCGTTCGAGGCGGCTTTCGGCATCGTGAATGCCCGCCGCCTTCAGCAGTGCGAGGCTTTTGTCCTGCAAATTGTTGCGATGACCGGCGGCGCTAAGGGCATCACTCAGCTGCTGACCAATGCGGCGCAGCGGATCGAGCGACACCAACGCGTCCTGCAACACATAGCCAATGCGGCGACCGCGCAGCGCGCGCCAGTTGCCGCGGCTGGCGTGGCGCATATCGCGGCCGTCAATGGTGAAACGGTCGGCGGTTAATACTGCGCCCTCCGGCAGCAGGCCAAGCAGGCTGCGCGCGGTCAGGGTTTTGCCGGAACCGGATTCCCCGACCAGCGCCACGGATTCGCCCGCCGCGACCTGCAGGTTGAGGTTTTTCACCACCTGCTGCGGCCCGAAACGAATCGAGAGATTCTGGATATCAATAAACGGCTGGCTCATGCGGATCGTCCTTCAAAACGTGCCTGCCAGTAACGACCCAGCGTATTCACCGCAATCACCGTCAGCGTGATAAACACACCCGGCCACACGGCGATCCACCATGCGTTACGCAGATAATTGCGTCCTTCCGCCAGCATCAGGCCCCATTCGGCGGTCGGTGGCTGCGGCCCCATGCCGAGGAAACTCAGTCCGGCGGTACCGATAATCGCGGTGCCGAGCCCCAGCGTGGCCAGCGCCGGCACCTGCGCAATGGCGTGCGGCAAAATGTGGCGCGTGATCAGCGTGAAGCGTGACAGGCCAAAGGTACGCGCCTGCTCAACGTAGCCGGAGGTCATCACGCTGTAGGTTTGTGCCCGCACCACGCGGGCAAAACGCGGCACCGACGCAACGCCGAGCGCGATAATCAGGTTGTTGGTGCCGGGCCCGGTAAAGGCAATCAGCATCAGCGCCAGTAGCAGATCGGGAAAGGCGGAGATCACATCCACCGCACGGCTCAACAGCTCATCAACCACGCCACGCGCCAGCGCCGCCGCCAATCCCAGCAAGGTGCCAAACACCACCGCTAGCGCCATCGCCGCCACGCTGATCAGCAGCGAATAGCGGCTGCCGTAGATCACGCGCGTCAGCAGATCGCGTCCCAGCTGATCGGTGCCCAGCCAATGCTGCGCCGACGGCGGCAGCTGCGCGTTAACTGGATCGGCCAGCAGCGGATCGCTGTGCGCCAGCCACTGTGGCGCGATCACCGCGATAGCCAATACAATGAGAAACAGAATCGCTGCCCATACCGCGGCGGGCAGCGCAACCGGAAGACGTTGCAGCACGGCAATCATGATTTGCTCTCCCCGCGCAAACGCGGATCAATCCACAGCGACAGGATGTCAACCAGGGTGCTCATCACCACGTAGATCAGCGCCGAGAGAATGGCTACCGCCAGCACCACCGGCAGATCCTGCGCCAGCACTGCATCGACGGTCAGTTTGCCGAGACCGGGACGACCAAATACCTGTTCAGTAATCACCGCGCCGCTCAGCAATCCGCCCACCAGCCAGCCGGTTAACGTGACGGCAGGCAGCGCCGCATGACGCAGCGCGTGGCGCAGACGAATGGTGATTTCCCCCACGCCCCACGCGCGCAGCGTTAGGGTGAATGGCGCATCCAGCGCGCGCTCCAGCTCGCGGCGCAGCAGTTGAGCGATCACCGCGCCCTGCGCCAGACCGAGCGCCAGCGCCGGTAGCACCAGCGACGACAGCGAGCGATCGCCCGCCACCGGGAACCAGCGCAGCGTAAAGCTGAAAATAAACAGCAGCACGATCCCCATCCAGAAAGAGGGCGTGGAGGCCAGCAGCAGCTCGACACCGTTAGCCACGCGGCGGCCAATGCGACGATGCGCGGTGCCGACGGCAATCACCACCGCAAAAATAATGCTGACCAGCAGCGCCGCCAGCGTCAGTTTGATGGTGGGCCACAGCTGCGTGGCCAGCAGATGGCTGACTTCAGTGTTGAGCATGTAAGAACGGCCAAAATCGCCGTGCAGCACGCGCCACATATAGTGCAGATATTGCCACCACAGCGGTTCGTTCAGGCCCCATTCGGCGCGGATCGCCGCCTCAATGGCTGGCGTACGCAGCTGCTCACCGATCAGCAGGCTGACGATATCGCCCGGCGCCAGATGCACGCCGAGAAAGGCCAGCGAAACCGCCGCCCACAGCACCAGAACGCCGCCCAGCAGGCGGCTGACGATGCGGCGCGTCAGGTCGCTGCGCCACACCGATGGCCGACGCGCGCGTGGCGTGCGGGTGACAATGCTTTCCAGACTCATCTTCGCCTCCTGTTAGTGGTCGCTGAGCCAGATGTCGTACGCGTTCTCCGGCATCTGTTTAAAACTGCGGAAACCGGCACCGTGCACGTAGCTGGCGGTGGCGATCTGGTCTTCTGGTTCATACAGCGGGATCGCCAGCGCCTGCTGTAGCAGCGCGTATTGCTGCAGCTGACTGTAGAATTTACGGCGCTGATTAATATCCAGCGTCGCTGCCGCCTGATCGAGCCAGCCGTTGATTTGCGGGCTGTTCACGCGGCTGTAGTTAATCGGCCCGCCAGCTTTTACCGGGCGATAGTGGTTTTCGATATCGATGCCGTCGGTTTCGGTATTCGAGTTAGCAATCGAGCCGAAGTGGCCGGTGTTGCGCACCTCGGTGTAGGTGCCAGAATCGACGTAGCGCAGTTTGATCTCCACGCCGAGACGCTGGCGCGCCTGCGCCTGAACCGCCTGCAGCAGCACATCACGCTGATCGCGCACCGTTGCCTGCGCCTGAATCACTTCAATGCTCAGACGCTGGCCGTCTTTGGTGCGGAAACCGTCGCTGTCGCGCGTTTGCCAGCCCGCTTCATCCAGCAGTTGGTTGGCGGCAGCGGGATTGTTACCATACTGACCTTCGAGATCGTTGTTGTAGAGCGGATCAACCGGCGAAGTAATCCCCCACGCGCGAGTGCGTTCGCCGCGATACACCGACTTCAGCAGCGGATCGATATCCAGCCCTTGTAGTAACGCCTGACGCACGTTCACATCCTGCGTCGGGCCGTATTCCACATTAAGGAACAGCGAATATGGCGTGCCGGTGTTCAGCGCGTGCTGATAAGTGAAATCGGGATTGTCTTTGAATTCACCGGCGTCATTGCCGGAAATCCCTTCAATCGCGTCCAGCTGCCCGGACAGCAGCGCGCCGGTACGCACCGAGGATTCCGGCAGGAAGCGATAGGTCACGCGTTCCAGATAGGCCGGGCCTTGATGCTTAGCGGTGGCGGGCGCCCAGTTGTAGTGCGGGTTGCGTACGAATGTCACCTGCTGGCCTTTTTCGTAGCTCTCGATAATAAACGGCCCGGTGCCCGCAATCTCTTTGCCACCGGCTTTCAGCTGCGGCGAGTTCCAGCTGGCCGGTGCCAGAATCTGCAATTTGGCGGCGAACGACAGGAACGGCGAATAGCCCTGCTTCAGCGTGATGGTGACGGTGTGATCGTCTGGCGTCGCCACGCTGGCAATTCTCGCGCCCAATGCGCAGATGCTGCTGCCGGCGCAATACTTTGCATCCTGCACATGGCGGAAATTCTCGGCCACCGCATTGGCATCCAGCTTCTCGCCGTTGGAAAAGGTGACGTCGCGGCGCAGGCTAAAGCGATACGCTTTGCCGTCCGGACTGACCTCATAACTTTCTGCCAGCCAGGGTACGAAACTGCCGTCGGTTCGACGCGCCAGCAGCGATTCCCACACGTTACGCAGCGTCACTTCCGCTTTGGATTGCCCATTCAGCTGCGGGTTAAACGGCACGGGTTCAGTTTCGACGCCGAAGGTTAAGCTGCCGCCGCTGCGCGGTTGCTCAGCGGCAAAAAGAGATGCGCTTCCCAGCAGGCAAGTCACACCCAGCGCGAGAGTGATTGAATTCGCTTTCATAAGATCCTTGGTGGTTGCAGGTGCTTTTTTAGTTATTCAGGCGATTTTGGCGATGGGTTGATCGGCTGGTGGGTTGAATTCCTTTTTCAGAAACACCAGCGCTTCGCCTAAGGGATTGGTGCGGTGATGGAACGGTTGATAACCGCGACGCAGATAGAGCTCGCTCAGCCATGGATGCTTGATGGCGGTGGCGAGATAGACGCCCGGCGCTTTCAGCGTCTCTTTCAGCAGGGTTTCTTCCGCGTAGGTGATGATGTCGCGGCCGTAGCCCTGCCCTTTGTAATCAGGGTCGACGGCGAACCAGTGGATAAACGGCAGCGACGAAGGCGCATGTTCATCCTGCTGCCACGGAAAACGCACCGTGACGGTCGCCACCGCGCGTTTCCATTTGCGCAGCACCAGCACGGTTTCCTGCTCGATGACGCGGCGCACCTGCTCGACGTTGCCCTGTGAAATGGTGAAATGTACATCCAGCGCCACCAGCGCAGCATAGGCGCGTTGCAACAGCGCAAATATTTCTTCCGCATCGTCGGGCTTGGCAACTTCAATTAGCTGACTCATGGTGACCATTTCCTTATTCAATCCTGCCGAAAGTATTAAAATCCGGCGGATTAAAGTAAACCGAGAATAACGGCAATCGATTTGTTGAATATGGGAAATGGTATTTTATTGCGATGCAATAATGCCCACGGAAATAAAACTCTCGTAGGGTCGCCATTAATGGAGTAATGACTGTCAGTTAAGCAAGCATTTTGCTTTGAACAGGTAGCAGGCTCTGACACATCTGCTGCGTCACGGGCCGTCCTCGCGCCGCTTACGCGGTACCTTCGGCTTCAACGTTGTGCCAAACGGACCGTTCGCGGATCGGCCGTCCTGGCCGGCCCCGAACTGCCTCACGCATCCCTGCGTGAGGCTCCTGGCCCAACGTAAAAGCCTCAGCGCTGCGGATAGCCCTTTTGCCGCAGCAGACGCGCCAGCGCCTTTAGCAAATGTGCCCTTTTCAAAAACACGCACAGAAGTTTAAGCAGGCCGGGGCCACTTTTGGGCAGGCAATCCGCAGCGCTGAACGAAGCTAGGAAGCCAGGAGAGCCCGCAGGACGCGGGCGAAAGGCGGAGCCGGAACGGGCGATATTACGGTTTAGTTACCCACACATCGTAAACGCTTTCTGGCATCTGCTTATAGCTGCGGAAACCGTAGCCGTGCACGTAGCTGGCGGTGGCTAACTGATCTTCCGGTTCGTAGAGCGGCACAGCCAGCGCCAGCTGCGGTAGCGCGACCTGCTGCAGTTGGCTGTAGAAATCGCGGCGTTGCTTAAGATCCAGCGTGCTGGCGGCTTTATCCAGCAAGCCATTGATCTTCTCATCGTTGACGCGGCTGTAGTTAATTGCGCCGCCCTGAGCGATCGGACGATAGTGGTTTTCGATATCCACGCCATCGGTTGGCGTGTTGGAGTTGGCGATGGTGCCAAACTTGCCGCTTTTACGCACATCGGCATAAGTACCAGAATCAACGTAGTTCAGCTTGAGATCCACGCCAAGACGCTGACGCGCCTGCGCCTGAATCGCCTGCAGCAGCACATCGCGCTGGTCGCGCACCGTTGCCTGTGCCTGAATCAGCTCAATGCGCAGACGCTGGCCATCTTTGGTGCGGAAGCCTTCGCCATCGCGGGTTTTCCAGCCTGCTTCATCCAGCAGCTTGTTGGCCGCATCCGGATTGTTACCGTATTTGCCCTCCAGCTCTTTGTTGTATAGCGGATCGATAGGCGAAGTAATGCCCCACGCGCGGGTGCGTTCGCCGCGATACACCGACTTCAGCAGCGGATCGATATCCAGCCCTTGTAGTAATGCCTGACGCACTTTCACATCCTGCGTCGGGCCATATTCCACGTTGAGGAACAGGGAATATGGCGTACCGGTGTTAAGCGCATGCTGATAGGTAAAGTCGGGATTGTCTTTGAACTCACCGGCATCGTTACCGGAAATGCCTTCAATGGCATCAACCTGACCAGACAGCAGCGCGCCAGTGCGCACCGAAGATTCCGGCAGGAAGCGATAGGTCACGCGATCGAGATACGCCGGTCCCTGATGCTGCGCGGTGGCTGGCGCCCAGTTGTATTTCGGGTTTTTAACGTAGGTCACCTGCTGGCCTTTCTCATAGCTTTCGAGAATAAAAGGCCCGGTGCCCGCCAGATCTTTGCCGCCCGATTTCAGCTGTGGAGATGTCCAGCTGGCCGGCGCCAGAATCTGCAAGCCCGCAGCGAAGGACAGAAACGGTGAGTAGACCTCTTTCAGGGTGATCACCACCGTGTGATCGTCCGGCGTTTCAATCTTCTCAATATGCGAACCCATCAGGCACAAACTGGTGCCGGCGCAGTATTGCGCGACCTGAGTTTGACGGAAGTTATCAGCCACCGCGTTGGCATCAAACTTCTCGCCGTTAGAGAAGGTGACGTCCTGACGCAGATTAAAGCGGATCACTTTGCCATCCTGGCTGGCTTCATAACTCTGCGCTAGCCACGGCACAAAGCTGCCATCCGGGCGGCGCGCCAGCAGCGATTCCCAGAAGTTACGCAGCGTGATTTCCGCTTTGTCCTGACCGTTAAGCTGCGGGTTAAAAGTGGTCGGCTCGGTTTCAACACCGACCGTCAGGCTGCCGCCGCTTACCGGTTGGTCGGCGGCTACCGCGTTAATCGTGCTTCCCAGGAGGCTAAAACCTAATGCCAAAGCTATTGAAGTTAATTTCATAGTGTCCTTGGTAATTGCAGGTAAATATTATGTAAGGCCTTAATCTGGCCTGTATTAATTCCCGCTGAATTATTAAAACCCGGACAAATAAATGTAAAACGACAATAGTGGCAATCGATTTGTTGAATTTGGCAAATCACTAATCAGCAAAAAAACAGATTATCGTGACAGGCTCGCCGGTAGTGGAGGCACACCCGATAAACCGCGTAATCCGTACTCGACCATGGCCATATAAACCGCAAAATAATCCAGCGCCATGTGCATAAAGGAGAGATGCAAAATGAGCGTATTACTGGTTTTGTTCAGCGTCAGCAACCCGGCTGCTTCAGCGTCCTGCAGGCAGCGTTTGATGTGCGAACGCGAAACCCCACATTTCACTGACGTTTTCAGGTAGTTGTACTCAATAACAGTGGTTTTTTGTTGCAGACTCTCGATGTACAGATCCATCAACAGCATGTGCCCGGCATCCCTGAAAATGAAGGCTTTACTCTCTGGCACCATATCGAACAAGTAAACATGCTTGAGCGTGATTTCAGCGTATTTTTTGAAGTATTCGGCATGAAAGTTTTCCATTTTCAGGCAAGCCGAAACATCGAAATCGTCGTACAACATACCGTAAGGAATCATCATGGTATTAATTAAAGCCCGCGTTTCATCCAGCGCTTTACGGGTCACCGTGTAGGTTAACTTTCGTTTATCCTGCGCGTCCTTTTTAACTTCCATACGCCCACCTACCCGAATAAAGAGCAGAAAGGAATCAATAGTGTTGTCGCTAATCAGACCGCTTTTTTTACAAAAGTCTTTAACATCACGCAGCGTTGGGTTTGCTGAGGTGAAGGCGTACGCCATGATGGCCGAGCCAATAATAAAGCGATTAGCTTTGAAAATGACTTTAAAATAGAGCGGCTTAGTCAGATACAGTCTGAACAATAGTTTGTAATGCTTCTGCATAACTAATGAGATGTTGTCATTTGACTTAATCTCGGCTGCGCGTTGGTGAATTAATGCTGTGAGTTGCTGTTTGCTTTTCATATTGCTGTGTGGTGTGCCTGGTTATCAATTATAAAATTTTTTAAAAAATCACCCTCATGCTCCCGGATTTATTTAAATCCTGTTGAGAGGCGGTTGATGATGCTTTATGGAGGTATTATTTCTGAGGTTAATATTTTAAGATTAACATGGGTCTTTTTGCCCTTCTGGGCACGATCTTACCATCAATGGACTATTTTATGTAAAGCTTGATTTATTCTGAGCTGACATGCCCATTTCTAAGCCTGGAAATTGATCTTTGTTTTTACAATTATTTCATTAAGTTAGGTCGCGATATTTCCTCAAGTATTCCCTTTGTAGCACGGCTTAAAAAAATTAACCACAAAAATGGACAGTGACTTAACAAAGTCCCTATGAGAACTTTCTTAACGCACGGTTATTCCACTTGGTTAAGTGAGACTGGTTTATAGCTAAGCCGATTCATACAGGGAATATCCGACAGATTTTTGATGGAATTTATAAGGATTTATCATGGACGACACACCGCATAAGACACTGCGTCACGGCCTTTCAATGGCTATTTTAAGCCATAATACTCTGGTGAAAAAACTCGCTTACCCACTGATTCTCATGGGTTTTATTTCCATGCCAGCGGCATGGGCGAATATGAGTGTCTATCCGATGGAAGTCACCCTAAATAATCAGGGTGCGGCACAGGTGCAGACATTATCGCAAAGCGGTGAAGCGCAGTTTATTCGCGTCAGCATCAAGCGAATTGAGCGCCCTGCAACACCGTTTGAAAAAGAAATATTGGTTGAAGATGCCGTTTCGCCATCGCTTATCGCCACCCCGGATAAATTCGCGCTGGCTTCCGGTTCACAACGCATTATTCGGCTGATTTCATTACAACCGCCAGAAAAAGAGACTGCCTGGCGCGTTTACTTCGAGGCCGTGGCTGCCCCGGATGAATTGAAAGATAAATCGCCGCAGAATAATAACATCAGCAACCAGGTCGGCATCAATTTAGTCTGGGGCGTGCTGGTACATATTCCGCCGCGTAATGCCAGATTATCGCTCACGCAATCAGCATCAGGCGAAGTCAAAAACGCTGGCACGGTTCGCGTAGTGATTCGTGAGGTCGCGGTTTGCTCAAAACAACATAGCAGCAGCAGCTGTCAGTGGAAAAAAGAACACGCCACGGTTTATCCGGATGAGACATTGCGTTTTAAAGCCTGGAGTTCGGCAGAATTAGCCGCTGCTCAGGAAGTCAGAATAAAACATGTTGATCTCAATACGCGGAATATCGCCGAGTACGTTATCGGACACTGATCAACACGTATTAAAGGAATAACAACCTGTTTGTTATAAAGCAGTTCATTACCCATGAGACGGTCATTTACGGCCAGTACAAGGATTTTCACGGAGCTACAAATGCAAAAATTAATCAAACCACTAGTCATCGCTGCTGCGTTAACGGCTGTATTTAATGCACAGGCGGTGCAGAAAGATATTACGGTGAATGCGAATGTTGATTCGACGGTGGATATGACGCAGGCGGACGGAACCGCATTACCCGGCACCATTAATATGCAATATATTCCGGGCCGTGGTTTATCTACCTATTCTCTGGACACCAAAATCTGGTCGAACTCGCAAACTGCCAATATCAACGTTGCGCTGGTGAGTGCCGCTCAGCTTAACAATACCGTTACCGGTACAGCGGTACCTTTGACCGTCACGCTGGGTGCGGATTTAAAACCGATCACCACCACGAACACGGCCCTGACTTACGCCTCGCTGTTCCCGGCGGGCACCGCAAACGGTTCGTCAGTATTGCCACTGAAAATCTCGCAGACCACGCCGGCCGTGCTGGCAACCGGCACCTATACCGGCGTAGTGAGCCTGTTAATTACACAGGCCACCACGCAGAGCTAATTTGTCGGCATTGACTGATCAATTATTTCGGGGGGCCGCTCGGCCCCCTTATTATTCTTTTTCAGCAGGATGCTGTAATGAAGGTCAATATTCACGTCGCTTTAATAGCCTCTTTCATTACCCTGATCCCTTCTCTTGCTCCTCGTGCTGCCACGCAGGTTCCGCCTGGTTTTGAATCGCTGGTTACCGGCCAGACGCTGTGGGTCAACCTTTCTGTTTACGGGCAATCGCTTGGCTTGTTTGAAGCTTCTGTTTCGCTGGATAGCGTCAGGTTCTTGAAACCGCATCAGGTCGCACGGGCGGTGATGCAGCATTATCAAAAAGATCCGCAGCAGGAAAAGCGCTTAGACCATCTGATCAGTGAACCTTTGGCACGCAACGGTAATAAGGCATGCAGCAGCAACGGCGGCGCAGCGGGCTGTGACTATCTGGAAACCGATTCCCTCGCGCTGATCTATGACGAAAATAATGCCAAAGTGGCGCTGTTTCTCGGCCCGGAATTTGTGCCGCTTGCGGCTGACAACTCATCGCCCTATTACCAGCAGACCGCCGAAACGGAAGCGGCGTTTATTCATCAGCAGAATATTAACTTCGTCACCAACCGCGATGACCAGACGTTATCGCTGCAGGGGGCGGGCGCGCTAGGATTCACTGAAAACAGCTATGCCGGAATTGACTGGGACTATCTGGCGCAAAAATACCGGCAGCAAAGTCATCAGGAAGTGCGTTTTAACAACGTGTTTCTGCGCCGCGATCTCGGCAAACGCTATTATGTGCAGGCCGGACGCATGGATTCGCGCGATATCTTCAGCAACGCCGGCGGCAACATTACCTTAAGCCAACTGCCGCTCAGCACCATCGAAGGTGCGCGCGTCGGTTCGACGCTCGCCTGGATGAACCGCGCACAGGCGGCGCAAGGCACGCCGGTCACTGTCTTTATTACCCGCCCGTCGCGTATTGATGCTTATCGCGGGCAGCAACTGCTTGGCACCTTTTACCTGAATGCCGGCACGCAGAATCTTGATACCAGCGCCTTTCCCAATGGTAGCTATAGCGTGACGCTACGTATCTATGAAGATAATAAGTTGTCGCGTACCCAACAGGTTCCTTTCAGCCGCACCGGTAATGCCACCAGCCAGAACATTGAATGGTTTGTGCAAGGCGGCTCCATTCCCGATCGCGAGATGCAGGGCAACGGCACTGCATCGCAATCGGGTGCAGATCGCCGTGTGATGCAGGCGGGCATCAAAGTGCCTGTGATGCAAGACGCTGCGCTGACCGGCGGTGTCGCCGTGACCAACCGCAACCGCTTTATCGAAAGCGCACTCGACTGGAGCCACGGATTTGATAATCCGCTGCTCGACGGCATCCTCACCACCCGCTTTAGCTACCTGAAAGGCAGCGAAGGCTCACGCGGCAATGTCCAGCAGGTCGCTTATAACGACGGATTTTCCCTCAGTTTCTACCGCAGCGCCCTGTATGCGCAGGATTGCTACAGCAACAACGGTGGGCAATACGGTTTTAGCGGGTGCTACCAGAGCAGCAGCCTGATGTTCAGCGTGCCGGTAAAAAGCTGGTATCTGAATGCCGGTTATAGCGCCAGCAAGAACGAGGGCCGCAATGTGCTTCCGGTGCAGTGGGATGATAACGGCGTCGTGCCGCAGTGGGCGCGCCGCAACATCTACAGTAAAACGCAGACTACCACCTGGCAGGCTGGCCTGGGGCGCGGCTTTAGCGTCAACGGACTCAATATTAATACCAGCGCCAATCTCTTTACCCGCACCAGCAGCAGCGGAACTCAGCGCGACAACGGTGGCTTCCTCTCCGTCTCACTCTCGCGCGTCAGCACGCCAACCATCGATTCACGTTCGAGCTACAGTTCGCTCGGCATGACCTACCAAACCGATCGCAACAACAAGGATCAGGTTGGCTATAACGTGGCGCAAAACTGGTATTTCGATGCGCAGAATCAGCAGGAGATCGGCGTGAACCTTAACGGTAATCAGGAAAATACTCTGAATGCTTCCGTTTACGGCAAAACTGCGGGCGAATACGGCAGCGGCAGCCTGTCATTCAGCTCTGCGTCGTCCGGTTCATCCGCTCAGCGCTTCAGCAGCAGCGGCAGCTACAACTCCTCATTGGCGGTAGCGCGTTCCGGCCTCTATTGGGGCAAGTGGGGCAACGGCCTGCCCGGGGCGGCGGTGGGCGTACATGTGGCAAGCAGCGATGAAAGCCGCGACACGCGGGTGGATGTCTCCGTTGATGGCGCGGGCAGCGCCAGCCTGCACGGCACCGGCCGCACGTTATTTAGCGTACCGGCTTACACCCAGAGCGCGATCAGCATCAACGATTCCATCGAATCCACCGACGGCATGCGCAGTGAAATCACCCAAGGTGCCGGACGACGCACGCTGTTTATCGCGCCGGGCCGCATGCTGGTGAGCAAAGTGAATATTGTTTCGCGCTACACCTGGCTTGGCAGGCTGATGATCAATCAACAGCGTCCACTGGAAGGTGCCACGCCGCTGAATGTCGCCAGCTGGTCCGGTTTAGGCCAGGGCGGATTCAGCGCCGAGACCGATCACCGCATAAAAAATCTGTACATGGTGCGCGGCATGCAGATGTACCGCTGTGAAATGAAGGTGAAAAGCACCCATGACGTAGTGCGCTATGTCGGCGACAGCGACTGCCAACCCATCGAGCTGGCTTCCGTGCCGCAGGATGTGCAGCAGCGGGCAAAAATGCTGATTGTCACCCGCCAGGCGGATGAGGTTCCGCTGGCACGCACCGCGCCTTCTTCGCCGCAACAACAATAGGGATTTTGGATGAAAAGTAGATTTCTTAGCGCGCTGACGCTGTTGGCCCTCATCGCGGGCATGCAGGTGCAGGCCGCCATGCTCACGCCTTCAGGGCGCAATACCAGCGTTGCCGTAACCTTTGACCGCATGTCAGTACCGGCGCAATTGCCGATCTGGACCAATGAAAATGGCGGTTACGATACCAATGACGCACCAAAATGGGGCCGCAATACGCTGGTTTGCCAGTCGCGCACCAGCAATCAATATGGTGCCTGCCTGACATTACCTGTCTGGCTTGAAGCGTCGCCGTCACCCTACCCCGTTCCACTGTTGTTTACCGAAAGCAGCACCAAACAGACGTTGGTACTGAATGTCTATCTCACCAAAAGACGCTCGCTGAATAATGTGGTGGTGGCGACTAATCTGGTGCCGATGAATGCCTTTGGCGGGGCCGTCACGCCACGTGGCGATGGCACCGATTATTCGGCTTATCTTCCCTCTTCAGAGCTGAGTAAATTCCCATCGGCGGGCACCTGGAGCGCGACGCTGAAAATGTCGCTGATGCAGTGGCCAGTGACGTCCTGCACCGGAAATTCACAAAACGTAAACGTGGGTTGTACCAATGTGACGAAAATGGGTGACTGGATCGCCAACATGACCTTTAAGGTGACAGATTACGGCAACCAGCAGATCTATCTGCCGGAGTTTGGCAATGCAGCCGCCACTGTGGATCTCGGTTTAAAAACCTTCCCCGGAGCGCGCGCCACTACCACCGTCAGCGGCAGCCGTTCGCTGGATATGTGCCTGTACGACGGCAATAATTCTGACAGCAACCGGGTTAGCCTGTTGTTTCAGGACGAAGGTGCAGCCGCGCCCGGCCGGGGAACAGGGTTGTTTTCGCTATATCGCACAGGCGCGGATAAAACTCTGGCGCAAAATCGCCTCGATTATGCGATTGAAGTAATCAACCCGCTGACCAAAGCGCGTCAGGTGGTTGAGAACGGCAGTGAGATTATCTGGAGTGGCACCAACAGAGGTGTGTTGCGACGGGTGGTGTTACCGGGACAGAGCAATTCAGTGCTGTGCGTTCCTGCGCCGATGCAGCTTGTCACACCCGCCTTCACGTTATCGTCAAAAACAGCGGGCCGTTATCAGGGGACGTTGAGAATTATTTATACTCCGACGACGCAATAATGGCGCGGGCGGTGATGTCATAAAAACTGCAATTACCGAGCGCACACACTGTAGCGGCGCAATTTATTGTGCGATAAATCGCGCCGCTACGGAATGTGCAATGATTTGATGCGATTATTATATTATCAGCATTAGGCAATCGATTGGTGGTTTAAAAGTTATTAGTAAAACGCTGGTAGAGGTGCAGGCTGTTTTTCAGATTGAGTTTTTTAACAATTTTATTCTGATGGCTATAAAGCGTTTTTTTATTTATTCCGGTTATTTTCGCCACATCTTCAATCGATTCGTAAGTGAATAAGCATCGCAGAAAGTTAAACTCCTTCCTGGTTAAATGATTATTTAATCCGGGAGCCGTCATTAGCTGGTCGCTTTTGTGCTGGCACAGCATCATTGCCAGCTTAGTACTAATGGCACCGGTTGAAGATTTTTTATCGATAAAACAATCGGCTGCGATGGCATGGCTGCTGTAGTTAATCTTGTTTTTCACTGAATCCGAAAAGAAAATCAGCGTCGCGTTCAAGGTGATTTTCAGTCTGGTCAGATAATCTATCTGAGCCAGCGCCGTGCGGAAGTTTTCTGGCAGATCAAAAATAATGATTGGTGAAAGAGTGGCGGTTTTTTCCCTGTCACGCATCAGCGTCTTCATTTCTCGAAGCGTATTACAGCAAGTGATACTTGAATGTTCCAGCAGCGCAATTAAGCCCTGCTGGTGGTAGCAAGACTGATCCAGATAAATGACATCCATGATTAATTTCCGATAAATATCCCTGATTCTGCGAATACTATCGGCTTCCTGGCGGAAATTAACTGTCCATTTTTGGTGCTAAATGACTCACGCGGTCGACAGGTCGATTTAAAAGTAGGCCGGGCAAGAAGTGTTACCTCTGTGCCCGGTCTGATTTCACACTAAAGCTTAGGCGCGTGCGGCGATGATGCTTTCAGCCACGTTGCGGGGTGCTTCCGCATAGTGCGCAAACTCCATGCTGTAAGTGGCGCGGCCTTGCGACATCGATCGTAGCGTGGTGGCGTAGCCAAACATCTCGGACAGCGGCACTTCGGCGCGAATAATGCGTGCACCAAAGCGTTCATCCATGCCTTGCAGCGTACCGCGCCGCGCCGACAAATCGCCCATCACGCCACCGGCATACTCTTCCGGCGTTTCCACTTCCACCTGCATCAGCGGTTCGAGGATCACCGGATCGGCCAGTTTCGCGGCGGCTTTGAAACCAAAGATCGCCGCCATACGGAATGCCATTTCCGATGAATCGACATCGTGGTACGAACCAAACGTCAGCGTGGCTTTGATGTCCACCACCGGATAACCGGCCAGCACGCCGCTGTTCAGCGCTTCACGAATCCCCTTCTCCACCGAAGGAATGAACTCGCGCGGCACCACGCCGCCTTTGGTGGCGTCTTCAAAGGCAAATCCGGCCCCCGCCTGCTGCGGTTCCAGCGTCAGCACCACATGGCCGTACTGGCCTTTACCGCCCGACTGGCGCACAAACTTACCTTCCACTTCACGCACCGTTTTGCGAATGGTTTCGCGATAGGTAACCTGCGGCCGACCGATGTTGGCTTCCACGCCAAACTCGCGCTTCATGCGATCCACGATAATCTCCAGATGCAGCTCGCCCATGCCGGAAATAATCGTCTGGCCCGATTCCTCATCGGTGTGCAGACGGAACGACGGATCTTCGGCCGCCAGCCGCTGCAGCGCCAGGCCCATTTTCTCCTGATCGCTCTTGGTTTTCGGCTCAATCGACAGCGAAATCACCGGATCGGGAAACTCCATGCGCTCAAGTGTGATCACCGCATGGGGATCGCACAGCGTTTCGCCGGTGGTGACCTCTTTCAAACCCACGCAGGCGGCGATATCGCCGGCACGAATCTCTTCGATCTCAATACGGTCATTGGCCTGCATCTGGACGATGCGACCGATACGCTCTTTGCGCCCTTTCACCGCATTCCACACGCTATCGCCTTTACGCAGCACGCCGGAATAGACGCGCACGAAAGTCAGCTGGCCCACGTAAGGATCGCTCATCAGCTTGAACGCCAGCGCCGAGAACGGTTCGCTGTCATCCGCATGACGTTCATCGTGTTCGCCCTGCTCGTTGACGCCGCTCACCGCCGGTACGTCGAGCGGCGAAGGCATCAGCTCAATCACCGCGTCGAGCATGCGCTGCACGCCTTTGTTTTTGAACGCGCTGCCGCACAGCATCGGCTGGATTTCACCGAGCAAGGTACGCTGACGCAATCCGGCAACCACCTCCTCTTCACTGAGATCGCCCTGCTCCAGATAGCGATCCATCAGTGCTTCGCTGGCTTCTGCCGCCGCTGCCACCATGTTCTCGCGCCACTCAGCAGCGAGTGCCTGCAACTCAGCAGGAATCGGCGCATAGCTGAAACTCATGCCCTGGCTGGCGTCGTCCCAGTAAATAGCGCGCATTTTGTTGAGATCGACCACGCCGCTAAAGTGCTCTTCCGCGCCGATAGGAATGACAATCGGCACCGGATTGGCGTGCAGGCGATCTTTCATCATCTGCACCACGCGGAAGAAGTCCGCGCCTTGACGGTCCATTTTATTGACGAAGGCGATGCGCGGAACATGATATTTGTTGGCCTGGCGCCACACGGTTTCAGACTGCGGCTGCACGCCGCCAACCGCGTCATACACCATCACCGCGCCATCAAGTACGCGCATTGAGCGCTCAACTTCAATGGTGAAATCGACGTGTCCGGGCGTATCGATGATGTTGATACGGTGCGGCGTAAAGCTGCCGTCCATCCCTGGCCAGAAGCAGCTCACCGCCGCCGAGGTAATGGTGATCCCACGCTCCTGCTCCTGCGCCATCCAGTCAGTGGTTGCCGCGCCATCGTGCACTTCACCTAACTTGTGGCTCATTCCGGTGTAAAACAGGATGCGCTCGGTGGTGGTGGTTTTACCGGCATCGATGTGCGCGGAGATGCCGATGTTGCGATAACGTTCGATGGGGAGGGTTCGGGGCATGATGCGTCCTTAGTCATTCGACTCGTTCTGCGGCGCGCACCATTGCCCGCCGCTGCGCAACAGCCTAAACCTATTGTACGAGTAAATACGAACAGTTTGAGCCTTTTTTAAACATCGTTAAAAACTTGCAGGTGATTCAGCATTTACGGGCTGGAAAGCCGTCGCCGGTCACTTTAAGGTAAGACTTTCACTCTCAACGGGAAAATTGACCATGCGTATTCTGGTAGTCGGCGCCGGCGCCACCGGCGGCTATTTTGGTGCGCGTCTGGCGCAAGCAGGACGTGATGTGACTTTTCTGGTGCGCGAGCGCCGTTTTCAACAGTTGCAGCAAACCGGTCTGGTGCTGAAAACCCCCGGCGGCAGCGAAGTGATTCAGCCGCAGCTGGCGCAGGCCGGTTCGCTTGATGGCCATTACGATCTGATTATCTTGACGGTGAAAAGCTTCGCGCTGGATCAGGCGATGAGTGACATCGCGCCCGCCGTCGGTCCGGACACGCTGATCATGCCGATCCTCAACGGCATGCGCCATTTCGATACGCTGCGCGCGCGCTTTGGCGACAAGGTGATTGGCGGTTTGTGCAAAATCAACGCCACGCTGGGAGAAAATGGCGAAGTGATGCAGATGACACCGCTGCATATTCTCTATTACGGCGCGCTGGACGGTCACAACGATGCGCGTTTGCAGCGCGTGGATGAAGCGCTGCGTGCGGCGCAGTTTGATACGGTGTTTGCCGACAACATCATCAGCGAGCTGTGGGAAAAATGGTTGCTGCTCAGCACACTGGGTGCGGTGTGTTGTATCGCGCGTGGCAATACGCAACAGGTGCTGACGTCAAAAGGTGGCGAAGCGCTGCTGCAAGGCGTTTTTGGCGAAGTGTTGGCGGTGCTGAGTGCGGAAGGTTATCAGCAGCGTCCGGCGGTGACGGCGAAGATTTATGAGACGCTGAACAATCCTCAAGCGGCGATGACCTCGTCGATGTACCGCGATTTAACCCAGGGCTTTGAGATTGAGGCCGATCAGGTGATTGGCGATCTGCTGGTGCGCGGCGCACGCAGCGGCGTAGTGACGCCGTTGCTAAACGCGGTGTATGTCAATTTGCAGGTGTATGTGCAGAACCGATAACGTTGGTCGCCATTCATGGCGACCGAAACATCACAACCGTGACTGCACGCCGGGCAACTGCTTCAGGCGTTGCCAACCGGCTTCCACCGCTTCTGGCACCTCGACGTGGCCAAGAAAACCTTTTCCGCGCGGCCCGTAGCCGTTTTCATCGTCGCGCAGGCGCTGGATTTCACCCATCAGCAGCGACAGAAAACGCTCCATCGACCACAATCCTTGCGGCGGCGCGCCGATGATGCGCAGCATGCCCGCGTCCATCATCACCTGCGGCACAAATACCGGCCAGCTGATAAATTCCGGTGCATCCGCACGATCGCGCCATTGATAGCGGAAGGTTTCCCAGGTGCGACGCTGCATCAGCGGATCCTGCACCAGCAGCACGCGCTGCGGCTGCCAGCTGTGCTCATCCAGCAGCTTTTGGCTGAAGGCGGCGTTTTCCCCGCAGTTGCGTGATGCGGTTTCCAGCAGCAGCAAATCGTCCGGCAGCGCGGCAAATACGCGGGCGACATCGCCCAGCAACTCGGCTTCGCTTTTGCCTTTGCTGTCGATTTGGCGATACAGCGGATGTGCGGCAAGCATCTCCACCAGCAGCGAGGTTGAGTGACCGGTGCCGCCGCTGATCAATAACGGCAGCTGATACTTTTTCGCCACGGCAATCACCGCTTCCACGTTCGGCAGGACCGCGTGACCAGCGAGAATGGCTAAATCGATGTCGAGCGTGCCATCTTGTGGCATCTGATCCAGCGCCAGCCAGGCCGCCAGGGTGTTGATATCCTGAATCTGATGGTTATTGAGCTGCATCCGGTTCTCCTCTTTTTACCTTTGGCAGTGTAGCGGCTTAAGTGCGTGTCGGCAGGGAAAAATTTGCTACACTCGCAGCTCAATCTTCAGGAGAGATTCATGACTGCGCGCTCCGTAACCCTCGACGATGTTGCTCATCTGGCTGGGGTTTCTTATCAAACCGTTTCCCGCGTCCTCAACCATTCCGAGCAGGTTTCGCCGCGCACCCGCGCCAAAGTAGAAGCCGCGATGCAGCAGCTCAACTATGTGCCGAATCGCGTGGCGCAGCAGCTGGCGGGCAAAAACACCCGCACGCTGGGTCTCGCCACCAGCGATTTAGCCTTGATGGCGCCCGCGCAGATCGCTTCGGCGATTCAGCAACGGGCGGCGGCGCAGGGTTATCATCTGGTGATCGCCATGGCGAATCCCGATAATGCGCCGCAGGATACAGTGAATGAACTGCTGGCGCAGCGCGTGGATGCGCTACTCATTAACCTGCCGCTCGATGCGGCGCAGGCTGCGCAGATTCAGCAACAGTGCGACAACAAGCCGGTGCTGTTTCTCGATGTGGAGCGCAGTGCTGAAGTGGCGCAATGCCAGTATCAGAGCGAATCCGGTGCGCAGCAGGCGGTTGATCATCTGGTGGCGCTCGGCCATCGCCAGATTGGCGTGTTAAATGGACCGGAAAGTTCTGCCTCGGCGCGCGCGCGTTATGCCGCGTGGCAACAGGCGCTGGCGGCGCACCAGCTCAAGCCATTCTGCGTGCTGAGCGGTGACTGGAGCGCGGCATCGGGTTATCAGGCGCTGCAGGCGCAGTTGCCCAACACTCTGCCGCAAGCGCTGCTGGTGGCTAACGATCAAATGGCGCTCGGCGCGATGCGCGCGCTGCATCAGCACGGCGTGAAGATCCCGGCGGAGATTTCGCTGATTGGCTACGACGATACCGCGGAAAGCGCGTGGTATCAGCCGCCATTAACCACCGTGCGTCAGGATTTGCAGCAGTTGGGCGCGGTAAGCGTTGATCGCTTGCTGGCGCAGCTGGAAGGCGGCGATGTGGCAGAGAAGACGCTGGAAACCGAGTTAGTGTTGCGGGAAACCACGGCGACGCCGCAGCAAGATGAGGTGGATGTGGCGGAGATTGCGCAGCAGTTGCAGGTGTTGGCGCGCAAGTTAAAGCGCACCTCATAAATAGGTTTAGGTGCGCAAATTTGCGCACCTGGTCGTAATTACCCGAGTGCGAGTTTTACGGCGTCTTCTGCGTGGATCAAGGTGGTATCGAACAGCGGCACGCTGGCATCTTCCGCTTTTACCAGTAAGGTGATTTCGGTGCAGCCGAGAATGATCGCTTCTGCGCCCTGCTCCACCAGCTCAGCAATAATCTTGCGGTATTGCGCACGAGATTCATCGCGGATCACGCCAAGACAGAGTTCCTGATAAATGATGTCGTGCACCACTTTACGACCGGCTGCATCGGGAACCAAAACGTCGATCTCCGACTGATTAAGTCGGCCTTTGTAGAATTCCTGTTCCATGGTGAACGCCGTTGCTAGCAAGCCGACTTTTTTTACGCCCGCCTGACGAATGCGTTGTGCGGTGGCATCGGCGATATGCAGCAGCGGAATGCGGACCGCATCAGTGATCTGCTGCGCGACTTTGTGCATGGTATTGGTACAGAGCACAATAAAATCCGCGCCGCCCTTTTCCAGACTGAGCGCCGCTTCTGCCAGGATCTCGCCGGCTTTTTGCCACTCGCCTGCCACCTGTAGCTTTTCGATTTCATGGAAATCGACGCTGTACATCAGGCTGCGCGCGGAGTGCAAACCCCCCAGCTGCTGCTTCACCTGCTCATTGATAATTCGGTAATAGAGCGCGGTGGATTCCCAGCTCATTCCGCCAATCAAACCGATCATTTTCATCTGCTTAACTCCGTTTTAAACATGCTGCTCAGCACTGTAATGGTTTTCCGGCCAGCGCGCTGCAGGAAACAACGATAAGCGAATATTGAACAGGTGGAACATCGGCGCAAACAGCGTGTTCTCCTGCAACGCTGCCGCTTCCAGCCGCAGCAACAACGTATTCAATTCCGCTAACAATTCCGGCTGCGGCGTGGTTTGCAGCGATTTTAACCGACGCTTGAGGAACTGACTCAGCTCATGGAACATCGCCGCGCTTTCGATGTGATGCGCCAGCAGCAGCTCACGATGACGCGTGTAATAGTCGTAGCAGTTTGCGCCCAGCCAGGCTTCGGCAATCAGATTGCCGCCGGAGACCAACTCCGGCACCGGATCAACACGCTTACGCGGCAGAATAATGTTGACCTTATCCAGCGTGCGCGAGACAAACTGCTGACGCGCGGTCAGCGTGACGCTGTTGAGCCGCACCGTGGCGATAAACTGCAGCAGCTCGCGGATACCTTTGCGCACCGCGCGTTTGGCGGTCCACGACGGGCGCTTGTTGCGGATCAGCGCCGTGATCACCACCGCGAAGGTAATGCCCACCAGCGTCGAAAGAATAGCGTTCACTATAAGCTGTAGATCGGGCTTGAAGTTGTGGCTCATGCCAATCAGCCCGGGAATCTGCGTGGCGACAATCAGACCAATCAGGTTGGTTGACGGATTGGCGATAACCAATCCCAGCGCCAGCAAGCCCGGCGCAAGGCAAATCACCAGCGCTTCGAAGGTCACCGCCTGCGGAATCAGCAAGGTGATATACAGCAGGCTGATCACCACAGAGATCAGCACCCCTTTCAGGAACAGTTTCATCGGCGCAATCGGGCTGTCCATGCCGGCAAAGAAGGAACACAGCACCGCCGCCATCATCGGTGCGGTGGCACCATCCACCCAGCCGCTGCCGATCCAAAATAGGCAGGTAACGAAGGTGGCAATAAACGCGGTAAACGATGACAGCAGCAACAAACCCTGATCGACGTGTTTGTGCGCGCGCGCCATTTTTCCGGCTTTAACCGCGGGCGTCCATTCACTGACGCGCTCGCTTACGCTTTGGTAGGCATCAACGATGCGCACAAAATTGAGTAAGCGCTCCAGCAATCCGCTCAGCAAAATGCTCTCTTCGCTGTTGAGCCTGCCCTGTTGCCACGCCCTTTTCAGCTGATCTTGCGCGTGGCTGAGCTGGTCGCGCACCGGCAGCTGATCTTCACCATTTAGCCACAGCAAAAATTGCTGAAACACCTCGGCGATAAAGTCGGGGAAACGGATTTGCTGCTGCGCCAGCAAATTGAGGCGCGATTCGATTGCCGTCAGCGTGGGGATGAAATAGGAGAGATGCTGATACTGCACGCTGACTAAGCGCACCAGACGCCGCGCGGCATCGCCTTCATACACGCAGTGCGTGATGAGCGTTTCGACGTTAAGCGGATAGTTGGCCATCTGAATCAGGATATCTTCGCGCTCCACCGACTTCTCAGCGGGCATCGCCGTGACCAGTTCGCTGCACAGCTTGCGCGCGTTCTGATACCACAGGTTCACGCTCTGCTCTAACAGATTGCGCATCGAGACCGGCCACAGCAGGCGATGCACCAGGCTGCTGCAGACGATAGCGACAGTGATCTCCTCAACACGCGAGATCACCGTGTAGGTGATGGCCGATGGCGACACCACATCGGGAAAACCCATGATCGCAGCGCTGTAGCCCGCCAGCATAAACACATAGCTCTTCGGCGTGCGGTCGTGCAGCGAAAGATAGAGACAAACCGCCACCCAAAGGGAGATGCACAGGCTGAACAGCAGCGGATCCTGCACCGTGGCGGGGTAGATCAGTAGCGTAAACAAGCCGCCCAGCAGGGTGCCGAAGAAACGGAAAACCGATTTTGATACCGTTGATCCCGAATAGAGCTGCGAGGCAACGTACACTGTAGTCAGTGACCAGGCCGGTTTATCGAGATTGAGTTCCAGAGCAATGTAAAAAGCCAGAAAGGCAGCAAGACAGGTTTTGGCAGAAAACAGCATTGCGCTTCGTGAAAACCACTTCATAGAACGGGTAAAACCTTATGCAGGCAGCGGAATGGCTTATCCTGACAGAAGCTTTTGGCAATGGCATTTTGATTTGTTATACAAATTATTACCGTGCTAATTATATGGGCATCTATGGAAATGACGGACGCGTTTGCTGATTACAGTGAATGATCCAGATCACATAGATAATAGTTATAAGCGATCGAAATTAGTTATTTATTGGTTATATAAGGGCTTTGCTAAGGTGGCAAAAAAACCACGTGAGAATCATCATGAAAGCAAAACTTCCTGTCCTGAGCGCTTTAGCTCTCAGCGTTAGCCTGCTCTCCACGCACGCTTTTGCCGCTAACCCAGAAACCGTAACCATCGGCTATCAAAAAGCCAACATCTTTGCCCTGCTGAAATATCGCGGCACGCTGGATGAAACCTTTAAGAAGGAAGGCATCGCTATCCGCTGGGTGGAGTTCCCGGCGGGCCCGCAGATGCTGGAAGGCTTAAACGTTGGCAGCATTGATTTGGCGGCAACCGGCGATGCGCCGCCTGCCTTCGCCCAGGCAGCGAAAGCCGATTTGATCTATCTTGGGCATTCACCGGCTAACCCAAAAACCGAAGCCATCGTGGTGCCAAAAGATTCTGCCATTAAAAGCGTAGCGGATTTGAAAGGTAAACGTGTCGGTCTGAACAAAGGCTCTGACGTTAACTATCTGCTGGTAAAAGCGCTGGAAGATGCGGGGCTTAACTACAAAGATGTGACGCCGGTGTATCTGCCGCCCGCCGATGCACGCGCGGCTTTCCAGAAAGGCGCGATTGATGCATGGGTGATTTGGGATCCATACCTTGCCGAAGTGGAAGCCAATGCCGGTGCGCGTGAAATCCGCAATGCGGAAGGATTAGTGCCACATTACACCTTCTATCTCGCCAGCCGTCCGTTCGCGGAAGGTCATCCTGATACTGCGAAACAGGTTGTCGATGAGTTGAGCAAACTCAGCGATTGGGCCAACAAGAACCCGGATGACGCGGCAGCGATTCTGTCGAAATCAACCGGCCTGGATAAATCCATCTGGCAAACCACCATTAAACGCCTGCCTTACGGCGCGTCACGCATGTCGCCGCAGGTGTTTGATGAGCAGCAGGCGTTAGCGGATACCTTTACGCGCGTGGGACTGTTGCCGGTGAAAGTGGATGTGCGCAGCGCGACCTGGTCGCTGGATAAGAAGTAAGTCATTACCAACAACCAGGTCGTCATGAATAGCGACCTTACATGCCCGGTGCGCATTTATGCGCACCGGGTTTTATCAGCCCTCTCCGCTGCCAATCTGCCACACACTGGTGGGTGCGGTGCCATTCACTTTCCAGTCGCCGATATCACGCGCTTTGTACACCACCGGATTATGTGACGACAGGGTGCGCGCGTTGCGCCAGTGACGATCCAGCGCTTTGCTGACGCGCGTATCCGATGCGCCCAGTGCGTTAAACAGCTCGGTGGCGGCGCGTGTCACCAGCTCGCTGGCAATCACCTGCGCCTGCCCCGCTTCGGCTTCGGCCAGCACATTCGCGGCGGCAATTTGCGCTTCATCGTTGCTGACGTGGGCAACATATGCTGATTGCAGTGAATGTGTCGCGCGGATCACCGTGGCTTCCACCGCAAACGCCAGGCTGGTGATTTGCCCGATCACCTGCAGAATCTGCGCATCCCGACGCGCAACACCGCCGTTGCCGTGACTGTAAACCCGATTTCGCGCCGCCACCGCCTGCGCACCATCGCGCGCCACCGCACGACCGATTCCCGCCAGCGTGGCCAGCAAGACATGCTGATAGAAGGCGGTTTGATAACGGAAGCGGGTGGCGAAATCGTAGACGTGTTCCTGCTCGACATGGGCGTTAGCGAAACGCGTGGTGCCGCTGCCGGTTAAGCGCTGGCCAAAGCCGTCCCAGTCGTCCTCACGCGTCACCCCAGGTTGGTGAGTGTTCACCAGAGCGATAACGTCGCCCTGATTGTCATTGCGGCGCGCATAGACATCAATCCAGTCGGCGAACAGCGTGCCGGTGCTGTAAAACTTCTCGCCGCTCAGCGTCCAGCCGCTTTCGCCTGGCGTGACGCGCGTGATGACATCGCCGAGTTTTACCGTGCCAATTTCCGTCCAGCCGCTGCCCACCAGCTCGCCATCAATAAAACGGCCAAACCAGCGATCGCGTTCCGCGCTATCCGGCTGATTCAATCGATCTTCGACAAAAGCGAAATGCGCGCGCAGCGCCTGCGGCAGATTCGAGTCGGCTTCTGCCAGCTCGGTTAACAGCTGGAACAGCTGCGGCAGCGATGCGCCCCAACCGCCCTTCTCTTGCGGAATACGCACCGTGCCAAATCCCGCCTCTTTCAGCCAGCTAATCGGTTGATGCGGCAAAGTACGTTCCCGCTCGCGTGCTACCGTTCCTTCAGCGATGCGCGCGAAAATCGGCCGGAAGTGCGCCGCCAGCGCCTCATAATCGGTGCCTGTTGCCAGTAAACTCATGGTGACTCCTGAGGTGAAAGATCGTCGATGTCATGCAGCGTGGGCTCGTGGCGCACCGCCAGCAGGAAGAAGATTGGGATGATCGCTGCCAGCGATACCACCCAAAACATATTGGTGCCGAGCGCGGCCTGCAGAATCGGCAGAATGAACAGCGCTAACGCGCTACCGATGCCGGAAAGTGCGCGGCTAAAGCCCACGCCGGTGGCGCGAATTGAGGTTGGATAGGAAAGCGCTGGATAGACCATCAGCTGCGCGCCCGGCCCGAAGCCTTCGGCAAACAGCCACAAGCCGAGCATCAATACCGCAAAGACGATTCCGGCGATGGCTTGCGGATGACCAATTAACGCCAGCGCGATCAGCGCAAAGAATTGCAGGGCAAAGCCAGCAATCGCGACGTGGCGCGACGGATATTTCCACGCCAGACGCATGCCAAGCAGGCCGCCGGTAAAGGCGAACAGCGCGTTGAGTCCCAGCGATGCCGAGATGGTTTCAAACACGCCCGCGCCGAGGAACTGCGCCAGAATCGACGGCAGGAAGAAAGCAATGGCGGTGTATTCAAACGAGATACAGATGTTCATCACGCCCGCGACGATGGTGCGTTCGCGCCACGGCTTCTCAAACAGCACGCGGAAACTCACTTTAGGGGCCGCAGCAGCCGGTGGCGCTTCGTGTTCCGCTTCGTGCGCGTGAATGCCGTAGGAATCACGCAGAATGCGCACCGCGGATTTCAGATCGCCCTGATTCGCCGCCCACAGTGGCGATTCGTTCATGAATTTGCTGCGCACCGCGATGATTAGCAGCGCCGGCACCGCACCGAACAGCAGCGACGCGCGCCACAGCCAGTCAAGATGCTCTTTCGGCAGCAGGAAGTAGAGCGCGAAGATCAGCAGGAAGCACAGCGTTGAGGCGGCGTACCACATCGGGCACCAGGCTGCGAGTCGGGATGCCTTGTTGCCTTTACCAGCGAATTTGGAGAACTCCGCCAGATATGACATCGCCACCGGCAAATCGATGCCGACGCCCACGCCCATCAGGAAGCGCGCGCCAATCAGCACCCACACGTTCGGCGCTAACCCCGCCGCAATCGCTGAAACCACAAAGAACAGCATGTCGGCCATGAACACCGAATAGCGGCCATATTTATCCGTCAGCCACCCGCCCACCAGATTGCCGACGATGGTACCAACCATAATTGAGGAAGTGACTAAGCCGGTGAGCAGCGGCGAGAGCTGAAACTCGCGCACCACATCATCGATGCCGTACGACAGCGTGGTGAGATCGTAGGCGTCGAGGAACACGCCGCCGAGCGCGAGGAACACAATCATGCGCGCGTAGTTGTCATTTTTGGTGCGAGTGTTTATCAGCCTTGCCACATCACTGACCGAACGTACCGGTTCGGAAACCGGAATGGTGTTTTCTAAAGGAAGAGAACTCATAACGCCTCACGTTGTTGTTTTGTAGTGCAGGTGAGGTTGTTATAAGCGTTTTTCTGGCTGCGCCAAAACAACAATTCTTGATATAAATTTACATTAAAATCAATTAGATAAATAGTTTTTAGCCAACACAAAAACCCGGACACGCCTGACGCGTCCGGGTGTTCAAACAACAACCATTTATTCGGCTGAGACCGGCACCAACACGCCTTTTACCAGCGGATCGTCGGTGGTCTTCAACCACTGCTGGACGCGCGGATCGGAGAAGGCTTTTTTCAGCTTCTCAATGTTTTCCTGGTCCAGATAAGGCGTGCCAATCACCAGCTGTGAGGCGAAAGTGCGCGGCGCAGGCGGGAAGAGAATGCCTTTTTCGCGCGGCACTTTACCGGCATCAAATTGCGAAACGTAACCAATCGCCGCATCCACCGAGTTGAGCGCACGCGGCATGGTCAGCAAATCGAGCTCTTTAAACACGAAACCGTGCGGATTGCCGACAATGTTCTTCAGTTTGGCCGTGCGCGGCTCGACGTTGGGATCGAGCGTGATTAAACCCTGACGCGCCAGCAACCATAATGCCTGGCCCTGATTGGCGCCATCATCCGGCACCACGATGGTCGCGCCCTGCGGCAGATCCGCTACCGATGTGTAGCGATCGGAGTAGATGCCAAACGCCCACTGGAACAGCGGCAGCGTTGAGGTGAGCGCAAAACCGTTGGCATCCACCACTTGCTTTAGCCACCACTGATGCTGATACACGGTGGCGGCATACTGCCCTTCCGCTACCGCGCGATCGGCTTGCACCGGATCCTGCACGCCAACCGCCTCCAGCTTCAGGCCGTAATCGGGCGCGATGTGCTCGCCAACGTATTCAATCAGCTTCTGCTCGCCCGCCATCGCCGGTTCAAAATGCACCTTCAGCGTGGTGCCAAAGACCACCGCCTGCGCCTGTTGGCTGCGCCAGAACCAGCCGCCTGCTGCAAGTAAAACGACCACTATAATCAGTAGCAGCCACGGCCAGCGGCGGGTTTTACGCAGCTCGAAATCTTGTGTTGTCATAACGATGTCCCCTGAGGATGGCGTAATGCGGTGACCAAACGGTCGCCGAGAAATTGAATGGTTTGAATTAAGGCGATCAGCACCACGATGGTGGCGATCATGATGTGATTATCGAAGCGCTGATAACCGTACACCACCGCCAGATAGCCGATACCGCCCGCGCCGATGGTGCCGGCAATGGCGGAGTATTCAATCATTGAGATCAGGTTGAGCGTCACTGCCGCCACAATCGCCGGCAGCGCTTCGCTAAGTTGTGCCGAGCGGATGATCTGCCAGCGCGAACCGCCGCACACCAAGCCCACCGCCGTGACTTCACCGGGCAGCTCACGCAGCGCGTTGTCCACCAAACGGCCAAAGAACGGAATACCCGCGGCGATCATCGGCACAACGGCGGCAGGAATGCCGATGGTGGTGCCGGTTAGCCAGAAGGTGAACGGAATGATGGCCGCCATCAGCACCAGAAACGGCAGCGAACGCCCCATGTTGACAATCCAACTCAGCACCCGATTGATACCGCGATGGGGAAACAGGCCGCGCACCGAGGTGTTGAACAGCACCACGCCGACGATGCCGCCGAAGGTGACCACGAACAGCATCACGATCGCCACCATCAACGCGGTTTCGCCCAGAGCGGGCAGCATCAGCGCCGGGATGTCTGGCCACGGCGTATCCTGACTCATCACTGATACGCTCATACCGCCTCCCGCAATGGCAACACGCTGCCCGAAACGCTGGCAACTAAGCCCAGCTGTTCCAGCTGCGACAGTAAACGCGCCAGCGGCACGCGTTCCTGCTGATAGTGAATGCCCACCTTGAGGCGGCCAGCTTGCAGACCATTCACCTGCTCGACGTGCGCGCCGAGCAGATCAATACGCAAACCAAACTGCTGGCTGAGGCGCGAAATCCAGTCGCTGGCGACTGGCACATCGGTGCGATAACTGAGCTGCAACACCAGTTCGGCATCGCCCGCCTGCGCCGCCAGCGGGAACAGGCGCTGTCCCAATAGCGAATCGGGTTGCGCCAGCAGCTCTTTCACCACGCCGTACTGCACGATTTGGCCGTCGCGAATATCCGCTACCGCATCTGCCGCCTGACGCACCGCGTCCATTTCATGGGTGATCAGCACAATCGCCAGCTTGTAGTCATCACGCAGTTTTTTCAGCAGGTCGAGCACGGTGACGGTGGCTTCGGGATCGAGCCCTGACGTCGCTTCATCTGCCAGCAACACCGACGGGCGCAATGCCAGCGCACGCGCGATGCCAATACGCTGCCGCTGACCACCGGAAAGCTGGCCAGGATAGGCTTTGGCTTTGTGGCTGAGGCCGACGCTATCGAGCAGTTCGCCCACGCGCGCGGCGATATCGCGATCCACTACGCCAAGATAGTGCAGCGGCAAGGCGATATTCTCCCACGCGGTTTTGCGTTGCAGCAGCGCGGAAGACTGGAACACGGTACCAATTGAGCGACGCGCCTGACGCAGCGCTTCGCCATCCAGACGAGAAAGATCGTTGCCGTTAACGCGGATGCTGCCGGCGCTCGGTTGCTCTAGCAGGCTAATGCACTTCGCCAGCGTCGATTTACCCGCGCCGCTCGGCCCAACTACCGCGGTGATGTTGGCTTGCGGTACTTGCAGGCTGATGGATTTCAGCACCTCGGTGATGCGGCCGTCGGGCGCGCGATAGTGTTTGCTGAGCTGATCTATTTCGATCATAAGACCTCCTGCGGCGTGGAGGATTTAACGCGATAGCCCGCGCCCGGATGCGGTGCTTGCAGCTGCGGGCCGGCGGAGAATAACTTCTCGCGCAACGTGCCCTGCGCGTACTCTTTTTTGTAGACGCCGCGCTTTTGCAGCTCCGGGATCAGCAGCTCCACCACATCTTCAAAGGTTTCATGGGTCAGTGCGTAAGCGAAGTTGAAGCCATCTACGTCGGTCTCTTCAACCCAGCTTTGCAACTCATCCGCGACGGTTTCCGCGCTGCCGACAATCAGCGGACCAAAACCGCCGATGCCAACCCAATCCGCCAGTGCTTTTACCGTCCACTGACGATCGGGATCAGCGGTGGAGAAAGTTTCGACCGCCGATTGAATGGCATTGGTGTGGATATATTTCAGCACCTGATCCGGCTGATACTGGCCGAAGTCGATACCGGTCCAGCCTGATACCAGCGCCAGCGCGCCTTCGTAGCTGACCCAAGTGGTGTACTCTTTCCATTTCGCCTGCGCCGCCAGATCGGTTTCGCCAACAATCACGGTTTGCAGATTGAAGATTTTGATGCTGTAAGGATCGCGCCCCGCTTCCACCGCGCGGCGGCGAATATCGGCGACGGTTTTCTTCAGCAGCACTTTTGACGGCGCGGCAACAAATACGCATTCGGCATGTTCTGCGGCAAACTGTTTGCCACGACTCGATGCGCCCGCCTGATACAGCACCGGCGTGCGCTGCGGTGACGGTTCGCACAGGTGAATGCCCGGCACGTTGAAGAAGGTGCCCTGATGATTGATGGGATGGATTTTACGCGGGTCGCTGAAGATACGGCGTTCGCGGTCACGCAATACTGCATCCTGCTCCCAGCTGCCTTCCAGCAGCTTGTACACCACTTGCAGATACTCGTCGGCGTAATCGTAGCGGCTATCGTGATCGATCTGGGTTTTGTGCCCAATGTTGCGCGCCCCGCTCTCCAGATACGAGGTGACGATGTTCCAGCCGATGCGGCCTTTGGTCAGGTGATCGAGCGTGGATAAGCGGCGCGCAAACGGATAGGGATGCTCAAACGACAGCGACGCCGTAAGACCAAAGCCGAGGTGTTCGGTCACCAGCGCCATTGGCGTAATCAGCGCTAACGGATCGTTGACCGGCACCTGCGTCGCCTGGCGGATCGCCGCATCGCCGTTGCCGTTGAGTACATCGTAAACGCCGAGCACGTCGGCGATAAACAGGCCGTCAAATTTGCCGCGCTCCAGCAGGCGCGCCAAATCGACCCAATACTCCAGGTCTTTGTATTGCCAGGAACGGTCACGCGGATGTGCCCACAGGCCCGGCGACTGGTGTCCGACACAGTTCATATCAAATGCGTTCAAGCGAATTTCACGTTGCGATGGCATAGCAATCTCCATAGCGAGGCCGTGATCGTGTTACGACCCGGCGTTCGTCAGTTAATTTTTAGGATGTTGAGAGATTAAAGCGCTGAAGGGGGACATCGCTCGGCGGGAGCGATTTGCAGTTCTTGTAAAATATGTTTCGCCACAGCGGCGGCGTGATCGGCAACCTGCGGCAATCCCATCAGTTCACCGAAGCGCGCACGCGCAGCGGGACCGACGACAAACAGTCGTGCGTTGGGCTGGCCGTTAACATTGAGCGTGTGCGATTGGCTATCGACATCAATACCAAAACCGAGCAGGTCAGCGCGGATTAGCCCTTGCTGGCTGAGCGATTGCAGCAGCGGCTGGCTGGCGGTTAAGGCTTCATGGCCGGGACCGGTTGTGACAATCAGATGATCGAGGCGATGGGTTTCGCTGGCGCCCTCGCGCGTGCGTAGCGTGATGTCCAACTGCTTGCCGACATTGGAGATGTCGCTAAGGCGCGCGGCCAGCACCTTCAGACTGCCCTGCTGGCGACGTGCGCTGATCACCGCTGACACCTGCGGCGCGATGCGATAGCGATGCACATCCCACCACGAGCGCAAGTGACGAACAAAGCGCTGCTGCTCGCGCAGCGGCAGCGATTGCCAGATATCCTGACCTTGCACGCGCACCTGATCGAGCACGCGCTGCCACGGCAAATCCTGTTCCGCGGCACGCGCGACTTCGGCACGGATATGTCGCAGCCACAGACGCGCACTGGACGCTTGTTGCGGGGCTAACGTCCATTCAGGCCATTCACCGCTCAGGTTGTCGCGCGAGAGCTGTCCACGGCGTGAGAAGGCGATTAACGGGCCACGATGCTGTCTGGTGCCCAATGAAGCCACCACGTCCGCCATGCTCAAGCCGGTACCGATAATCGCCACCGAGGATTGAGGATCGATGGCGTCTAATACGCTGTGCTGCCACGGATTGGCAATCAGCGCCGGATGCGCCGAGAACGGTTGCAGCGCACGCGGCAACGATGGTGGCGGATGACTGATCGCTAACGCCAGTACATCACCCCGCAACATTTCGCCGTTGCTGAGCAACAGCTGCTCGCCTTCCCAGGCCACGGCGCTGGCCTGAACATGGCGCAGCGTGACGTGCGGATACGCCTGCGCAGCTTGCGCAAACTGTTCTGCCAGATAGCGACCGAACAGGCTGCGCTGCGGATAAACTGCGCCGTCTTCACAGTGCACTACTGAGTCCAGTGAACATTCCGGCTGTTGGCGATACCAGCGGTCAAACGCGCCCTGCTCTTCACCGCTTAACTGCATGCGCGAAGCGGGTACGTTGATGCGGTGCGAAGGCTCCTGCGTGGAATAGGCAACGCCGCCACCGAGGTTGGCGCGCGGTTCGACCACTGTAATCAGTAATCTGCTCGATGAGGTTCGTGCGAGATGAATCGCCAGCGCTGTGCCGCTAAAGCCACCGCCAACAATGATTACCCGTGCCATTGCCTTCTCCTGCATTAGCTGGCGCTCGTCTGTTTTGACGGACGCTTATCGCCACCAATGGTTTCACCAAACGGGCCAGTGTTAATGGTGCGCTCACGCTGCTGCTGCGCATTAGCCAGCGGTAGCAGCGGTAATAGCAACTCGGCCACGCGATGCGCTTCTTCCAGATGCGGATAACCGGACAGAATGAAGTTGGTGACACCCAGCGCCTGATATTCGCGGATACGCTCAGCCACCTGCTCCGGGCTGCCGACCAGCGCAGTGCCCGCGCCTCCGCGCACCAGACCCACACCCGCCCACAGATTTGGCGAGATATAGAGGTTGTCGCGCGAGCCGTTGTGCAACGCGCTCATTCGTGCCTGACCGGCGGAATCCATACGCGCAAAGATTTTCTGCGCCTGCGCGATGGTTTCTTCATCAAGATGACCAATCAACTTATCTGCCGCCGCTTTGGCTTCTTCTTCGGTCTCGCGCACAATCACATGCAAACGAATGCCATATTCCAGTTTACGTCCGCGATGCTCTGCACGTGCGCGCACCACTTCCAGCTTCTCAGCAACCTGCGCTGGCGGCTCGCCCCAGGTGAGATAGGTATCGATCTGTTCCGCTGCTACATCAATCGCCGCCTCAGATGAACCACCAAAATAGAGCGGCGGACCCTTTTCCTGCACCGGCGGGAACAGCACTTCCGCGCCTTCGACGTGAATGTGTTTGCCTTCGTAATCCACTTTCTCGCCGCGCATCAGGCGGCTGTAGACGTCGAGGAACTCTTTGGTGACTTCATAACGTTCACTGTGGTTGAGAAAAATGCCGTCGCCTTTGTTCTCAATCGGATCGCCGCCGGTCACCACGTTAATCAATAAACGCCCTTCAGAAAGACGATCAAGCGTGGTCGCCATGCGGGCTGCCAGCGTTGGCGGCTGCAGGCCAGGACGCACAGCCACTAAATAGCGCAGACGTTTGGTGATCGGCGCTAACGCCGAGGCCACCAGCCAGGAATCTTCACAGCTTTTGCCGGTAGGAATTAATACGCCATAGAAGCCAAGATTGTCGGCGGCGAGCGCCACTTGCTGTAAGTAGGGTAAATCGACCGGGCGTCCGCCTTGCGTGGTGCCAAGATAGCGTCCATCACCGTGCGTCGGTAAAAACCAGAAGACATTAATTTTATCGTTCGCGGAATCGGCCATTATGCTTTTCCTATATAACTTTATTAAAAAATGATCATTTTGAACTGCTTATTTGGTTATATAGCTGTTAGCAGAAAGCGTGCCAGGTTGTTAACTGGCGCGAATCGCCGTATTTCAGGCGGTTAGCCTTGTCGCCGTCAACCAAAACAGTTGCATTTGCAACTCTGGCGCAACAGCTATTGCTGCATATGCAACTGCTTATGCTTTTTATATGGTGTTAATAGTCAGCGTGAGCATTTAGGTTAACGATATGCTCGTTACAGGACTCAATACCATGTTAACCACCTATAACCACACCGACTCACCGCGCTTAGTCGATCCCGCTTCTCTGGCGTTTCAATCGCTGCTGGATAAATTCGCGCCCACGGATGCCACCGTTCTGATTGTCGGCGAAACCGGCACAGGTAAAGAGGTGGTGGCGCGCTATCTGCATCATCACAGCCAACGCCGTCATGGCCCTTTTCTCGCGGTTAACTGCGGTGCTTTGACAGAAAGCCTGGCTGAAGCCGAGTTGTTTGGCCATGAGAAAGGCGCTTTTACCGGTGCGACGCAGTCACATCCCGGCTGGTTTGAATCAGCGCAAGGCGGCACCTTGCTGCTGGATGAGATTGGCGAGCTCAGTCCTTCACTGCAGGTTAAATTGCTGCGTGTGCTGCAGGAGCGTGAGATTACGCGCGTGGGCTCGCGTAAAGCGATCAAAGTGGATGTGCGAGTTATCGCGGCTACGCATGTGGATTTGGCGCAGGCGATTCGTGAACGACGCTTCCGCGAAGATCTGTTCTATCGCCTGAATATTGCGGTGGTGCCATTACCGCCGCTGCGTCAGCGCCGTGAAGACATTCCGCTGCTGGCGCAACACTTCCTCGCCCTCTACGCACGACGTTTAGGGCGCCCGGCACGGCGTCTTTCTCCTGATGCGCTTGAAGCGCTGCGCGAATACAGCTGGCCGGGCAATATCCGTGAACTGGAGAACACGCTGCATAACGCCGTATTGCTAAGCCGTGAAGAGACGCTGACGCCCGCACAGCTGCGACTTGCTGGTTACAGTGAACATGGTTTTAACGAGTCAAACGATTCAACGCTCGACAGTTTTCTTCAGCAGCAGCTAACCAGTCAGCCGCAACAACTGTTTGATCGCGTTATCAGCAGCCTTATTAGCAATGCGCTATCGATGACAGATCACAATCAAACCCAGGCTGCGGCGCTATTAGGTATCAGCCGCCACACATTGCGCACGCATCTGGCGAATCAGGGAATGATTAAAGGACGGCGAAAAGCGCCGGTAACTACGTCGACATCTCATACACACGGGACGCAGGAGCGTGAGCTGCGCATTGGCTACCAGAAGTTTGGCAATCTTGGCGTATTGAAAGCCCGTCAAAGCCTGGAACACTGTTTCGCTCAGCAAGGCATAAGCGTGTTGTGGAGTGAGTTTCCCGCCGGGCCACAGCTGCTGTATGCGCTGCAAAACAACGAAATCGATTTTGGTACCACCGGTGAAGTACCGCCAATCTTCGCTCAGGCGAGTGGCAATGCAGTGACTTATATCGCGTGGGAGCCGCCAGCGCCGAGCAGCGTTGGCATCGTGGTACCGCATGACAGCGATATTCGTACCATCAGCGATCTGCGCGGTAAGCGCATATCGGTTAACAAAGGCTCGAACGTTCACTGGCTACTGCTGCAGCTACTGGAGGAAGCGGGCATTGGTTTGGATGAACTGAAAGTGGTGTATACGCCGCCAAAATATCCGCTGACGGCAAGTGATTATCTTTCGGTTGATGCCTGGATGATGTGGGATCCGTTGCTCAGCGCCGCGGAGAGCAATCCCGAGCTGCGGGTTTTGGTTAATGGTGAAGGGCGCGTACGTAATCATCAGTTCTATCTGGCGCGGCGTGATTACGTTGAACAGCACGATGACATCCTCAGACAGCTGGTGGAGAGTTTGCAACAAACGGGTTTGTTCATCGATAGCCATCGCCATCAAGCATCGATGTTGTTGGCTCAGGAGCTGGGATTGGAAATCGCATCAGTTGAACATGCCTTGACTCGCCGCAGCCACAAAACGCGTGCGATGGCCTTCGAAGTAATCAAAGAGCAGCAGACCATCGCCGATCGCTTTTATGCGTTGGGGCTGATTAATAAACCGGTGCGCGTGCGCGATGCGGTCTGGCAATTTTCATCAGCTTTAACGTTAATTGAGTAAGGTGAGTCTTGAAAGTTATCCACGTTTTCTGTGGATAAATCATTGAATATCATCTGGCTAATCTCGCCTAGGGATTTTTGAGGGTGGCTGAAACTAAAAGTTAATTGGCGATTTCAGCCTGAAATTTTATCAAAAACCCCTTATATTTCATATCAATAGAGATGAAATCGATTAGGCGAGCAGATGAAATTTCACTCGCTGCCTGGACGGCAATTCTGCTGTGGCTGCCTTTTGTTGCTTTCGCACACAGCTGGTTAAATTGGCTGCAGTCAGTTAATCAGTATTGGTGATTTATTAACGGATATCTTTGAGCTGCTGGCTAAAACAGTGGCGATTTCAGGCTGAAATTTCCGCGGCGATAATCTATATTTCATACAGTTAGCGATGAAATTACGCTGGCGAGGCATTGAAAAGGGCATAAAAAAACCGCCCGGAGGCGGCATTTCAATTACTGATTAAGATACTTATTGAGCGTCTCGTTAATCACCTTATCCAGCTCTTCCTGCAACTCTTTTGACTGGCGATTAAACTCGTAGCTGAACATGCGTCCGCGCGTTTTCTTACGCGCAAAGCGGTCTTTATCGGCGAAACTCCATAATGGCGTCGCCACGGTTTTATCTTTTGCCGGTGACTGAATCAGCGTCTGGCTACCGTTACGCACTAAACGCAGAATGCCATTCTTCACTTCGTCTTCGGCCAATCCATCGCGCGCGCATACGGTATCAACATCCATACCGATAGTATCGATCAGGGCATCAACCGTTTGTCCGGTTTCCTGCAGCTTCTCATACGCCTGAAGCAGCGATTTATAGTCAGGATAGGTCAGCTCTGAATGATTCGGGAACAGCGTTACCAGCTCAAGCGGCACGCTTGCCGCTTGCAATGCACGCGTTACCTTGGCCTGCGATAAGCCTTCGCTTTGCGCAATCTCTTTCTGCGACAATCCACTCTCTTTAAGCGATAGCAGACGCATGCCCACTTCACGCAGATTGTGCTCGCGCGCGGTCTGAATATCCTGGGCTAAACGGCGCGCTTCTTCCGCCGAGATAGCCACGTCTGTAACCAACACATCAAGCCCAGTTTTGCAGTGCAGAGCCGCTGCACGACGGCGTGAACCATCGAGAATCTCAATGCGATCGTCACGCTTTACGCCAATCGCCGGGAAAAACTGCTGCAATTTGATGGTGCGAATGATGTCGCGCAGCGATTCTGGCGTCAGGCCAGACTGATCGCGGCCATTGGTTTCCATCTTAACGAAGGTTTTCTCTTCAATTTCCTTCGCCGGGATGTGCTCCAGCGTGAACAGGGCGCGTTTACCCGTCGCCAGAATAAATGTCTGAGAATGGCCATCGGCGCTTTCTTCAGTCTGCAATGGTGTCTGGCTGAAAGTTCGGCCAATAGTGATTCTTTTTGCGCTCATAGTAACCTCAGTTCAGGCGAATGAATTCAATACGGTCAAATACGGCTTTCGCGAAATCTTCCGCCGCTGAACGCGCATTCTTTAAGGCTTCGGTGCTGCCCACGTAGGTTGATGGATTGGCTGAGATAACCGTATCAAACGACTCTCCGCAGCGCTCAAAGCCATCCAGACGCGGCAATGCAGCATCAAGCATATCGCCGCCAAAAATCTCTTTCGCCAGGCTGTGACACAGCTTGTGGTCCGCTTTATTCGACAGTTTAGACATAAAGCCAATGTTGCCCTGCAAACGGCAGGCTGCGCCCGATTCTTCAATGATGCCAATCAACTCCGGCAAACGCGTTAAGTACTTCAGCGTGGAGTGGAAATCCACCTGCGCGGGCGGCACTGGCGTCATCAGCAGGTCTGAAGCAGCAATGGCGTTCTTCAGGAAGGCATCAAGATGCGGGCCGCTGTCGATAAAGATAAAGTCGTAATCTTTCTTCAGCTTGGCCACTACATTGTCATACAGCACCGCGTGGATGTTTTGCTCGGGCAGGTGAGCGGCACACAACTCTTCCCAACGCGAGGCAATGAAGGCGTCATCAATTGACGCCGGCAGCACATCGACGCCCGGAATAATCGAGGAAACGATAAACTCGTTGAGCAACTCTTCGCGGCTGACGTTCTGTAGCATCGCTTGTGCGGCGGTCGCTTCTACTAATCCCACTGAACGTTGATGGTTCAGGAACATGGTGGCGGAAGATTGCGGGTCCAGATCGATGACCAGAATACGCAGATCTTCAAATAGCAGATGCGGATGCGCACGTAATGCGTGTGCCAGCGAAACGGTAGAGACCGTTTTCGAAACGCCGCCTTTGAGGTTGCCAACAAAGATGCTAAAGGCTTCATGGTGGCGATCGCGGTACTTGGGCACACCGCGATGGTGATAGATATCGATGATGTTCTGAATCGACATCGCATACTTGGTTGAGCTGCCCGCTGCACGCTTATCGAACGGATAACCATTTTCTTCCATTTCGTTGACAGCGTAATCCACGCTCGCACGCGTCAATTTGGGCAGTTTGGCTAACGCCGCTTTAGCGTAAACCTGATAGAACGTGTTTTCCCGCAATTCTTCTTTCTGCGCCTGAATCTGTTCAGTCAGGCTCATCAGCATTCTTTCTGAACGTTGTGCGACCTTCAGAACCTGCTTCTCATCGTTAGCCATACTTGCTCCACACATGTAGGATTTATGACTTTATACATAAATCCAGCACATGAGGCAAATATATCTCTTCTGCTCAGGAAGAATAAGTTATGTGAAAAGACCTTGATTAAGAGCGGTTTAACGCAAAGATTCACTGTAATCAGCGTTCGTAATTTAGTCATCCCGGTTTTTTGTTCAATATTGAACCGCTGAAATCTTGTTCAAAGGCCCAAAGATTCACTGTATTCAGTAGCCGGTTTCTACTCTGTATACTTTTAAACAGAGAAAAGAGAAGGGGGCTTGCGACCAAAATTGCTGGAATATTCACTGTAGTTAGTAAGCTGATAAGCGTCGTAGATAAACGTTCACTGCAATCAGTAAAAGGTTCACTGTAATCAGCGAGCGGTGGCTGAAGATTCACTGTAATCAGTAGATGATGCCTGGAAGTAAAAACAGGCGAGAGAGCAACGATAGTGCCATGCTGGTGAGATGTTCACTGTAATCAGCAAACCCTCGCGACGTTTTCACATAACGCCAAACGTTCACTGTAATCAGTAAAAGCCTTGTACTCTTCATCGGCAAAGATTCACTGTAATCAGTAGACGTTGTCGCACTGCGATAAAACGTTCACTGTAATCAGTAAGTCAATTTGGCCAGACCGAGAACATTCACTGTAATCAGTAAAAGTTATGACGCTATACAGAACGTTCACTGTAATCAGTACAGCCCGACAAGCATGATAAGACAAACGTTCACTGTAATCAGTAGAGTGTTATTTGCCGACAAGCTGATATGCCTGGAAGCGCCATATGCGTTACAGCGAAATACCCAGAATGTCGTCAACAACATTCACTGTAATCAGTAAAACACGCTGCTGATTAAAACGCCCAACGTTCACTGTATTCAGTAAAAAACGATGCGCTAAGCGAGTTTGTTTCATGCTGCAAACCTGGCAGGGCAGGGGACGAGTTGGTAACGTTCACTGTAATCAGTGACAGCGTGACATGTTGTTCAAGCGGTATATGAGCGTCAGCACGAACGTCTCACGTTTCAGTTCACTGTAGTGAGAAGGCAAACCAAACGTTCACTGTAATCAGCTTAGTGACCAACCCTGTCACTTTTACTGGCTGTATTCACAGTCAAACTGCTGATTACAGTGAATCAATTTGAAACAGACTTTTTTAATGGTTATAAATCATTAAGTTGCATTTGAACGTTCACTGTATTCAGTATGCAGCCTGTAATTGGCATTCACTGTAATCAGTGAAAGCGAGCGCTCAAACAAACGTTCACTGTGATCAGTAGAGAGGCAGTGAAAAAAGGAAGTTAAGTACTGCGTCACCGCCCTTGTAAGTACTCACTATCCTTGTAAGTAGCTTAGAAAGGCTACAACGCGGTGCAAAACATCGCATAAGACACAATAAAAGCAGAAGGTTTCTGATTACAGTGAACGTTACTGATTACAGTGAATCACGTGAGGACAGCTGATTGCAGTGAATGTTAGCGGATAGAGCATGTGTCACTTTTGCTCAAAAAGTGACACAGCTTAAGGAGAATTACTGATTACAGTAAGCGGGCAACATCATTCTTCGAACTCAATATCTTCCAGCGAATCGATGCTTTCGAGATTGCTGATGCCGTCGAGTTTCGGCGTCCTGCTGTGGATGATGAAGAACACCGAACGGCCACGTTTCACTTCCGAATAGTCGAGATAGCCGATCTCTTTGAGCTGCTCCATCGCACGTCGCACCACGTGATTTTGCGTGGTGGTTTTCGAGCCCAGATTTAAACGCATACGCAAACGCGCCAGAGAGATGGGCGCCGGATTCGTTGGCAAACTTTCGAGATAGGTATACAACGCCTGAGCCGATTCTTTACGTTTTAAACGCGAAATGGCTCGCAGCTGCAGTAACACTTTATGGTCGAAATTATAGAGCTCGAATAACTTTGGATCGGCCTGGATGCGCACCAGATCCTTTTCACGATCGTAATACGCCGATTGCACAAGGTGAGTGTGATAGGCTTTGCCATTCCCTTCAAAGGACAACGTATTGGTCGCAATGCGTCGCAGAGAGGCATCTAAGCGCTTACGTAGCGCAGCCGAAGAGTTTGCCGACGGGATCCCGCACATCTTGACGAAATCGATAAACGGCAGCGTCACGGTGTCGCCCTTAGAAGGATAACGCGAGAAAGACTGAATAATACCGGCCCAGGTTTTGAAATCATTATCCATGTCCAGCCTTGCGCCGGTAATGGTAATTTTTTCATAGCCTTCCGATTTCACTAAAGAAAGGTTCTTCAGCTCTTTCGTTGCATCGGTCGATGCCATCGCGCCTGATTTACCGCGCGCTGTGGACTTCAATGTAGGAACAAACAGACCCAGGCGCATTAAAGCGACCGGTTGTACGGTGTTATTTTTATTGGGGTGGAGTTGAATAACTTCACCGCTGTTTTTTGTCACCGACAGAAAAGGCTCGAGTAACGCCTTGTTTTCACTCTCTTTATCTGCCATAGCCTGAGATCTTCATTCTGTGGATGAAAAGGGTCGTTTTCTGATTACAGTGAACATTAACACTGTTTATAGTGAACATTCTACTCTCTATAGTGAATAAACTACTGACTCCAGTGAACACTTTACTCATTATAGTGAACGCGATCACCTTCTGAGCCCTTGTGGGGTGCGGCCTGCGACGATCGGGGATCTCTTAGGATCTCTTTAAGATCTCTATATGATCTTTCTTTAAGATCTATTCACTGTATAACTTAATAACGCCAGGACTGAAGCGGCTTTAGACAGGCAAAATGTTTAAAACAGCCCCATCGCGATAACATCCTGTTTGATCCCACCAAATCATCAGTTATATGCGATCTGGATCCTTCTATTTCTCCATAAATGAACAACTTCCTCATCATTATTCATTTTTAAGAAACTATATCCCGGCGTAAAGTGAACTTCATCGAACATCACATCACTTATGACGAGGACATCTTTCATGACTGACAACGTTATCTCCCGTAACCCTACTAGCGGCGAAATCCTCGCAACCTATCCGCTGCAGAGCGCAGCCGAGTTGGAAGCCGCATTGCAGCAAAGTGCTGATGCCTATGCAGAATGGCGCTATACCGCGATGCCGCAGCGAGTGAAAGTGCTGCGTCAACTGGCTGAACAGATTCGCCAGCGTCAGGATGAGCTCGCAACCATGGCCACACTGGAAATGGGCAAACCGATCGCTCAGGCACGTGCTGAAGTACTGAAATGCGCCAATCTGTGTGACTGGTATGCAGAGAACGGTCCGACGATCCTTGCCGACAAACCAACATTGGTGGAAAACCAGCAAGCGTGGCAGTCATTTCGCCCGATTGGTGTGATTCTTGCTGTAATGCCATGGAACTTCCCTTACTGGCAGGTTCTGCGCGGCGCAGTCAGCATGTTGCTGGCAGGCAATACCTACGTGCTCAAGCACGCGCCGAGCGTAATGGGATCCGCCAACCTGATGAAGTCACTTTTTGACGCCACCGAACTGCCTAAAGGCGGCTTTACCGTGATCAACGTCGATAACGATGGCGTTTCGGCCGCGATCAAAGATCCACGAATTGCCGCTGTAGCGGTAACCGGCAGCGTGCGTGCAGGCGGTGCAATTGCAGCGCAAGCCGGTGCAGTACTCAAGAAAACTGTACTGGAGCTGGGCGGCGCGGATCCTTTCATCGTGCTGGCGGATGCAGACCTGGATGCTGCAGTGGCCTCAGCGGTCACAGGACGCTATCAGAACACAGGACAGGTCTGCATGGCAGCCAAGCGGTTCATCATTGAAGAAAGTGTCGCAGAAGCGTTTGAGGCGCGTTTCAGCGCAGCGGTGCAGGCATTGAAGATCGGCGATCCTTTGGCAGAAGATACCTACATCGGACCAATGGCGCGTTACGATCTGCGTGACGAGCTGGATAATCAAGTGCAGCAGACCATCAAGGAAGGCGCACGTTTGGTATTAGGCGGCCATAAGATCGACGGCCCAGGCAACTATTACGCCCCGACGATCCTCGCCGATGTCACACCAGCCATGACCGCATTCCAGCAAGAGATCTTTGGCCCGGTCGCAGCAATTAGTGTCGCTCGTGATGCACAACATGCCCTTGAGCTGGCAAACGACAGCGAATTCGGGCTGAGTGCAACAGTGTGGAGCGGCAACGAAGCGCTGGCCAACGAACTGGCGGAAAAACTCGAGACCGGCGCGGTATTTATCAATGGCAATGGTGCGTCAGATCCGCGAGTTGCGATTGGAGGCGTGAAGAAGAGCGGCTATGGTCGTGAACTGTCAAGCTTTGGCGTCCACGAATTCTGCAATATTCAGACGGTATGGAAAAACCGCCGCTAAGCATCACAGGGCGCGTCAGGCGCGCCCTTATTCCCATCCTCCGCCCCCAGATATCTCGCATCTCATACCGTTGCACATCATTTAAAATGTTGTGGACCAGTTCAAAAAATCCACCAGTGGTATTACAAAGGTATTATATCCGGTGTTAGATTTGCCTCCACCTACACCGGGGAGTCCTTTTAAATGAAAACAACAATCCCAAAACTGTCGTTCATGATGTTTCTTGAATGGTTTATCTGGGGCGCATGGTTTGTACCGCTCTGGGCATTTCTCAGCAAAAACGGCTTCTCGCCGGTTGAGATCGCCTGGTGCTACGCCTGTACTTCGATAGCCGCCATCCTGTCGCCGATCCTTGTCGGATCGCTGGCCGATCGCTTCTTCCAGGCGCAGAAAGTGTTGTCGCTGCTAACAATCGTCGGATCGATTCTGATGTTCTTCGCAGCTCAGCAAACGCATTTCGGCGGTTTCTTCCCGTTGCTATTGCTGTATGCGCTCACTTACATGCCCACCATCGCCTTAACCAATAGCATCGCGTTTTCGCACGTCGCGGATGTGGAGCGTGATTACCCGCGCATTCGCGTCATGGGCACACTTGGCTGGATCGCGTCTGGCATCGTTTGTGGTTTCCTGCCGCCGCTGCTGGGCTATGGCGATATCTCAGCCAGCAACGTGCCGTTATTGATCACCGCCGCAAGCTCGCTATTACTGGGCATTTTTGCCCTGACGTTGCCCGCCACCGAGCCGAAAAGCACCGGCAAATTCAGCCTGCGCGTCGCGCTTGGTCTGGATGCGCTGCATCTGCTGAAGGATCGCAGCTTTCTTGTGTTCTTCGTCTGCTCCTTCCTGTTCAGCATGCCGCTGGCGTTTTACTACATCTTTGCCGAAGGCTATCTGACGGAAGTCGGCTTGCCGCACGCCACCGGTTGGATGACGCTCGGCCAGGTTTCGGAAATCTTCTTCCTGCTGGCGCTACCGTTCTTCATCAAACGCTTTGGCATCGGCAAAGTGCTGCTGCTGGGATTAACCACCGCCGCACTGCGCTACGTGTTCTTCGTGTTCGGTGGCGATCAAAACATGCTGACTTACGGCTTGCTGTTCATGGGCATTCTGCTGCACGGCGTCAGCTACGATTTCTACTTCATCACCGCTTACATCTATGTTGATAAGAAAGCGCCAGTGGCGATGCGTAATGCTGCGCAAGGGCTGATCACGCTGGCCTGTCAGGGTATCGGCAGCCTGCTGGGTTACCGCCTTGGCGGCTATCTGATGCAGGAAATGTTCGCCTACGACCAACCCCGCGACGGGCAGACTTTCAACTGGGCAGGCATGTGGATGTTTGGCAGCGTGATGATCGTAATGATCACCATCGCCTTTATCGTCCTGTTCCGCGACGGCAAAAAACGCAGCGATGAACTTACCGCTTTCGAAAATTCAGCAACCGCTGACAGCCATAAATAAGAGATTTCACCATGACGATGACAACGCAAGAAAAACGGATTTTAGGCGCGTTTTACGGCCAGGCGCTGGGCGATGCGATGGGCATGCCATCCGAATTATGGCCGCGCTCACGCGTGAAGCAGCACTTTGGCTGGATCGATCGCTTCCTGCCCGGTCCGGCTGAGAACAACGCCGCCTGCTACTTTGGCCGGGCGGCCTTTACCGATGACACTTCTATGGCGCTGGCGTTGGCTGATGCGATCGTCACTCACGACGGCGAGATCAACGCCCAAACCATTGGTGCGAATATTTTGCAGTGGGCCGAGTCGTTTGATGCCTTCAACAAAAACGTGCTTGGACCGACCTCAAAAATCGCGCTCAACGCCATGAAAGCCGGCACGCCAGTGTCGCAGCTGGAAAATAACGGCACGACTAACGGCGCAGCGATGCGTGTGTCACCGCTCGGCTGTCTGCTGCCAGCACGCGATTTACCGGCTTTTATTGATGCCGTCGCACTGGCGTCGAGCCCTACGCATAAATCGGATGTCGCGATTTCCGGCGCGACGGTGATTGCGTGGGCTGTTTCACGCGCCATTGACGGTGCCAACTGGGCAACGATCCGCGATGAACTGCCCGCGATCGCACGCGCGGCACAGGAAAAGCGTGTCACCACCTTTAGCGCGTCGATGGCGGCACGCATCGAACTGGCGTTAAGCGTGGTCGTGCAGGGCAGGGGCGTGGAATCCACCATGCAGCATATTTACGATCTGGTAGGCACCGGCACCAGCACCATTGAATCGGTACCGGCGGCGATTGCGATGGTGGAATTGGCCGAGACCGATCCTAATCGCTGCGCGATCCTTTGCGCTAACCTCGGCGGCGATACCGATACCATCGGCGCGATGGCGGTGGCCATTTGCGGCGCGCTGCACGGCATCGACAGCATCGACGTTGCCTTGAAAGCCGAGCTGGATGCCGCTAACGCGCTGGATTTCACTCGTTACAGCGCTGCATTCACGCGTTTCCGCCAGCAGCGCGAGGCCGCTTATGTTGACGCCTGATGATCTGCAGAGACTTGAAAGCCGTCTGCCAGTGCTTGTGATTGGTGCGGCGGTAGTGGATGTGATTGCTGATGCTTACTCGTTGCCCCATCGTGGCAGCGATATTGAGCTCCACCAGCAGGGCGTCAACGTGGGCGGCTGTGCGCTGAATGTGGCGATTGCGCTGCACCGGCTTGGCATCCCGTCCATCAATGCGCTGCCGCTCGGCAACGGCACTTGGGCCAGCATTGTGCGGCAGAAGCTGACGGAATATGGCATCCACAGCGTGCTGGAAACGGCGAAAGGCGATAACGGCTGGTGTTTAGCGTTAGTGGAACCTGATGGCGAGCGTACTTTTCTGTCAGTGAGCGGCGTGGAAAATCAGTGGGATGCAGCGCTGCTGAACACGTTGCCGCAGCTGGCCAATCGCTGGATCTACCTTTCCGGCTATCAGCTCACCAGCAAAAGCGGTGATGTGCTGATCGACTGGCTGGAGCAGCAAAGCCAGCCGTATCAGCTGCTGTTGGATTTCGGTCCGCGTCTGGCGGATATCGGTGATGCGCATTTCGAACGCGTTATGGCGTGCCACCCACTGATTACAGTGAACAGACAGGAAGCCGAACTGCTGTGGCATGAACGTTTGAATCAAACAGAACCCATTGATGCGCATCAGTTAATGACGTGCTGGCAGCAGCGATTCGGCGGCGCGATGGTGGTGCGACTTGATAGCGAAGGCGCCGGTTTCGTTAACGCGGAAACACAGGGCTGGATGCCGGCGCTGCCGACAAAAGTGGTCGATACCATAGGTGCAGGCGACAGCCACGCGGGTGGATTACTGGCGGGATTAGCGTCGGGTTGGCCACTGGCAGAAAGCGTTGCGCTCGGCAACGCGGTGGCGTCTTATGTGGTGTCACAACGCGGCGGCGATTGCGCGCCCGATCGCGCCACGTTAACAGCTTACTGGCAACAGCGCCTTACTCCGCAATAAACACATACATATCGCTACGACAGTAGCTAATGCTGTACTCCAGCGGATTGCCCTGCGCATCTAACGCCAGCTGCTTGATCACCAACACAGGTACGTTGTCAGGTAGGGCGATCTGCTGCTGCAGCGCCTCATCAGGCATGCGAGCACTCACTCTGCTTTGCGATTTAACCGGCAGAATTTGTTGCTGGTGGAAATAGTCGTACAGCGAAATGCCAATCTCATCCGCATTAGTGATATAGCGCGCCGGTACCCAGGATTCTTCCACCGACACCGCTTGCTGATCGACATAACGAATGCGTTTCAGCAGATACACTTCGCTGCCTTTGTTCAGCCCCAATTTCTCAGCGATTTCTGCATCGCATTGGATTTTGCTTTTATTAATCCACACGGTATCGGGCTTTTTACCACGCAGCACTGCTTGCTGGGACAAGCCTTTCGGCTCTTTCAGTGAGTACTCGAACTGGGTGCAGATCTGCGTACCGTAGCCTCGAGAGCGCAATACCACGCCCTCTTTTTCCAGCGCATCCATGGCTTTACGCACGGTAATGCGCGAAATGTTCAGCGACTGGCTGAAGTCACGCTCACTCGGCAGGATCTCTTCATGCACTAACACGCCATCACGCACCGCATCTTTAATTGCAGTGGCAAAGCGTTTGTACAGCGGCGTGCGGCTGTTATCAGCAAGGGTAAAAGTCAGCCGCGAAAATAGTGCTGTATGGTCGGTCATAGCGGGCGGGTTCACTTATCCTGGTAAGCGGCAGAACGTCTATGATACTGACTTTCAGGCGATTGGGATACGCCAGTAAGCGCATGAAAATTGATCTTACCCGTAAGCACGACTATAGTAATGCTTACGGATGAAAGAGTGGCAAGGAAGCGACCATGGGAATTTTTCTCACGCCAGAATTTCAGGAAGAACGTTTAAAAGCACGCATCAACGACAAAATTTTGTGTAAGGCAGCGATGTCCATTTTTGCCGGGCTTCACGGCGATTGCCTGGGTCGATTTACTTATAAGAAGCGAGTCGGTTTACCTGGCATCGGTGCTTCTGATGGGGCGCGCTGCATAGTATTTTTCAATGATGGGAAGAATCTTTACTTTTTTGATATGTATTTAAAAAGCCAGCTTTCGAAGAAGAAAGGCAAAGAGTTAGAAGACGATGAAATTGATGCCTATTGCAGCATCGCGCGAGATTTCATTGCTATGCCCGACGAGCTAATCGAGGCGTTAGTTAAAGCTAGAGAGTTGATTGAGGTAAACTGTAATGACTGATCGTTTAAAAAAAATCCAGAGCATGGCGCAACGTTATAATCAGCTTGGCGCAGTGAAAGATGAAACAGTTGCCGAAATTAACGCTGCTATAGAAGCGCGTAACATTCCTCCAGTACGTACGATGAGTGGTATAGAAATTAAAGCAGTGCGACTGCGCTGGAATATGTCGCAAGCAGCGCTGGCGTTAACCACCGGAATGTCTGTGGAAAGCGTATCCAAGTGGGAGCGCAACGAAAGCAAGCCAAACAAAGCGGCATTACGCATTCTCAACACGATTGAAGATAAAGGGCCAGCCGTCTTTATCCTCTGAATAATAAAAGCCCCATTGGGGCTTTTAGGCATACACCCGACTCAACGCTCATCAAACGGCACGCCGCCTTTCGACTTATGATGTTTTGGCGTTTCGATGATGGAAACCGTTACTGAATTAGCATCGATCTCAAACGAATCAGCCACCGCCGCGGTGACGGCTTTTAACAACTTCTTTTTCTGCTCAATCGTGCGACCTTCTGCCGCATACACAACGATTTCTGGCATCTCTGCTGCTCCATAAAGTAAACGTTCGTTTTCAGCATAGCGCAGCAAAAGCACTGCGCGCAGCGTCAATTACCCGTCTTTGCCAGCAATCTGTGTTGAAATGTGTATTGTTATGTTATAACGTAATTAACTCACCTAATTTGTAGCGGCTTCAGTCGGAAATCTTAATGAAATCAATGAAAAATTTGCTTATCGCTTCGGCGTTAGGCCTGGCTTCTTACGCCTCAATGGCGGCTGAACATCAGGATAAAACGGTGCGCATTGCGGCACCGTTTGAAATCAAAGGCGCCGATCCCGCACTCTCCGGCGACATTTTGTTGCGAATGGATGTGGTGGAAACGCTGGTGGAAGTGAACGAACGCGCCGAGCCCATTCCGGCGCTGGCGCAAAGCTGGCAGGTGTCGGCAGATGGTTTGCAATGGCAATTGAATTTGCGTCCCAACGTGCGCTTCCATGATGGATCGCCATTGGATGCGGCCGCGGTGGTGAAATCACTCAACACCGCGCGCAGCAAGGCGGGGCTGCTGGATAAAACGCCGATCACCGCTATCAGCGGGGAAGGGCAACGCGTCACCATCACCTTGAGCGAACCATTTACGCCGCTGCTTTCGGTTTTAGCAGAGAGCCGTTCCCAGATTCTGGCGTTGGCTAGCTGGGATGTGCAGGGCAACATCACCCGCATCATCGGCAGCGGCCCGTTTATGCTGACGTCATTCCAGCCACCGCAATCGCTGGCAGTAAAACGTTTTGAAGATTACTGGGGCAAAAAGCCAGCGATTGCGGCTGCCAGCTATCTCTCTTCCGGGCGCGCCGAAACACGCGCCTTGCTGGCGGAAAGCGGCGACGCGGATTACGTATTCAACCTGGATGCTGCCAGCCGTCAGCGTTTAGCGCGCAAGCCAGCGCTACAACTGCCGGCCATTCCGGTGCCGCGCACGCTGATGCTGAAACTCAATGCGGGCGATCCGCTGTTAGCCGAACAGCCGGTGCGTGCAGCGATCAGCATGGCGATTGACCGTAACGCGCTGGCGATGGCGGTATTGCGTTATCCGGGCGCGGCCACTCAGTTATTCCCGCCGAATATGGGTGAATGGCACAACAACGCACTGCAACCGTTGCAATTCAATCCGCAGCAGGCGGCACAGCAACTGCAGGCGGCGGGTTGGAAAATGGGTGCAGATGGCGTGTTAGCACGTAACGGCCAGCGCTTTAGTGTGACGCTGCTGACCTTCCCCGATCGTCCCGAACTGCCGCTGATGGCGATGGTTATCCAGCAGCAGCTGCGCAAAGTCGGCATTGAAGTGAAGATCAACTCCACCAACGCCAGCGAAATTCCGGCGCAGCATCACAGCAATCGTCTACAACTGGCGCTGTTTTCCCGCAACTTTGCACTCACGCCTGATCCCACCGGCACGTTACTGCAGGATTATGCGGAAAAGGGCGGCGACTGGGGCGCGATGAACTGGCATCCGGCCGGTTTTAGCGCGGCGTTGCACACCTTAACGCAATCCACTGACACGGCAGAACGTGCGCAGGCGCGTAACCTGATCACTGCCTCGTTACAGCAGGATCTGCCAGTGATTCCGATTGCCTGGTATCAGCAATCGGCCGCGATTAACAGCAAGCTGAAAAACGTCACGCTCGATCCGTTTGAACGCCACTTTGGTCTGCGTCAGATGGAGTGGGAGCAATGATGTTCAAACTACTTGGCTGGCGCGTAGCGCAGGCAGCTTTTGTGGTGTTGGCGGTGGGATTACTCACCTGGTTTTTGGTGCAGTCCTTGCCCGGCGATATGGCATGGCGTATTGCCAGCGGTCGTTATGGCTACGATCGTGTGGATGCCAGCGCGGTGGCGCGGGTGCAGCAGGAGCTAAGTGACTCGCTGCAGCAGGGCAGCGCGTTGCTGCACTGGCTATTCGATCTGCTGCAGTTCAACTTTGGTCGTTCGCTGGTCTCCGGCGAACCGGTGATGGATGAACTGCGCTGGCAGCTGAGTCAAACGCTGGCGCTGGCAGGTTCATCGCTTTTCCTGACGATACTGTTCACCTTGCCGCTGGGCATTTGGGCGGGATGTCACGCCAATGGCAAGCTCGACCGCGCGTTATTCTGGCTGAGCGCACTGCTGAAATCGGTGCCGCATTTTGCGCTGGGCATGCTGCTGATTGTCCTGCTGGCGCTGCAGCTCGATTGGCTGCCCAGCGCCGGGCACGGCGAGCTGCGTCATTTTCTGTTGCCATCGTTGACGCTGGCATTGTCGTTAACCGCGGTGGGCGTGCGCGTGGTGCGTGAAGCCACGTATCAGGTTGTCAACTCGGGCTATTACCGCTGGGGCGCGCAGAAAGGATTAGCGCCCGCAACGTTATTGCGTCGTCATGGATTGCGCAACCTCGCATCGCCGGTATTGACCTGGTTCGGCATGCAGTTTGTCTGGCTGGTGGAAGGCGTGGTGGTGGTAGAAACGCTGTTTGCCTGGCCTGGCATTGGTCACGCGCTGGTGCATGCCATCTTCGCCCGCGATGTGCCGGTGATTCAGGCCAGCGCCATGACGCTCGGACTGCTGTTCGTGCTGCTGAATATGCTGGTGGATGCGGGTTGTCATCTGCTTGATCCCAGAGGAGCGCGCGCATGACAATTTCATTTTCGCGTCTTATCGGCCTGCTGCTGTTGTGCTTGCTGCTTGGTTTCGCCTTCCTGCTGCCCCTGATTCATCATGGCGACCCGCTGGAACAGGATCTGCTGCAAATGCTGCACGCGCCGAGCGGCGCCAATCTTCTCGGGTTTGATCATCTTGGTCGCGACATGCTGCCGCGCCTCAGTGCCGCGTTGCGCCTTTCGCTGGGTCTCGCGGCGCTCTGTGTGATGAGCGCGCTGCTGGCGGGCGTGCTGGCTGGCGTATTCAGCGCACTGTATGGTGGCTGGCTGGATCGTCTGCTCAGCATGCTCGGCGATATGTGTCTGGCGCTGCCGGGATTGCTGCTGGTGCTGCTGTTAGCGGCGATTGCGCCGGATTCTCCCGGCATGTTGTGGCTGGGGATTTCGCTGGTGCTGTGGGTGGAGTTCTTCCGCGTCACGCGCGCAACCCTGCGCCCGATTGTGCAGGCACCCGGCATGCAGGCCTCAAAGTTGCTCGGTTTTTCGGCGTTCTACCGTTTCCGCCGACACCTGTGGCCAGCGTTAGCGCCGGTATTAACCACGTTGACTCTGTTCTCGTTCAGCAGCGCCATCATGGCGGTCTCTGCGCTTGGTTTTATCAGCGTCGGCGTACGTCCGCCGACGCCAGAACTGGGATTGATGATGACCGAACTGCTGCCGTTTGCCTGGGAAGCACCGTGGCTGCTAATGCAGCCGGTAATCGCGCTGTTTCTGCTGTTGATCAGCCTGAATCTGTTAATGAAAGAGGAGCGTAAATGAAAGGATTACAGGTTATCGGCATCAGCGTCACAACCGCCAGTGCCACGCTGGTGGAGCCGGTTGATTTAACCCTGCAGCCCGGACAACCGCTGACCTTGCTGGGTGAAACCGGTTCAGGTAAAAGCCTGCTGGCACAAGCGGTCATGGGCATTTTGCCTGACGATTTACAGTCCAGCGGTACGCTAATCATCAACGAACAGCGTTTTACCCTGCCGCAGGATGCCGGATTGTTGCGTGAATTATGGGGCCGCACATTAGCGTCGCTGCCGCAGGAGCCGTGGCTGTCGCTGGATCCCACCATGTCAGTGCTGCAGCAGGTTGCGGAAGGCTATCGTTATGTACGCGGAAACGCGAAATCCACCAGCGCACTGTCGGCCCAGCGCGATTTACAGCAGCTTGGTTTACAGGACGCGGCGCCGCGTTTTCCGTGGCAACTCTCCGGCGGGATGGCGCAGCGCGCCGCCTTTGCCGCCGCACGGGCAGGTGGCGCGGAGATACTGATTGCCGATGAACCAACCAAAGGGCTGGATGTGGCGCGTCGTGATGAAGTAGCCGCTTTGCTGCGCCGGGAAGTGGCCGACGGCGGCACACTGCTCACCATCACCCACGACATCGCGCTGGCGCGCCAGTTGGGCGGTGAGGTGATCATGATGCATAAAGGCAAGGTGATTGAGCAGGGCAGGGCGGAACAGGTGTTACATGAACCGCAGCAGCGCTATACGCGTGAATTACTCGCCGCCGATCCCACCGCCTGGCCTGCACGGCAACAAACCGTTATGGGCAGTAAACCGGTGGTGAGCGCTGAGGGCATCCGCTTGCAGCGCGGCGGTAAATCGCTCGGCGTGCCGCAAGACTTCAGGCTGCACGCCGGGGAAATCGTTGGATTACACGGTGCCAGCGGCAGCGGTAAAAGTAGCTTTGGCGATGTGCTGCTCGGCCTGCTAACCCCGCAGCAAGGCAAGGTGACGCGGCATGCGGCGGTCGATGGGCTGAAATACCAGAAGATTTATCAGGATCCGTCTGCGCTGTTCCCACCGACCCGCACGCTGGCGCAAAGCCTGGACGATGTGTTGCGCCGTCATCGCATCGCCTCCACGCGGCGGGATGCGCTGATGGAGCAATTGGCGCTGACGCCGGAACTGCTGACGCGTCGTCCCGATTCACTGTCGGGCGGCGAGCTGCAGCGCTTCTCGCTGTTACGCGTGATGCTGCTGGATCCGGTATTTCTGTTTGCCGATGAACCTACATCGCGTCTGGATCCGCTGGTGCAGCAGCAAACCATCCAGCTCATCACCTCGCTGGCGCGCGAGCAGCAGTGCGCGGTGTTACTGGTGAGCCACGATCGCGATCTGCTGGAAAAGGGCACGCATCGTATGATCGCGATGGAGGCAGTCGCTTAACGTTCTGGCGGCTGGCTGTCGCCGTGACCGAGTGAACGCTGCATCACTACGGTATCCAGCCAGCGGCCATGTTTGAATCCCACTGATTTCATTACACCGGTGTGCTCAAAACCGAGCGCCCGGTGTAATCCCAGCGATCCGGCATTCGCGCTATCGCCAACAATCGCGATAATCTGGCGAAATCCCGCCGCTTCTGCCAGCGCAATGGCTTTTTGCAACAGTGCGCGACCAATGCCTCTGCCGGTTTGCTGCTGATCGAGGTAAATCGAATCCTCCAGCGTGAAGCGATAGGCATAACGCGGGCGATACGGCGCCAGATAGCAGTAACCCAGCACCTGATCATCCTCCTGCGCCACCAGCCAAAAACCGCCGCGCTGCTGCACATCCTGCACGCGTTTCAGCATTTCGCTCGCCGAAGGTGGTTCAGTTTCAAAGGTCGCGGTGCCGTGTAGCACATGCCAGGCGTAGATTTTCTGAATGGCAGCGGCGTGATGAGGTCGGGCGGGAATAATGTCCATATGTTCCTGATTCTTAGCGGCGAAAACCACAGCATGCCACCGCGCCGCACGCGAATCATCGGATTTAATAATAGGAAATTCTGATGGTCACTCTGCAATTCCATAGTGGCGCCATTTATGGCGACCTGACCCACCGACACTCAATTCTGCTCCGACAACTGCACCGCCATGGTATCCGCCTCTAAGGCTTCGAACACATGCGGTTCGTCAGCGGGATAGCAAATGTAGTCGCCGGGATGCAGTTCGACCGGCGCATCGCGCGGCCCAACCAGCGCCCGGCCACGCGCGATAATCACATGCTCCACCGAGCCCGGCGGATGCGGTTTTGAATCGCGCGGCGCGCCCGGTTGGCTGGTGACCAGATAGAGATCGCGGCGTCCGCCGGGCGGGCAACTTGCCAGCAAAGCTGCCTGATAATCCGCCATCTCCGCCGAGACGATCATGCCTTCGCCACGGCGAATTACCTGCAATCGCTTCACTTCCGGCTCCATCAAACGCGCGAAAGGAATGTTCAGCGCCACACACAGCGCCCACAACGTTTCAAGGCTGGGATTGCCATTGCCCGCTTCGAGCTGCGACAGCGTAGATTTGGCGATACCGGCGCGACGCGCCACCTCTGTCAGTGAAAGCCCCGCGCGCTGACGTTCGCGCAGTAATCCGACAGCAATAATATCAATTGGCGTGGTCAAACCCTCTCCTGTTCTTTATATCGAACGCTTTGTTCGTCTTGTAAAACGATTCTGGCGCGTTCATTATAACGGCTTTCCTGTTCGATATGAGATCAAATTGTGATGCGTCTGGGTGCAGTACCGCTTGATCGCGGAGTAATAAAAGCCATTTTCCTGGTTTGTCTTGCCGACGGCATTGTCGGGCTCTCTTACGGTTCGCTGGCGGCAGCGGAAGGGTTTCCGCTGTGGGTGCCGATTGCGCTATCAACGCTGGTGCTGGCGGGCGCGTCGGAATTCCTGTTTATCGGCATCGTGGCTGGCGGCGGCAGTCCGTTAACGGCGGCGGCGGCGGGTTTGCTGGTCAACGCGCGTCATCTGCCGTTTGGCATTGCGGTGAAAGACCTGGTTGGTAAAGGCAGCCGCAGTTTGTTGGGATGCCACATCATGAATGATGAAAGCGTGGTGTTTGGTATTTCCCAGCCAAAACTGGCGCAACGTCGCGCCGCGTACTGGATTTGCGGATTAGGTATTTTCACCATCTGGCCGCTGTCGGTCATTGGCGGTGCGGTGATCGGGCGCTTTATTCCCGACGTATCGGCCATTGGTCTGGATGCGGTGTTCCCAGCGATCCTGATTGCCCTGATATTCCCGGCGCTGCGTCAGCGTCGTACGCTGATCCCCGCTACGCTCGGCACCACGCTGTCTGTGCTGGCGACACCGTTTGTGCCAGCGGGCATGCCGGTGCTGTTTTCACTGCTGGGATTACTGAGCTGGCGGGAGTGTAAAAATGCAAAATAATCTGATCATTGGCGGCATCGCGCTGCTGGCGGTAGGCACTTATGCGATTCGTTTCGCCGGTTATCGCCTGGGCAGCCGCATGCAGATGTCGGATCGCGCACGCAATATGCTATCCGATGCAGCCACCGTTTTGCTGCTGGCGGTGGCCGTTACCACCGCGCTGTTTGAAGGCACGCATTTTGCCGGCGTGGCGCGCATCGCCGGCGTGCTGTTTGCGGTGTTTCTGGCCTGGCGCCGCACACCGTTAATCCTGGTGATTATCGGTGCCGCGCTAATGACCGCGTTGCTACGTTACTTTGGCGTGCCCTGATCGCGCCAGGTTTGCGCACGTAATTCATATACCAAACTGGCGGGCGCGCCCGGAACATCGTGAACCTGGCCGTAACAGCGCAGTCCCGCCTTTTCCAGTACCTGCTGTGATGCAATATGATCCTGACGCACCGCCGCATCAATAACCGGAAGCTGGCATTCATCGAAGCCATAAGCGATAACCCTTCGTGCAAACTCGGTGGCATAACCTTTTCCCCATGCCTCTTTCGCCAGACGATAGCCAAGATTATTTACCGGCTTGCCAGCAAACTCGCGCACCGATAAACCACCAAATCCGATAACCTCATCCGGCTGTTCCCGCAGGCAAATTGCCCAGTTACCAAAGGGAAAGGATTGCCAGTGCGCCAGCCAGCGATTTAACACTTCTTCTGCAAAGGCTAAATCGGGAAACGGACCCGCCGGATTGAACATGTTGGTTTTAGGATCGCCATAGATGGCAAACAGGCGCTGAACATCGGTGGGTTCAACCGGACGAAGAAACAAACGTGATGAAGTGAGTTGCATTGTCGTAACCTTTTGTAGCCGAGATCGGCGTTATCTTCCTGATGAGTTTTGTTACTGTGATACTCCACGGATTACTAGCATAGAGGAAAACGTATGAAACCGCGTTTAGCCCGCTGTGATGAAACGGCCACGTTGTGGCGCATCCGCAACCTTGCCATTCGCCACGGTTGCCGGGCCGTTTATCCCGCTGATATTATCAGCGCATGGACACCCGATGCGTTACCGTCCGGCTATTTCGAGGCGGTCAGAAGCCATCCGTTTTATGTGGTTGAGGATGCTGAATATGGCGTGGCCGCGACCGGATTTCTCGACTTGCACAACGGCAGCGTTGAAGCGATCTTCACGCTGCCCGCCTGCAACGGCAAAGGTTATGCCAGCGCCATCATGCAGGCAATCATCGATGAAGCGCATCAGCGGGGTTTTGATAAACTGACGCTCGCCGCCACGCCCAACGCGAGCGGCTTTTATCTGCGCCACGGTTTTCGTGTAGTGCGTGAGACGCTTTATCCCTCGGCGCTGGCACAAGCCGATCTTCCCTGCGTAGAAATGGTACGCGAGCTTTAAGGCTAAAATGAAAAAGAGTGAAAACAACAAGGACGACGCGCATATGGTCATTAACTGCGTGGCGTATCGCCACGGTAAGCGTGAAGAGCATGTCGACATCGCTGATATTAGTGAAGTATTAAAAGAAGAGAAATCCTTCGTCTGGATGGGTTTGTACCAACCCGAACCGGCCTTTATGCAGACGCTGCAGCAGGAGTTCAGCCTGCACGAACTGGCAATAGAAGATGCGCTGGTAGCGCATCAGCGACCAAAGATTGAGCAGTACGGTGATTCGGTATTTATTGTGGTAAAAACCGCGCACATGGACGATTTGCAGCGCATCACCTTCGGCGAAACCCACTTCTTTCTTGGCAAAAACTTCCTGATCACCGTGCGTCACGGATCATCGGAAGGTTATGCCGACATCCGCACCAAAGCCGAAAAGAACCACGCATTACTGTGTGAAGGTCCGGGTTATGCGCTCTATTGCATCCTCGATTTCATCGTCGATAACTACAGCAAAATCACCGAATCACTTAACGATCGCATTGGCGGGCTGGAACAGGGCATGTTCACCACGCGTTTTGACAGCGACGCGCTGCAAAACGTTTATCATCTGCGCCGTGAACTGCTGGCGCTACGCAATGCGGCGCTGCCGGTGACGGAAATCTGCCAGCAGCTGGTGCGCTTCCACGAAGATATCATCCCGAAAAATCTGCGCGCCTATCTGCGTGACGTACAGGACCACGCGCATCACGTGATGATTGATGCGGAAGACATGCGCGAAATGCTCACCAGCGCGATGCAGGTGAATCTGGCGCTGGTGTCGGTGCAGCAAAGCGAAGTAAACAAAAAGCTCGCCGGTTGGGGGGCGATCCTGATTGTGCCCACCATCATTTTCAGTATGTACGGCATGAACTTCCCCGATATGCCGGAGTTGCACACGCACTTTGGCTATCCCGCCGTGGTGGGCATTACTGTTGTTATCTGCTGCGTGATGTGGTGGCGGCTGAAAAAGGCCGGTTGGCTTTAACCGCTGAATGCCTGCATTTTTTACCACTTCCTGCGATCTGGAGCGAAAGATGTCCTTTAATATTGGTCTGCTGCTGTTCCCCAACCTCACGCAACTCGATCTCACCGGTCCGTGGGAAGTGTTTGCCCGCATGCCCAACGCTAACAATTATCTGATTTGGAAAGATCGCCAGCCGGTGATGTCGGATCGCGGTCTGGCGATCGTACCCACCGTGACCTTTACCGATTGCCCGCAACTCGACTTGATCTGCATTCCCGGCGGTCCCGGACAAATTGCGCTGATGGACGATGACGAAACGCTGGATTTTGTCCGTCGTATGGCGGAGAACGCAAAGTGGATAACTTCAGTGTGTACCGGTTCGCTGGTGTTAGGTGCTGCGGGATTGTTGCAGGGATATCGCGCGACGTCGCATTGGGGTTCGCTTGATCAGCTGAGCTTGCTCGGTGCCACGCCGGTAGCCGAACGCGTGGTGCGCGATCGCAACCGCATCACTGGCGCGGGCGTCACCTCGGGCATTGATTTTGCGTTAACCGTAGCGGAAGAGCTGCTTGGACGTGAAATCGCAGAAAATATCCAGCTGCAGATGGAGTACGATCCGGCGCCGCCATTCCATTCAGGTTCACCGCGCAGCGCCTCGCCGCAACGTTTGGCCGAGGCAAAAAGCCAGATGCAGGATTTTATTGCTCGCCGACGTGCGGCGACAGAAAGTGCCGCTGCACGGCTCAAGCGCGAGGAGTGAAAGCTGGCGATTTCAGCCTGAAATCGCCACGGTTGTTACTGCTTAATGTGCGCTGGCAGTAGGGCGCACGGTGATTTCACTGGTATCCACTTCGCCAGGTTGATCGATGGCCCAACTCACCGCGTTGGCAATCGCTGCTGGCTGGAGCGCGATCTGGCGATAGCTTTTCATCGCTTCACGCGCGGTGCTATCGGTGATGCTATCCGCCAGTTCAGATTCGACTACGCCGGGATTGATCACCGTAACCCGCAGATGTTGCGACTCCTGACGCAGGCCATCGGAAATCGCGCGTACGGCGAATTTAGTGGCGCAGTAAACGGCGGCGGTCGGCGAAACGGTTAGCGCGCCAACCGAGGCGATATTAATAATGTGACCAAACTGCTGCGCCTGCATGGTCGGCAGCACCGCCGCAATGCCATACAGCACGCCGCGAACATTGACGTCGAGCATCAAGTCCCATTCATCGACTTTCATTGAACTCATGGGTGACAGCGGCATGACGCCGGCATTGTTGATCATCACATCAATACGGCCATATTTTTCCCGCGCAAAATCGGCCAGCTGCTGGATATCAGCGCTTTGGGTGACGTCGGTAGCGAGATAATCCACGTTCGCGCCGCCAAAGCGCAGCGCTTCACTTAACGCTTGCAGACGATCGGTGCGGCGCGCGCCAAGCACCAGTTGATGACCTTGCTGCGCCAGATGACGTGCAATACCTTCGCCTATGCCGCTGCTGGCACCTGTCAAAATAATCACTTTCTTCGCTGTGTTCATGATGCATTCCTCGTTGAATTGACGAGGCTATTGTTGATAAATCACGCAGTGCGCAACAGACCGGATTGTGGCGCATCTTTGCCTGATCCTCTCGCGTGCATTGTGCAAACAGCAGCTTGATGGCTATGCTTTGCCTGAATATCTCAGTGGAAATTATTTATGTCGCAATCCGTGCAACAGCGCACCTGCGCTTTACTCAGCCAGCTGGCGCGTCAGGAAGGCTATACCGAATCACTGCTTGATAGCGTGCGCTTTATGCGTGCCGATCGGCAGTGGGCGCGTACGCCGGTACTGTATGAGCCGAGCATCATTATTATTTGCCAGGGATCGAAGCGAGCTTTCCTCGCCGACAAGATGTATCGCTATGATGCGCAGCACTATCTGGTGTTGTCAGTGCCGCTGCCGTTTTCTGCCGAGACGGAAGCCACATCAGAAGAGCCGCTGCTGGGCATCGCGATTCGTCTGGATGTTGCCATGGTGGCGCGGCTGGTGGCGCAGCTGGCCAGCAGTGAATCGGCGGTAACCGCTGCGCCGGCGGGCATCATCTCCACACCAATCAATAAAATCCTGGCGGAGAGCACACTGCGTTTACTGGAAGCGTTGAGCGATCCGCTTGAAGCCAAAGTGTTGGGGCCCGCGCGGGTCGAAGAGATCTGTTTTCGCGTATTAATGGGCGAGCAGGGTGGCGCGGTGCGTGCAGCGTTAACTTATCAAGGCCATTTTGGTCGTATCGCGCGGGCTTTGCAGCGCATCCATGCCGACTGGCGTCAGCCGCTGGATGTACCGCATCTGGCGAATGAAGCCGGGATGAGCGTGCCGCGCTTCCATCTGCATTTCAAAACGGTGACGCAAACCTCGCCGATTCAATATCTAAAATCGCTGCGATTGCATCAGGCGCGTCTGATGATGATCCGCGACAATCTTACCGCCGCAGGTGCCGCAGCGCGCGTCGGCTATGAAAGTGATTCGCAGTTTAATCGTGAGTTCAAAAGGCTGTTTGGTCGCAGTCCGGCAGAAGAGGCGCGGGAGATGAGGCGGGCGTTTGAGTTGTTACCGCCGGAGCAGCTGTCCGGCCGATTACAGGCGCATTAGCTTAGCGAATGCTCATGATGGCGACGACCATCAAAATCCAGAATACCGCGCAGCCGGTAAACATCATTTGCCAAACTACACGGCGTTCAACTGTCAGAAAAGAAGAGAAACGTGAACGTAAAATCGATTGCATAGCGACCTCAAATCAGAATTTAAGAAGAAAGTTTGTTGGCTGAAGTAAGAAATCCCTGTCAGCGAATCAGACTATTCTGTCTTTTATCTGGTAATGAAATCGACGAGACCAGTCTTGTTTTTGGTCTGGAATGTAAACCATAAATAAAAGAAAAGCCGCACAGGGCGCTGATCCCTGAGCGGCTGAACACTACGCATTTACTCGCTAAACGTTGCGCGTCACGCCACCATCAACACGAATATTCTGAGCGGTAATATAGGCTGCGCCAGGCGAAGCCAGGAAGGCGATGGTCGCCGCCACTTCTTCAGACGTGCCGTAACGCTGTAATGGCACGCTATCCTGACGTTCACCGGTTTTCGGCAAGCTGTCGATCCAGCCAGGCAGCACATTGTTGATGCGGATGTTATCGGCCGCGTAGGCATCAGCAAAGATTTTGGTGAAGGATGCCAGGCCGGCGCGGAACACCGCCGAGGTCGGGAACATATCGGTTGGCTCAAACGTCCACGCGGAGGAGATGTTGATAATGCTGCCGCCGCCTTGTTTCTGCATAATTGGCGTGACCAGACGCGTGGCGCGTACCACATTTAAAAAATAGGTTTCCATGCCAAGCTGCCACTGCTCGTCGGTTAACGCCAAAATCGGCGCGCGCGGACCATGACCGGCGCTGTTCACCAGCACATCTATTCGGCCCCAGCGCGCCAGCGTTTGATCCACCAGCTTCTGCAGATCCGCTACCGACTGATTAGAACCGGTCACGCCCAAACCGCCCAGACGCTCCGCCAGCGCTTCACCTTTGCCGGAGGAGGAGAGGATTGCCACTTTATAGCCATCGCTTGCCAGTTTCTCAGCTGCTGCTGCTCCCATTCCGCTGCCACCGGCGACGATTATTGCAACTTTTTCTACTGTCATCATTGATCTTCCTGTTAATTAAAAATCGATTAAAACCAGTATAAAAGGTAATTTTGGCAGCAGAGAGTCAGTCTGTTTGCCAATTGACGATAGGAAAACTACAGGATGAGTCAGGGATTCAGCGAACTACCGCCGCTCAATGCGTTGAAAGTGTTTGAAGCGGTGACGCGCCATCTTAACTTTCGCCTGGCGGCGGAAGAGTTAGGCGTCACACAGGGCGCGGTGGCGCAGCAAATTCGTGCTCTGGAAGCCAGCCTTGGACTGAAATTGTTTGATCGATTGCCGCGCACGCTGGCGCTGACCGGCGCGGGTGCGGGCTATGCGGTCAGCATTCGTCAGGCATTTGAATTGATCGATGAAGCCACGCGCACGCTGCGACCAGAACCGAATCGCTTAACGCTGAGCGTTACACCTACCTTTGCCAGCCGCTGGATGCTGCCGCGTTTACCGGGCTTTACCACCGCATGGTCGGATATCGATCTGCGCGTGTTGGCTTCTGAGCGGCTGGTGCAGTTTCATCATGAAGGCGTCGATTTAGCGGTGCGTTATGGCAGGCCACCGTTTGGCGCGGGTCTTGATGCCACATTGCTGTTTAGCCAAACGGTATTAGCGGTGGTGAGTCCTGCGCTGTTAGCCAAGCTTGGCGATCCGGCTGCAAGCGACAACTTTCAGCGCTACGCCTTGTTGCACGATGGTCACCATCTGTGGCCAGCATTTCTCGCGTTTACCTTCCCGAATTTATCGCTGCATCATCAGCATCACCTGCGTTTCAATCAAACCGCGCTGGCGCTGGAAGCGGCGATTAGCGGGCAGGGTATTGCGCTCACCAGCCCGCATTTCGTGCAGAACGATCTCGCCAGCGGACGGTTGGTGCCCGCGTTTACGCAGCAAATGACCCTGGATGCCGGTTGGTATCTGGTGTGGCCGCGCCGTCCGCGCCAGCAGGCGCCGGTGATGGCGGTGCGCGATTGGCTTTTATCGCAGGTTAGCGGCTGATATTTGTTCAATAACGAAATCAGTAAAACTGATGATCCACGCAGGATCATGAATGTTATAACTGCTTAATGATGCAGACATGGGGTTTTATCCTGTCAAGGCAGTGAATTAGCAAAATATTGCGAAAATTCAGCAAGTAAAGCAACGGATTGCGCGTTGCATTCTGCCGGGGGGTGTGAATAAATACGGAGTCAATTTTAATAAAAATGCCATAAAGGCCAGGTTTACGCCTGAAAAAGATCTTTGCATATGACCGATTATAAAGATGTTTTAGCCAGGGACATCAGCGCCAAAAGTGAAAGCATGCAGGCGCATCTCATCGCCATCCGCCGTGATATACACGCGCATCCGGAGCTGGGTTTCGACACCGTCCGCACCGCCCACATCGTTGAGCAGGAACTGCTGCGCCTGGATCTGACGCCGCAAACCGGCGTTGGCAGAAGTGGCGTGATGGTTGATATTGTCGGCGCGCATCCCGGTAAAACCGTGCTGTTACGCGCGGATATGGATGCGTTGCCAATCCACGAACAAACCGGCTTACCTTTCAGCAGCCAATATCCCGGCAAAATGCACGCCTGCGGCCACGATATTCACACCGCGACGATGCTCGGCGTGGCGGCGATAGTGCCGCACTATCGCGCGCAGCTGCATGGCACGTTACGTTTGATTTTCCAGCCAGCAGAAGAGACGCCCGATAGCGGGGCCGAAGCGATGATCGCTGATGGCGCGGCAGATGGCGTCGATCTGGCCATCACGCTGCACAACAAACCGGAACTGGCCGCCGGTGAAATCGGCTTAACGCGCGGCGCCAGCACCGCTTCCAGCGATGAGTTTGATGTGGTAGTGCACGGTAAATCAACGCACGCGGCCCGTCCGCACATGGGAACCGATCCGATCATTGCTGCCGTCAATCTGGTAAGCCAGCTGCAAACCATTATTTCGCGCGAACTCGATCCCGCCAATTCAGCGGTGCTGACCATCGGCCATATTCATGGCGGCACCACTCACAATATTATTTCCGATAGCTGCCTGATTCAGGGCACAGTGCGCGCCAAATCACCGGCGGCGCGTGCGCACATTGAAGAGGCGTTCAAACGTATCTGCGCGGGCGTCGCGCTGTCGCTGAATGTGCGCGTTGAGGTCAATTATCAGCGCGGTGTACCGCCGTTGATGAACGACGATGCGTTGATTGATGTGCTGGAACCGATTTTGTCGCACCAGTTTGGTAAAGCGATCATCGCCAAACCGAGCGCCAGCTTTGGTGCCGAAGATTTCTCGCTGTTTACCGAGCGCGCGCCAGGTTGCCAGATCCACATTGGATCCGGCGCACCGGGACGCGACGACCATCTGCACAATTCGGATTACCAACCCGACGAGCGCAGTATCCATGCCGGCACGCAGGCATTAGCCCGTTTAGCCATTGATTTACTCTCAAAATAACGAACTTCGAGGTTTTATGATGATGCGTAAAGGACTGTTTACCGCTTCTGTGGGCATGCTGCTGCTTGCCTCTTCTGCTCTGGTGCAGGCAAAAGATTTTGGCACGCTGAAATTCGCCACTGAGGCCGCTTATCCGCCGTTTAACCAATCTACGCCGAACGGCAAAATCGTCGGTTATGAGCCGGATATGGTGGCTGAAATCGCTAAACGAGCCGGTTTCAAATACGAAATCGTGGCACAGAAATGGTCCGGTATGATTCCGGGTTTAGTCGACGGCAAATATGACGCGGTAATCGATGCCGTGACCGTCACGCCGAAGCGTGAAGAAGTGGTAGATTTCTCCCGCCAGTACACCGTCAGTGTTTCAGGTTTCGTCACCCTGAAGGGCAGCGCGGTTGATACTTTGCCAGGCAATGGCGAAGTGGTGCTGGCGGATGACGAAGCCGCGATGACCAAATCTATTGATGCGCTGAAAGCCAAATTCAAAGGCAAAACCATCGCGGTACAGGTTGCCACCATTCAGGCGGACTTCCTCAACAAATATCTGGCGGATGTGGCGACGATTCGCACGTATCAGGCCGGCCCGGAAACCTTCGCCGATCTGCTGAATGGCCGCGTTGATGCGGTAATGGCATCACGCACTAACCTGAATGCCTATGTGAAAAAGCATGCGGATACGGTGAACAGCACTGGTTACGGTTTCTCGGGCGGCGTGTTGGGCCAGGGTTCCGCTATCGCGATTCAGAAAAACAATCCGGAGCTGAAAGCGGCGCTGGATTCGGCGTTAAATTCCATGATCAAAGATGGCACGCTGAAGCAGCTGTCTGAAAAATGGTTCGGCGAAAACGTCGCACCTAAAGAGTAATTCCAGGCGCTTATGGCTATTGATTGGCAAATCTTAGGTTTTGGTGACGAAGGTTGGGGCGGCGTGTTGCTTAACGCCGCCACGGTGACCGTCACCGTTTCTTTATGTGCATGGCTGTTGGGCGCAATCCTTGGCAGCCTGCTGTGCTGGATGCAGATTGGTGGCGGGCGCTGGCAGCAGCGGCTCGCCAACGGCTACATCACGCTGTTTCGTGGTGTGCCGGAGCTGCTGGTGATCTACCTGTTCTATTTTGGTGGACGTCAGGTGGTGTCGTTTGTCGGGGAAAGTCTCGGCTTGCAAGGTCCGTTCGACGTGAACGGCTTTGTCGCCGGCGCGATTGCCATTGGCCTGATCTCCGGCGCATATCAAAGTAGCGTGTTCCGCGGTGCATTTTACGCGATCCCGAAAGGTACGCTGGAAGCCGCAACGGTTACGGGCATGGGCCGTTTGATGCTGTTCCGCCGCATGATCGTGCCACAGGCGCTGAAAACCGCGCTGCCGGGCATGGGCAATCAGTGGCAATCGGTGATCAAGGAGTCGGCGCTGGTTTCGGTCACTGGTTTGGTGGAAACCATGAACCAGATCTCCACTGCCTCCAACTCGACGCAAATGCCGTTCTTCTTCTACAGCGTTGGTGCGGTGATCTATTTGATGATCACCACCTGTTCCGATTTTGTTTTCCGCTATGTGGAAAAAGTGGCCATGCGCGGGCAACAACGCGCGCGGTTGTAAGGAGCCACGATGGATGTCACTTTCCTGCAGCACACCTTAGCTGCACTGCTGCGCGGCCTGCCGCTGACGCTGAATCTGGCGCTGCTGTCACTGTTGGGCGGCGGCGTATTGGCGCTGCTGCTCAATCTGCTGCGGCAGAACCGCTTTGGTAGCTACGTTACGCGCTTTTATGTCTGGGTGTTTCGCGGCACGCCGCTGCTGATTCAGATCTTCATGATCTATTACGGCCTCGGCAGCTTGCCAGCGGTGCGCGAAAGCGTGCTGTGGCCGCTGCTGCGCGATCCTTATTGGTGCGGTTTGATTGCATTAATTCTTAACGATGCGGCTTACACCTCGGAGATTCTACGCGGCGGGCTAAACGCAGTGAGCGTGCAGTCGCTGGAAGCCGCCAAAGTGAGCGGTATGTCGCGCTTCACCACGCTGCGCCGCATTACGCTGCCGCTGGCGGTACGTCAGGCATTACCGGCTTACAGCAATGAAATTATCTCGATGATCAAATCGACCTCGCTGGTCAGCACCATCAGTTTGATGGAGATGACCGGCATCGCTGATTCAATCGTCTCTGAGACCTTCCGCGCGCTGGAGGTGTTTATTAGCGCGGCGATTATCTATCTGCTACTGACCGTGCTGGTGAGTAAAGCGGTGGCGCTGCTGGAGCGCCGTTTGTCCCCTTATCACGTTGGAGCACGTCCATGAGTAAACCCACTATCGCCCTGAGTCATCTCAGAAAAAGTTATAGCGGGCACGAAGTGCTGCACGATATTAGCCTGACGGCCCAGGATGGCGACGTGATTTCGCTGATTGGTGCCAGCGGCTCTGGCAAGAGTACCTTATTGCGCTGCATTCCATTTTTAGAAGTGCCGCAGGGCGGGGAAATCGCGGTGGGTGACGAAGTGGTCACTATCGATAATCCCGATGAGAAGTTGAGCCGCGAGCAGCAGCGCCGTATCAAGCTGATGCGTATGCAGCTCGGTTTTGTCTTCCAGGGTTTCAACCTATGGCCGCACAAAACCGTGCTGCAGAACATCATCGAAGCGCCAATTCATGTGCAGAAGCGCAGCAGTAAAGAGGCGATTGAAGAGGCCGAAGCGCTGCTGCAAAAAGTGGGATTGTACGAGAAGCGTAACGCGTGGCCATCGCAGCTCTCGGGTGGTCAGCAACAGCGCGTGGCGATTGCCCGTGCGCTGGCGCAGCAGCCGAAAGCCATTCTGTTTGATGAGCCAACCTCCGCGCTTGATCCTGAGCTGGTAGGCGAAGTGTTGCGCGTGATTCGTAGCCTGGCGGAAGAGGGGCGCACCATGATCATCGTCACACACGAAATGGGCTTTGCACGCGATGTCTCGAACAAAGCGGTGTTCCTGCATCAGGGCAAGATTGAGGAAGCCGGTTCGCCGCAGCAGGTGTTCAGCGATCCCCTTTCCGCGCGCTGTCGCGCATTTGTGAGTAGTCACTTACAGCGCAATAGTTAACAACAGTTTCATTTCCCTTCGCACCAGCAACGAGAGTGAGCTGGTGCATTTCTTCTGCGTCTCATGTTTTACCTAAATTTCTTCCCAATTGCAGCCATTGCTCTAGCAACGGGTGGTCCGGATAGCAGCAACCACGCGCCAGGCACACTTCTGAAAACACGCGACGACCGGGAAAAGTCGTTGAATCCCTCTACGGCGCGGGTTAAAACGTTTGACTTTAGTCAGGCCTCCTTTTCTGGAGTACTTCTTTACTGCATAACCACGGAACTCTATGCCGCACACTTACCGACCATGGATGAAAAGGTATTGGCTGGTCTGGCTGCTGTTAACGCTGATTACCTTGATAGCGTTATTTACCGATCAAATTTTGCAGCAGCAGCGTGTCGGCGAGGCGCAATTTAATCAGCAGTTTAATCGTCTCGCCGCCTATCAAACGCAGAATGAAACGCTGTTGCCGCTGCTGAATGGCGATGAGAAACTCGCCTCTTTGCAGAGCAAATTCCCCCAGCTTGTCCTGTTGGAACACACCGTAAATCGTCCGTTAACCGCGCCGCGTTTTGAAGAAGTGAGCGGTGGTCGCTATTGGCTCTACAATCCTTACCGCCAGATTCGCATGCTGATCGATTTGCATTTTGCCCTGCAAACCTCGGATGTGGCGCTGGCGCTGGCTTTTCATATCCACGCACCGCCCGCCATGCAAACGGTGAACTATTCGGACACCGCGCGCTGGCAATGGCAGCGGCCGTTCATCAATCACTATCAGCCATTCTTGCTGAAAGGCAGCGCGAATCCCGACTGGCGTGCGCTGCATGCGTTGCCATTTATGCTGGCGCTGCTGGCATGGCTGGTAATTGGCGGTTTAGGCTGGTGGCTGCTGCGTCACTGGCGTCAGCACGTGGAGATGCGCCTGCGCGCGGACTATTTCCAGCGGACGCGACGTGAAGCATTGGGCGAGTTTACCGCTGGCATCATTCATGAAATTAATCAGCCGCTGACAGCCATCAACACCTGGCTGCACAGCAGTGAGCTGCTGCTGAAACAGGGCAAGTACGAGAATCTGCCGCAGGCGCTCAACGCGATGAACCTGCAAACCGAGCGCCTCGCGGCGTTGCTGCAACGCTTTCGCGACATCGTGAGCGAACGTCCGGTGGCGATGACCGCCGTGAATCCGGAAGCCATCTGGCGGCGCGTGACGGTGCTGCTGCAACAGGAACTGGATGACGGCGATGTCACGCTGCGTCAGCAGTGGCAGCACGGTCAGGCAAAAGTATTGAGCGATCCCCAATGGCTGGAACAGGTGTTCCATAACCTGTTGCAGAACGCCATTCACATGCAGCAAGGACGTCCCGATGCATGGGTGAACATGGCATCTGAACCTATTCCTCACGGCATCAAAATCATCATTAGCGATAATGGTCCCGGCTTCTCGGCGGAAGGATTAGCGCAGGCTTGCATGCCGTTTTACAGCTCGCGCGCTAACAGCATGGGATTAGGCATGACGCTGGTCGAGAGTTTGATGTTACGCATGAACGGCCAGCTGCGGCTGGCAAATCGCGCTGCAGGCGGCGCGGAGATTACCTTAATTTTCCAACTGGCGGAGTAACGGAATGGTCGCAAAGGTTTGGTTAGTGGATGATGATTTATCCGTGCGAGAATCGCTCGGTTTTCTGCTTAAGACGCTGGATTACGACGTGGCCGATTTTGCCGATTTGGCCACATTTGAAGCGGCTACGCAGGCGCAACAACCGCTGCGCGGCTGTTTGCTGTTGGATGTGCGCATGCCGGGCATTAGCGGTCTGAGTTGGCTGGCGGAGCAGGGCGATCGCCATCCGCTGCTTCCGGTGATCATCATGACCGGTCACGGCACCATTGATGCCTGTCGCCGCGCATTTCGTCAGGGCGCTTTTGAGTTTTACACCAAGCCGCTGGAGATAGAACCGCTATTGGAGACCATTCATTTGGCATTCAGCGAAAGTGAGCAGCGTGCCGATCGCTGGCAGTCGCAGCAGGGTTTGCAGGCGCGGTTTGCGCTGTTATCGGCGCGTGAAAGTGAAGTGATGCAGTTGATGATTGCCGGGCAAACCAGCAAAGCGATCGCGCGTGATTTATCGCTTTCGCCGCGCACCGTGGAAGCGCATCGCGCGGCGGTGTTTGCCAAGCTGGAACTCAATAATCTTGCACAGTTGATTCACGCCTGGCAGCAGTTGAACCAGGTATAACTACCTGGCCGAACGGGTAATCGCCCGAATATTTCTTTTGCCCGCCGCGCTTTACAGTGTCACTCACTATTAAACAGGAGTGACACATGAACATCCGCCTTTCTCTGATTGCCGCTGCGGCGGCCCTGGTATCCTTCGGCAGCCACGCTGCATTAACCGAATCCAACCTGTCCCTTGCTGACGCACAGAAGCTGGCGAGCGCCGCGATTCAATCGTGTGCGGCGAAAAACTACAACGTCACGGTGACCGTGGTGGATCGTGCTGGTTTGGTGAAAGCGGTGCAGCGCATGGATAACGCCGGTCCACACACCGTTAAAGCCAGCCAGATGAAAGCCTATACCGCGCTGAGCACCAAAAACCCAAGCGGTAAAGTGATGGAAGCCGCACAGAATAATGCTGGTGCGCAGAACATGCGTGATATTCCAGGCTTCCTGCTGCTGGCGGGCGGTGTGCCGGTGAAAAGCGGCGACCAGGTGATTGGCGCAATCGGCATCGGCGGCGCACCGGGCGGCCATTTGGATGAAGCCTGCGCGGTGGATGCGTTGAAAGTCATTAAGTAATACGCACCAGGTCGTCATTGATGGCGACCTGGTTAGTTACGGCGCGACAGTGCAAAACAGACTAGCGGCATCGGCGAGGTAAACAGCAGCAGTTCGACAAGCAACCGTGCCCGACCGCGTGCCTGTGACAGCATAATTAGACAGATAGCGATTGTCGGCGTTGAGGCAAGCAGTGCTAGCGAAAATCTATTGCGAAATCATACTAAAGGCCCGCCGCAACGGGCCAAAGGCGTTAAGCGAGGATGCGTTCAGCCCAGGATTCAATCTCGTCGCCGCTGCCGATATCCAGCTGCACCAAACCGTTGGTGATGAAGGTTGGTGAAACGTGGATACCGTTTTGCCGCGAGTATTTGCTGTGCCATTTGATCTCATTCTGCAGCTCGGCACGCAGAAAAGGTTCGCGCGCGTTAACGCCGCTGTATTGCTCCAGACGATCGAGAATCTGATTCGGCGTGGCATCCATATTCGGGCCGTGGCTATGATCGGTAAACTCGAACTCTTCACGATGATCCGCCACCGCCTGCAGCACCTTTTTGGCGGCTGCTTTGCCCTCCGGCAAGGTTGAGGCGGCAAGGATGTAGCGCACAATCACGCCGGAATACATATGCCACGGCTGTGATTGCAAACGAATTTTTAATGTCATCTTCTCTTCGCCTACCCGTTGCAGCAACGCGTCCAGCTTGTTGAATGCGCGCACGGAAAACGGGCAGGTGGGTTCCAGAAATACTTCGAACACTTTCGGGCCGTGGCCCCAAACCAGCGGATCGGCGTGTAATGCGATGGATTGGCTCATGGTCATTCCCTGTTGCAGCGATAAAAGTTGTCTTACTTTGGCAAAGCGCGGCGCGGACAGCCAGCGTGGGCTTGTGCTTTTTTGTTACAAAGCCATTCGATTGCTGCAAATGTGGCGCAAGAAAAATCGTTTTATAGATCCGCGAGCTACAAGAAACTCAGCCTGCAACCGCCTTGCACAGAAAATAAGCGGCTATAGTTAATCCTGTTTCAATCTTCTTACTTGTAGCATTTTTGATTCATTTGCCTGGAGCCAAACGTTAAGAGCATCGAGGTTCAATGTGTTTGCCAATCTCTCCTGGAAAATCATTCATCAGGTTCTTAATGAAACCATTGCCGAGTTAATGGATGAACACCAAACGCTGGACGTTCCCACTTTGCGCGAGCGGCTGCTAGAGATGGCGGAAAGCGAATCCGATGAACTTATGGTGTTGTGTTACTGGCAAGCGAGCAAAGTGCTGACGCGCTTGCCGCCCACGGTGACCGCCAGCCAACTGATTGAAGAGGCGCGCCTCGCGTACCGCACGCCGCTTAATCACGATCCGCTTTAACCCTTGATGCTTTTCGGCGGTTTAATCGCGTTAAAGCGGCTAAGTGACGGATTAATGGTCAAGAGCGGGAAACACGCTCTGCTAGACTTGCCCTGTCAAAAACGTGGATACAGAGGACAGTAATGAAAATCAAAAGTTATGCCGCCTTGAACGCGGGTGAAGCGCTGGTGCCTCATGAGTATGAAGCCGGTGAACTGGCTGCTGAAGAGGTGCAGGTTGAGGTCGATTACTGCGGTGTTTGTCACTCAGATTTGTCGATGATTGATAACGAGTGGGGCATCTCCTCGTTCCCGGTGATTGCCGGCCACGAAGTGATTGGTCGCATCAGCGCGTTAGGCGATGCGGCGCAGAATAAAGGCTTGAAAGTGGGCCAGCGCGTGGGCATCGGCTGGACGGCGAAAAGCTGCCAGCACTGTAATGCCTGTATCAATGGCGAGCACGTTAACTGTGAGAACGGTTCGGTGCCAACCATCATGAACAAAGGCGGTTTTGCCAGCCATCTGCGCGCCGACTGGCAATGGGTGATCCCGCTGCCAGAAGCGATGGATTACACCTCGGCGGGTCCGCTGCTGTGTGGCGGCATCACCGTGTTCAAACCGCTGTTGATGCATCATGTCACCGCCACCAGCCGCGTCGGCGTGATCGGCATCGGCGGCCTGGGCCACATGGCGATTAAATTGCTGCGTGCAATGGGTGCGGAAGTGACGGCATTCAGCTCCAACGCCAGCAAAACCGAATCAATCAAAGCGATGGGTGCGGACCGCGTGGTAAATAGCCGCGACCCGCAGGCGCTGAATGCGCTGGCCGGTCAGTTTGATTTGATCATCAGCACGGTGGCGGTGGATCTTGACTGGGCACCGTACTTCCAGGCGCTGGCTCCGCACGGTAAATTCCACACCGTCGGCGCAGTGATGAAGCCTTTTGAAGTGCCGGCGTTCAGCCTGATTATGGGCGATCGCGCGGTGACCGGTTCCTCTACCGGTTCGCCAGGCCAGCTACGTTCACTGATGAAACTGGCGTCGCGTGCGGATATCGCACCGCAGGTGGAAGAGTTCCCGATGTCTAAAATCAATGAAGCGCTGGATCACGTACGCGCGGGTAAAGCCAATTACCGCGTAGTGTTGAAAGCCGATTTTTAAATCTCAATGACCAGATCGCCATAAATGGCGATCTCAGGCCGTACGGTGCGCATTCCTGCGCACCGTTAAACTCCACGCACTTATCCCCGATCATCCTTTTCGCCGAGGAAGAAATACCACAGCGGAATCGACGTCAGCGCGGTAAATACCGTGGTGTACAACGCAATCATAAAGCCCTGCGTGATGTACATGGTCAGCGACCAATGGCTGAACGGAATGCCATATTGATCGATAACGCCACCGATAATCGCATTGCTCATTACCGTGCCGACAATCAGCGCCAGGATAAACAAACCGCGCAGGAAGTAGCGCATCTCTTTACGCTTCACGGCATATCGCGCGCGAATAATGCCCAGCGGAGATTGCTGTGAAGCCAACAGCGCGGCTTCATCGAGCGGTGCGCGTTGCTGTTTGCGCCAGCGCAGAATGTCCAGCAGCAGGAACGCCAGCAAACTCGCGCCCATCACCGGCAGCGCATAACCCAGCGCCAGCGCCACCATTAACCAGGCGACTTTGGCGTAATGCGGTAACGCCATCCAGGTTTCGGTTAGGGTCTGTGCCGGATTCGCTTCGACATCTTTTGGCCGACGAATCCACCACATGCGATAACCGAACACGATCATGCTGCATAAACCCAGGCCAAAGAACGCCAGCAGCAGCTGATTGGGTAAACCAAACAGCACGCCCATATGCGCATCAACGCCCCAGCGCGTCAGCTTCGCCACCAGCGGGAAACGGGCAAAGTAGACGTGATCTACCACGCTGAAATCCTGCGGATTCACCGACACCGCATCGACTCGCGTTGGCCAGCTGCGATCGATCTCCGTCACCGCCCACGCTTTATCTGCGCTTTTTGGCTGACGCAGTTCGAGCTTTGCCGCGCTCAGTCCATCCTGACGCGCCGCATTCAGCACGCGATCCCAGTCGGCATCAGCGGCGTTATTGCGCGCCGGTTTGGCGGGCGCTGCCGTTGGTTTGGTCATCGACGACATCGGCATACTCATGCCCGGCATATCCCTATCCGGCATGTGATCGGCGTGCGGATTGGCCGGTGCAGCAGGCGCATCGCTGTTGAGCGAAGTATTCACCTGTGGCGTCAGCCAGTTCAGTTCGGTACGCATGCGATCGATATTGCCGCCCGCCCACTGCGACCACGTCAGGCCGGTCACCGAGAAGAACACCAAACCGATCGCCAGCGTCAGACCGAGCGTAATGTGCCAGTGGCGGCTGAAGGCGAAACCGCTGCGCGGTTGCTTCAGCTTACGTTTCGGACGCGTTCCCAGCCACAGCACCACGCCGCCGAGAGCGGCCACCCACAGCCAGGACGCCGCCAGTTCGCTGTAGTTACGACCGAAATCGCCTAGCAGCAGGCTGCTGTGCAGTAAGTCGATGGTGGTGCGCAGCGGCAACACACCGCTGGTGCCGTAAACCGGCATATCGCCTTTCACTTTCAGGCTGTAGGGATCGATAAACACCGCGCGCGACAGTGATGCACCGAGCGTGGCGTCGCTGAACTGCACGCGCGTGGTATCCGTTGCACCCGGCGCAGGACGCACCGCGTAGATGTGCTGGTTTCCGCCCGCATAGGCACGGGCCGCGCTGATTTGAGCCGACAACGGCTGCGCGTTGCCTTGAGGTTCAGCGGTTAGCGCATCGGCATAAATCAGGTTTTCCAGCTGGGGCGTCAACACATAAAGCGTGCCGCTGAGCGCCGCAATAAAGATGAACGGGGCGACAAACAGACCAATATAAAAATGTAAGCGACGTAGCAAATTAAGCACCGCGCCGCGCGGTGCTGCAGAGTGAGCAGCAGACAAAGCCGTCTTCCTTCCAAAAAGAAATTGTCTTAGCACATCGCTCAGGCTGAGCGTGCGCTGCAATAAATGAGGTCAGCAGGAAAGCGGTGCAGGCGGGGCGCGCGGACGATGAATGCTGCTAACGCGACGCACAATCGGCGCAACCACGTGGGGCAGCGGCGGGGCGCGCGAGATCACCATAATCAGCCAGATAAACGGAATAAACACCCACATCAGGAGCGGGACATGCACCAGCAGATCACAATAGCCGCAGGCAAACTCGCCGTCGTCCATCATGTGATGGCTCATGCCGGGCATCGGCATATCCGCCATCATCATTTCATGATGGCTCATTGAGCTATTCATCATGCTGTGCTGCGGCATCGCCAGCAGCTGGCTTTGACGCTCCATCAACGTTTTCGACACAATCGGCGCGACGAACAGCAGCAGCACCGCCACAATGGCGACGCAGGCAGTCAAACGCTGGCGGAAGTGATGTGTAAACGTCATGGTTGCTAGTGGATGATTCCGTAAATGAGGCGGAAGTGTAACGCGATTGACGCTGATGGGTTAAAAAAATAGAGGCTATTTAAGAAAAAATTCGCACCTTTTGAAAATAGTCACTTAAAGAGATGCGACTGTTAACGTTAATGCAACCTGATAAAAACAGAGCGGAAACATAACATCGCGTCAGGAAATACCATTGATGACAAAGGTCAAGAGATGTACCATTCACCTGTACATGTTGGAGGTATTATGAACAAGTTTACTTATACCAGCGCCAGAGAGAATTTATCTCAGGTTTTGGACCAGGCGATTGCAGGCGAGGCCGTTGAAATTACTCGACGCAGCGGTGACTCAGCGGTTGTCATCAGCAAAGCCAGTTTCGAGGCGTATCGAAAAGCCGTACTGGATGCTGAATTCGCAGAGTTAATGGGTGAGTTTGATGCATCTAATAAAGCGTTAACAGATAGATGATTCACGTTTCTGCCGAGGAGGTTATTGCCCTTCACGATTACCTTTTAAAGCGTTATGCCGGTGTTGCAGGAATGTCCGATCCCGGAAGAGCAGAAGCTATTGTTGCCCGCGTTATTAATCGTGAATATTACGAAGGGATTCAGGATATTTTTGAGCTTGCAGCAACCTATTGGGTGGCAATCTCACGCGGGCATATTTTTGCCGATGCGAATAAGAGAACCTCGCTTAACGTAACCATGTTGTTTTTAAAGCGTAATGGAATACGCGTACATGACCGGCCTGAATTAGTCGAATTGACGGTCATGGCAGCAACTGGCGAAGCCGGAGTGCCTTATCTGGCAAACCAATTGCGCGCATTCTTCGGATCGCACTAACCACATTGTCTAAAAAATCGATCTTCCCAATCGCTCGGTAAGTTTCTCCAGCAGTGCGGTGCCCGCTAAAGAGTTGCCCGAATGATCCAGCGCCGGCGACCAGACGGCGATACTCATGTCACCGGGGATCACCGCGACAATGCCGCCGCCGACGCCCGACTTCGCCGGCATGCCCACGCGCCAGGCGAATTCCCCGGCACCATCGTACATGCCGCTGGTCATCATCAGCGCGTTGACCTGACGTGCCTGGCGCGGTGAGATCACCGCCGATTCATTATCCTGCGTGCGGCCATGATTGGCGAGATAGAGAAAGGTGCGCGCCAGTTCCTGGCAACTCATTGCCAGCGAGCAGTAGTGAAAATAGGTTTCCATCACTTTGCTGACATCGTTATGGAAGTTGCCGAAGGATTTCATCAGCCAGGCGATAGCAGCGTTGCGCGCTGAATGTTCGTATTCGGAGCGCGCGACGACGCGGTCGTAATGAATGTCATTTTGCTGCGCCAGACGACGCACAATTTCCAGCATGCGCTGGCGTGGTGCTGTCAGGCGGCTTTCCAGCAGATCGCACATCACCAGCGCACCGGCATTGATAAACGGATTACGCGGTTTGCCCTGTTCCAGCTCCAGCTGCACCAGCGAGTTAAATGCCTGGCCGGACGGCTCTTTACCGACGCGCTGCCAGATTTCGCCCTCTTCATACAAGGTAAGCGCCACGCTGAGCGACAGCACTTTGGAGATCGACTGGATGGAGAAGCGCGTCGCGGCATCGCCCGCCTGAAAACAGCGTCCGTCGGGCGTGCAAATGGCGATGCCGAGCTGATCGGCATCCACGCCGGCCAGCGCCGGAATATAATCCGCCACTTTTCCCTGCTGGGTGAGCGGACGAACTTCGCTGACAATCTCTTCTAGCAATGCATTACTGAGTTCCGACACCTTCACACTCCGTGTAACCAATATTGGCCAGGATGATGGTGATTTGCGCGCAGCGCGTCAATCGGCGGCGCAAAATTCTGTGAGCCTCTTGGGTGAAGCCTGCGTTACAGTGCGGGCTGATTTCATTAAATGTCGAGCCCGCGCGATGATAACTAACCTGTTTCGCGATTTCCCCGCCGCCGCACAGAACGGCAACGCAGAGACGTTTGAAGCGCTGCTGACGCAGCCCAATCTGCATATTGAACGCATCGTTTCTACCGGACAAGCCAGTCCGCCCGATTTCTGGTACTGCCAGACGCAAGGGGAATGGGTGCTGGTGTTACAAGGATCGGCAGGATTGCAGCTGGAAGGGGAAACGCAGGAGCGTCACTTGCAGGTCGGTGATTTTGTCGAGATCCCAGCTGGCTGCCGCCATCGCGTCAACTGGACCGACAGCAAGGGCCCAACGGTGTGGCTCGCGGTGCATTACGGTGCGATTCCGGTTAGCACAATCTGAAGTGAGAACCTCATCACATGCGAAAAATTCATTCCATGATATAAAATATGGAAAATTTATTTCAAATTGAGAGGATTCTATCATGTCATCGCTGCCGTCCTTAGAAACCTTGCAGCAGCAGGAAGCCGAGCATCGTTTACCGCAGTTTGATTTCGATTTAGCGTGGCAAATCGGCCAAAGCATCCAGCAGCGCGCGCGTGAAGACAATGCGCCTGTGGCTATCGAAGTCTATGCGTTTGGTCAGGTGCTGTTTCTGGCGGCGTTGCCAGGATCCGCCCCAGAAAATCTGGAATGGATGCGTCGTAAGCGTAATACCGTGCTGTTGACCGGCCACTCTTCGATGTATGTGGGGCTTATGAATGAACAGAAGGGCGAGCGTATGGCGCAGCAGCGCAATATCCGCCAGGAAGATTACACCGATCACGGTGGTTCTTTCCCGCTGCTCACTGCTCAGGGCGCGATTATTGGTGCAGTCACCATCAGCGGTTTACCGTCTGCAGACGATCATGCGTTAGCGCTGTGGGGGATTACTCAGCTGCTGCGCTGATGCATCGATAAAAAGGTCGCCATAAATGGCAACCCTTGTATCCTGAAAGTGTTGCTGGTTAGCGACCAGCAACGACTCTGAAAGGTAACCAGAAGCTCGGTGAAGAAACGCTATTTCATCACCGGTACTTTCAGCTTAGCGCCTGCGCCGGTGGCTTTGCGCAGATCGGCGACCTGGCTGGCTTTCACCTCGGCAGCCTGATTACCCCACGAATTCCTCACGTAGTTCAGCACATCGGCCATTTCCTGATCGTTAAGCTTCCAGGAGAATGCCGGCATGCCCGCGGACGTTGGTCGGTCTGCGGTGTGCGGCGCGCGGGCACCGTCCAGCAATGCGTGGATCATGTTGGTGGGATCGTTCTGCATCGCGCCATTGCCCGCAAAGGCGGGCACCATGCCGGTGATACCTTCACCCGACAACCCGTGACAAGCCGAGCAATCCACTTCATAGCGCAGTGCGGCCCGATCGTGACGCGTTTTATCCATCACGAATCCGGCGGCTTGCGGCGTGGAAGAAGCCGGTAAGCTGCGCAGATAAGTGGCGATAGCGTGCAAATCACGATCGTTAAAATATTGCGTCGAGTGCTCGACCGCTTCGGCCATTGGACCCGCCGCCACGCTTGCACCGTTCGAACCGGTTTTCAGGTAGTCAGCGATCTGCGCGTCGCTCCATTTGCCAATGCCAGCATGAGGATTCGGCGTAATATCCGGCGCGTACCAGCTTCCCAGATTGCCACCTTGCAGATATTGGCTACTGATTTCGCCGCCCAGCGCGTTGCGCGCGGTGTGGCAGACGCTGCAGTGCGCCGGACCATCAACAATATACTTGCCGCGATTCCACTCATCATTCTGCGCGGTTTGCTGCTTGAACGCGCTGTTATCGAAGAACAACAGGTTCCAGCCAGCCATTGCCAGGCGAATGTTGTAGGGGAAATTCATGCCCGCATTTTCATCGATGGCGTTGTGCACCGGTTTTTGTGCCGAAAAATAGGCCCAAAGATCGTGCATATCATCATCGCTCATCTGTGTATAAGCGGTGTACGGCATCGCCGGATAGAGGAAGCCGTGTTCGCCGCGTCCCTGACGCACCGCGTTAAAGAAATCGCGCTCGGTCATGTTGCCGATGCCGGTTTCACGGTCTGGTGAAATGTTCGAGGTTTGCAGCGCGCCAAAAGGCGTATCGATTGTGTAGCCGCCGGAGAAGTCCGCATTGTGACAGGCGGCGCAGTCGGCGAGGCGCATCACGTATTCACCGCGTTTAATAGCGGCATCGTCATTGCTGTGGAAATCGGCCAACTGCACGTTGTCGTCGGCAACGTTTGAGCGCGCGCTGTCTAACACCACCCACAAACGGCCCGACGCCGCGATGCCCGCAATCACCGCCAATGCGGCGAGCGTGTAGGTAATTTTCTTTGCTTTCGCCATGATTACGCCCCCACCAGCGGTGCCGGATTATGGATGTACTTCTGGTGGATCGCCTGCGCAGCACGCACCGCCAGCGCACCAATGGTGATGGTCGGGTTATAACCACCGTTGTTCGGGAAGGCGGATGCGCCGACCACAAACAGGTTGTGCGCATCCCAGCTTTGCAGATAGGGATTGAGTGCGGAGGTGCTGGGATCGCTGCCCATCACCGCGCCACCAATGGTGTGCGAGCTGTGCTGCTGGTACGGATTCCAGCTCTTCTCCGCCTGGTTATCCACCACGATATGCTGGCCGCCGGTCTCTTTCATGATGTCGATGGCGCGATCGGTAACGAATTTCGCCATGCGCACATCGTTCTGGTTCCAGTCGAACGTGGTGCGGATCAGCGGCTGGCCGTGACGATCTTTGTAGTTGGGATCGAGATCGAGATAGGCTTCGCGCATCGGCATCGAGGTGCCCTGACAGAAGATGGTACCGGCGGTTTGGTAATCGCGCTTGTAGCCCGCTTTCCACTCGCTGCCCCAGCGTTTGGTGCCGGGACGCAGGCCGTTCATGTTCTGAATTGGACGACCGTTGGTGGAGAAGCCCATGATGCCCGCGCCGCCGATGAAATCGAGATCGCTGTGGTCGAAGTTATCGCCGTTGAAGTCATCAATCTGCACCGCCAATGCGCCGCCGCCGATGAACGGGTTCATAAATTCGTTATCGAAGAAGCCGGTGACGCTGGAGCAGGTTTGATAGTTGTAGTTACGGCCAATGGTGCCGCGACCGGTCAGCGGATCGTATTGTTCGCCCACGCCGGAGAGCAGCATCAGACGCACGTTATCCATCTGATAAGCGGTGATGCAGACGATATCCGCCGGCTGGAAGCCCTCCACGCCATCCTGGGTGATAAATTTCACACCTTTCACCGTTTTACCGTCGTCATGCTTTACGGCGTGCAACACTTCCGTTTCGGTCAGCAGCGTGAAATTTGGACGTCGCATCAGCACCGGCAGAATGCACGCTTGCGGCGATGACTTGGAAAAGTTGCCGCAGCCGTGGAAGTCGCAGAAGCCGCAATAGGTGCACGGACCCATGCTGACGCCGAGCGGATTGACATAAGCTTGCGACAGGTTACCGGCAGGCACCGTGAACGGGTGATACCCCATGCTTTCGGTGGTTTTGCGATACTTGCTCATCCAGTGCGTATCTTTCAGCGGCGGGGTTGGATAGTCGCGTGAACGCGGGCCTTCGAAGATATTGCCGCCTTTTTGTGGCTGGCCGTTGAGATTGCCCGCGATACCGGAAGTGCCCGCAATACGCTCGAAGCGATCGTAGAACGGCGCCATTTCGTCGTAGGTCACGCCCCAATCCTGCAGCTGCAAACCCTGCATCTTCTTCGCGCCGTAGCGTTCGCGGGTTTGTTTCGCCACTTCAAAATCCCACGGCGTAAAGCGCCATGACATGCCGGCCCAGTGTGTGCCTGCACCGCCAACGTTCCAGCCAAACTGAAACGCTGACCAGTTACGCACCGGTGCCGCCAGCTGATCGCTGCGGTTGCGGAAGGTGGTGGTTTCCACGCTCATCGGCTGCAGGATTTTGCGACGCGTGTGGAAACGCAGTTCATCGGCATCAATGGCGACCGGGAAATCGGTCGAGGTATCGCGCCAGGCACCGCGTTCAATGGCGACCACGTTAAGTCCCGCGCGGGTGAGCTCTTCCGCCATCACCGAACCGGCCCAGCCTAAGCCGACGATGACCACGTCAGCTTTATTTCTTACTAATGACATTGACTCAGCTCCGGCTATTTAATCGTTAGGAATGAGGCTGACGGGAATAAGCGCCAGATTTTCGTTGCGGCGTTCGATATAAGGGCGATAGTCATAGCGTGCGCCGGGAAAACCGATCATCTTCCAACCCACCATATTTTTATTTCCGCCATAAATCGGATCCGCTAAATAGCTTTCGCGCGCGTTTTGCAGCATTAATTCAAACAGCGCCTGGCTATTCACGTCTTTTCCTAAATCGATCTTGCCGTCTTCCATTGCTGTCAGGAATGTATCGATCTGTTCAGCTGATAAGGTATGTAATGAAGCCTGATGCTGTTGCTGCGCCCACTTTTCCAGCGCGGCTAAACCGGTTAAGTAGCGCGCTTTTGGCGGGGTAAGAAATTGCGGGCTGCCCATCAATGCCGCTTCATTTTCCGGATGCAGCGGCGCCTGCAAATAGAGCGCCGCGCCAGAGCCATAATCACCGGCTAACTGGTTATCGAGGAATTCAATCGCGCCCGCTTCACTGGCGGAAGGGCCAAGGTCATCGGCGGGGATTAGGCGGTCAAAAATGGCTGCCAGATTCAGGCGATCCAGCGGATTGGTGAGCACCTGATAACCGTCTTGCCATGCCGGTTGCGGCAGGTGATCGGTGCTGAGTTGGGTTTCCAGCGGGACATTGTGCAGCTCTTTCGCCCGCAGCTGCGGCGCGACGGCGAGGGATGCCACAATTCCACTGAGCGAAAAGAGCGCTTCTCTTCGGTTCATACTTTTTATCCCTTAAACTTCAATAGATGAATATTGACAGAGCACGACGTTCAGATATTTCAGACGCAATGACCGTGCGCAAATAGCGCGCAGGCGCTAGCGACGAATCTGCGTTCGTTATTGTTTTTTCAGAGGTAGGGTAAATATACGGTCGCCATTTATGGTGACAGTATTTACGGGAAACCCGTTTATCGGGCTCCCTTTATGTTAATGAATATATTTATTCATATCTTCATAGCAGTGACGGGAAATATCCCATAAATCGTCTTCCCAGTTTTGCGGGCTTAATAATTCCGGTGACCAAACGCCGTCGTAGCCGGTAGCTTTTACCGCCGCCACCCAGGCGGCAATATCCACATCGCCCTGGCCTGGTGCGTAGTCGCGCTGTACCCACTCTTCCCAGGCTTCACCCGGCTTGGCCGCGCGGCCATCGCAGAAATGCACGCCGTAAATCAGATCTTTATCCATGCGCGCCACTTCAGCAGGCGTGGTGCCGCCGCCGGCATGCAGGTGCCAGAAATCCACCACCACGCCAAGATTGTCTTTGCCGCTCTGTTTAATCAGATCCAGCGCGTGTTGCAGCGAATTGAACGCGGTAAAGGCGACGACTTCAATCTGGAATTTGATGCCGTGCGGTGCGCCGATATCGGCGATGGCGGAGATATTCTTCAGCAGGATGGCATCACGCTCGGCGGCGGAAAGGTGATCGAGTTCGGTCAGCGCCATGATTTGCACCACCGGACAACGCAGTTCCACCGCGGCCTGGCAGATTTTTTCCGCTTCGCGCAGCAGCTCAGCTCGCGCTTCCGGCTCATGGCGGCCAATACGTTTCAGCGCATTGATGCAGGTAATATCGACGCTGTATTTCGCCATCAGATCGCGGTAGGCAGCATAGCTGCCACCGTTATCCAGATAGCGATACAGATGTTCTGGCAGGATCTCCAGCCCGCTAAAGCCAGTCTCATGGGCGATGCGTAACTGAGTGACGGCATTGCTGTACCAAACAGACACGCCATGCAACGACAACTTCATCTCTCCTCCTTGTTACCTCACGGCTTCAGGTGAGAGCGTCGAATACGCAATTCTCCCTGAGACCAAACGCCACCCGGAGTGGCACGTTCATCAATCAGCCGGTTCAAGGCTTCAGTGATGATCAAATCAATACGCTGGCTGAAGGTGGTGAGCTGCCAGCTGGGCAAGCTGGCTTCATCGATGTCATCGAAACCCACCACCGCCATGAATTTGTTGCCTGCACCTTCGCGCAAGGCCGCCAGCGCGCCGAGCGCCAGCACATCGTTTTCGCAAAACAGCGCTTCAACCCGCTGATCGGGCGCGTGCGCGTTGAGATACTCAGTCAACGCCGCGTAACTGCGTTCGCGGGCGTATTCACCGGCGGTGAGCAGCACTTCCAGCGCCAGGCCAGCTTGGTTCAGCGCAAGTTGCAGACCATCCAAACGCAGCGTGTGATGGCTGCTGGTGGCCGGGCCCATCATGTACCCGATGCGCGTATAACCTTGCGCCAGCAGCAGTTCGCCCAGCTGTTTGCCCGCCTGCAAGCCATCGATATTGACCACTTCAATATCCGGCTCGTCATTGTTACGGCACACCTGCACCAGCGGAATGTGGTGCATTTCACGCGCCACGGCGACCAGCTCATCACTCAACACCGTGCCGAGAAACAGCATGCCATCGACCTGCAGCTGATCGGCCAGCGACAGCACCGCGCGGTAGTTTTCACCGCTACCAATATTCAGCAGCAGCGCCATGTAGCCGCGCTGCTGTAGCTGGCGGGTGACGGTGTCGAGCATCAGCATCGAGTGCGGATTTTTCAGCTCGTCGATCACCACGCCAATAATCTGTGTCTTCTTCTGCGACAGGCTGCGGGCCAGCAGGTTAGGGCGATAACCCAGCTCGGTGGCAATCGCGATTACGCGTTCGCGCGCTTTCTCGGAAATTGACGCGCCGGGCGTAAAGGCACGCGATACCGTCCATTTCGAGACGCCAGCCAGTCTTGCCACATCGCTGGCGGTGGCTTTGTGAGATTTTGCGGTTGGTTTACTCATAGCACCTGCATAGGGGAAAAAGCGGAGACCCCAGCATTGAACGTGAAACCCAACGGAAAATAAACACCTAAGCGCACGCAATTAGCGTAAAGCGCGACAAATAACTCTGTTTTTAAGATGTTGCGATTATGTTTGATCTTTGCACCCGATTGCAACGTTTTTTGCAATCGGGTGCATTTCATTAACTTTTTGTGATCGATTTCGCTGATTTGCACTTTGCCAGATTGACTAAAAAGTCGTCTTAGCTGACATTTTGCTCACCACTACCAAGCAAATCTCGTTTTTACCTGTCGTGTGCAGCTTATTTTGCACCCGGTAGCAAAATAGTAAAACAGCTAAAAATTAATCTCTGACCTCTTACCTCAACCATTTTGCACCCGAGTGCAAAATAAACAGGAGTTGTTATGCTCATCGGTGAAAAGAGTATTCCACGCCCACTGCGCTGGGCCATGATCGGTGGCGGCCGTCTCAGCCAGGTGGGTTATAAACACCGTTGCGGTGCGCTGCGTGATAACACAGCGTATCAGATGGTGGCCAGCGCCTTTGATATCGATGCCGAGCGTGGCCGCGATTTCGGTGTCAACTTAGGGCTCGATGCGGATCGCTGCTACGCCACTTATCAGCAGCTGCTGGCTGAAGAGGCGAAGCGTGAAGATGGCGTTGAAGTGGTGTCCATCGCCACGCCAAACGGCACTCATTTTGAGATCACCAAAGCGGCATTGAATGCCGGTATTCACGTCATTTGTGAAAAGCCGCTGTTCTTCACTACCGCCGAAGCGCTGGAAATTAAAGCATTAGCGGCGGAAAAAGGGCTGATCGTTGGCGTGACCTACGGTTTCTCCGGCCATCCGCTGCTGATGCAGATGCGGGCGATGATCGCCAACGGCGAAATTGGTGATGTGCGCATGGTGGAGCTGCAATACACCCACGGCTTTAGCGCTAATGACAGCGCCGACAAATTTAGCGAAGCGCAAAAATGGCGCGTCGATCCGAAGATTGCCGGTCCGTCTTTTGTGCTCGGCGATATCTCGACGCACACCTTCTACATCTCCCAGCTGGTGTTGCCAGAACTGAAAGTGAAATCGCTGCTATGCGATCGCCAAAGCTTCATTCCGTCGCGCGCGCCGTTGGAAGATAACGCCATGGTGCTGATGCATTACGACAACGGCGCGGTAGGGCGCATGTGGGCCTCATCGATTAATGCCGGTTCGATGGACAGCCAAAGTATTCGCGTGATTGGTTCGCGCGCCAGCCTGGAGTGGAGCGACTACAACCCAGGCGAGCTGAAATATGAAGTGCAGGGCCAGCCGAATCAGATTATGCATCACGGCATGCCGTACCTGCATGAAAGCGCCCTGGCCGATGAACGTTTGGGCGCGCTGCACACTGAAGGTCTGGCGGAATCCTGGGCCAATATCTATCTGAAATTTGCTATCGCCATCCACGCCACTCAACAGGGCGACCAAACCACGCTCGATAACCTGATCTATCCCGATATCAACGCCGGAATTGAAGGTGTGCGCTGGATCGAAAACTGCGTGCGTTCTGCGGACAACGGCGCGAGCTGGGTTAACTACGAATAAGGATTGCCATGAAACTTTCGTTTTGTACCGATAGCCTGGGTCATCTGCCGTTTGAACAGATGCTGGATAAGTTGCTGGAGCTGGGTGTTTACGGCGTTGAGATGACGACCGGCGGCTGGTCACCAGCGCCGCATCTGCGTACCGAAGCGTTGCTTGGCAGCGCCACGCAGCGTCAACAGTTGTTGCAGGCGCTGGAGAGCCGCGGCATGTCGATTGCAGCGCTGAATGTGTCGGGTAATCCGCTCGATCCAGGCGAATTAGGTAACAAACATAAGCGCGATACGGAAAACGCGCTGGCGCTGGCCGGAGAACTGGGGGTGAAGAAAATCGTCATGATGAGCGGCTTGCCGCCCGCCAGCCCGCACGACACCATTCCAAACTGGATCACTTACACCGTAAGCTGGCCGCCGACGCTGAAAAACTGCCTCGATTATCAGTGGAATGAAGTGGCGATCCCTTACTGGCAAGGGCTGGTGCAGCGCGCTAAAGAGAGCGGCGTGGAGAAATTCGCGCTGGAGAACTTCAGTTCGATGTTGGTGTGGAATCCGGAAACCTTGTTCCGCCTGCGCGACGCGGTGGGTGAGATGGTGGGACTTAACCTCGATCCCAGCCATCTGCTGTGGATGGGCGCGGACCCGATTGCGGCAGCGCGCGCACTCGGCCCGGCGATTCATCACTGTCACGGCAAAGATGTGCGTCTGGAGCGCGGGCTGGTGGATATCAACGGTCTGTTGGAAACCAAACCGGTGGAAGATGTCGCCAATCGCGCCTGGAACTATGTTGCCGTTGGTTGCGGCCAGGATCTGCAGTGGTGGAAAGAGTTCTTCTCGGTGGTACGCATGATGGGCTACAACGACTGGGTATCGCTGGAAATGGAAGATCTCACCATGTCGGTGGAAGCGGGCGTAACCTCCTCGATTGCGGCACTTAAGCAAACCCTTAGCCAGTAATGTCAAATTCACGGCGGGCAACCGCTCGCCGTGTTCTGTACATCGAGCCTTGCCTGCCTGATAATTCGTGGTTCACCCACTATTAAGAGGCACGCCATGCTGGAAAACCATCCACAGCGCGACGAAATCAGGCTGGAAAATGTGCTGGCGGCGTTGGGCAATCCGATGCGCATGACGGTAATCAGCATTCTGGCGGACGGCGGCGAACATACTTGCGGATCGCTGCTGAAAGGCGTCTCCAAATCCACGTTGACCCATCACTGGCGTGTGCTGCGCGAAGGCGGCATTATCTGGCAGAAACCCTCTGGACGTGAAAATCTGCTGTCGTTGCGGCGCGACGATCTCGATGCCCGTTTCCCGGGTCTGCTTGATTCACTGCTAAGCGCCACTCAGCAAGATCCCCTGACCCGCATCACGCTGGATGATTTCCAGGTTAAATAACCCGCGCACGCCCAGCCAGCGTAGCCACAATCATCTGCAACCCCGCAATCACCAACAGCAGCATCAGCGGCCACTGCCAGTTGCCGCTGACATCATGCAGCAGGCCAAAACAGAGCGGGCCCAGCGCCGCTAATCCGTAACCGACGCACTGTGCCATGCCCGACAATTTCGACGCCTGCAAATGATCATGGGTGCGCAGATTAAACAGCGACAGGCAAATCACCATTGATGCACCGGCGCCCAGTCCCGCCAGAATCAGCCACAGCAGCGCGTATTGCGGTGCCACTAACAGTCCCGCGACGGCGATAAAAATCGATAGCGATGCGAGAAAACCGATCGTCCGCTGGTCGTGCATTTTTTTCAGTGCGCTCATGCAAGCCAGGTTCGAAACGATGGCCACAATCTGATAGACAAACAGCATGCCACCCGCTTCCAGCTGGCTAATACCGCTGTCTTGCGCAAAAGGCGTAAACCAGCCGATCAAGGTGTAAAACACCAGCGACTGGCAGGCCATAAACAGCGAAACCTGCCAGCCTAAGGCCGCGCGCCACGGTGAGCGCGTTGATGTGCCGTTGGCGCTGTTTTTGGTCTGAGACGCTGGTTTTTTCAGGTACGGTAGCCAGGCCAACAGCGCGATAATCGCCGGAATCAGCCACACCGCTAATGAGAGTCGCCAACCCGCGCGACTCAGCTCAGCCAGCGGCACCACCACGCCCGATGCAATGCTGGCGGTGATCGCCATGGTCATCGCGTACAAGCCAACATATCGCGCGGTGTGTTCAGTGAAATCACGCTTAATCAGCGGCGGCAGCAGCACGTTGGCCGCCGCAATCCCCGAGCTCAGGATGATCGTTCCCACCCACAACGCATTTTCACTGCCGCTGATACGCAGAATCGATCCCAGTGTGATGAGCAGCAATGCGCCCCATAAACTGCGCTCAAGACCAAAACGGTTGCCGAACCATGCTGCGGGTGGCGCTAAGGTAGCGAACATCAACAGCGGCAAGAAGTTGATCACGCCCGCCGCACTGGCGCTCAAGCCAAACGTCAGACGGATGTTTTCCAGCACCGGGCCAACCGCGGTAATAGGCGTGCGCAAGTTGGCCGCTGTCAGCAGCAGTAAGAACAGGAAAAAACCAGAACGACGCAGAGCAGGATTCGCAGATAAAACGGTATGGGTCATATTTTCGCACCATAGCAATGAGGCAGAGCGAGTCTGCTTATGGTGCGTTGGTTGACGTTAACGCTTACGCAGCGGCGATTAACTGCTGAAAGGAGGGCAATACTAACGAGGGGCTTTTAGGATGTAAAGTATCAAAACCCATCAAAGACAAAATCAACCGAGTCTTTAATCCGCTGGCGATACACACGTGCATCCATCACCTGATCGCCTAGAAGCGACACGCGCACACTGGCCATTTCGTGAGTCATGACCAGAAATTCCTCGCCTTCAACCTTGATTACCGGATTAAGTCGTTCAACTTGCTTTTTTTTAAACTGGTTTAGAGGGTAGAGCGGGATAACGATTCGTGACGCCAGTTCGCCGATAATCTCACTTTGAACGTCTACCAGATAAGGGTACTCGCTGTTCCTATTGGTATTGCGATAAATAAAATATTGCATGTCTAAAACGTCCTGTATTCATCCGACAATAAACCGTGTTCTTCGGTTATGCGATTGAGTTCCTGCAAACCTTCACTGTTTTCACGCTTCCATCTTTCCGCTTCGGTTGTGCGAATTTCATAATGTAAAGCTTTAGATAGGATGGCGGATAAATTGAGCCCTGCTTCTCTAGCCTGCTCGAGTAATGCAGGTTCAAGTGTCACGCTGACAGTTTTTTTTTGTCTTACGGCTGTAGAAGGCATAAATCCCCCGTGTAGTTAACACGTGTATAAATCAGTGTGGTGAGTATGGGTGAAATCTGAGCTTTCTGCAATGCAGCTTTCTAACGTGTTGTGGACTTTTAAAATTTCTAAACATGGTAAACCTTGCGCCATCGCTCATCCGCGTCCACCTTTAGTATTTCCCTTTTCCACAAATGGACGAACAATGATCTGGTTATGGAACGTGCTTATCTTGCTGGCAACCGTGGTGGTGATGGAAATCGTCGCGGCGCTGTCGCATAAATACATCATGCACGGTTGGGGTTGGGGCTGGCATTTGTCGCACCACGAACCGCACAGCGGCAAGTTTGAACTTAACGATCTGTATGCGGTGGTGTTTGCGGTGCTGGCGATCGTGCTGATCTATGTCGGCGTGCAAGGCATGTGGCCGCTGCAGTGGATTGGTGCCGGGATGACGACCTACGGCGCGCTCTACTTCATGGTGCACGATGGCCTGGTGCATCAACGCTGGCCGTTTCGCTATATCCCGCGCAAAGGCTATCTCAAGCGCTTATACATGGCGCACCGCATGCATCATGCAGTGCGCGGGCGTGAAGGCTGCGTGTCGTTTGGTTTCCTCTACGCGCCACCGCTCAATAAGCTGCAAGCCACGCTGCGTCAGCGCCACGGGAGAAAAATCAACGAGGACGCTGCCACAGACCAGCCGGACGTGGCGCCGGACGAGCCACACGCGAAGTGATCGCCAGGCCGGCCCCTTTCACCAGCAGCGCCAGTTTTTCGCCGCGGCTGGTGCGCTGTCGTGAATCCCAGGCGTGAACACCGGCGTGCTGAACTTTCACCCCGATTTCGCGATAAACACCGCGTGCCGTCGCGATGGCCCACGCCGAGCGCAGCGGCAAACCCGGCAAGCCGAACCGCGCCGAGTGATAATAGGGTTCCGCTTCCGTCACTAAACGCGCAGCCAGCGTGGCCAGCGCCGCACGATGTTGCGGTGCTGTCAGCGTATCGGCGCTTAATCCCGCCTGATCGAGCCAGGCTTGCGGCAGATAGCAGCGACCATTTTCGGCATCTTCGACGATATCGCGCGCAATGTTAGTAAGCTGGAACGCCAGCCCTAAATCGCAGGCGTGATCGAGCACCGCTTCGTCGCGCACGCCCATTACGCGCGCCATCATCAAACCGACTACGCCCGCGACGTGATAGCAGTAACGCAGCGTGTCGTCGAAACTCGTATAGTGTTCGTCGCGCGCATCCATGGCGAAGCCTTCCAGATGATCAAACGCCAGCTGTTGCGGCAGTTGATGAATAAGCGCCACTTCCTGAAACGCCCTAAACGCCGGTTCATCCATGTGCGCGCCGCTGTAGGCGCGGCGGGTTTCAATCTGCAGATGCTGCATGCGTGCCTGTGCATCTTCGACCGCATGCTGCGTGCCGCCTTCGCCCAGCGTTTGCCCATCAATCACATCGTCACAATGACGACACCATGCATACAGCATCAGAGTGCTGCGGCGTGTCGGTGCATCAAACAGCCTGGCGGCGGTGGCGAAACTCTTCGAGCCTACCGCCATGGTTTGTGTCACTTGCTCGAGTAAAGGCTGTCGATTCATTCAGTGCGATCCTCCAGCATCAGCTGAGCGGTGGCCTTGGCGGAACCAATTACGCCGGGCACGCCCGCGCCTGGATGCGTACCCGCACCCACCAGATAGAGATTGCTGATATCGGCATCGCGGTTATGCGGTCGGAACCAGGCGCTTTGCGTCAAAATTGGCTCCAGCGAAAACGCCGAGCCGTGATGGGCATGCAGCGTGTCGCGAAAATCAAACGGCGTAAACATTCTGTGTGTTACTAATTGCTGACGTAATCCCGGCATGTAGTGCTGCTCCAGATAAGCAAAAATTCGATCGCGCAAGCGCGGTCCTTCCTGTTGCCAGTCGATGTCAGCGGTGCCGAGATGCGGCACCGGCGCTAACACATAAAAGCTGCCGCAGCCGGGTGGTGCCAGCGACGGATCGCTGCTGCAGGGCGCGTGCAGGTAGAGTGAAAAATCCTCTGCCAGTTGGCTGCTATTAAAAATCTCATCAATCAATTCGCGATAGCGCGGACCAAAACAGACGGTGTGATGCGCGAGCTGTTCATGCGGCTGATTGAGGCCAAAATAGAGCACAAACAGCGAGTTGCTCATGCGCTTACGCTTCAGCGATGTCGCACGTTTCATTGCTAGAGGATGATGGCGCAGCAGTTTGTCGTAGGTATGCACCACGTCGGCATTGGAGGCTACGGCTGCGGCATCGAAGCGTCGTCCATCCTTTAACTGGACGCCGCTAATACGATTTTCATTGGTTTCCAGCTTGCTCACTTCGGCATTCAGTAACAGCTCGCCACCCAGATCCTCAAACAGTCGCGCCATGCCCTTCACCAGCGCGCCGGTGCCGCCGCGCGGAAACCATACGCCCCATTCACGTTCCAGCGCATGAATTAAGGTATAGATTGATGACGTTGCAAAAGGATTACCGCCCACCAGCAATGAGTGGAAGGAAAACGCCTGCCGCAGGTGGTCGTCCTGAATAAATTTCGCCACCATGCTGTAGACGCTGCGCCACGCCTGCAAACGTCCAAGCTGCGGTGCAACACGCAGCATGTCACGCACCTGCAGAAACGGCACCGTGCCGAGTTTCAGATAACCCTCTTTGAATACCTCGCGCGAATAGGCGAGGAACTGACGATAACCGGCGACATCCTGTGGATTGAAGGTAGCGATCTGCTGCTCCAGCAGCGGCTGATTGTTGTCGTAGTCGAGCTGTTTGCCATCTTCCCAACACAGGCGATAGAAGGGCGTGACCGGCATCAGCTCGACGTAATCGCTTAGCGATTTTCCCGCCAGCGTGAACAACTCTTCGATGGCGCTGGGATCGGTGATCACCGTAGGTCCGGCATCAAAGGTAAAGCCGCTATCTTCAAACACATAGGCGCGTCCGCCCGGCTTGTCGCGCTGCTCGAGTAAGGTGGTTGGTATGCCCGCCGCTTGCAGGCGAATCGCCAGCGCCAGGCCGCCAAAGCCTGCGCCAATCACATAAGTGCGTTTCATTTTTTCTTCCCTGGTTCGACAGAATTCAACAGCGCGTGCAGCGCTTCACCGATGGGCACCGGCGGCTTGCCGCACAGAATCCGCGCTTTATCATGCAGACGAAGTTGTCCGGCGTAAAAGCGGCTAATTAACCCGGCATTGAGCCGGTAAAAACGTTGCATTACACGCCAGCGCTGCTGCGGCTTACCGGCCAAAAACAGCATGCGGTTCAGCAGGCGGAAAAATCGCTGCTCGCGCCACTGCTGACGGGCAAAGCGTTCGATGTGTTGACTGAGCGTGCGGGCATCGGTGGGCAACAGCGTGGCTATCAACTCCGCCAGCGCCACGGCGGACGGTAAAGAATAACCGGTTGTCGCGTGAAACAGTCCGGCGCGCAGGCCGCTGCATGGCTGGCCGCGCTGCTGTTGCCAGAATCGATCAATATCGCCGCTCAGGGTAATCGGTAATATGCCATGCTCTTCACGCAGCAGCGTGCCAGGCCGCCAACCTTGCTGTTTGGCATAGTCAGCGATGTGCTGACGAGCGGAGTTCTCCGCCAGCGTAGGTTGATTAACGTAATGCGTATCTTCAATCAGTAACCGATCGGCGCTGAGCGGCAGCGTGTAAACAAAACGATAGCCCGCTTGCTGATCGACGGTGGCATCCATCAGGATCGGCTGCTGCAGGCCGTGCGGCTGCGCCAGCTGCCACTCTTGTCCAAGAAACACCTGATAACCCAGCTGCAGATGCGGCGTTGGCTGCAGGCCGCGGCCATCAATCACCACCTGCGCATCAAGTTCACGCCCATCCGCCAGCGTCACCTGTGTGGGTTTTACCTGTTTAACGGCAGCATTTGTCCACAGATCCTCACCCATCGCCGCGAGTAGATGCCGGGCAAAATCGCCTGACGCGATGGAACAATAATCCCCGTCCAGGTTGCGGCGCAACGCGGGAAAACGCACCTGATAGCCAGGCCAACGCGCCGTGATCAGCGGCTGCAGCCAGCGCAGCTGATCGGCGCTAAGATCGCTCTGATGAAATGACCAGGTATGATTGCCTGCCGGATGTGCGTCGCTCTCCAGCAACAGGCATTTGAGCTGCGGCTGCAGTTGGCGCAGACGCAGCGCAATCAAACCGTTTGCCAGTCCGGCACCGACCAGAATCACATCGTAGTGCGCACGCATCAGGTGGCCTCCGCCAGCACAACTTGCTGCTGGCACAGCGCTTGTTCGACGATGTCGGCCGCACGCTGGCAACCGCCTGCGCGCTGCAACTGTGCCTGTATCGCTGACATCCGTAACGCGTAGCGATTGTCGGTAAGTAATTGTTGCAGATGCTGCTCCAGTTGATGAACGCGGTTAAAGCGCGATGCGCGCCGTCCAACGCCATGCCACTCAATGCGCGCTGCCACGCCGGGTTGATCAAAGGCAATTGGCAGCGCCAGCATTGGCGTACCGCATTCCAGTGCTTCCAGCGCGCTGTTTAATCCGGCATGAGTAATAAAAAGCTGCGCGTGTTGCAGGGCGGCACGTTGATCGACAAAATCCGTCACCCACGCTGCACCAGCCAGTTGCAACTTGTGCACCTGATCGGCGTTCAATCCCCCACAATGAGCGATCACCAGCGAAAGTTGCTGGCGGCGGCACGCCTGTGCCAGATGCAAAAACAGGCGGAAGCGATGGCCTTGCAGCGTACCCAGCGAGGCGTAAACCACCGGCTGGCGCAGCGCCGGCCAGGGCGCATTGAGCGGCGCTGCCGCAAGCGGCGCGCGCAGTTGTCCGACGGCGTGATAGCAGGCCGGCAGTTGCTGACGCGGAAAATCAAAGGCGGGCACCATCTGGCTGATTTGTGCCAGCGGCGAAAGGCACTGATGCAATCCGCGCCGCTCCGTCAAATTGAACGCCCGCGCGTGTTTGAGGATGACGTCGCCGTGGCGACGCATGATGCGATCATAGATATCGCTGCTAGCCTGAAAACGTTTCAGCGCTTTTTCATCCTGAGCATAACGGAAGGGCATCACCGCCAGCGGAATGCCGGCTTCACGGTTGACCGGTAGGGCGCAGGCCACCGAAACAAACGGCAGATGCAGCGCTTCTGCGACCAATCCGCCTGCTGCTTCCATTTCATCAGCGATCACACCATCAATGTTCAACGATTTCAGTACCGCTGGTAGTTCTCGGCACAGCATATCGGTGCAGGAGGCGAGATCGTTGATTACGCGAAACAGCGACAGGCCGCCCGGCGAAGCCAGCCGATGCAGCACGGGCGCCAGCGAACCGGCCGGATGCGTTTGCTGGCCTACTGCAACGAAATTAATGCGTTCGTCGCTGAGCAAAGTGCGGGCGTCGGCTTGCTGGATGAAGGTGATGCGATGGCCACGCGCCAGCAGCGTTTGTGCTAACGCCTGCAACGCGTGAAAGTGGCTATAAAGCGGCGGCGCGATCACCGCAAAGTGGCCCAACGGCTTAGCCGCGCTCAGTTGAACATCGCTAGCTGTTGATTAAACAGCGCGTGCATGTATTGGCGAGTGGCAATGCCGCGATGGCAGGCGCAGGCAAGGTGTGCATCGGCACTGCGCAGATGATCGCGCAGACGACGTTCTGCGCCGTCAGCCCCGAGCATCTGTACCAGCGTGGATTTACCCTGATCCTGATGCACATCTTTGCCGGTGTGTTTGCAGCCGTCGGCGAGGTCGTCGAGTAGCTGAAACGCCTGCCCCAGATCCTGAGCAAAGAAGCTAAGACGTTGCCGCACCTGCGGTGAAGCGTCAGCGGCAATCGCCGCCATTTGCAGCGTGGCGCGAAACAGCACGCTGGTTTTCAGTTCATTGGTCAAGGCGATCGCTTCCGGACTGCGGCTCTGCGTGCCGTCGTGCAGATCCTGAAACTGCCCTTGCACTAATCCCTGCAGGCCGACGGCGGCGGAGAGTTCAGCAATCGCTTCAGATTTGTGCACCGCAGGCAAATCGGGTGCGATGGCAATCACTTCAAATGCGCGGCTCAGCAGCGCGACGGCGGCGAGAATCGCCACGTTTTCACCAAACTCGCGATGCACGGTTGGGCGACCACGGCGCATCTGCGCGTTATCCATTGACGGGATGTCATCCAAAATCAGCGATGCCGCGTGCACCATTTCCACGGCACAGGCGAGATCGAGAATGCCATTTTGCGTCAGCTCGCAACCCATATCGCGCGCTGCCAGCATCAGTAATAAAGGACGGATGCGCTTGCCCTGCGCCAGCGTACCGGCACGCATCGCGGCACGCACGCGATCGCTTTGCTGTCCTGCAGGCAGTAAATGTTCGAGATGCGCCTGTAAAATTTGCTGCAGCTGAAGCAGTTCGCTTGTCTGATGCGCTGTGCTATCGACATGGGTGGTCATAATGGCTATCCATGGTTGATGAAATTATTATGCTTTTTGATTAACCGTAGACTGCGTAAGGTAAGTTTGCCAGCGAGGGCCTTGACTTTGTAGCGTGCGCCTTCATACGCACCAGGTAAACATCGTAATAATACTATGCGTGATCTTATCAGCGAAAAAAGTAACAGCAACGCCGTAACATAAATAACTCCGTTAGGCTGGTGGTCAATAAATACCGCTAATGGAACATAAAATGACGAATACCAAACCTGCCGTGCTGATTATTCAGCCGCTAATGCCGCAGTTAGATGAAAAGCTCACGCAACATTTCAATTGCCATCGTTTATATGAGCAGCATGACGCAATGCTATTTATCCAGCAGCATGGCAAAGCGATCAACGCCATTGTTACGCGCGGCGATGTCGGGGTGGAAACGGCACTGCTGGAGCAACTGCCGGAGTGTAAAGTCATTGCTGTATTCGGTGTCGGCACCGATCGTATTGACCTGAAATACACTGCCGAAAACGATATTCAGGTCAGCATCACCCGCGACATTTTGACTGACGATGTTGCCGATTTGGCAATGACAATGACGCTGGCGTTCTCGCGTAATTTGGTCGCTTACCATCAGTTTGCGAAATCCGGGGCATGGGAAAATAACGGCGTCGAACTCTCCAGCCGCGCCAGCGGAAAAAGAATTGGCATCGCCGGGTTGGGCGCGATTGGCTTAGCCATCGCGCGCCGTGCCGAAGCCTTTGGTATGGAAGTGGCGTATACCGCACGTTCGGCGAAAGACGTCAGCTATAAGCGCTGCGATACGATCGAACAACTCGCCGCCTTTAGCGATTTCCTGGTGCTGGCACTGCCGGGCAGCAAAGAGAATGTGCAACTGGTCAACGCGAGGGTGCTGGCGGCGCTCGGCCAGGAGGGCGTGGTGATCAACATTGCGCGTGGCACAGTTATCAATGAACCCGATCTGATCGCTGCACTGCAGCAGGGAATCATTAAAGGGGCGGCGCTGGATGTGTATCCGGATGAGCCAAAAATTAATCCCGCGCTGCGTGAACTAAATAATGTGCTGTTAACGCCGCATATTGCCAGCGCAACTCACGAAACGCGTGCGCAAATGACCAATAATGTGCTGGAGAATTTACGGGCCTATTTTGCCGATGGGAAGATTCTGACATCGGTATAATTTAAGCATCCGAATTAAGATGAAATTCTTATATCCTGCGTAATAATCCCTATTTAGCGATAGCAATTTTCGTTCAGCCAGGCTGTTATGATATCGGCACTTAATTCAGGAGCCCATTATGACAGCACAGAAAATTGCAATTATTGGCGGCGGCGTTATCGGATTAGCGGTGGCGCGCGCCTTAGCGTTGCAGGGCGTTGAAGTCACCGTTTTCGAACAGCAGCACATTGGCGCGGGCACCAGCAGCACGACGTTTGCCTGGGTAAACTCCAATGGCAAACAGCCGCGCAGTTATCACCTGCTTAATGCGCTCTCGATGGAAGAGCACCTCAAACTGCAGCAAGCGCAGCCGAACGGATTGCGCTGGCTGGAAACTGGCGGTACATGGGAGTGGGCCGCCGAGGGCGATGCGCAGCAACGTTTGCTGCAGCGTGCCACGTCGCTGCAATCAGCAGGTTATGCGGCGCGTGAAGTGTCGCCAGCAGATGTGCTGCGCGATATTCCGGAGCTGCGGGCGCAGGCCATCAGCGGCAGCGTGTGGCATTTCCCGACAGAATCGGTGCTGCATCCGGCGCTCTATCTGGCGCGCTTATGGTCAGAAGCCAAAGCGCGCGGTGCGGTGCTGTACCAGCATCAGCGCATCAATAGCATCAGTGAAAGTGCCGATCGGGTTACGCTGCAGCTGGAAAATGGCGAGCAGTGGCAGGGCGATCGTATTGTGTTAGCCACCGGACGCTGGGCCAATCAGCTGCTAAATTCACTGGGACTCAATCTGGCGTTGCTGGATACCAGCAAACCGAACGCGGTGGCTTGTAGTTTCCTGGTGCGCACCGCGCCGCAGCCGTTATCGCTCAATGCCAATCTCATCTCTCCGCAACTTAACGTACGCCCGGACGGCGGCGGACGTTTGCTGCTGCAAGCCTTAGAGTTGGATCATCTGGCCGATTCTGCTGCGCCACCCTTAATCACCAGCGATATCGCCGCGCAATTCCGCGCGCGTTATCACGCGCTGTTTGCGGATGCGGGCGAGTTGCAGATTGAACAAATTGTTGTGGGGCAACGTGCAAGACCTGCCGATGGTTTACCGGCGCTGGGTTATGTCACCGCGCATCAGCGCGTGTATGTGGCGGTGACACACAGCGGTATCACCCTTTCGCCATTGATTGGCAAGCTGGTGGCTGAAGAGCTGATCGGCGATGCGGCAAGTGAGCTGCTGAGCGATTTCCGTCCGCAGCGTCTGCTGGGGAAAAGCGTGGAAGCGTTTGCGCCCATCAAGCGTAATTTCCCGGCGGCGCAATAACGGGGGATGATTGCCGCCCGCAGGCGGCCTCATTCCTTTTTGATTAATAACGCAGTCGGCCACTGAAACCATTCGAAATTATCGCCCCCGATTTCAGGGTTAAATCGCATTCCTGTTCTCGCGGCTGCAGCGCGTTGATGAAGCTATCGGCCCATTTGTGGCAATCATGCAGATGCAGGTTTTTTAGCAGGCTGGCGTGACGTTCGCGACGCACCGAAAGCGGCATGATAAGCGCGGTATGAATGGCATCGGCGATGGCATCGGGATCGTAGGGATTGACCAACAGCGCGCCCTGCATCTGTTCGGCGGCGCCGGCAAATTGCGACAGAATCAGCACGCCGGGATTAGCGTGATCCTGCACCGCCACATAGGTTTTCGCCATCAAACTCATCCCGGCTATCAGCGGTGTGACCAACGCCACACGCGCTGCACGGTAAAATCCGCACAGTTCTTCATGTGAATAATGGTTGCTCAAATAACGCACCGGATACCAGTTCAGCTCGCCATGCACGCCGTTCATTTCGCCACAGCGGGTTTCCAAATCGCGCGATAACTCTTTAATGCGATGGCTGTAACCTGACGCCGCTGAAGCCAGCTGCACCATGGAAAACTTGTGGTGATACTCCTCGTGTTGACGCAGTAAAACTTCTATGGCGCTGATGCGGTAGGGCGTGCCGGTGCTGTCGTCAAAATGGCCACCGCTGAGGATCAGATTCTCCGGTAAGGTTGCGCGACATTGCTGCTCCATATACTGGCAGCTGTTGCTTTCAGCTAGCGCGCTGGTTTCCACGGTATCAATGCCTACCGGGAATACGCCTACGCGAATCTGACGGCCGTGGATACGCAGCGTGTAAGGCGTTAGACGCTCGCAACGGAAGCGGGATTCAATCCAGGCGGTGAAATTGTTCATGTCTTGGGTGGTCTGAAAGCCAATTAAGTCGGCGCACAATAATGCATCGGCCAGATAGCGCCAGTTCGGCACCGATTCAAAAGATTGTCCTGCTGGGAAAGGCTGATGGAAAAAAAAGCCGATACGATTTATCAGGCCGGCATCGCGCAGCATTTTAATACTGGGAATCAGGTGATAATCCTGCAACCAAATATCATCATCGGGCATGGCATATTCACTGATGGCGCGCGTATAGGTTTCATTCAGTTTCATATAACCGATTTGGCTGCTGGTGGAAAAACGCGCCATGTCGGGGCGCTGATGAAATACCGGCCACAATCCCTGATGAATATATTGATGATAACCTTCTTCATATTCTGCTTTGGTTAAGCGAAATGTCAGCGTGTCGAATGCTTTGCCGCTAGTAAAATTCAGCTCACGATGATGTTCAGTGGTAAATGATTCAAACTCGCCACTCCATTTCACCCACATGCCACCGCGACGCGTCAATATGCTTTCATAAATGTTAGAAAGCGTTGAGTGATTATTTTGATTGTGTGATACCAAAATCAAGCCTGACATAGTTTTGACCCGTTGCTTAATCTGCCCATGAATCGTTGGCAGAGAATTTAAAGAAGGTTGGCGCAGTAAAAATTGCAGCATGCCGCTCATGATTTACGCTCACAGGCGTTAATGGACCGGTGCGTGTTGACCGCTGACGTTACGCGGATAAACCGCTATTAGTGAGTTCGATACTTTTCATCTCGCACTACCTCTCCGAATCCTTCAGGGCTGTCGATGAAATTAATCTAACCGACCAACCCGTAAAAATGTCGTAAAAAAGACGCTGAGAGTTATAAAAATTCAATAGATTTTGTTTAGAACCCAGATAAATGTTTTCGTTAATTTTTTTTGATCACTTTACATGGCGACTTTAATCGTTTGAGGGGGGCACTTATGCGCAAAGACACATTCAACCTGTTAGAATGACCGCCGTTCATAGAGGAATCTAAGAGGTTTAATCGTGTCAACGTTAGTATTTAGAGAAGCCAGGCTGGCAGATGTGGATCGCTGTTACGCGATTGAAATTGAGGCTTACGAAGGGGATGAAGCCGCCACGCGTGAAAAAATTGCTACCCGCATTGCGCAGTATCCACAGGGATTTTTATGTCTGGAAACCAACGACAAGGTGATTGGTTTTATCAACGCCGGTTGTGCGTGGGATGTGGTGATGTCGGATGAAGCGTTCAAAGAGTTAATCGGCCACGATCCGGCAGCACCCAACGCCGTGATTATGTCGGTGGTGCTTGATCCCGCTTATCAGGGCAAAGGTTATGCGTCGCTGCTGATGCGCCAGTTTATCGAGCTGATGAAGAGAATGAATAAGCGAACCATTCATCTGATGTGCAAAACCCAGCACCTTGAGCTGTATAAAAAATGGGGCTATCAGTACGTCAAACCGTCTGAGTCAGACCACGGTGGCATGGCGTGGCATGAGATGCTGATGAAACTGTAATTCAACAGGTAAATATAACGCTAAGTATTAATTGATCGCACATTCCCTGGCGGCGCGATTTATCGCGCAATAAATTACGCCGCTACGACACCTGCGCGCACTTCATGCAGCCACACCTTTCGGCTGCGCTGACAGATGTCCCGCCCATAAACTGGCCACCCATTTCACGCCTTTAGCGGTGAAACGCGCTTGGGAGAAAGCATGCTGATTCTCGCCATGTCCGGAGCGCAGGGTGAAATATCCCGCCCGTATATGGTGCTGCTGCGGTGCCAGCGTGCCTTTTTCGCGATACATAATGTTGCGTTCTAACAAAAACTCACGAAATTCAGTTTCCTTTACCTTCAACATCTTGCACAGCTGACGAAAGCCGAGCGAATCTTCGATCTCGACAAAGCGATCAAAAAATTCAGCCTTAGGGGCCGACAACGCAAGTTGCTGCTCAGCCGCACGGCGCTGCTCAAATTGCTCCGCCCAGGCGCGGGCCGCTTCCGCCGGATTGGTGAAATCAGGCAGATGGGTAAACTGTTCACGCTGCTGCCAGAGATCGAGTAATTCCGCAGTGAAGCCAGGCGAAAGCCGGGCAACGGCAAGTAATGAATCGCGCTTGTTAAGATGAAACTCCTGACGCACTTCACCCTGATGCTCATAGAGATTCACCGTCAAAGGCTGGGAAAGACGCTGTGCGGTTTCCAGGCTTTTCACCAGGCGCTTCACTTCGCCGTGCGTAATGCCCGTGACATGGGCAATTTCGCGGCTGCTCATCATCATTGATGCATTCAAAGCAGACAGACTTTCCGTTGAGATCATCATCATTATCACCTCTTGCAGACTTACTCAGCCTTGTGGCTGTAGAATAAGTATACGCAATACTGTTTATATATCCAGTATTATTTTTAACCGTTCACCTAAGATGTTTGGCTTTGCGTAACGTTTCACAAAGCCAGATCCCGCAAACCCAGCGCTCTACGTATTCTCTTAAAGTGAGGTTTTAGCGGTTTATTAAATTGTCGCGCTGAGTGCTGTTTGATAATTTTGAGCCAATTTTCCGGGCTTTTGTCGGCTTTCTGCAGCATTAGGTGCAGGGCTGATGTGTGCCTTTTTTAACAGCAATATGTAGTTAACTGGCGGCTGTGCTGCTGGAGAAACGATGAAAAAGAATAAATTTAAAACCCATCTGGTTTCGTTAGGTTTACTGGTGGAAAAAAAGCTGACCAAACGCAGAACGCTGCCCGATTACAATCCTGCCGCAGAGCAGGATATCAATTTAGTTGCACGCCAGACCGCGCCCGCTGCCATTCCGCGTCAGATTTGGATGTACTGGGAAAGTGAAACGCTACCGGAAGAGGTGCAGATTTTTGTCGATAAAATCGTGCGCGAAAACCCCGGCTATCAGGTAACCGTCATCAATAACCTGAATATTCAGCACTATCTGCCCGATCTGCACTTCGTGCATCAGGATATGCGCCCTTCACATAAAAGTGACGTAATCCGGCTGGAACTGCTGCATCGCTATGGCGGAATCTGGATGGATGCCACCATCATTCTCAACCGCACGATGGACGAATTGTTGGCGGTGAATGTTGACGATGGTTATGACTTGATCGCCTTTTATCGCGACAGTTCGACGCTGGATAAAGCCTATCCGGTGATTGAATCCTGGTTCCTGGCCGCGCCGAAAAATAATGCCTTTATTGCGCGCTGGCTGCACTTTTTCCGCCCGATTGTTGAAGTGGGCGCCGACGAGTTTTTCCGTCGTTTGCTCGCGCTGCCCAATTACGAAACTATTGTGCAGGGCATCACGCCACCGGATTATTTGGTGGTGTATATCGCGCAGCAGCAGGCGCTGCGTGAGAACAATCTGTACAACTTCTATCTGCGTAAATGCGAAGTCAGCGCGTTGCTGTATCAAAGCCTGGTGGAGTGGCGTCCGGTGAAGCTGAGCCGCATGCTGATGGTCGATCGTCTGCCGGCCGTCTTGCCGCCGCTGACCAAACTGACGGGATTTGATCGTAAATATCTCGACACCAACCTGAAATATGGCGTGGTGAATAAAGACAGCTTATTGGGTCAGATTCTGTTAAACAGCCAGAAGGGCGCCCGCCCGCAAACACCGATTCCGGCACTGACGAGCAAGGCATAACGCATCACGGATTGATCAACTGCTGGAGTGCCGCGGCGCTGATTTCATCGTCCGGCACATACACCAGCAGGCGATCGCCGTTGCGTGACGCCGACCACCAGTTATTTTGCCGCAGCGTCATTTCACCCACTTCGTCGCGGTAAAAACGTTTTACGCGATTCTCCACCTGGCCCAATTCATAGCGCTGCCAGGTGTGAGCAAACTCATCTGAACTGTTCAGCAAGCGAGCAAGAAAGCTTTCCCAGTGCGGATCGCCAAGGTGCTCGCCCATCTGCCCGCGAAACATCGCCACCATCTGCGGCATCACTTCATCCCAGTCATTCAGCGCTTTGCGCCAGGTTGGGTGATTGAAGGCCAGCCAGATGCAGTTGCGATCTTCTGGCGCGATTTCGGCTAAATCCACGCCCATCAAGGCACACCACGCGGCGTTGTAACCGATAATATCAAAGCGCGGCGTCTCAATAATCGCCGGTAACTGGATCGCATCGAGCATCTGCTGATTGTGCGCGGCAATTTTGCAGCAGGCGGCCACCACGCGCACCGAGGGCAATGCGTGCCCGGCGAGCGAAAACAGGTGCTGCGTTTCCACATCGTTGCACTGCAACGCGCTAGCGATCGCCGTCAGGGTTTTCGGCGAGGCTTTGATATCGCGTCCCTGTTCCAGCCACGTATACCAGGTCACGCCAACATCCGCTAACTGCGCGACTTCTTCACGGCGTAAACCCGGCGTGCGGCGATGGCGCATGCGAGGTAAACCGAGTCGATTAGGATCGAGGTTTTCCCGGCGCGTGCGCAGAAAGGTGCCGAGTAATTTGCGGTTGTTTTGTTCGGTGGTAACAGGCGCGGATGCCAGGCTCATAAGCAGATCCTTCGACAAGACGGGTAGTATTTATACCATGATAATCAAGAACTGGTACCCGTTTAATGGTTAGGTGATGCTATGCCGTACTGACAGCAAAAACAAGGTAAAACCGATGCAGACATCGCAACTTCAACGCACAGGATTGATGGTCCTGCTTGCCGGGCAGCTGCTGCCCATGATTGATTTTTCTATCGTTAACGTAGCGTTAGACGCGATGGCCCACACGCTGCAGGCCACGGCGATTGAGCTGGCGCTGATCGTCGCAGTCTACGGCATTGCCTTTGCCATCTGCCTGGCGATGGGCGGTCGCCTCGGCGATAACTACGGTCGCCGTCGCGTGTTCATTGCCGGAGTAGGGATCTTCGGTATTGCATCTTTATTATGCGGCATCGCCAACAGCGTTGGCCTGTTGATGTTTGCCCGCGCGCTGCAAGGCGTGGGCGCGGCCTTTATCGTGCCGCAAATCCTCGCCACGCTGCACATCACGCTGAAGGGCAGAGCGCATGCGCGCGCCATCGGTTTGTACGGCGGCATTGGCGGGCTGGCCTTTATCATCGGTCAGGTGTTGGGCGGATTTCTCATCAAAGCGGATATCGGCGGCTACGGCTGGCGCAGCGTGTTCCTGATTAACCTGCCAATTTGCCTGTTTGTGCTGATCACCGCGCGCCGCTTTGTGCCGGAGACGCAGAACACGCAGCGCGTACCGGTGGATGTTAGCGGAACCTTGCTGCTGGCGGGCGCGATTGGTTGCCTGATGCTGGCACTGGCGCTCGGTCCACTGCTGCATTGGTCGTGGCCGTGCATCTTGCTGCTGGTGCTATTCCCGCTGTTTCTGCATCGTCTGCGCCAGAGTTCGCTGCGTCTGGAAGCGGCCAACGGCGCGCCGCTGCTGCCGCCTTCACTGCTGCGTCTGCCGAGCGTGCGTTTTGGCCTGACGCTGGCGGTGCTGTTCTTCTCCTGCTGGAGCGGCTTTATGTTTTCCGTCGCGCTGACGCTGCAGGCCGGTTTAGGGCTGACGGCGTTTCAATCCGGGAATGCGTTTATCGCGCTTGGCGTAGCCTATTTTATCGGGGCGATGCAATCCACGCGCATCGTCGAGCGTTTAGGTAAGCGCGGCGCCTTATTGATGGGCTGCGGTATTCAGATGGTTGGATTGGTGGCCCTGATCGCCACGCTGCAACTCGCCTGGCCGCAGGTCGGTATTTTCACCCTGATTCCCGCAACGGTGCTGATTGGCTTTGGTCAGTCGTTTATCGTCAGCACCTTCTACCGCATTGGCATGAGCGGCGTGCCGCATCATCAGGCGGGCGCGGGCAGCGCGGTGCTGTCGACGGTGCAGCAATCGGCGTTAGGTTTAGGCCCGATGCTGCTGGGCGGTGTATTCACGCAGATCTATACGCACGGCAATCATCTGGCGGCAATCACCGGTACGCTCGGCGTTGAGTTGGTGATGATGGCATTGCTGGTGATCTTCACTAGCCTCAATCGCCGTACGTTTCAGCCGGTAACGGCAGAAGGGTAATTCTTATGCGGGGATTTTGGCAGGAGCGATGCAGCTTATTGTAAAACAACCGAAAATCCGCGGGGCGCGCTGAATTTACCTTTGGCTCAGCGGTCTTTTTTCCGGAACATATCGCCGCAGTTAACGGGCTGAACCGCGTGTTCAGCCCGTTTTTATGTGGTGCGGAAGCAAGGCGCTTGAATCAGGCACAGGAAAAACGGCAGGCTCACAACAGATGAAGAAGATGTTAACCGGGTTACTTTTAATGGTAACCACCACTGCCTTTGGTGCAGATGATTTCACCCTAAAGGATATTCACTTTGCTGGGCTTCAGCGCGTCGCACCCGGCGCGGCGTTGCTGCATATGCCGCTGCGTGTTGGCGATCGCGTCAATGATGATGATATTCGCAACAGCATCCGCGCGCTGTTCGCCACCGGCAATTTTGACGATGTGCAGGTGCTGCGTGACGGGGATGCGCTGCTGATCAAAGTCAAAGAGCGCCCGGCGATTGCCAGCATCTCATTCTCTGGTAACAAAGCGATTAAAGAGGATCAGCTCAAGCAGAACCTTGATGCCTCGGGCGTGCGCGTGGGTGAAGCGCTGGACCGCACCACGCTATCGGATATGGTAAAAGGGCTGGAAGATTTCTATTACAGCGCCGGGAAATATACTGCCAGCGTCAAAGCGGTCGTCACGCCGTTGCCGCGCAACCGTGTCGATCTGAAGTTTATTTTCACCGAAGGCGTGTCGGCGAAAATTCAACAGATCAATATTGTTGGCAACCACGCTTTTTCCGCTGATGAACTGATTTCGCATTTCCAGCTGCGCGACGATGTGCCGTGGTGGAATTTGATCGCCGATCAGAAATACCAGAAACAGAAACTCTCGGGCGATTTAGAGACGCTGCGCAGTTATTATCTCGATCGCGGTTACGCACGCTTTAACCTCGATTCCACACAAGTCAGTTTAACGCCGGATAAAAAGCATATTTACGTCACGATAAATATTCATGAAGGCGATGTTTATCATGTTAGCGGCCTAACGCTGAGCGGAAATATGGCCGGCTATTCCGCCGAAATTGAAAAACTGGCGCACATGCCGGCGGGCAGCTTATACAGCGGGGCAAAAATCAGCCAAAACGAAGAGGCGATTAAAAGCCTGCTCGGTCGTTACGGCTATGCGTTCCCGCAGGTGAATACGCAATCGGAAATAGACGACAGCGCTAAAACCGTGCAGCTACACGTGAATGTCGATGCCGGGCGGCGCTTCTCGGTGCGACAGGTGCGTTTCTCGGGCAATGACACCTCTAAAGATGCGGTGCTGCGTCGTGAAATGCGCCAGATGGAAGGCGCATGGCTGGCGAGCAATCAGGTAGAGCAGGGCAAGGCGCGCCTTAATCGTACCGGTTATTTTGAAAGCGTAGATGTTGATACGCAGCGCGTACCGGGCAGCCCGGATCAGGTGGACGTGGTGTACAAAGTGAAGGAGCGCAATACCGGCACCTTCAACGTTGGACTGGGTTACGGCACCGACAGCGGCATCAGTTATCAGCTTGGTGTTAGCCAAGATAACTGGATGGGCACCGGCAATACTGTGAGTTTCAGCGGCACGAAAAACAGCTATCAAACCTATGTCGAAATCGCCGCTACCGATCCCTATTTCACCGTGGATGGCGTGAGTCTTGGCGGCAAACTGTTCTACAACGATTACAGCGCGGAAGATAACGATCTTTCCGAATACACGCTGAAAAGCTTCGGCGCGAGTAGCACGTTAAGCTTCCCAATCGGCGAAAACAGCAGCGTGAACAGTGGTCTGGATTACGTCTATAACCGCGTAAGCAATATGGCACCGCAGGTAGCAATGTGGCGCTATCTGGGTTCGCAGGGCATTCATCCAAAAGTCATCACCAGCAATGACGACGATGACGATGCCACCGTGGCGGACAAATTTACTGCCAACGATTTCTTCTGGAACATTGGCTGGAGCTACAACTCGCTGGATCGCGGCTTCTTCCCTACCTCGGGCGTGAGCGCCGGTTTCAACACCAAAGTGACCATTCCAGGTTCCACCAACAGTTATTACAAAAGCACGCTGACCGCGAACGGCTACTTGCCGCTGAGCAGCGACCATCGCTGGGTGCTAATGGGCCGCAGTAAAGCCGGTTACGCCGACGGTTTAGGCGGCAAAGAAGTACCGTTCTACGATAACTTCTATGCCGGCGGCTCCAGTTCGGTACGCGGATTCTCCTCCAACACCATCGGGCCAAAAGCCGCCTATTACCGCTGCAGCGGCAGCGAAAGCAGTTACGGTGCTTGCCCGGTGGAGAAATCGGATGATGCGGTGGGCGGTAATGCGATGGCGGTAGTGAGCGCGGAGCTGATTGTCCCTACGCCGTTTATCAGCGAGCGCTATGCCGATGCGCTGCGCACTTCATTGTTTGTTGATGCCGGCACCGTATGGGATACCGGCTGGCAGAATACCGCAGCCACCAAAGCGGCGGGAATTCCTGATTACGGCGATCCCAGCCAGATTCGCGTGTCGAGCGGCGTGGCCTTGCAATGGCAGTCGCCGCTGGGTCCGCTGGTGTTTTCGTATGCATTGCCGATTAAAAAATATGAGGGCGATAAGTCGGAGCAGTTCCAGTTTAATATCGGAAAAACCTGGTAGATGTATTTAATCCGTTAAAGGTTGAGAGGAGTTTTACATTATCTTTAAACGGTGAAGACAGAATAAAATAGCCAGTAGGGTAAAATAGTAGTCGTGAAATGCTTAAGGAATGAGTGTTCGCCAATATCGTTGTTATGCATGTGATTAACTATATTTCGCCACCCAATGTTGGGTGGCTTTTTTTCATTAGAGATGATGAAAGTGTTTACGGGAGCTTAAGCATACTTGCTGCCCGGATTGCAGTCTCAACTGCCGGAAAAATTGTGTTGATTGAACAATGACTAATGTAATCATTTTCAATCACTATCTGATTACCCTGAGGATAATTTGGTGCCCAGGTTTTATAGCCGATCAAGCCGGTATCCTTGAGCTTCCTCTTATTATAAAGTGCCACTAGTGGACGATTTAGCGCGTTAGCAATGTGGACGATGGAAGTATCCGTACTCACTACCGCGTCAGAGATGCGGACAATTTCAACTGCGGTATTTATGGTACTTTCTGACACAATTAAAGCACCATGCGCACTGAATGAACGTACTTTGTTGCTCTGCCCGATTACCACAACTTTTATCTCCGGATTAATCGAGTGAATAAAGTAGATGAGAGAGATGACCTGTTCTTCGGAGAAATCTTTATCCGTGGCGCCAGAGAAAGGATTCACAGAAACGACAATATCGCTATCTGTAATTCGAAGGGCATTCTTGACTCTGTTTTGTTCTTTAACACAGCGCCCGAGTTGATAATGAAATGGGGTTTCGTGGATATCGAACAGTGCCAGCACCCGCTTATGGCGTTCAGTGATATGCTTCTCGGCATCAAGATAAGGGATGGATGCATTATAAATACCTGGAAGATTTTTATTAAAGCCTACATGGTTGCTGCGTCTCATCAGCCATGCCAACTTCAGACGTTCATAATCCTGAACATCGTCAAAATCGATGACAACATCAAATTTCTGAGCGTGTAACAGGTCAAGTGACATCCGATTTTTATATTGAATAACCTGATCAAAATAGTCGCAGTTATGAAGCAGTTGCCCGCATACCGGACCAGTGAGCACTGAGACTCTGTAACCTTTTTCTGCGAGTTTAAATGCAGTCCCAGTCGTCACGACCATGTCCCCAATTTTATCATCGAGGCGAAGGATCAATATCTTACGTGCATTAACTGGTGCAAAAGCATCTCGGGTGCGTATAGTCCGGATAAGACACAATAACGCTGCTTTTTTTATTTTCCTAAACAGGTTGTTTTTATTTCTATTAATCGTTTTCAGAAACCGCATAACAATACCCGTACATATGAAAAGGCCACATTGAAAAATTTAAAAGAGGAAACGATGCGGCAAGAATGGTCATAGGGAGCCTATGTTACCGGTTTCAGTGATTAAAAAAAATCTTTCTGACAGCTCACGAGAACATCCTATTCAGCGCAATGTACGCACTCCAATACGGAAACTAACGATTGGGCGAATAGGATGCTCATGCGCCCCCTAAACAGCAATGACAATCTTAAGGGCCTTTTCTGGCCTGAGCACCGACTTAAAGCGACTCAACCAACCTTAATCCCGTCTCGGCATCAAACAGATGAATTTTCTCGGGGTTAAAGCCCAGCATAATGCTCTCGCCGCTGACAGCCGCATGACGGCCTGCGATCTGCATATGCAACGGCTGACCGTGCCATTCGAGATGCAACAATGTGGATTCGCCGGTGATCTCCACCACTTTCACCAATGCTGCGGCGTTGCTGCTGGCTTCCAGCAGATCGTGCGGGCGCACGCCTAGCGTCACGGCTGCGCCAGCACGTTCGCGCGCCGCCGCTTGCCAACGCGCGGGCAACGGCTGCCACAGATCCTGGCACTGCACGCCGGGCACGCCATCGCGGGCGATCAGCTGTGCCGGTAACAGGTTCATCGGCGGTGAGCCGATAAAGCGTGCGACAAAGGTATCCGCCGGACGGTCGTAAATCGCCAGCGGCGCGCCTTGCTGCACGATGCGGCCATCCTTCATCACCACAATTTGATCGGCCAGCGTCATCGCCTCAACCTGATCGTGCGTCACATAAACCATGGTGGTTTTGAAACGCTGATGCAGCGATTTGATCTCGGCGCGTAGCTCCATACGCAGCTGCGCATCGAGGTTCGACAGCGGCTCATCGAACAGGAACACTTTGGGATTTCGCACCATCGCGCGGCCCATCGCCACGCGTTGACGCTGTCCGCCTGACAGTGCACGCGGATAGCGTTGCAGCAGCTTATCGATGCCAAGAATTCCGGCGATGCGCGCAATTTTAGTGTGCTGCTCCTCGCGCTTCACCCTCTTCACCTGCATGTGGAACGCCAGATTCTCCGCCACGGTTAAGTGCGGATAGAGCGCATAGCTCTGAAACACCATGGCGATATCGCGATCGGCTGGATCGCGGTCGTTGATTTGCACTTTGTCCATCAGGATCGCGCCATCCGACAAGCTCTCCAACCCGGCCAGCAAGCGCAACAGCGTCGATTTTCCGCAGCCGGATGGGCCAACCAGCACGGTAAAACTGCCGTCAGGAATGGTGAGATCGAGCGGATGCAGCACCGACTGTTTTGCGTAGCGTTTGGCCACTTTTACGAGTTCAACACTGGCCATAATTTAAAACTCCTGGGAAAGTTGCAGTTGATGCCAGTCGGGATAACGACGCGGCAAGGTGCTAATAGCCAGTGACGCCACCGAAATCCCCCATTGCAAAGCCGTGGTGAGATCTTGCTGATGCAGCAGGGCGGTGAGAAATCCGGCGTTGAAACTGTCGCCCGCGCCGATGGTATCCACCACCGTGACCGGACGCGCAGGCTGACTTACTGAGTTATCTGCCTGCCAGCAGCGCGCGCCCTGCGGGCCGCATTTCACCACGCAGCCGCCGCGTCCGCTCAGCTGTTGCGCCAGCATTTGCGCGCTGGCGGGCAAGTCGTCTGACGCCGCCAATCCCAGCGTTTCCACTTCATTGAGCAGCAGCCAGTCGCACAGCGGCAGCCAATGCGTGATCTGCTGACGCACTTCGTTTGTCCAGCCCTGCGGCGGCCAGCCGGTATCGACGGCGGTGACAAAGCCGCGCTGCTGTAACTCGGCGAGCAGCGCCGGATAATCGTCATACAGATGCAGACACAAAAAGGTGCCGCACAGCAGCACGATATCGCCGTCAGACGCGGTAGCCGGCAGTTGATCCAGCACATCCTGCGCGGTGAGTTGCACGATATGGCCGAGATTACTCAGGAAAGAGCGTTCGTGATCCGAATGCGTCACGCCAACGGTAAGCGAGGTTTCGCAGCTGTAGCGCGTCCAGTGCGCAGCGCTGTGCGGAAAATGACTCGCCAGCCAGGCGCTCAGGCCATCATTGCCCTGATTGGCGACCGCGCGATGGCGCACCTGCATCGCTTCCAGCGCCAGCGCGCAGTTGCCCGCCGAGCCGCCAGGACGCAGTTCGCTGTGATTCAGCATCACTTCAGTACCGCGCTGCGGCCAGTTATCCAGCGTTCCCATGATCAAATCGACATTAATGTTGCCTACCACATACAGCGTGGCGGTGAGTTTCTGCTCCATCATCCTTTGCTCCCGCCACTGGCAAGGCCGCTAACCAGCGTCTTCTGCAGCCAGATGGCAATAAACAGCGGTGGCACCGACGCCAGAATGCCAACGGCAGCGATTAAGCCATCATCGGTGGCGCGTCCGGCGGTAAATCCGGCAATGGTGACCGGTAAGGTTTGTGCGGCGATATTGCTGGTAAACAGCAGCGCATAGAAAAATTCGTCCCACGCCAGCAGCCAGCCAAACAGTGCGGCGGCCCCCAACACCGGCTTCGCCAGCGGCAGCGTAATGCGTAACAGCACTTGCCAGACGCGCAGGCCGTCGAGCCGCGCCGCCTGCTCAATATCCTGCGGCAGCGTATCGAACTGGTTTTTCAGCATCCAGGTAAGGAACGGCAGAATCAGCGAGCAGTAAACGATGATCAATCCGGGCCGCGTGTTGAGCAGATCGAACTGCTGCAACAGGAAGTAGAGCGGCAACACGAATGCCACCGGCGGCACCATATAGATGGCAAGTGAGGCGAATAGCCAGCCGTCGCGCCCGCGGTAGCGCGAGAAGCTGAACGCCGCTGGAATGGCCAGCAGTAAGCAGATGATTGTCGCGCTGGTGGCGACTAAAAGGCTGTTGCCGAGTGCATGCAGAAACAGCACGCCCGGCTGGCCAGGCTCCAGCGACAGCAGCTTGCCATAGCGGGTGAAATCCCACTGGCGCGGCAGCCACTCCAGCGGTACGCGGGTGAGATCGCTGGCGGCGCTGACGCTCATCAAAAACAGCCAGCCCATCGGCGCTAACACCGAGAACGCCACCAGCAGCGCGGCGGCGTATTTACCGACATGGCGCAATTTAACCTTCATAAGCGCTTCCTTTGCAGCGCTGGCGCCACAGTAACAACATGTAAAGCGTGATCAGCACCGCGCACAGTAAGGTCATCAACATCGCGTAGGCCGCGCCGCTGCCGGCCCGCAGGTAGCTAAACGACTCCTGATACACGTAAAAACTCAGGGTTTTGGTGCTATCGACCGGACCGCCGCGCGTCATTACGTAGATGATGTCGAAGATTTTGAAAGCGTCGATGGTGCGCAGCACCAGCGCCACGCTGAGCGGGCCAACAATCGCCGGGAAGGTGATAGCACGAAAACGCCGCCACGCCGATGCGCCATCCAATCGTGCGGCTTCAAACAGATCGTCGGGGATCGATTGCAGCGCCGCCAGCACCAGTAAGGTCACCAGCGGATAGTTTTTCCAGATATCGGCGAACATCACCGCGTTGAGCGCCGAATCCGGCGAACCCAGCCAGCTGCGATAGCCATCAATGATCCCTAACTGCGTCAGCAGGGCGTTGATGCTGCCGTAATCCGGGTTGAAATTCAGACGCCACATCATGGCGTTAACGATGGTCGGCAGCGCCCACGGCAAAATCACCAGCACGCGCAGCACGTTGCGACCGGCGAATTTCTGGTTCAGCAACAGCGCTACCAGCACGCCGATCACGCCTTCAATTGCCACCGACACCACGGTGAAATAGAGCGTGCGCCATAGCGAACTGCGGAAATCCGCATCGGTGATGGCGAACAGATAATTTTCAAAGCCAATCCAGCCCGGCGCTTCACCGCTGCCGATCAGGGCGGCATCGGTGAAACTCAGCCAGATGGTGCGTAACAGCGGCCATGCGGTGAGCAACATCATCACCAACAACATGGGTGCCAGCAGCACCCATGCCTGCCATTGTTCGCGTTGACGCAAACTCAGCATTGTTGCCCCTTAGCGCAGACGCGCCGCACTCTTATCTACCGCTTGCAGCGCGGCATCTGGCGTTGCGCTGCCCACCAGCACCTGCTGCAACTGCTGCTGCAGCGTGTTGGAGAGACGCGAATAGTCAGCCGTTTCCGGACGCGACAGCATCACGTTAAGCGACTTATCCGCCGCCGCGATCAGGCTTTCCTGGTTTTTCAGCACCGCCGGATCCTGATACGAGCTTTTCCAGATCGGCAGACTCAGCGTGGCGTATTGGTTCTGTACCGGCTGTGAAGTCATGTAGCGAATGTATTGCCATGCCTGATCCGCATGCGTGCTGCCTTTAGTGATGCCAAGGCCCATCGAACCGTTTACCGCACCGAATTTGCCCGGCGCATCGCCTGGCGCGGGAACGATGCCCACCTGGCCGGCGACCTTACTTTGTTTAGGATCGTTGGCCATGTTGTACATGTAGGTCCAGTTGAGCGCGAAAGCTGCATCGCCATTGGAGAAGGCTTTACGCACATCCTCTTCCAGATATTCGCGTGAAGCCGGATTGCTCAAGCCTTCATCCAGCGAGCTTTTCATCAGCTTCACCGCTTGCAGCGAGGCCGGGGAGGAGAAATCGAGTTTGTCGTTGTTATAGAACTTGCCACCGAAACCTGATACCAGCGTGGTGTAATCGCACACCAGCGCTTCCGCCTGCGACCAGCTCCACACCAGCGGATATTTCACGATGTTTTTCTGCTTGATGATGCGCGCATCATCCATCACCTGCTGCCAGGTTTGCGGCGGGGTGGTGATACCGGCTTTTTCCAGCATCGCTTTGTTGTAATAGAGATATTTGGTATCGAGGATCCACGGCATGCCGAGGGTTTTGCCTTTGAACTCAACGGTGTTCATTGCGCCGGGGAAAATCTGCCCTTTTTCATCAGCGCTGATGCGGCTGCTGACGTCCTGCAACAGATCGAACTTAGTGAATTCTGCCGGCCAGATGGCATCGAACAGCACCACATCGTAGCCGTTACCGCCCGCGCCACGCGCCGCAACAATTTTGTCATGCAGCGCTTCATACGGCACAAACTCAAGATTAACCTGCACCTCTGGGTGCGTTTTCTGAAACGCCTGCGTCATGGCGCGGATATCATTTTCGCTATACGCCGCCTGCGTCATAAACAATGCATTCAACGTGGTTGCCGCTGCCGCGCTGCCTACGCTGGCTAACAGCACCGCTGCAAAACATCCTTTTATGACTGGGTTGAATCGGATTTTCATGGTGTTTTCCGCCTTGATGCAAAAAGAGGGTGTTTTATTAAATCAATTTGATGGATTTAATAACGCGCACAGGTTGTCAGGTTGCTGCGGCTGACATCGGTTAGCTAAAGCAATTGACGTGCCAGGGCATAAATCTCGTTTGCCGCTGGACACTACTTTGCACAGATTTTTGCCGCTGTCAGGTAAACAGATTGTAAAATGTGTGGCCGATCATAGATATTCATGTGGTTTTAAAAAGGAGGACAGTTGTGAAAAGTGCCGATCAGCTTTTTGCCGAATGCATTGTTTAGGTGCAGTTGCGTTGAGGCTTGCTGCATGAAAGCGCATCTCTTAACGGCGAAATGCCGTTATCAGTAGCTGGTTAGGATGAGATTTTCGGCTGATAATACAGCCAAAAGCGGACGTCAAAATGATGACGGCTTAGATAGTTCTGTCACATCAAACATAACACCGCATCTTGAACCTAAGCACCATCTACTGCTGGCGTTCCCTGGTGAAAAACCAGAGTTCACTGTCCTTCCTCCGAACTTAAAGCAACCTGAGCTTTTCCAGAAGCATTCTGCTTATCCTCAAGTGATCCTACCGTATGCTCTCTTCTAACATAATAGTGCTTCACTGAATTGCCGCAGCCCTTCTTTGCGATTGGAAATTAGAGACAGCTTCGAGCGAAAAGAGGATATTCGCAATTTATCGATAAAAGATGCAGGCTTGTAAAACGTTCGCGCATTTATGGTGTAGAAATAAAGCATTCTTTTTATATAGTTGGCTAATGGACTTTCAAAACTCAGTAGGTAATCACATGATCTTAAGTGTCAATCACGTTGGTTTTTCAGTTAAAAATATTGAAGACTCATTATTATTCTGGACTCAGATTCTTGGCGGTAAATTATTACGTGAAGGAAAAATGTCTGGGCCTATAATCGATGAGGTTACAGGTGCAAGGGGAGCTGATGTACGAATGGCTTTGCTTGAACTGGCTGATATTCGAATTGAATTACTTCAATACAATAACATTGAGCAGCCAGAAGAACCTTCAGCGCCCTATATCCCAGGCTACGCTCACCTTGCTTTTATGGTTGAGGATCTTGATACGCTCTTAGGCAAAGTATCGGACTACGGTTGGAAGACGCCGGGTAAACCTCAAACAGTGTCGTCAGGACCCATGCAGGGTACCAGAGTAATATATTTACAAAGTCCTGATGGTCAGACGCTTGAATTGATGGAACGCAGCCAATGAGACCCACATATTATTAGCTGTTATCCTTTAATTAAAACCGTGATGTTTGCAAAGCCCTCTTAGTGAAAAGAGCGGACGACGCCAGACCAATGTCCTCTTTGAGCGAGCAGCGGATGTTACTTCACGTTTAGGGCGGGGCTAGGGGTTTAAGATCTGATTGTTCACTTTGCAATGTTGATAAAAATTTCTTTGCTTTTGTGAATAAGTTTCCGCACATATTGATGTGTAGAACTCCTGTCTGTGCTATCGAGTCAGCCTCGCAACTAAAGTGAACAAATCAGCGATGCTGGTAAACCTCGACTAACCGTTAATGGATGTGACTTTAGCCTGACGGCATGATCACAGCTGTCTGGTTAGATGGATTTAGATGATTAATTGATTTGGTTCTATTTTATCCAGATGGTCTGTACAGACTTAAATTCAATCCATCATAAGTATTTTGATGGGTGGTTTAAAAAATAAAGATAAACATTGTTAATAATTTTATTCTTTTCATAACTAACTCTTCTTTCATACTGATTGGTTTCACTGCATTTCTATTTGCGTATTAATAATGACATAGTGGAATATTGTCGTAAATTAGTCACAGAGCTATGATCGGAAAAAGATATATATATTTTATGATTGGATTTAATTTAGATTGATTTATAACCAATTTGGTTAATTTAACTGAATTGATTGCCTCGGGTAGAGATTTATATGTTAGCGGAATTCAAAAGCCCCGAAAACAGTGTGTTTTTTAAGCGTTGTAAGTCAAATTCGATGTTATTTATACAAATATCATGCACTTATAAGTTTAGTGACATGTAAATTCAATGCAGTTAAAGTAAATGCAATGTAAATATCTGGTTGCAAATTGAGCATTTATGGAATGAATCTACGACAAAAATGGATATCAATTATCTCTTTCTTGGCACTAAACCCTTCACTTTTATTACATGTTTGTGAGGGTGGGGCTAGATCCAAATCCACCTCTGGTGAAAGCTGGTTAAAATTAAAGCGCATTAAGAATGTGAATGGCGATAATAATTTAAATAACTTCCCTCATACTCTTATTAGCTTATGCCTAAGGCATAAAGCCTCTAATCATATGTTGTTTTTGAAAGTCAAAAAATCCATAAATTTACAGATTTTTGATAGACTACTTGAAGCATCGATTTGTATTGATGAATTCAATTTACATTCTGGATTGCACATATATGGAAATCATGAAAAATACTACGCGTTGAAAAAACTCTGGCTCAATTCTGGAGAGATGTACCACAACGCATTGATTACCTTGCTAGAAATGCGAGATGTTAAATCCTACCTAAACAGCAGTGACGATATTGGCATTGGTTGTGATTGTCCTCAAGACGTGCTTTTCATTGAGGCCGATTATGAAGAGTATTTTTATCAATTAGTCGGCATCATCGCTGCGCAAAAATTAACAATGCCGCTTTTGATTGAAAAGGTAATGCAAGGAGCACTACGGCTTGGAATAAAAAATAAAAAAAATTCTGATGATTTATGAAAAAATAAAAAATAATATTGATTATTCAGATGGGTGGATTCAAGAAGAACTCATTCCATTATTAGGTAACAAAATAAAAAATAAAAAATAAGAAAGCTGTTATGCTCGGAGCTTCAATTTATTTAGATGCGCGAGCTGATTATTATGATGCGCTGCTGAATATTACAAATTAATCATCAAAGGGAAAAGTTTTATCTCAACCTAATGGTTGTTCTTGCCCTAATGGGCTTTAAAAATGGAGTAGTGAAGTGATTAATAAAAAGTTCAGCTTAACGAAAGATCAAATTTCTGATTTTCAAGAGAAAGGTTTCCTTTTGTTAAAAGGTTTTTATTCTCCAGAGTTTGTTAGTTATATCAAGTCAACTATTGGTCAGTACATTGATAAACCTACTGATAAGTATCAGACCGGGTTCAGTCGATTAGCTTTTGACATGTACGATGGCGATGAGGTAGTGATTGGTCTGTTGAAAGATCCAGCATTTAAGAAGGCAATGAAAGACCTGACTGGAAGGAATATGTTTTATGCACAAGCATTATCTTTTGAGCTTGAAAAGCTCAAAAATAAAGGCTTTCCATGGCATATCGGTACACAGAGTTTTGGCTACCATCATGCTGAAGATTTTGGATGCACGATCTGGGCTCCTTTAGTTAATATTAATCCAAAAGGGCAACGTGGGGGTATGGCTTACGTACCAAAAAATCGCGTAAACGGTGACTATCTTTACAGTCATATAGATCCCTCCGTGTTCAGTATGCTGCAGCAAAAAATTGACGCGAATGAGAATCCTACTACAGACGATTTCGTTCAGTGGCGTGATGGTCCTCTTAACGATAACGCACAGATGGCTATTCTTAATCACTTTGGAGTAGAGGATGAATTTGAAGTAGGAGATGCGCTTATTTTTGACAAATACGTTATCCATCGAAGCATAATGCTTGGCGAAGGAGAGGTAGATATCCGTGCAGCGTTTGTTATGCGTTTCTTCTGCTCTGAAAGCACATATGATGCCAAACGAGCCAGCGATTTGGAAATCCCAAGAAATTACTTTAAGTATGCAGGTCCAACAAAATTCCACTTGGAAGTAGCTAAGAATGAGGGCGATCGCCTTGTTGACAGCGCTCTATTTGCCGGGCAGGAATACAGAGATCTTTCAATCTAATCGATTAACCGCGGGGGGGATGCCCCCCATTTATGCAGGGCAAGTTTATGTCTCAGATTTACCTTTACATCTTAATTGCCAGCTTAACCATAGCGAGCCCGGGACCGGGTGTATTGCTCACGTTAACGAATACACTTAATTACAGTTTACGTAGTGCCTTAGCTGGAATTATTGGTGTGGCAGCAGGTATGGGTGTGATTTCTATTATTGCAGCTAGCAGCTTGGGAATAATTATAACAACTTCTCAGTTTGCGTTGATTGTGGTCAAAATTGTAGGTGCTGCTTATCTTGCCTATCTGGGCGTTAAGCTGTTTCGTTCTACTCCAAAAAAAATGAGTGAATCTGGAAGTGAGAGTATTTTAATTCTTCCATCAAAATCATCAAGGTTTCGTCAGGGTTTTTTTGTTTCTTTGCTTAATCCAAAACCCATCGTGTTTTTCATGGCGCTATTCCCTCAGTTTATAAACGCTGAAAAGCCTTTTATCAGCCAGTTCTGTATTCTTTCTATGATTTTTTGTGTGTTGGTGGTTATTATCCACTTCATATATGGTGCTTCGGCTAGTTCAGTGAAGAAAAAACTGGCCACTGGTAAAGCCTTTTCATATCTAAATAAGACTGGTGGTAGTGTGTTTATGGTTTTTGCTATTGGCCTAATAGTCTCTGTTATTACACCATATTTTCATTGAGTGCTGGTGTTGAATAAAGGTGGCCAAAGTTGTTGTGGCCGCCTTTACTTTCTGAAGACGTATGTTCTTAAGCAGAGAAGGTGACATTTTTATCCTGGCACGAGAAAACATTATCAAAATACACGTTTGTACAGTGGGTAAGGTTCACCGATGCCCAAGACGAAGCAGCGCTCCAGAATATTTACGTTTTAGGCGTTACTGTCAGCGCGGCATAATTATTTTCATAGTTAATGTGTAAGTATCCTGCATGATTTAGGCATTCAATATCAAATACTCATTAGTGCTTTAACTTCCGCTTTTGGCACAGAAGTGCCTTTGGCGAATATATGTCCACTGTGGGCGAAACCCGATATATGCGGGCAAAAGTGCATGATTAATAGCTTACCCACACGGCAGTATGGGTAAGCACGATCCGCGAATCAGTTGAATACCATTCCGCCGTCGATCAGTAGCGATTGGCCGGTCATGTAGTCGGAATCCGGTCCCGCCAGAAATGCGACGCATGCGGCCACATCTTCCGGTTCAGATAGCCGGCCCAAAGTAATACGTTTTGCAAATTCCTGCGTCCCAAAGCCAACCGGTTTACCCGCCGCTTGTGAAATTTGCCTGTCGATCGATTCCCACATGGGGGTTTTAACAATACCCGGACAGAAGGCATTGACCGTAATGCCTTTAGACGCAAGATCTTTAGCCGCTGTCTGCGTCAGCCCGCGAACGGCAAATTTGCTGGAGCTATAAACTGCCAGCTCCGGATTGCCAACATGTCCTGCCTGAGAGCAGGCATTAATGATTTTGCCACCGTGATTTTCCGCGGAAAAAGCGCTAATCGCCGCCTGCATTCCCCAAATCACACCCTTAACGTTGACGTTATAAACCTTATCAACAATCTCCTCGGTGATATCGGTAATCGGTGTTGATGGCGCAATACCGGCGTTGTTCACAATGACGTTGAAATCACCCAGCGCATGGCGCGCTTCTTCAACGGCGTGAAAAACGTTATCGCGTTGGGTGACATCAACCTGCAGCGCGATAGCCTTTCCTCCTGATGTGACAATCTCATCAGCGACATGCTGCGCCGTTTCAAGATTGAAATCCGCGATGGCTACGGAAAAGCCGTCTTTTGCCAGGCGTAAGGCAATGGCTGCGCCAATGCCCTGTCCGGCGCCGGTTACAAATGCGACTCTGTTTTTCATAATCATATCCTTTCAATTAGAGAATTTGACTCAGGTGTAACTGACTCATCAGTAGCGGGTTATCGCTGTAGTCGACCGGAATTGCGACCACAGCGGGGCCGCTGACATCCATTGCTTTGCGCAATGTTGGCTCAAGTTCTGCCGCACTGTTAACGGAGAAGCCGGCTGCGCCAAAGGCTTCGGCATAGGCTTTAAAATCCACCGGACCGAAACTGACGCCTGAAACTCGCTGATACTTTTTCTCTTCCTGCATGGCGACCATGTTGTAGGCGTTATCAACCCAAATGATGTGCAGGATATTGGCCTTCAGCCTGACGGCAGTTTCCAGTTCCATGCTTGATTGCAAAAATCCGCCGTCCCCGGACACCGATACCACCTTGCGTGAAGGATCAACCAGCCAGGCACCAATAGCCCAAGGTAGGGCGACACCCATGGTCTGTTGACCATTAGAGATCATGATTTGGCGCGCACGGAAGCTATACAGATAGCGCGCTATCCAGATATGAAAGCTTCCCATATCAACGGTAAGGCTGATGTCAGAGTTAATGATGTCTTGCATCGCATGCACGATGCGCAGGGGATGCAGCGCAAATTGATTTAAGCTGGCACCTTGCATCGCCAGTAATTGCCGTTGCTGCTGGCGGTCTTCCAGTACAGCGGCCGCAGCGTGACTTAGCGTTAATGGTGAGAGGATACGGGCGGCAATCTTGCATACGGTCTGCGCAATGTCGCCTACCAGTTCTGCATCGGGCTGGTAGCGGTTATCCGTATCAGCCGGTAGCACATCAATATGTACCAGGATGGCTTTGCCGCTGTTCCACATTGCCGGCTCATACTCAACCGGGCTATAACCGATAGTGATGATCAGGTCCGCCTGCTGTAATAGCCGGTCTCCAGCCTGGTTGTTAAATAATCCAACCCGTCCGGCAAACCTTGAGAAGTGCTCCTGTCTGACTGCGCCTGCAGCCTGGTAAGTACTGGTCACGGGGATCTGGCTTTTTGACAGCAGTTCATGGATTGCGGCGCTATTTTCTGGTTGGCTGGCCATCAGGCCCAGCAGGATAACCGGATTTTTTGCCCGGCTGATTTCCTGGCTGACAGCCTCAATTAGGGCATCGGGGGCCGCGCCCAACTTAACGTGTCCACTGTTTTGCAAAGGGCTGCCGGAAACCGGCTGATCAACAATATCCTGCGGCAGGCTGATAAAGGCACCTCCACCGCGTCCGTTTTCTGCATAACGAAATGCGTTAGAGACACATTCGGTCAGCGCGGAGGGGGCGGTGACCTCAACAGCATATTTCGTTACAGGACGAAACATCGACACGGTATCCAGGCTCTGGTGAACCTGTTTGGCGCTATCCGATCGTTTCACCGCTCCGCCAATAGCCACCACCGGATCGCCTTCGCTGGTGGCGGTTGCCATGCCGGTAACCAGATTCGAGCAGCCTGGTCCGGAGGTCACAAGTGCAACACCGGCATGTCCCGTAAGTCGGCCTACCGCTGCGGCCATAAAGGCAGCATTTGCCTCATGCCTGACAGGGATGAGTTGAATGGGAGAATCCACCAATGAATCAAACACTTTGTCGATTTTGGCTCCGGGGATGCCAAACACGTGGTTTACGCCTTGTGCTTCAAGCTGCGCGACCACGAGATCGGCGCCGCTGTTCCAGTGGGTGTGGGTTTTTAACGTTTTCATATTGCCCCCTATTGTTAGCTTTCGACGGCGCGAATGGCTTCATCAAGATTGTGCGGCGTGAGCTCTGCCTGAAGAAATTCGGTATCCCGGGGAAGATCAATGACAAGCTTATTAATGGAGCCAAAGGTTAGCGTTCCTTCCTTCAGCACATAATCGAGGATGTGCCCACCGCCTTGCCGGTCATCCGTAATAAAGTGCTCGTGATAACCCGCCACGTTGATTCCCTGCATGTACTGCGGCGTACGGAAGCCAATCAGTTCACCCTGCGTCTCTTTAAATGCGAAGGTTGGCTGATCGCCCAGCACTTCCGGCATCGAGCGATAAGGGCGACATTGGCAGGGAACGGTTCGAGTCCGTACGGCATGAAAGCGACCACTGATACGCATGGCACAGAATTGGTTATCTGAAGTGATTTTGCTGTCGATAACCTGATGAACCTCTTCTCGCGTGGCGGTTTCGGTAAAGCGGTGGCGATTTTCAGGTTTGAAAAAAGTCATCACAGCAAACGGCGTTTGTTGCTCGGGCTGGGCAGGATTGGCGCTGCCATCGGAGCGTAACTGATAGACCTTGCTGTCGAAGGCAATGAGTTCTCCATCCAGTTGGTTGAACGTACCCAGTCCAAAATCGCCTTTCTTTAACAGATCGGACACCGTGGTGGATCCGTCATAAACACCGCTCAGCAGCGCGCTCATCAGTGAAGTCTGATAGATAACCTTTTCTGGTGAATCATCATGGAGTTTAAAGACGGTTTCTTTCAGCTGTTCCTCACATGAACAGGCAGATACAAACTTACACATTTGCCACCTCGCAAACCAATAGTTAAGCCGTGTTAATATCATGGTGGGCTTTTTGGCTTACCGAATCCAATAGCGAAACCTGTTAACTTTGAGACGTTTTTGATATGGAACTTCGCCATCTGCGTTATTTTGTTGCTGTCGCCGAGACGCTACATTTCACTCGTGCTGCAGAAATGCTCGGCATTTCTCAGCCACCGCTGAGCCAGCAAATACAGCGGCTGGAACATGAGATTGGGACACCATTACTGAAACGCCTGACGCGCGGCGTTGAACTCACCGAGGCGGGAAGGGCATTCCTAAATGACGCCACTGAGATTGTGCAGCTGGCCGACCATGCGCTTGAGAAAGCCCGTGGTATGGCGCGGGGTATAAGCGGACAGATGTCGCTCGGGTTTGCAAGTTCTGTCGCTTTCGGGGCACCTGTGTTTGACCTTCTTCAGCGTTTTAGAACGCGTTATCCGGCAATGGAACTCATTGCCAGGGAAGAGAATATGGCTTTGCTGATGCAGGATCTGCGGGATGGGTTGCTTGATGCGGCGTTTATTCGTTTGCCGTGTGAAAGCAGCAAAGCGTTCAATTTGAAAGTCATCGCTACCGAAAGAATGATGATTGCGCTACCTGCGGGCCATGCATATAGCTCCCAAGGCACCATTGCATTAGCACAGCTGGTGAACGAAACATTGATTATGTTTCCGCGCGAAGTCGCTCCCAGCCTGTATGAGCTCATCGTCAGCACCTGTCTGCGCGCGGGGTTCACCACAACACGATTTATTCAGGCTCCCCAAATCACCTCGTCTCTCGGCATGGTCGGAGCAGGTTGTGGCATCGCGTTGGTACCAGAGTCCATGTGCTGTGTGAACAACCCGCATGTTACGTTTTGCGAAATAGAGAATAACTCCCTGTTTACCGATATCGCCTTTGCCTGGCGGCGTAACAATCCCTCCAGGACGGTGATGCATCTACTCAGTTTGATTAGCCAGTGATACGGCTAACTCTGTGACATTGATGCAGTGCCTGACCATCGAAATGAGATACTCAGTCTCTTTTGTGCAAAACGCGTGAGGCCATCGCAGTGCTTGATCTTTATCGAATGACACGGACAACGCAGCTTACTTTTTTTGGTGCGACACCAGTGCAAAGTAAGGATGTTGATCAGCCAGCAACAATAACAATTCATATTCGCCCTGGCTGAGCTGCCCTGGATTCTTCGCAGACTCTTTCGACTGCCAAACACGCAGGCTAAGATCGAAACGCTCAGCGGCACTCTGTTGTGAAAGGCCAGCGGCAAGCCTGAGATCACGGATATTATGCTGTACGGCCACGGGCCGCTCTAAAAGTTGATTTCTCAAAGAAAACTCCTTAAATACGGGATGGAGTGAATTTGGGTGTATCGCTCACCCGCCTCTAAACATCACGTTAACTTGACCTGGATGCAGTGTTTTAATTTTCTCATTTATCAGAGGCTTATTAAGAAGAAATGAAAATAATTATTTTTTAGTTTAATGAAATAGATATTGTTAACACATGTCAGAATATATCGCTGGCCTCGCCAGGATTACTCTCCTTTTTTATCCCCACCTCAACAGCAGGAATATTCCTCTATTTTATCCAGGATGATTGTTCAATATAGGGAATGTATTGCGCTGGCAAGCGTCACGCCGGGCGTTCCTACATAAAACAAAAAGGATAAAAATAATGAAAAACCGTGAATACATTCAGCGGCGTATTCCCGCAGACCTCAGTCAGGTAGAGATACGCGAGCAGTGGCAAATCACGTTCTGGACTCTAAAGTTAGGCACCACACAAGACCGACTGAGTCAGGCCCTGCGCGAAGTCGGGCCAGATCTGGAGAGCGTGCGCGCGTGGCTTGAGACAACCCCCACTTCTCGCCCAAAACGTTAGTGCCGGTCAACCGTAAACCACCCCCGTGAGGGTGGCGAGCGGACCTTGTGGTAGCGAAGTGCTGCTTATACATGCCCGCGATAACTTGCGGCGCGTCGTAAACCTGCCCAACAAAAGCGTGTGTGCATAAGGTTTTCCCCGGTGTTGTCACTATAAATAAGAATTTTTATCATTTATATATATTGCGTGCTTTATAATAGCGCGCTATTTATGTAGCTTTTTTATTGTGACAGTTAGCTGGAAAAAGTAAAACGTTTGCACGATGAAATAAATGTATCGTCATTAGATAATTATTTCGTTAAAGAAAGTACAAATGGCTGCTTTCCCGACGGGACACTCTTTATGTTCCAGAATAATCATTCAGGCACGCCTTCCCTAAGCGGCAATACACTTCCACTGAGTAGATAAATTGAAATTCCGGTCGTTGCTCTTGGCTAGCCAGATAAAGGAATGAATTTAAAAAGTAACCAATTGATAACCAGCGCGGGAGATCTGTTTTTTTTTGCTACCTTCAAACTATCCATAACACCAGTGGATGAAGGGATATTCAGGCTCAGGTAACACCTGCACATATCGCTGTTACGTTAAGCAACCTCCGCAGGGGCTGCAGCATCATAAATTACATTCACGTGAGCCGAGTTTGTATGAGCAAAAAAAATCATCGCACAGTACCAGGTGTACACCCCTATGATGGCCCGGCAGGCGGCTGGGGAGCACTTAAGGCAACCGCAATAGCTGTTAAAAACCAAATGGATACCTTAAAAGCGCCGCCTACGCTGATGCGCACTAATCAGCCCGATGGGTTTGATTGCCCCGGATGTGCCTGGCCGGATAAGGATCATGGCTCAACCTTCCAGTTCTGTGAAAATGGCGCTAAGGCGGTCACATGGGAAGCGACCACCAAGCGCGTTACGCCGGCATTTCTTGCCGAAAACACTATCACGTCGCTGCTACAGCGTTCCGATTATGAGCTGGAGGGATACGGCAGGTTAACCACGCCGCTGCGCTATGATGCAGCAAGCGACACCTTCATCGAAGTGAGCTGGGAAGAGGCTTTTACGCGTATTGCCAATAAGTTAGCTGCACTGCCGCCAGATGAGGTTGAGTTCTATACCTCCGGTCGCGCATCAAACGAGGCGGCCTATTTGTTTCAGCTTTTTGCCCGGGAGTATGGCACTAACAATTTTCCTGATTGTTCAAATATGTGCCACGAGGCAACCAGCGTAGGTTTGCCTCAGTCGATTGGGATCGGTAAGGGCACCGTATCTCTGGACGATTTCGATAGTGCAGAGCTTATTCTCTCAATGGGTCATAACCCAGGGACCAATCATCCTCGCATGATGGGAACGCTGCACGAGCTGGCGCGCCGTGACGTACCGATTATCGTGTTTAATCCGCTGCGCGAACGCGCGCTTGAGCGTTTTGCCGACCCGCAGAATGTCATGGAGATGGCGACCAACAGCTCAACCGATATCGCGTCAACGTATTATTTGGTCCGTGCCGGTGGCGATTCGGCTGCGCTTAAGGGTATCGCCAAAGCGGTGCTGGCGATTGAGGCTGAAACCGGTACGGCACTGGATCATGCCTTTATCCGCGAGCATACAGAAGGGTTTGAGCGCTTCGCGGCGGACATCGAAGCCACATCCTGGGCATTAATCGAGCAAGACTCTGGCCTGAAGCAGGCAGATCTCAGGCGCGTCGCTGAAGCTTACGTCAAATCGAATGCCACTATCCTGACGTATGGTATGGGCATTACACAGCACAACCGCGGTACGGATAATGTGCGCCTGTTGGTCAATCTGCTGCTAATGCGAGGCAATATAGGTAAACCCGGCGCAGGCGTTTGTCCGTTACGAGGCCACTCCAACGTGCAGGGTAACCGTACCGTGGGGATCACTGAGAAACCGTCGTCCGATTTTCTCAATAAGCTGGAAAACGTGTTTGGATTTACACCACCGTCGCATCATGGTCATGATGCGGTGCAGGCGATGAAAGCGATAGTCGATAAGCAGTCGAAGGCGCTCATTTGCCTCGGAGGAAATTTTGCCGTGGCGCTGCCCGATTCAGACGTGACCTTTCCGGCGATGCGTGAACTTGAACTCAGTGTTCACATCGCGACCAAGTTGAACCGTACTCATCTTCTGACCGGGAAAGAGACACTACTGCTGCCGTGCCTTGGCCGTACCGAACTGGATGAGCAGTCTGGCAATCGCCAGTCGGTCACTGTTGAAGATTCCATGTCGATGGTGCACGCCTCTTCCGGAAAGTTGAAGCCAGCGTCGCCGCTGCTGCGTTCTGAACCGGCCATTGTTGCCGGGATGGCCAGCGCGGCTCTGCCGAGAACGCGGGTTAACTGGAATGAGTTGATAGCCGATTACGATCTCATCCGCGACCTGATCGAAAAAACCATACCCGGATTCGATGATTACAATGCCCGTATTCGCCAACCCGGTGGTTTTCAGATGCCACTGCCGCCGCGGGATCGCATCTGGCCGACCCCGAGCGGTAAAGCGATGTTTTCGCTTTATCAAGGCACGCATGAAGACTTGACGGTGCCGGGCGACGACGTGCTACGTCTGATTACGCTTCGCAGTCACGATCAATACAACACGACGATTTACGCCATGGATGATCGCTACCGCGGAGTATTTGGCCGCCGTGACGTCCTGTTTATGTGTGACTTTGATCTGGAACGTCTGGGGCTTGAGCACGGGGATGTTGTGGATCTGGAGTCAGCAGTGCCGGGATACCGTATGCGTCTGGAATCCATGACGGTGATTCGCTATGCCATTTCACAAGGATCGATTGGAGCCTATTATCCGGAGGCTAACGTCCTGATCCCGCTGGATTACATCGACAAGGAGAGCGGTACGCCATCGTATAAATCTGCGCCGGTACGTATCACGCTGCGGTCACGCGACGTTGTCACTCCGCAGGCTGTTGAATCCCATTAAAGTGAAAATAAGGCAGGCTTGCCTGCCTTCTGATTGCCACAACCGTGGCAAAAGAGGCGCCAGTTTGCAATGTCTTGAGGTCTGCTATGAGCGAGGAGCTGAGCCCTCATCGTAAGGACTGCAATTGTTTGCGGGAACGGGGGCACTCCAGAATGTGAACAAGCCGGTATGACATGGAGGGGACAGCAACTTATAAAAGGAGGAATAATTGTTTGACAGTGCAGCCTACCTACTAGTAGATTTATCGAGCGTCTTACATGACTTCTGAATGTCATCCAGTTATTAAAAGCAAAATCTTAATGATTACGCCGGATGAACAGTGAACTAAATTCTGCAATGTTGAGTGTTTTCATGAATAAACCTTTTCTTTCTGTCGGTCATAAAATAGTGCGCCTGGCGATAATAATTGTGATCCCATTACTGGTGATCGCCTTGTTCGTGTGGGCGGGCGGGTGGCTGGATACTGGCAGGCTGACATCGAATAAGCTGATTACTGCCTTAGAAAAACCTAATGGCAATCACCCGGGTTATCGCCGTAATCATGCAAAGGGCGTCTGTATACTGGGGGATTTTTCTGCCAACGGTAACGCCAGCGCCTTGTCACGTGCGGCACTGTTTGCCTCAGGCGTTACGCCTGTGGTGGGCCGTTTAGCTATCGCAGGCGGAAATCCCAATGCGCCTGATTATGCAGTGCCTATACGCAGTATGGCGCTGGCTTTCTATCAGAAAAATGGTGAACAGTGGCGCACAGGCATGAATGCAATGCCTTTTTTTCCGGTACAAAGCGTGCAGGGCTTCTATGACCTGCAAACCGCCACGCTACCAGATGCAAAAACCGGTAAACCTGATCCAGCCAGAATGCAGGCTTTTGTACGACAGCATCCAGAGATCAAACCTTTCTTTGCCTGGGCAAAGCAATATGTTCCCTCTTCCAGCTGGGTCCGCGATCAATTTAACAGTTTGAATGCCTTTAATTTCATTGATAAAGAGGGCCATTCCCACCTGGTGCGCTGGAGTATGGTGCCGCACGCTGATTATCAGGCGATGGATGAAAATGAGAAAAACGACGCCAATTTCTTGCAGCGTGATTTACAGCAGCGGCTAGCGAACGGGCCCCAGAAATGGGATCTGATGGTTACAGTGGCGGGCTCTGGTGATAAAGGCAATGACGCATCGATTGGCTGGCCTGCCGATCGTCAGGTGATCAATGCCGGAACGCTGACAATTAATAAGACAACGGCACAACAGCAGGGCGTTTGTAACGACATTAACTATGACCCGCTGATTTTACCTGAGGGTATTACGGCTTCGGATGACCCGCTTCTTAATGCCCGCTCATCCGCTTACGCTAAATCCTATAATGCACGCACTCATGAACAGGCCGGAGCCCACTGATGAAACATAACAACACTTTTCACCCGGCACTGCGCGTACTTCACTGGGTGATGGCTGCGGCTATTATGGCCATGTTATTTATTGGTGTCGCAATGGTGTCCACGGTTTCATCATTGCACGGCCTGCTGGTTGCGATTCATAAGCCGCTGGGTTTGATGATTTTAATGCTGGTCATTGTGCGGCTTTGGCTGAGATTCAGCACTGCTAAGCCAGCACTTCCAGCCACGCTGCCTGCCTGGCAGAAATTCTTAGCGCATCTGTCTCATTGGGCACTGTATGCCATGATGCTGGCTCAGCCCCTGATCGGTTGGGCGATGCTGTCGGCGGCGGGGTATCCCGTCACACTGGGTCATGTTGTGCTGCCGCCCATTGTTCCGATCAGCAACAACGCTTATGCCATTTTACGTCCACTTCACAGCCTGGTAGCAATGGCGCTTTTCATCACTGTTATGTTGCATCTTGCCGCAGCTTTGTACCACGTTTTGATTCTGCGCGACGGCGTATTTAGCAGTATGGCGGGTGCCTATAAACGCAAACGCTTGACGCGCGGTGCGCTTGACAATCCGACTGACGCTGAGTAGGTTCGTGGCCGTTTATCGATTTGCAGTTATTTTACCGTTGCTGCTGGAGCAAGCATGAGTACAGAACGTTCACAGAAAGCCGAAGAGATTATGCACCACACCAGAATTCTGCTGACAGCGGGCGGTTATAACAGCTTCAGTTATGCTGATTTAGCCGAGCGGGTGCAGATTCGTAAGTCGAGTATTCACCACCATTTCCCTGGCAAAGCGGATCTGGTTCAGGCAGTCGTGAGTGATTATCGACAGCAGGCACAAGCAGGAATGGCGGCAACCAGCCAGCATTTCTCCGGTGATGCATTAGGTGAAATTAACAGCTACGTGAATTTCTGGGCGACCTGCATACGTGAGAACAATTCTCCTTTCTGCATTTGCGTGATGCTGGCTGTTGAATTAACGATTTTACCTAAAGAAGTGGCTAAGGAAGTCAGTGGGCATTTCAACGATCTCACTAACTGGCTCACTGATGTACTGAGCAGAGGTGAAAAAAATGGCGTTTTTATTCTGCGGGAAAGTGCAGCCATAGAGGCCAAATCGCTAATGGCTACGGTGCATGGTGCAATTATATCTTCGCGTGCCTTTAATAACGCTGATGTATTTCAGCAAATTGTCGAGCCAGTGATTAAAAGATTAACGAAAACCAGCTGAAGTAACTCAGACAATAAAACGTTACTAGCCGAACTCTTCACGTGTTCGGCTACTCGGGCTGAAATAGTTGATGAGCAGCCTTTATGTCGGTTAGATATTTGACTGGAATTCGTGACTATTTCGTGACGTTGAATGAAATATCCGGGTGATAGAAAGAATAACTGCACGTGGCATTGTAGTAATTCAACCTACCTTCTAGTAGGTTTATGGCGCAGTGTTTGTTCGTACCGACGTAAGCATGATTTGGAGGAAGTGATATAGCCAGCGAGGACTTTAATTGAGGCTATTTCAATGTGACTTTACTTTGATGGAGAAATTATTAATGAACACTATCCGTGCTTTGCATTCAATGCCGGGCCTGGCAGCATTAAACATCGAAAGAATGAATTCCCGATCTTCTGTTACCACTGCGTCAGGTTTTCAGCCCTTTTTACAGACTCAGCTCAAACTTTCCGGGAATTCTGGATTGAATGAGCCAGCCGTATTAAAGCAATCGATCAGTATGCCACCTCACCTGGCAGACATCGACTCGCTGGTTGCTCAACTACTCGCTAGCAGGAAGATGTTATTACAGCCATTCAGGTCAGTTTCTTTTTCAGGAAAACAGTATTGTGAACACCTTAGACAACGTAGCGTAACTGGCGGTTTTTGCAGGGAGATAGCTGACGTCATTAAGACGGAATATGTTCCTGAATCCGTTTCTGGTTCGTGTGTGATAATGAACAAAAAACATCCTGAAGTACGCAGGGATTCCTGCAATTATTCACTAAATACCGATTTCAAATATGAATGTCAGCAAACGATCCCGGTTGCTGTGATGGCGCCTTTAACCTACTTTTTTATCGGAGTTTTTCCTGATTTAGTCCAGATCTCTGTGTCAGGTTACATAAAGCAGCCCTTGCGTATACGCAGACTGCGTAGGTTAGACAGAACAGGTTACCGCCAGAATGCTTGCGACCTAAACCTATATCGTTAATCCAAGACTGTATAAAAAATTAAGATTAATTTTTTGACACAGTGTCGTCTTTTTTATCGAACAACCATTTTTATACGCTCTGTTTTTCCTTAAAAGTTGGTTGTTATAAGTTTTACACATTTTCTTAATCCTGCGACTGAATAATTGCCGACTCTAATTCGGCCATCATTCGTCTGGAATATTCTGTGAAGTCCAACCTATTTCGGAGAATCATCATGAAATCCAATTTCGCTACATCTACCTACATTCAAAATCAATGGCTTCAATCTTATTATTACATCCGTGCTGCGGGTTCAATTATCTGGATTGCACTTGCGCTATTCATTGGCAAACATAATCCCACAGTTGGTGGCATTCTGCTTGTTTTGTATCCTACATGGGACGCATTCGCCAATTATCTTGATGCAAGACAGTCAGGGGGCTTAGCACTAAACCCACCCCAAAAATTCAACTTTATTGTTAGTCTGGTGGTCGCAGCAGCTATTATCTGGGCTCTTTCTGTCAGCATGAATACAACCATTAAAGTCTTTGGAATATGGGCGATTTTTTCTGGTGTACTGCAGCTTTCTGCTTCCATCCGTCGCTGGAAAAATTCAAATGGACAATGGGCTATGGTCTTGAGTGGAGCGCAATCTGCGTTGGCGGGTGTGTTTATGTTTAAACAGGCGAGTAGTAATGCTGCTCTGGATGTCACCACGGTTGCACCCTACGCCGCTTTTGGTGTTCTCTATTTCCTGATTTCAGCCATCACGCTGACCATTAAGAATGGGCGTAAAGACAAAGCTGCCTGCTGAGTGTTCAGAAAAATGGTGCGACTGTTAGTATTTAATGGGCGGCTTAGGGCGAACTTGATAACCCGGCATGTAGGATAATCCATCTGGTCGACATTTTGATTATTATCAATTCGTCGTAAGTTAGCCCATGTCTTTGCTCAGATGAGTGTTCGTGAGGAAACGCACAAACATACCTGAAGCGCTTTTGCACGCTGGTTTCACCAGGATGCCCCGCCACGTCAGGCTATTCCTGTTGTGAAGCCAGCATACTATCTGCGATATCCAGCAATGCGCGCAAGCGATCCATATGACGAAGATCCTGATGGTAGCCGACCCAGATGTCTCTTGAAGGCGGAATGTCAGGCATTTCAATACGCTGCAGCCCGGTGGTGGCATCACCCAAAGGCCGTGGCAGCACGGCTACGCCCATCCCCCGCAGACACATCTGCGCCTGAACCGCACGGCTTGTGCTTTTAAAGGCAGGTTTTGACTGCGGGAAATGATCAAGAAGCCATGAGACGTCAGGAAAGTGTGACTGCCCAGTATTCATCAGGATCAGCCCCACCGAAGAGGGGGCTGTGAGCAGTGCCTGTGCATTCTGTGGCGTGCCATAAAGTGCGTAGGGCACACGCATCAAACGGCGCTGAACAATATTCGGATCGGTAAAAGGTACGATGCGAAACGCGATGTCGGCATCACGGCGCGACAGATCGAGCAGGCGGTAACCTGCAATAATTTCCGGCACAATCGCCGGATGACGACGTGTCAATTCACTCAGCACGGGGGCCAGCACATAGTTAGTGAACCATTCTGCTGATGATATTCTCAGTATTCCTTCAAGGCGATCGTGATTGCCTGCCAGACGACGTTCCATGGCAAGCGCGGAATTTTCCATCGCTTCTGCTAGCTTCATGATCCCGTCTCCGGCATCTGTCAGCACCAATCCCTCCGTTGTCCGGCGAAACAGCGCCTGCTGCGCTTCATCCTCAAGCGCCTTGATACGGCGTCCTACTGTAGGATGACTTACGCCCAGACTCAGGGCTGCTTTCCCGAAAGAGCCGTTACGCATGACCGCAAGCAATACCTGAACATCCCCCCAATCCATGCTTCGATTCCACCGTTCAAAAATGAACATCCAATATACAAAAGTGTCAGTTCTCAAACAACTTTGCAGGCATCACCATGGCTTCTTTAATTCGTCGCCTCAGGTGACACGAACAGGAAGCTGAGATTATGCATAAATTAAAAGACAAAGTTGCTCTGGTTACCGGAGGTTCAAAAGGTATCGGAGCAGGTATAGCCCGTCAGCTGGCAGCTGATGGCGCCAGGGTTATCGTCAATTACGTCTCAGATAGAGACGCTGCTGAAAAGGTTGTTGTCGATATTAAAGCCACCAAGGGTGAGGCTGTGGCAGTCGCAGCGGATGTCACCAGTCAGACTGAGGTCGAGGCACTAATTAATACCAGCATTGCTCTTTTCGGGCGGCTCGACATCGTGGTGAACAACGCCGGTGTTTACCAGTTCGCCAAAATTGAAGAGAGCACTGAAGCGCTGTACCGCAGGCAATTTGATATCAATGTGCTTGGACCCTTGTTAGTAAGCGCCGCGGCCGCACCGCACCTGGGTCACGGCAGCAGCATCATCAATATCAGTTCATTCGTCACCCGAGTCTTTATTGCTGAAAGTGCCATCTACAGCGGTGCTAAGGGGGCGATTGATGCCATTACCGGTGTGCTTTCACTTGAGCTCGGTCCCCGGGGAATTCGCGTGAATGCGGTCAATCCGGGCCTGATCGAAACGGAAGGAAGCCATAGCGCAGGCGCAATAGGCTCGGACTTCCAAACCTGGAATGAAGAGCAAACGCCGCTTGGCCGTGTAGGTCAGGTGGAGGACGTCGCCCCAATCGTCTCATTTCTCGCCTCCGATGAGGCCAGATGGATCACTGGGGAGATTATTTTGGCTTCCGGCGGCATGCGCTGATCGGAGCGGTGTTGCGCTTCCCGGAGGCGGCCTCACCTTCACTGATTGGTCAACTGCGCATTCTGCGATGACCACACATCCCTAACAGGGACCGTACCGTTCCATAAGGAGTGATCTATGTCGGCACATAGCATCCTGCAAGCCGAGCCACGCCGTTGGGCTATGTTTGTCATTTTATTGGTAGGTGCATTTTTGCCGCCGCTCGATTTTTTTATCGTTAATGTGGCACTGCCTGCTATTCATAATGAATTGAGCACATCTTCCTCAGCGGAACAGCTGGTCATTTCATCGTACGCCGCTGTGTATGCCGTGACATTAATCACCGGAGGTCGCCTGGGCGATATTTATGGTCGGGGAAAAATGTTCTTTCTTGGGCTGATAGGTTTTACCGCGGCATCATTGCTGTGTGGTTTTGCCTGGTCATCCTGGATACTGATTGCTGGACGCATATTACAGGGCGCCACGGCCGCCATTATGGCTCCTCAGGCGCTCGCCGCCGTGCAGGCCATTTTCCCCGAAGCGGAGCGACCCTTAGCGCTCAGTATATATGGAGCCGTGTTTGGTCTGGCCTCCGTTATTGGACAGGTTCTGGGCGGCATTCTGATATCAGCCGATCTCTTCCACCTTGGATGGCGGACAATTTTTCTCGTTAATCTGCCTGTGACGCTGCTGGTGATTCTCTTTGGCCTGCCACTGCTGCAAGAAAAACGGCCGCGAGCAGCTCAGCGACTTGACCCCGTTGGCACACTGCTGGCCACATTAACGCTGAGTACACTGATTGTGCCGCTAATAGAAGGGCGTGAGGCGGGGTGGCCCTGGTGGACGTGGCTGTTATTTTTTGCTTTCCCGCTGCTGGCCTCACTGTTATGGCGATATGAGCACCACCTCAGTCGCAAAGGGGGATCGCCACTGCTCAACCCGAGCGTATTACGTGCGCCAGGGCTGGGACAGGGACTTATGATTGTTTTATTGTTTTATTCAATCGGCGCGTTCTTTCTTCTGTTTTCTGTCTATCTGCAGAGTGCCTTACATTTAAATGCCTTGGTTTCAGGCACGCTTTTTCTACCCTTTGGTGTCGGCTTTCTCATTGGTCCGTTACTGACTCCGTACCTGAGGCAGTATGCCGGGAATTACCTTAGCGCCATCGGAATGGGATGTGAAACCGCAGGTTTGGCAGGTATGGCAGGATTGATCGCTACGACGATGCCCGGTCACTCTCCCGCGATGCTGCCGCTCGCCATGCTGCTTTTCCTGACTGGGCTGGGGCAAGGGCTGGCGATGCCAACTCTGGTGCGGATGGTGACAGGCCGGGTCGCGCCACAGTTTTCAGGTATGATTGCTGGCGTAACCAGCTCGACATTACAAATTAGCACAGCGCTAAGTGTCGCGGTTATCGGCGGCATTTTTTACAGCATGCTGGGGAACGGTAACAGCGTCGCAATCATTACCCATGCTTTTATCGTCGCGCTTCTGACGATGGCTATCTGTCTGGCTATAGGGGCAGGGTTAAGTATCAGGCTAATTCGGCGCTCCTTTGATCGCTCCATGACTGCGGATGGCTTATCTCAAAGATAACGCGACAGTTCTCAGCTGACGGTAAGCGCCATATAATTAGGCAGCAAGCTGAGAAATTTTTTTATTTTTAGTTTCCTGACAGGCTGTTCAGTTTCTGCAGTTAATATGCACAACGATAATTCTTCGTTTTGCACGTACTTCAGGCAGATTATTTATTTTATCGTATCAGGGATTCATTCGGTATTCATGAATGAATCGTGACATAAGAGTCGTCCGCTACTGGCACAATAAGGATATGCGCGCATGGCAATATCTTCTATGCTCAATGAGCAATGGGTGGATAGGTTGAACATCCTGAGCGCTGAGAGCATTTAATGTTGTAAATGCTGACATTTATTAACTCATCAACTTGTGATGAAATTATGAAAAAATCTATCGTCCCTGAGGAATTTCAACACTATTTCGATGATTGGCACTTTTCCCCCGTTATCGAAGCAGATGGCACAGTATATCTTTCCGGTGTTACCGCAGCACGAAGAGATAAACCTATAAGTAAGCATCCTGAAGAACAATTTCATGATGCCTTTTATAAGCTTGGCGTTTATTTAAATGCCGCTGGTTTAAACTATGAACACATACTTGAGATGACCACTTTTCACATTGACCTCAAAAAACATATCGACGTTTTTTCCAGAGTAAAAGATGAGTATGTAAAGGCGCCATATCCAGCTTGGTCAGCTATAGGCGTGTCAGAGTTCATTCCTGAAAATGCCCTTGTGGAAATGCGGATTGTAGCCAAAAGATAGTTTTAGGCGTGGGCCCTAAAATAATAGTTGTGTCGGTTTCTGGCATTAAGCGGACCGGTATGTCAGGTCCGCTATGAGCGAGAAGCGGACATCCGACTTTTCCATAAAAACCGTTAGCTTTCAGTTAATCAAACAAAAGAGGGCGGAAATTCTCCTAAACTTTCTTCCTCCCTTTTATGGAAAATTAATTATTTTTAAACGACTGGTCGTAGATAATGCAATTTCTACCTGCTCTCTTAGCTCTGTACAGGGCATCATCAGCTGCATTGATAGCAGAAGAAGATGAGTCATGTTTAAGCTTGGTTGCCACACCAATACTTAGCGTGATACCGAAACTTCCGTTGCATGCATCTGAAACCGAAGTTTTAATTTTTCTGATGATATCTTCTGCATTGATATTATCAAAGATAACGATGGCAAATTCTTCACCACCCGATCTTGCAATAAAAACATTCTCGCTTACAAGATTACTTAGCCTCAGCCCGGTATCTCTCAACACCCTGTCTCCAGCCTCATGACCATATGTGTCATTAATTTTTTTAAAGTGGTCAATATCAGCAATGCAGATAGTTCCTGACCGGTTCTCCAATCCTCTCAATATAACATTCAAATGTCTTCTGTTAGGCAACCCTGTTAATTCGTCTGTAAGTGAAAGATTAACCGCTGATTTATAATTATGGTTCACATAGGATATAAATTTTTCAAATAAAAAAATAATCATTAATATGGCTGGAATATAAATAATTGAAGCAATTAATGATGCTGTATCTCTTTCTATTAAACCCAGTCCGCCTGCCATTGAAGCCAGGGATGAGTTCAAAAGCAGAAACAAACTCACTCTAAAAACAAGCAAGTTCACCTCAGTAGATTGGATATTAAAAGATTTCCTGATAAACCATGCCATCACTGCTACAGTGCAAGAATTAATGAAGAAATAAAAGTTGATTTTTGAAGTGTCACCAACAGCAAAAGAGAGAACAATAATCAAGGTTGCCATAAAGCAAGTATAAGTGATCACCATCCTATAAAGAAGTCCTTTAGGAGATTCAACTTCATGTATGAGTTTGTCATGTATCTTGAAATTCATCACGCTATCCTGTTTTGGTCAGGTATAAATAGTACCACATAATTATTTATGGAGGTGATGGTTTGCGTGGCTGAGGTGACTAACCAGGTATGCTAATTTATTGTTTCAAATGAATAAAAAAGGCTTCCAACTCAATCCTGCTGATTTGCTTTCTATTTATGATTAGATACCTATGGTTTCAATATTGTTCAGGATATACCTGACCTGCTCTGAGACTATTAATGCAATGCAGGACTACCAGCGCCCATTTCTGGCACAAAGGGGACATGTTTAGAAATGAGGTCTGCAATGAGTGAAGAGGGAAAAATAACGCTTCAGGCTCCGTTCATACAGTCTAACCTTACTGACATATGCAGCATAAAAACTTGGCGGCTTTATACTCAGCGCCATAAGTCGGTGGATCTTTCCGTCAGCCCCGGTAACTTCCGCAACTGCGCGTGCGCGATTCCACCAGCGTCCTCAAGGCCGAAAACCCGCATACTGACGTCAAGTTCACCGGCAAATACTCCCAGCCGCTGCCTGTTTCTGCCGGCAAGGATAATATTCAGGCTGGCACTTTTAGCCTGGGCGGCGGTCATGTGTCCCGTGTATCCGGTGGCGCCATAAATCAGTAGTGTTTTCATGATTGAGGGTGCTGCCATTCTTTAAAGACAAATTCAAGGCTGTAGCCATCGGGGTCGAAAACGCCGGCGGCGTAGTAGCGGGGATCGTAGTGAAGCCGGGCGCCAGGTGCGCCATTGTCAGACGCGCCGGCACGCATGGCTGAAGCATAGGCTTCATTCACCATTGTTTGATTTCGCGCGACAAACCCGACATGTACAGCAGCTGGCGCAACAGTTCCTTCGCGTAGCCAGAAAAAGATCCGGCCCTGAGCACCGAACCCTTTCAAATCCGGATGGCCTGGCGGCCCCTCTTTTCCGTCATAATCATGACGAACCGTGATGCCGAGAGGAGCAAGCGCTTCCGTATAAAAACGGACAGAACGGTCTGTATCGCTGACCGTTAAAAACAGATGATCGAGCATAAAACCTCCGGAAGGATTCAGAATTGGTAGCCGCCGGCGACCTCGATGGATTGTGCGTTGATCCAGACGCTGTCATCAGAGACCAGGCCTGCGATTACCCGGCCGACATCATCCGGCTCCCCCACGCGTTCCAGCGCGGTCTGTGAGGCGAGCAGTTTCTCAAATTCTTCGTTCAGTCCTCCGCCCAGCGACGTACGGATTGCACCCGGAGAGACTGCGTTTGCCCGGATGCGCCGCGACCCGAACTCTTTGGCCATATAACGGGTCAGTACTTCAAGGCCGCCTTTAAAGGCCGCGTAGGGCGCAACACCTGTCGTGGCCACGCGAGTGGTGGCGCTGGTAACGTTGATGATGTGTCCTCCATCGCAAATCAGAGGCAGCAGCTTTTGGGTCAGGAAAAAAGGGTCCTTCAGGTGCACGGCAAAAAGAGTGTCGAACTCACTCTCCGTCACCGTTTCAATCGGGTTGAAGAGCCCAAACCCGGCGTTGTTTACCAGCACGTCAATGTGCTCACGTTCCCAGGTGATACTGACTATCTCAAGTAAGGCATCGCGGAAAGTGCCGAAGGTTTCGGTGCGAGCCACATCCAGATGCAGCGCAACGGCATGGCCGCCTGACGCTTCAATCTCCTTCACAACCCTCAGGGCAGATTCAGGATGGCTGTTATAAGTCACAATCACCCCCATCCCTTTAGCCGCGCACTGCTGCGCCACGCTGGCGCCAATTCCGCCACTGCCGCCGGTAATCAGTACAATTTTCAAGGTTTCATCCTTTCTGTCTGCGATAGGAAAAGGATAAAACCTCCGGGACAGCTCAGCCTCTGCGTTCCTGCTCGATTCTTGCCTTTTTCTGCTTTATGCTCGCTTTAATCATCATACTGAGGAGGCTAACCTTGGCACTGGAACCCCTGCTTGACGAGCTGCGCCTTCTGGCCGCTCATGCCCGAAACTGGCGAACCGAAACCGGTATACCGCGTGTGGCAATGGTGCAGGGGGACGTTCCCGCGCATGCTCTGGCTGCGGTCTATGAGCCGATGGTTAATCTCATACTGCGGGGAAGTAAATCCATGACGGTAGGTGACCGGATATTCCACTACAACCCTGCTTCTTACTTTGTCATGTCAGTAGATTTGCCAGCCGTAGGCGAAGTCCTTCCCGAGGCCACCGGTGCTCCTTATCTCGCGGTTAGTCTGACCCTGAAACCTGAGCGGATAGCGACGTTGTTGGCTGATTTACCTCCCGTGAAGGCTGATCCACAGTCGAGTGCTTTTTCCGTTGCTGCCGTCACGCCCGAGCTGCTGAATGCCTGGGTAAGAATGCTTCGCCTGATGAAGAGCCCTGAGGATATCCCGGCTCTCGCACCGGTATATGAACGTGAAATCCTATATTATGTTTTGAAAGGCCCACATGGCTGGATGCTGAGGGATATCGCTTCACCGGGAACCATGCTGGCGCGGATAGGTAATGCGATTCGCTGGATAAGACATAATTTTGCTGATGAATTTGTGGTTGAATCACTGGCCGCACAGGAAGCCATGAGCGTATCGGCTTTTCATCGTCATTTTAAGTCCGTGACAAACATGAGTCCGGTCCAGTATCAGAAGCGCGTCCGTCTTCTCCATGCCAGAACCAAATTACTGGCGCGCCAGCAGAGCGTCACGTCTGTTGCCATGGAGGTGGGTTATCGCAGCGTGCCTCAGTTTAATCGCGAGTACGCCCGTTTCTTTGGCCGCTCTCCTTTGAAAGACGTTGCAAGTCTAAGGTACGACGCTGATGGTGCAGAAAGCCCGCTGAATCACCACGTTTGATGCGGCAGTAAATTTTGCTGCCGTAACAAAGCAATAACTCACCACACGATATTTCACTTCGCGGGTAGCAGCCAGGCGAAACTAACAGGCCGTAATTCAGATGGGGTTCAATTTCGCAAAGTGTCGTCCGGCCATCTTACTCATCCTTTCTGACAGACGACTTCGATGTTATTACCGTCAGGGTCTAAGATATAAGCGGCGTAATAGTGAGAGTTGTAATGATGGCGAATTCCCGGTTCGCCATTGTCTCTACCGCCTACCTGTAGAGCGGCACGCCAGAATTCGTCGACTATGGCCCGTTCACTGGCAGCAAAAGCCAGATGCGTTGAAGCGCCTGTTATGTCTTTATCATGAAGCCAGAGCCTCGATGCAGGGAACGTATACCCGCTATGAGTAAGAAGCGTCAGTTCATGATGCTGACTTTTGCTATCAGCCCTCTGGATATTTCCTCTCTTTCATCAAGTGAAAAGGAAGTCTTCAGCCTAAAGCTATAGGGCTAAAGAGCATCTTATGCACCCGGATTATGATGGAGATACGGATGTTGTCTGACTGCCGGACGAGCCGGTAAGTACAGGTGAATTTATAGTCCCGGCAGAGGCTAAATTCTCTTCAAACCAACCCAGAAAATTCTGCAGCTTTGGCCTGCTCCGGTAGCCCAGCGGCATGACGAGATGATGTGCGCTGATGGTATGGCTGAACTGCTCAGGAAGGATCCTGACCAACGTGCCCTGACGCAGGAATTTCTCTGCCAGAAGCTCGCTTTCAAGCACCACACCGTGCCCCATCGCGGCGGCTTCCAGGCTCATATATGAGCGATCAAACCTGAAAAGCCAGGGCTGGGCGGGCTGGGCGATGTTATGTGCCCGGAACCACTCAGGCCAGCGTAGTAATGTATTTTCCGAATAGATAAGCCTGCGTGAGATCAAATCCTCTGGCGCACTAACGGGTGCGTGCGCAAGGTACTCCGGTGATGCCATGGGCAGAATGCGTTCATTTCTCACGGACCTGATATCGAAACCTTCCCATGACGGAAGACCATGTCGGATAGCGATATCCACTTCGCCGCGTCCGAAATCCACGTCCTCATACGAGCATGCCAGCGTAACTTCGGTGCCGGGGTACTGCTGCTGAAATGACTGAATGCGCGGTAAAAGCCACAGGTAGCCGAAGGTGGGTGAGCTGTGAATATGGATTTTCTTCACGCGGCCTGCGGCCTTCATCTCCGCGGTTGCCTGAATCAGCCCCTGTAGATGCACGCCAATGATCTCCAGGTAAGCTTCTCCCCTGGCGGTCAGTTTCACGCCGGCAGCGTGACGTTCGAACAGCTGGCACTCCAGGCTCTTTTCCAGCGTGGCTAGCTGATGGCTCGCGGCTGACGCGGAAATACCCAACGCTTCAGCCGCACGAACCACGTTTCCCGCCCGGGCAATATGCTCAAAAACCTGGAGACACTTCAGTGAAGGGATCTCCGCATAATTTCTCATTTTTCAAACCTTGTAACACCAGACTGACCCTATTTTATCAGCTTCAAAAAGGCGGTCACAGTCAATCCTCACTAAGTGGTTAACCATTTGTCGAGATCGCTCTCACAGTTCTGTATTTACACAGCAAGCGTAAATGGACATATGAATGGGGTTTATTGTTAAGTGGTAAACCATTAAGACAATACCACTCAAGGGAACTTCTGATGACAGAACTGAATCACAACCTTCACGGCCTTTCTGAACACGCTTATTCGATTCGCCGGCATGCCCTTCGTATGGGCGCCGTGCAGGGGCAGGGTTATATAGGGCAGGCACTGGGCATTGCCGATGCGCTCACGGTGGCCTATTTCCATGCCATGTCCTTCCGGGCGGAAGATCCTGAATGGGAAGGTCGTGACCGCTTTCTGCTTTCAATCGGTCATTACGCAATTGGCCTGTACGCCGCTCTCATCGAGGCAAAAATCATTCCTGAGCACGAGATCGAGAATTACGGTAGCGACAACAGCATTCTGCCAATGTCCGGCATGGCGGCCTATACCCCGGGGATGGAAATTACCGGCGGCTCGCTAGGGCATGGTTTGGGTATTGCTGTTGGCATGGCGCTGGGCCTTAAGAGAAAAGGGAACAATGCGGCGGTGTATAACCTGCTGTCGGACGGTGAGCTGAATGAAGGGTCGACGTGGGAGGCCGCGCTTTCCGCCAGCCACTGGAAGCTCAACAACCTGATCGCGCTGGTAGATGTTAACCGCCAACAGGCGGACGGAGACAGTCAGGAAGTTCTGGCCACCGAGCCGGTCGATAAAAAGTTTGAGGCGTTTGGCTGGTTTGCTCAGCGCGTGAACGGGCACGATTTGCAGGCACTTGTCAGTGCATTCGATGCGGCCCGGCATCACGCGGGCGATCAGCCACGCGTGATCATTCTCGATACGCTGATGGGCAAGGGAGTGCCTTTCCTGGAAGAGAGAGACAAAAATCACTTCATTCGCGTAGCTGATGCCGAGTGGCAGCAGGCACTTGATGTCCTGAAACGCCATATCTGAAAATCATCTCCGACTCAATGAGGCCACTATGACCACTAAAAAACTGACCACATCTGCCATGATTGCTTCAATTGCTGAAGAGGGGCAGGCAACCATTCCGGCTCCCTTTGGCCATGCCCTGGTCGAGCTCGCAAAAAAACACAATGATATCGTCGGCATGTCGGCAGACCTGGCGGCCTATACCGATTTGCACATTTTCTCGCGCGAGTTCCCGGAACGCTTTTATCAGATGGGTATGGCTGAGCAGCTGCTGATGAGCGCCGCTGCAGGGCTGGCCCGCGAGGGGGCTACGCCTTTTGTCACCACCTATGCCGTGTTCGCCGCACGACGAGCCTATGATTTCATCTGTATGGCTATCGCAGAGGAAAAGCTTAACGTCAAAATCATCTGTGCATTGCCGGGGCTCACAACGGGATATGGCCCCAGCCATCAAGCAACAGAGGACATTGCTATTTTTCGCGGCATGCCGAACATGACCATCATCGATCCATGCGATGCCATTGATATTCAGCAGGCTATTCCGGCCATATATGAACATGAAGGTCCTGTCTATATGCGCTTGCTGCGAGGAAAAGTGCCGGTCATTCTGGATCGGTTCCCTGACTACAGGTTCGAGGTCGGAAAAGCGAAGCTGCTGGCAGATGGCCACCAGGCGCTGATTATTTCGACTGGCCTGATGACCATGCGCGCCATTCAGGCCCGTGACCTGCTGGAAAAAGAAGGTATCAGCGTCGCGATACTGCACTCCCCAACCATCAAACCCCTGGATGAAGCAACTATTTGCCGTGAGGCGGAAAAACGTAACTGTCTGGTGATCACCGCAGAAAACCACACGGTGATTGGCGGACTGGGCGAAGCCGTAGCCTCCGCGCTGATGCGAAACGGAATATTCCGGCCATTCAGGCAGGTCGGGCTGCCGGATAGATTCCTGGATGCTGGCGCGCTGCCAACGCTTCATTACCGCTATGAGATATCCGCACGTTCACTTGCCTCCAACATTGCATCCTGGATTAAACAATAAAGCATGTCATCCACACGCCTCTGCGTGTGCAGGGGTGTGTGCGACTCTGTTTTAAAGCCTTGCCATTGAAAATATTCGAAAGATAAAGGGCTTATCATGATTGATAAATTAAAAAGGAAGAGTCAGTACAGATGGTTTGTGATAGCACTCATTTTTATACTCTTTATGGTTGCACAGGCAGACCGGGCAAACATCGGCTTCGCTATTCCTTTTATCCAGAAAGAATATGACCTGACCAATTCAGAGATAGGTCTCATCATCAGCCTGTTTTTTGCCGGTTACGGACTATGTCAGATCCCTGCGGGCTTTTTTGTTAAACGTAAAGGGATCCGGTTTTCCTATGCCGCCGGTATGCTGTTGACATCCGTCTTCACGTTTATGATGGGCAAAGTTGATTCTGTCTGGCACCTTAAAATTCTGCGCGCGCTGGTGGGCGTCAGCGAAGCTCCCGTCGTGATCAGCTCAACGGCCACCATCAACAACTGGTTTCCAACGAAAGAGAAGGGGACGGCCACGGGCATTTTTCTGGCCGGTTCAAAATTTGGCCCGTTAATGGTTCCGCCGATCTGTGCCTGGATTCTGATTCATTATGACTGGCGCCATATCTTTCTGTTCTTTTCAGTACCGGGAGTCATTCTGGCCCTGGTGTGGTATGTCCTGGTCAGGAATACCCCGGCAGAAAGCCGCTTTGTGAATCAGCAGGAGGCGAATTACATCGCGGAAGTCAGCCGTGATGAAGAAGGGAGCAAGCGACGTTTCAAAAGCCGGGCGTTCCGCTATGGCTTCATTGACCGCATGATCAGAACGACAAAGCTCACCCCACTCGACTCATCCCGGTCTATTTTCCGGTCATGGGATATTTACGGTGCAGCAATCGGTTACATGTGCATGGTGGGGATTGTTGACGGCGTGATTATGTCCTGGCTGCCAAAATATCTTCTGCAGGAACACAAGCTGTCCATCGTGGCTTCCGCGGCGCTTGCTGCCACGCCGTTCGCCGGAAACGTGATAGGGAATCTTTGCGGCGGTTGGATTTCGGATAATCTGCTGGCCAAGCGCCGCAAGCCGCTAATGATGTTCAGTGCAGTCTGCACGATTGTGATGACAGGCTTGATGACTATAGCGCCACAGAACCCCTACCTGCTGGGCCTGCTGCTGTTCTGCCTGGGCTTTCTGATAGCGCTGGGGTACTCAGCTTACTCAGTGTATGCCATGGCCCGGGCGTCCAGAGAGACTTATCCGGTCGCTTACGCCATTATTAACATGGGCGGGCAGCTGGGAGCGGTGTGTATGCCTTTGATCGTCGGAGTGTTACTGGATAACTATAGCTGGAATGCGGTATTCATCACGCTAGGTATCGCCGCGGCGCTGTGTCTTGTGGTGGTCTTTACCATTCGTGAGCCCCTACCCGCAGGTGCCGAACTGGAGTGACAAACAGCCAATGTAACCGGCGGCATGCAGCCGGTTGCATGATCACTGCATAAGCAGATTCATCAGCATATTTTCCCGCTCCCAGTGGGCGAAATGCGCCTCCATGGCTGCCCTGGCGGCATCAGGATCGCGGGCCGCAATGGCCTTAACAATATCTTTGTGATTGCTGTTAATGCGGGTTTCCGATTCGTTCAGACCTTTCATGATACTGCGTCGTTTTCTCAGCAAATCGGCAATGAAAGAAGCGATGCTCTGATAAAAAAGCATGATGACAGGATTGTGGGACATGCCAGCCAGTATTAGGTGAAACTGATAGTCTGCCTCAACCTTTTCATCAAAACCTTCAACCGTCACCATCAGATCGCTCAGGCGTTCGAGCTCGGCAATTTCTTGATCAGATGCATGCGTGGCCGCTTCCTCGGCCAGCATTTTCTCGAACATTTCCCGGGCGTCTTCGATGGTATCGAGCGAGATGTAGCCTAACTGTGAGGCAATATCAAAATAGAGGTTGGCAAATGACAGGCGAGGCATTCTGAGAAACGTTCCGCTTCCCTGATTACGCTCAATAAAACCAAAAAATTCCAAAGAGGAAAGGGCATTTCGGATAATGGATCGCTGAACCCCCATTTTTTCCGCCAGGACCCGTTCAGAAGGCAGTCTGTATATGCCATTTTTATCAATTGCAGCAGTCGCGAGTATCCGTTTGATCAGGGACTGACTTTCTTCGGGGATTCCGGTCATGTTTATCACATAAGATGATTACAGAGGGCGGGTGGGTTACCGAATATCCTAACGCCTGCATCAGGGGATGACAACATAAGAGGCGTGCCGGGCGGGGACAGAACAGCATTCTGAGCAAAAGTTACCTGTTCTCCCCGCAGGTAATGAAATCAGACCATTACCTGCCGGTTAGATGGTTTCAGGCGTTTCCGCCCGCTATTTTTTTCAGTGCCACGACTTCTGAATGCTCAATATACGGCGGGAGTTCGCTGAAGAGTTTAACGATATGGTCAGCATTCAGATGCTTTTGCAGTAGGTCAAGAGAAGACCATTCTTCGGTCCAGACAAAACGACGGGGATTCTTTGCGTCCTGGTTAAGTTGATAAGTAATGCAGCCTTCTTCACTCAGAGTTCTCGCAATGACGCTGCAAAACATTTCATGAACCTTATCTTCAAAGCCTTCCTTAACGGTAAATAATGCGACGACCGGTACAGTCATAGTGCCTCCTGAATAGTAACAATTGGTTTATTGAGCCTGATCAAACAGGTTATTCACGCCGCTCAGGGCAGACATGAAATCAAGATAGATGCGCGTCTTTGCACCGAATCGGATGTCATTGACAATCGTGAGAGAGCGCAATAATGGATAAAGCCTGAAGTCCGATTCATTGATCTCTTCCCGGTACTCCAGGAGAGTCTCGAGTTCACCGAGCTGGCATTCCCTTTGCCTTTCAGGAATCTCTCGCCATACTGCCCATCAACGTAGTGAACGATATCCATACTTTCAGCCATGAAGGTGCCGTCGTCCTTCTCAAGGATGGGAGCAATCTTTTTACCAACCATGCTGGTGGGCGTTTCAGCTTCAGGCATTGCGCGCAGTTCAAAAGGAATTTTCTTTATCCCAAAAATCATGCGGGCCCGCACGTAGAATGGACAATGCTCGTAAATATGTAATTTCATCAAGCAACCTCCTTGTAGATTTTAGATTACTCACAAGTAACATTACTATTGAGTAATGTTACTTGTGAGTAATCTTGGTGTCCACACATAATCCTTTATTTTACTTAGCTGTTAGAGAGTGATTACACTAGATGCGTTGCTCATCCAGTTTACTTATCGGAGCCCTGCTTTGTCACATCGCGTTACCCAGCCTCAGAACAGTCCGCAGCCTACCAGAGGCGAAGTAACCCGCCAGCGCCTGCTGGAGCATGCCTGCCGCGAATTCGCCAGACTGGGATTTCACAGCACTAAAGTGAGCAATATCGTCAAAGCCAGCGGGCTGAGCCAACCCACGTTTTACATCTATTTTGACAGCAAAGAAGCCGCATATGAGGAGCTCGTTCATGAGTTTCGCCGCAGACTCAGGATCATCACGAAAGATTTGCTGATCCAAAAGCCCATCGGCGGAGAAGCCTTGGTCAAAAGTCTCCAGTTCAGCTTTATCAGTTTCCTGAGTTTTCTCGCAGAAGATCCGGATCTGACAGAAATTGGTCTGTTCCAGCCGCCGGGCTGCACAGAAACTAAAGCCTCGCTCGCCGTATGGATCGCGGACAACATTGCACAGGAGCAGGAGCTGGGGGTATTCAGCAAGGACGTCGATGCGCTGACGGTCGCGCGATGCTTCGTCGGGATGATCGATCAGGCTGCCAGGGTTTCCCGGGATGAAATGACTTTGGAAGAGCTGGCAATGGGCTGTGCGCGTGTGCTGTGTAAGGGCATAGGGCATTGAGTCGGGTTTTACACCCTTAATCGAAAAAGTGGCGGCAAAAAACTAAAACTCAGACATCTGTCCTTGTAATGACTCTGATAGAGCCTGCACCTCCACGTCTGCAAAAAATTTAACCATTTCTACCGCATCAACGAGGGTAAATCCCCGTTGCGTGCTGTCTGTGGTCTCGTTAAGCGCCTCACTCGCATAAAGGGTATAGCATTATCCCGTCTCTTTTTACTGCATGGTTAACTTGCCTGACAGCACTTAGGCTGCATCGGCATGGGTGGGTATGCCGGGGTAATTCCGTGTGGGGTGGGAGGGGCATACGCATGACGGAAAGCTGTGGCCTGCCCGAAGGATAGTGCTAATAAGGCTGCCCGCTCCATGCTTTATTGCTCTGAAGTACGAGTACGTGCTGCAGGTAAACCTGCTGCGGTTTTTTTTAGCGTGTTCATCCTTCATACACTCCCCTTAAATTTAATTATCGCTGAGTATAGCAGCCGCAAAAACGGCACCCGCAGGTGCCGTGATGGCTATCAGAATGTGTCCGGTAACGCGTAGGCGATGACGTAATCGCCTTTACCTGTTCTCATGAAATGATGTCCGGTTGCTTCGATCACCAAATACTCTTTACCGTTCTGTTCATAAACCATTGGGTTTGCCTGGCCACCTGCCGGCAGCGGCGCTGACCAGACCGTTTTCCCGGTTCTAATATCAATGGCACGGATAAGGTCATCCGTCGCTGCTGCAATGAAGACCAGCCCGCCTTTGGTTACGGCAGAACCCCCATTGTTAGGGGTTCCGATGTTAATCGGCATACCGGTTGGAATGCCAAACGGACCGTTTTTCCTGGCCGTCCCCAGCGGGCGATCCCAGACGGTGTGCCCGGTACGCAAATCAATTGCACGAATGCCACCGTACGCGGGCTCGTTGCAGAGCATGCCGGTAAAGCCATTCTGCCAGCCCGGATTGATGTTTAGAGCGAACGGCGCGCCGCTCTGCGGTGTCAGCGGACTGGCATGGGTGTCAAGGTTATAGCCAATTTTATCCGAAGGATGGACGTGAAGCTTATCCGCAACGCTCCTTGCCACAAACTCGGTATAGTTAACGGTGTTGTTATAGTTGGCAATGACTAGACCATTCACAGGGTCAACTGAAACGCCACCCCAGTCACTTCCGCCGTTGTAGCCCGGATAGGAAATAAACGGTCTTCCGATTGAGCCCGGCGTATAGGCGCCTCTGTAGTCAGCCTGCTGGAATTTAATCCGGCAGTACAGCTGGTCCAATGGCGTTAGCCCCCAGGTGCTGGCAGGCGTCAGATCCGGTTTGCGCATGCTGTTGAAAGTGGAATATGGCTGGGTCGGCGAACGCTTATCCGGGTCGGTTCCTCCCTGTGGCGCTGGCTTTTCAATCACATCAAACAGCGGCTTGCCGTTTTCACGATTAAGGACGTAAAGCTCAGCGTTTTTGGTCGGCAGAATGATGGCGGGAATTTTACTGCCATCGGCCTGAGGATAGTCAACGAGGGTAGGTGGTGAGCCCAGATCGAAATCCCAGATGTCATGATGGGTCGTCTGGAAGTTCCAGCGCGGGAGCCCGGTGTTGATATCAAGTGCTACCAGCGAATCGCCGTACTTCAGCTCAGCAGGGGTACGCGGCGCGCTCCAGTAGTCACCGGAAGGGTTAGCGACAGGAAGATACACCAGCCCCAGTTTTTCATCACCGGTAAACGAGGTCCAAACGTTAGGACTTCCGCGCTTGTAAGCGTCATTGCCGTGCTTAGGCGTGGCGTCCTCAGGATTAGCAGCATCCCATGCCCACTTTAGCTTGCCGGTTCGAACGTCGTAGGCTTTAGTAACGCCTGGCGGGCCAAAGACACGCTGGCCGTCAATGACCTGATGACCAACAACAATCGTATCCCTGATCACTACCGCTCCGGAGGTAATCGAAACGTAGCCGGTGTAGGTTTCACCCATATCCTTAAGGATCGATACCTCGCCGTTATTGCCGAAATCAGTGCAACGGGTTCCGTCCTGCGCATCCACCTCGAATACACGGGCATCCAGCGTGCCCAGAATGATCCTGCGATCGCAGTGCTGATACACGCTGGCGGTGGCAGGAGCGGGCTGCGAAGGTTGTTGAGAGGGTTTCTGAGTACCGTCAAAATAGGCCAGAGAGCGGCATGCAGGAGTGTAAGGCAGCGCATCCCGGTTAATTTTAGGGTCAAAGCGCCATTTTTGTTTTCCCGTAGTAGGGTCTAAGGCGACTATGTTGTTTGCAGCTGTACAGACATAAAGGAAATCACCCACTTTGATTGGCGTGTTCTCCGTTCCCCAGCGAGCGCCTGGTGGCAAATCTCCCGCATGAGTCTGCCAGGCAACCTTCAATTTACTGACGTTTGCAGGCGTAATCTGTGACGTTGAAGAATAACGTGCTGCAGACAAATTTCCACCATAGGCAGGCCAGTCATTTTTGACCTCCTGTGAAGTGGTTCCGGTACCGGTGTCAGCGGAAAAGTTTTTACCGTCAGGTGCCGGAAAACCATTGGCTTCGGTCGTGTTATGAGGAAGAAATGCCAGACCGCCCGCGCCAATAAAGGTGAGAACCAGTACTCCCGTCACAGCCCCGCTGTGCTTACGCTGCAGGCGTGGAAGCAGCGTTGACAGGTGGAAGGAGAACGCGATCGCCAGCAGCAGTATCAGTGCGAAACGAGGCACCCAGCGCCAGTAATCCGTACCGGATTCAGATATCGTCCAGAACAGCGTGCCGAAGAACAGCAGGCTGAACCAGAGAACCGCAATAGCTTTCCCCCTGAAAAGGGCCACCCCAGACAGAATGCTGAGGACGCCTGCAATGGCGTAATACCAGTTACCTCCCAGCGAGATAAGCCAGACACCGCCGGCAAGCATGTAGATTCCCAACAGCAACAGTATTGCTGCAAGCAGTTTACCGACCCATCCTGGACGGTTCTTGAGGTTTGAAGGTTGATTCACGATTATGACCTTGCCTGTATGAATAATTAAACTAAATAAAGCGCGCAAATTGTTATCACGATGTAAGTATTTTGTCACACCAGTTATTTATTTTAAGCACTAATTATCCAATGAGCCTTTAATTCATGAGCGCATGAGAAAAAACTCATCATATTAAAAATGAAAATGTACGCCTATAGTTTTATGGGGCAGGTGCGCTTGAGTAGTGAGGTATTAATCAGATGGTTGGGTTCATAAAATATCTGCTTTATTTATCTCATAAAGTACGCATCTGAAATTTCGTTAACTTTAAAAGGGATTAAATATGGGAACTAAAAGCCAAAAGAAATCCGAGCGATTCATTCCTGCTGAAATAGCTAAGAAACTCCCTGAGACCTCTGAAAGCATGCTGGCGGATGAATATCTGACGGACAGGCCTCAAGCCAGTTGCAGGGTCTTCCGAGCCTACAAAGGTGTTCCCCCGCATTTCCATCAACAGTGTGATGAGTATTTATATGTTGTATCCGGCAGAGGGACGTTCTGGATGGAAGATGAAAGCACCGAGGCCGAGTTTGCTCCGGGTCACCTGTTATTTTTTGAGCGTAACGTGATTCATGCGCTGCCAACGCTCATTGAAGAGCCTGTCGTTTTCCTGTCCATCGACAGTCCCCGTCGGGAACCTGATGATATCATTTTTGTGAACCCTGAGGACGGCTCTGCGTCTGACTTTATGCTACGTAACGGGCAGGGATAGCGCGCAATTGCCCGATGTTCTGCCGTGAGTGTTCTGGCGACAGAGGTCGGGCAGGCCACATATCAAAGCCGTACCTGTCATGCGTGGCATGGTCTTCTGATGCAGAGTTCAGTTAGTGTGATTTCATTCAAAAGCAATAAGTCAGCTAAAGCCGGTTTAGAAATCAGTATTTGTTTCAACCGATTTGACATTCGTGTACAAGATACTGAGCCGATGATCTTTTCGCTCATTTTTAAAATCACCGTCAGCCAGAGATCTTATACCTTCAACTATTAATTTCTCATTCAGAGCCGTCGCATCCGCTAATGGCAGGAAACGGACGCGCGCGTCAGGCTCGCTATGAGCGAATAGCGGACATTCACGGCCATCAATTTAGCTGACAACATGCCCTTGATATATCGTCAAATTAGTGGAGTTTTTCTTTCGATATTCTTTAAACAGATTCAAATTTCATTAGTTATGACTCCTGCATCTTAACGACTACTTTGCCCTTCGCGTGCCCCTGATCCAAATAGGCAAGAGCTTCCTTTGCTTCTATAAAAGGGAATACCTTGTCGATCACCGGCCTGATTTGTTCTGCCTCAATGAGTTTGCCGATTTGGGCGAGCTGATCGCCATCAGGACGGACAAAAAGAAATGAATAAGTGAGGCCTCGATTTTTTGTAAGACGTATGATCTTGCGGCTCATCAGCCCGAAAACTAAACGCAGCAGGACGTTTAGTCTCCGCGACCGGGCGAACGCAGCATCTAATGGACCGATGAGAGAAACAATCTTTCCACCCGGCTTGAGAATTTGGGTGGATTTTTCAATTGAATCGCCTCTGATAGTGCCGAGAACCACATCGTAGCCGCTCAGCTCGTTTTCAAATTCCTGCTTTTTATAATCAATCACTTCGTCTGCGCCAAGATGACTCACCCACCCGGCGTTGTCTGTGCTGGTTGTCGTGGCCACCTGTGCGCCAAGGTGCTTCGCCAGTTGGATGGCAAAACTGCCAATCCCCCCGGAACCTGCCGGGATGAAGACCTTCTGACCAGGCTGCAACCCGGCTCGCTCTGTCAGCGCCTGCCAGCATGTGAGGCTCACCATCGGGAGCGAAGCCGCCTGCACGAAATCCAGGTTCGTGGGTTTTATGGCTGCAGCGCTCTCTGGCACCACTGCAAACTCCGCAAGAGAACCTATTCCCGTGTCGAAAGTGCTGGCGAAAATTTCGTCACCAGGCTTGAACCGCATCACTCGACTCCCCACGGCGATGACAACCCCGGCTAAGTCGCTTCCCAAAGTGGCGGGGAGTTTAAAATGCAAAACCGGTTTGAATATTCCGGTTGGGATCATGTTATCAATCGGGTTCAGACCCACAGCGAAAACTTTTACCAGAATTTCATTATCATTGGGGGAAGGGCAATCGATATTATCGAATCCCAGCTCAGGGGATTTACCATAGCGTTTAAACGTAAGTGCTTTTATCGTCTTATTCTTCATTTATTTTTTTCGCATCAAGCTGAAGACTTTTGCGCACCACATTATCCAGGAATGACGCAGGAGCGAATCTGAGAATAAAATTCAATTGACCTGCCAGCCTTCCCGCCGTGTAGCGCACCTTTGGGCGTAAAGTCTGAGCAGCTTTAACCACCACGTCAGCCACCACCTCCGGACTTTCCGCCTCAGCCATTGCTTTGCTCACCACTTTCGTCAGCTTAGCCCGGATCTGGTCATACTCCTGAAGCTTTGCATCCGCCTCGATATTATTGGCTTCAAACTGTGTTTTCATGTAGGCAGGTTCGATGACAGACACTCTGATGCCCTGTGTGCGCAGTTCATGATCCAGTGCTCCGGTATACCCTTCGACCGCATGCTTACTGGCAGCATAAAGTGCCACATACGGCAACGGAACGATGCCGAGTATCGAACCGATATTGATGATGCGCCCGCTGCCCTGACGGCGCATATGAGGGATCACTGCGCGGCTCAACCTGACGATGCCCAAAAAGTTGGTGTCGAAAATGTGTTTGGCCTGTTCGACAGAACTCTCTTCCGCCGCCGCTGGAGCAACCCCAAAGCCCGCATTATTAACCAGAACATCGATTCGCCCCTCCAGACGCAGCAACTCCTCAATGGCGGCCTCGACAGAAGCGTCGTCCGTCACATCCAGCGCCAGTAAAGGAAATGGATGCTTTCCCGCCTGAGCGCCACGCCGGCTCGTACCATATACCGTAAATCCTGCGGCTAAAAGTTTGTGACCAGACGCTTCGCCGATACCCGAGGACGCGCCGGTAACCAGTGCAACACGTTTTTTTGCCATGCTGAATAAGACCTTCATGAGATGTTTCAGGTTTCTCATCGCTGATGAGACGACAGGCTGTAATGGATTTATGTCGGATTTACCGCTGTGCAGAACAGCCGGAAGACCGTTCTGCACAGGACACCTCATTGATTACAGTGATTTATATCGTTCTGCGGATTCATCTTGTTTGATGTCCGAAAGCAGAGCCTGACGCGAAGCATCCAGGGTGTCCCAGCGGGCAGCATTATGTAAAGGCGGAATGGTGACCCGTTCACGGCGGTCAAAACCTACCAGTGCGGCATCCACTAATTCGCCCACTTCCATGAATTTTGCCGAGTTAGTGATGTCGATACCCGCACGGTCCCAGATTTCCGTGTAAGTGCCGGCAGGGAGCACCGCCTGGATATAAATGCCTTTAGATGACAGCTCGACATTCATTCCCTGAGACAGGAAAAGCACGAAGGCTTTGGTGGCGCCGTAAACCGTCATGGCAAATTCTGGGGCGAGGCCGACGATGGAACTGATGTTGACGATCGATCCCTCGCCCGCTTGCACAAAGCGTGGTGCCACGGCACTGGCAAGTCTCGTCAGCGCAGTAACATTAAGCGCGATAAGGCTTTCTATTGAATCAGGTGTCTGCTCTGCAAAACTGCCGGACTGTGCAACACCCGCGTTATTGATAAGAATGCCAATCTGCGCGTCTTCACGCAGGCGAGCTTCGACCACAGCTAAATCGCTCGTTTGCGTAAGGTCAGCAGGCAAAACATCGACAGAAATGCCATTTTCCTGTCGCAGACGATCGGCCAGTATTTCTAACTTCGTTTTGTCGCGCGCAACCAAAACCAGGTCGTGGCCCCGGCGGGCGAACCGTTCAGCGTAAACCGCACCAATACCCGTGGATGCGCCTGTAATGAGAACTGAAGCTTTAGTCATAATTTGATCTTCTTTATCAAAGTGTAAACATAATTCGCCATGTGCGATGTATGAAGAACCGTCACACCGGTGCTTTACTTACTGGTCTCAGTCAGCGACGGGTAATCGGTATATCCCGCTGCGCCACCGCCATAAAGTGTTTCAGGATTGATTGAGGCCAGAGGTGCGCCCGTCTTCAGCCTTTCGACCAGATCGGGGTTGGAGATGAACGGGCGACCAAACGCGAACAGATCGGCTTTACCCTGCGCAAGCTGAGCGGACGCCAGTTCCAGGTCATAGCCATTGTTGCCAATGTAGGTGTTTTTAAAACGCTGGCGCAGGGAGTCGTAATTGAACGGGGATACATCACGCGGGCCGCCCGTCGCACCTTCAACTACATGGAGGTACACGATGCCTAATGCGCTGAGTTGGTCAGCGACGTAATCATATTGCTGCTGCGGATCACTGCACGAAATCGCATTAGCAGGAGAAACCGGTGAAATACGTACGCCGGTGCGGTCAGCACCAATCTCATCTTTTACAGCCGCCGTGACTTCCAGCAACAGGCGCGCACGATTCTCAACAGAGCCGCCGTATTCATCAGTACGCTGATTTGCGCCATCTTTGAGGAACTGTTCCAGTAGATAACCATTCGCGCCGTGAATCTCTACGCCGTCAAAGCCGGCGGCAATGGCATTGGCCGATGCCGTTCTGAAATCGTCGATAATCCCCGGTATTTCCTGCAACTCCAGCGCACGTGGCTCAGAAACATCAGCAAAGCCATTGTTCACAAAGGTTTTTGTCTCGGCGCGAATGGCTGACGGCGCGACCGGTGCAGCGCCACCCGGCTGTAAATCGACATGCGAAATTCGTCCTACGTGCCATAACTGTACAAATATGCGCCCACCTTTGGCATGCACCGCGTCAGTCACTTTACGCCAGCCATCGATCTGAGCCTGCGTGTAGATCCCCGGCGTATCCTGATAGCCCTGCGCCTGTGCGGAGATCTGCGTGGCTTCAGTGATCAGCAATCCTGCTGTGGCACGCTGGGCGTAGTAGGTCGCCGCCAGTTCGCCCGGTACCAGCCCCGCTCCGGCCCGGTTACGTGTCAGCGGTGCCATCACGATGTGGTTGGCCAGTGTTAGTGAGCCAAGTTCATAGGGTTGAAATAATGTCTGATTCGTCATGCTTATTCGCCCGTTAATGGTGGGTTGAGGTGTCAATGTAATGATGATGATCATAATCTATAAAGTCAACCCGTTTGATTACGGTCATCATCAATGTATACTTAAACTCAATTTTTAAGAGGGGGCAGGAAAGCATGAAAGTGTCGAAAGAGCAGGTTCGGGAAAACCGGACACGCATTGTTGAAACGGCCTCAGAACTCTTTCGCGAACGCGGTTACGATGGCGTGGGCGTGGCGGAACTGATGTCAGCGGCAGGCTTAACCCATGGCGGGTTTTACAAGCACTTTGGTTCAAAGGCAGACTTGATGGCGGAAGCGATGAGCTGCGGATTTACGCGTACTGCAGAAAGCACGGCAGGTGTGGACCGGGAAAAATTTATTGCATACTACCTCTCCCGACAACATCGCGATGATATGGGAAAAGGGTGCGTGATGTCAGCACTGGGCACCGATACATCCCGTCAGTCTGAATCAATTAAGGCGACATTTGCCGCTGGAATTGAACGCCAACTCGCCGTTTTAGGAATTGAAAATGGCACGCGCGCTGACCTGATAGATACCATCGCCCATCTTGTGGGTGCACTGGTGTTGTCTCGTGCCTGCCCAGATAATTCCGCTCTGGCTGATGAAATTCTGGATGTCTGCCGTGCGCGTCTTGTTAATCATGAAGCCAGTGAGGATTGAATGTGTTGGGCTAAGGGGACTTGTTTTCAGCAGTGCATATAAATAAATCACCAACGTCCGCTTCTGGCACAGGGCTGCTGTTGCAACCCTCGCTAGTTAGACTTCAATCGATTCAGATATCTCCAGGGCATCATCGACTTTAATGCCCAGGTAACGAACTGTGCTTTCGAGTTTTTTATGGCCCAACAGAAGCTGGATTACCCTCAGATTTTTTGTTTTTTGTAGATTAGATAAGGTTTAGTCCTGCGCATAGAATGCGTGCTGTAAAGCGAATCGTCGAGACCGAGCTTCTCAATCCATCCGTGAAAAATACGGTTATATTGCCGGGTTGAGATGTGGCGTTATGAGCCAACGCGAGACTGGAATAGATAGTCGCCATTTCGCAGGTGAGCCATTTTGATCCAGGCCGCTACTGCCCCCTGTGCAGTATGAAGAATACAGAGTAGCCACTTTAAGTAAGGCTGAATGTGTCAAACTTTTCGATGAAACTAACCACAAAAAGTTCATCCTTAGCCACGAACGCAGTTTCATGAAGCCGTTGCTATCTGATAAACAGCATTAACCTGTTATAAGATGCAATGAGATAAATAGACGAGCTAAGCCAGGTGAAACTGCATAACTCAGATAATATCTGCTTTTGCCAAAAGTGTAATGACGTCAGGCCAATGTCCCATATTAGCGAGAAGCGGAAGCCAAATTGCTTTCCTTTGCGGGGCAGGGGGTGCCAACAAAGCTCGGCAATATTGAGGAAACATATTTGTTGAATCCGGTAAATCTCAGTGCTAAAAGAAAAGAGCAATTTTTTTGGATTCGTTGTGTTTCCTGTTCCTGATACCCAACCCATAAGAGAAAGTCAGAAAATGATTAAGTCAGTTCATCCAGTTACAACCGTTACCACCACCGGAACTTTCGGCGGCGTGGGCGTATCTGTGACTGGCTCCTGACAAAACAGACTCTGACTCCCCGCCAAACCGGACGGGGAAGAAAATTTCTCCGTTCATGACTCACTGAATGGAGATACATCATGATTTCATCTGAAAATGCGCTTTTAGTTATCGATATGCAGCAGGGACTTTTCCGTGGCCCCGCCTCACCGTATTTTGCCGACTCGGTTCTGTCTAACATCTGCTTGCTGATTGAAAAAGCGAGGTAGGCTAAGGTGCCCGTATTTTTTGCCCGCCACACCGGACCTGATGATTCTCACTTCTCTGAGCAAAGTCCGTTGACACAACTGATACCCGAAATGAATGTGAACGCCGAGCACGATGTCGTGTTTATCAAAAAGCACCCCAACTGTTTCCGGGATACGAACCTGCAGCGTCAGCTTAGCCAGCGAGGTGTTAAGGAACTGGTTATCGCCGGGATGAAAACAGAATTCTGTGTGGACACTACCTGCCGCGCAGCACCGGAACAGGGATTCAGGACCGTGCTGATTTCAGATGCGCACACGACAATGGATAACAATTACCTTTCCGCAAATGAAATCATCAGCCACCACAACGTCACACTAGCTGGCCCGTTTGTGTCGCTCGCGACAGCAGCTGACTGGGCCTTTCACTCTGAGAAATGAGTTGAGACTGAGAGCCGCCCTCAGGGCGGCTAAGGTGCTTAAAGTCCGCTTCAGGCACGAAGCAGAAGTGCGTCTTAGACAAGGTCCGCTATGAGCGAAAAGCGGACATTATTTTGGGGGCGGAAACGTCGTAATGACTCAACCGTTAGGGAGTTTTAATTTTGCTTGTTCTGGTAAAGATCCCAGCGGTTGCCGTACAGGTCCTCAAATACAACTACTGTTCCGTACTCCTCTTCGCGAGGCTCTTGGGAGAATGTAACGCCTTTTAATTTCATGGAGTTGTAGTCGCGCCAAAAGTCATCAGTTTGCAGAAAAAGGAATACCCTTCCACCACATTGATTGCCTATAAAATCTTCCTGCCTCTCATTTGAAGCGCGTGCCAGTAGAAGATTGCAATCGCTTTCCGGGTTAGGTGTGATTACGACCCAACGTTTACCCTGCTGAGGTGTATCTTCAACGAGAGTAAACCCCAGCGTTTCCGTGTAATACTCAATTGCCCGATCATAGTCATCAACGACTATGGCCACATATCCCATGCATCGCTTCTGCGTTCTCATTTCTGTTCCATTAGGTTTCAGACATAACTACCAAGAAACATTTTTTTAACATAAATGATCCTTAGTTGCATTATGGGTTTGTCCAAAGCACTGAAGTCTGCTTTTCGCTCATAGCGGACATGGGCCTGCACAACGTCCGTTATGAGCGAAAAGCGGACGTCTCAGCTTTAAAAAGTTGATGTCGATTTTAAATTACAAATGATCCGGTATTAGTTTGGCGTACCGGATCATCAATAATGACTAAATTTTCTATGGTTCTAAAGCACATGTGGTCGATGCAATCAAACCACCCTTTACAGCGGTAAAGGGGAATAAGCAGGAAAATCGGTATAACCTCGCGCGTCCCCGCCAAAGAAGGTGTCGCGGTTAAATGCGGTCAATGGGAATGCATGGCGAATACGCTCTGGCAAGTCGGGGTTTGAAGTGAAAAGGCGACCAAAGGCGATTAGATCAGCGTCACCCTGTTGCAGCATACTTTCTGCATCATCCGGCTTGAAACCGCCTGCCGCAATAATGGTTCCCTGATAAAAAGCACGCAAATCTCGGCTTGCGACCGGTTCGGAATAATGTCCTGACTCCCTGTCATCTGGACCGACGATACGGGGTTCAATAATGTGCAAATAGGCCAGCTCTAACGGGTTCAATTGCTCGACCAGATAGCGGAAAGTCGCCGTGGGATTACTGTCATGCATATCGCCATAGATACCGCTCGGAGAAATACGTAAGGCAACGCGTCCCGGCCCCCACACAGCATTGAGTGTTTCCACTGACTCCAGCAAAAAACGCGCACGGTTTTCAAGGCTGCCACCGTAGTTATCAGTGCGCTGATTGCTGCCATCCAGCAGAAACTGTTCAGGTAAATAGCCATTGGCTGCATGCAACTCGACACCATCAAATCCAGCGGCTTTGGCTCGAAGGGCGGCCTGTCGCAGCTCATCCATAAGACCTTTTATCTCACTCGTTTCTAATGCACGGGGCTCAGGAAAAAGTTTGCCCTCATACGCGCCCTGGGGATTTTTAACCACGCCATAGGTATCTCTGGCGATCAGCGCAGAAGGGGCGATGGGTTGGCGGCCTGCTGACAATTCAGGCAGCGACTGGCGGCCCGGATGCCAAAGCTGAAGTACGATTTGACTGCCACGAGCATGTACCGCCTCGACTAATCGTTGCCAGCCCGACTGTTGTTCATCAGTAAAAATACCCGGAGCATCTTCATAAGCGTTAGCAAAGGGAGACACAGCTGTTGCTTCAGCGATAAGTAGTCCTCCCTGACTTGCACGCTGGCGATAGTATTCAATCATTAATTCGCCCGGGATACCGCCCTTTACGGTTCGCATGCGCGTGGTGGGCGCCATCACCACGCGGTGACTCAGCTGTAATTTTCCAGCAGAAACAGGTAACAGTAACGTCTTCATAATATTCCCCTCGCAATGAGGAAGAGCTCCTGTTCACAGGGAGTTCCTCGTTATGGTCATTATCAAGTTCAGTGGTTTACTTTATCGGTGGTGGCTAGCCATCAGGCCTGTTGCTGAGCCATGGTGTGTACAACCTGGGCCGCGCTTATTCCCTCAAGGGCCAGACCATAACCAATGCCTTCTTCTAACAGTCGTTTCAGGCGTTGAGTCAGTGCAATACGGGTATAACGCGAGGTCAGCGGCGGAAGGGCGGCAATACCATCAGCAATTTCATGTGCACGAGCAAGGAGGTTATCTGCGGGAACAATTTCGTTCACTACCCCCCACTCTTTCGCCGTCTGCGCATCAAGCACCTGACGGGTAAGCAGGAAGTAACGACCGCGGATTGAGCCGATGACTTCTGGCCACAAAATGTGAACGCCATCGCCGGGAACAATACCGAATTCGAAATGGGGTTTATCCTGGAAAACCGTCTCTGGAGTTGCCAGTACGATATCGGTCAGCAAGGCATATTCGCTGTGAAGCAGCACCGGGCCATTTAACGCGGTGATCATCGGGACTTCGATATCCAGAATGTTGCTGAGCACCTTTTTGCCTTCACGCAGGATTTTGTCGAAACCGAGCGGACTGAAGAAATCGAACCCTTCCGGGCTGATGGCGTCCATAAAGGCATCACCTGAGCCGGTTAGGATCACAGCGCGGTTTTCACGGTCTTCGCCGATGGCGTGAAAAAGGGAAACAAACTGTTCGTGGGTGTGGCCATCAAAAACCAGCTTTTCACCGGCTGTGTGGAACTGGACTTCCAGTACGCCATTGGGTTTGCGCGTCAGGCGGGCATTGGCAAAGGCATTACGATAAGAGTCAAACGTTGTCATGGAGGCGATCCTTGTTGTTTCCAGCCCGGAGTGGCTGGCCGTGAAACAACACTATTCCATTCCCATTAAAAAGGGATCGCCTCATGATTAGATAACAGCTATTCCCATAAGGAATAGCTGTAGCTATTTTTCCGCCATGATGGTTTCAACAAAGCCGGCGAACTGTCGTGCTTTGGCGCTTGCCAGACGGCCATTAGGGAACACGGCCCACAAATCGATGGATGGCAGCTGCCATGCCGTTAGCACTTTTCTGACCGCGCCGCTTTTAAGTTCCCCTGCAAACATCCAGTCAGAAGCAATGCACAATCCCATATGACTGAGCACGGCAGCGCGCTGACCTTCGGCGGCACTGACTCGAATGCGCCCTCTCAAAGAAATGGGAATAACCGCGTCCTCGCGGGTAAATGACCACAGGCTTGGCTGAGGGTTATAAAGAACGGCATCATGTTCTGCCAGTTCGGCTGGCGTGCTGGGCTCCCCTTTGCTGGCAAGATAGTCTGGCGTGGCGATAACGGATCGTGGACTTGTCGCCAGTTTACGGGCTACGGCAGTAGAGTCGGGCAGGTTTCCCATCCTTAACGACACGTCAACACCTTCGGCAATCAGGTCAATCACCCGGTCATCAAGAATGACGTCCACATCCAATTCGGGGTGTTCCTCAAGAAAACGTGGAAGCTGAGGAATGACATGCAGCCTCGCAAACGTGGTGGCTGCTGAAATGCGTAATTTTCCGGACAGCCCTTTTCCCGCGCCTCTGGCGGCCAGTTCAGCCTCGTCTGCTTCCTGCAAGGCGAGACGCGCCCGCTCGTAAAATCGCTGGCCTGCCTCGGTTGGTGTCAGGCCATGGGTTGAACGGGTCAACAAACTGGTGTGTAAGCGGGCTTCTAGCTGAGCCACAATTTTCGATACGGCAGGTTGACCGATGTTGAGCTGTCTGGCCGCAGCTGAAAAAGACCCTGTATCCACTACGCGAATAAACGTGGCCATAGCCTGAAAGCGATCCATCTCATTCCCCTGAAGAATAGTTGTTATCCCGGCAGGATAACTACTATTCCCGTGACGTGCCAGCCAATATCTTGCACAGCACCTCGGGAATGGCCCGGCGGTAATTTTAACCAGGAAAGGATCATGATAGATATCTATGCATTTGCTACGCCTAACAGCATCAAAGTGCCGATTGCGCTGGAAGAACTCGGTCTTGATTATATTTTACACGCTGTGAATGTGCGTAAAGGAGAGCAGAAATCGGCTGAATTCATCACCCTTAATCCTCACGGCAAAGTCCCGGTGCTTGTCGATACGGATGCCGGTTTCGGGAAGCGGGTGCTGACCGAATCCGCCGCTAATCTGGTTTATCTTGCCGAAAAGAACGGAATACTTTTGCCTGCCGCTGGCCTGGAAAGAGCGCGCGTATTTGAGCAGTTATTTTTTCATGCTTCTGGACTGGGGCCTGCTTTTGGTCAGGCCGGATTCTTTCTACGTCAGGCAGCTGGGCCGCAACCGCTGGCAATGCAACGTTTTTCATCAGAAGCCGACCGTACAGTAAAAGTGCTGGATAGCATCCTTGCCGATCATGAGTTTGTCGCTGGAGAGGCATTTTCGATTGCCGATATCGCGCACTTTGGCTGGTTGTGGCGTCGCGAGTTTGCTGGCGTAAGCCTTGAAAACGCACCGAATGTTACACTATGGTTTGAACAGATGGCGGCACGCCCTGCCGTCAAGCGCGCGATTGAACGCGTTAACGCGCTCGCCTCAGTTTGAGGCGCTGCACTTTAGAATATCTGAGAGATGGTTTTTAACCCTGTTCCGGCGCTCTGTCCCTGAGATCAATAACTGGAGTAAATGATGAAGAAAACATTTCTGATTACCGGTGCCAGTAAGGGCATCGGGCTGGCACTGTCCCATCGGCTTGCCGGTGCGGGGCATCAGGTGGTTGGACTGGCGCGAGGCGCTAACCCACACTTTCCCGGTACCTTAATCAACGCAGATCTGGCAGACGTTGAGCAAACCCGCCAGACCTTTGAATCCTTGAGTCAGCAATTCGTCTTTGACGGGATAGTAAACAACGTCGGGCTGGTAAAGCCACAGCGCCTTGGTGAAATCGATTTAACCCAGTTTGACGATGTGATGCGCGTCAATCTCTTCCCGGCGATACAGGGAACTCAGGCTATTCTGGCTGGAATGAAGGATCGGGGCTGGGGAAGGATCGTCAATATTTCCAGTCTTACCGTGCTGGGCAGCGTTGAGCGGACCGCGTATGCCGCAGCTAAAGCGGCCTTGATTAGTTTCACCCGTAACTGGGCTCTGGAACTCGCTCAGACCGGAATTACCGTGAACGCCGTGGCGCCCGGTCCTACTGAAACCGAACTTTTCAGGGCAAACAATCCGCCAGGAAGTGAGGGTGAGGCGCGCTATCTTGCGGGTGTACCTATGAAACGGTTTGGGCAACCGGTTGAGATCGCTGCAACAATTGCCTTTCTGATGTCGGAGGATGCGGCCTTTATAACAGGACAAACCTTATATGTTGATGGCGGTGCATCGATAGGCAACCTAATTTTTTGATAGGTAAAAATCGAGGCCAGAATCAAATTTTGCCCCTTCAAGTGACTTAATAGCGGCATGCTGTTATGTCCGCTGTTGGCGAGAAGCCGACATGCACACTGCACGATCCACTTTAACCACGAAGCAGGTCATGTGTTTACAGCTCTGAGAGCGTTGAGAAGAAAGCAAAGTATGATGACTCAATACTCACCTATAATTGCCCGACTGAAGACGGAGCGGTGAATATTGCCTATGCATTTTCAGTCGCGCCCACGCGTATGGCATGAGCATCAGATGTCGCTGGATAATACCTGCTCGATAAAAAGCACGAAGCGAAACGCCGTGTCGAGATCGGCAATGTTTAATGCGGGTCACTAAAGATCCTGAACTCATCAGCCGATAAATAGAGATCAGCTTTTGCGGCCCTAAGATGCCTCATAACAGGCTCTGGCAGTGCTGCGATGGAAAGCATGACGTTATCATAATCAGGCACTTTTTCAGCACCTGATGGGTTTTAGCAGCAGAAATAAATGTGTTCAGCATCATCGGCAAACAACGGAATCACCAGCATGAATATCGCGATCAAACCCACACTTTCTGCCGTTTGGTCGACGGATGCACGGGGCATTTGCATTGCCAGCCAGGAAAGCCCTGAAGGCTTATTGCCCCTACTTAAAGGCATAACGCTTTGTGAGTGGCTTAGCCTTGCGCTGGTAGAGGAAGATGCAAAAATCGCGATGCAGCTGACAGCGGCATTAGAGTTTAAGACGCCATTTAATATAGAGGTGCCGATCAAGTGTCTGGATGGAACGATGCGCCATGTGATTGTTTCAGGTCTGCCGGCATGCCAACCAGGTGATTCTCATACACAGTTTAGCGGCTTCGTTTTAGATGTTACCGGACAGCGCAAAGCCCTTCAGGACGCGCTGCGCACGGCGACAGAATATCGTTTGTTGATTGAAAACAGTACTGATCTGATCGCCCACTGTGATGCGGATGGTCGGTACGTTTCGATCTCTCCTTCGTATAGCGAAATGATAGGCTGGTCAGCCGATGAAATAGTGGGCCAGCTGGTGGTGGACTTCCTGCATATCGACGATCAAAAGCCTGCTGCGGCAGTTCTGGCAAATATCTTCAACGGTGCTGAGTTACCAGACGTCGTCGAGGTGCGTAAAAGGCATCGTAACGGTCACTACATTACACTTGGCACTAAGGCCTGCGGCGTAAGCGATCCCTCTACAGGTAAAAATATCGGAGCAGTGCTGGTTTCGCGTGACATCACCCGTGATAAAGAAAAGATGTTGATGCTTGAGCTGCTCGCGACCCGCGACACCTTAACCGGACTGCCAAACCGAGCCTGGATCAACGACAAAGTGCAATCCATGCTTACGCACGTAGAAGATCCTGCGTATACGACTGTCCTGTTTATCGATCTGAATGGATTCAAAGCAGTTAACGATTCGATGGGGCACGCAATAGGGGATATGTTGCTGCAGCAGGTAAGCGAACGGCTACAAAGTTGCATGCGCCAGGGCGACTCGTTAGCACGTCAGGGAGGAGACGAGTTTGTCGTGGCAGCAAAGTGCAGTAGTCATGATGCTGCAGCCGCTATTGCACTGCGCCTCATAGACGGCCTGAAGGGTCCTTTTGCTATCAATGGCGTAGAAGTAAAGATCGGCGCATCGATTGGCATCAGCCTGGCACGATTTGGGACAAAAACGGTAAATACGTTATTTGAAAATGCCGATACAGCGATGTATCAGGCTAAAGCACGACGTGATGGGTCATATCAATTTTTCCAACCTGATACGCTGCCAATGTGAGATTAAGCCAGCCCGTTTCACATGCTCTCTCCGGCGCTCAACTTCTTTTCCATTTAGCATGATCTTCAAGTATGTGATGAAGTTGGCCAGAGGAGGGCATGCCGGTCGCCGTTACCACGGTGAGGGCAAATAGGCCAGACTTTCAGTATGATTATGGCATTTACTGGTATTACAGGAAGCTGTCGTTTCCTTTTCAATCCAATCTGAGTAATGGTAAGAGCGCAACATAAGTTAAATTTTTCTTGAAGTCAGCGTGTTTTTAAAACACGCTTCTTTTTTAAAATAATGTAACTAAAAAAATCTAAAATATTTCCCCTAGAATAAAGGTTAATTTAAATTTAGTTATTTACGGAGTTAAATTAAACCAAAGCATTTAAAAATGCCAAATTTAACTTAAGTAATCCGTGATAACTCAAGTAGTTCTTATATTTTCCGTGCGTGATAAATTTGAGTGAAGCCCTTATAGATTTTTCGCCCAGGCAGGGTTAATTTCACTGTCTATAATTCCTCTTCTTCGGCAAAGCATCTTGAACTTTAAGAGAATTATAAATGAAAATATCTACACGTCTGGCTGCGGGTTTCAGTCTGCTCATTATTCTTTTCGTATTGTGCACGGGGATTGCTCTGAACGCATTATGGCAGGCGCGGGATGGGATGGAAGATACGGTCAATAACAAGATTAAGCGCTTTACGCTGGTTCAGGATATGCGAGGAATTGCTCGAGATATGGCCATTGCCGTGCGCAACCTGGCTTTACTGAGCGATCCCGTAGAAATGCAGCCCGAATGGCAGAGATTAATCTCGCAGCAGAAAAATTATATTGAGAAGCGCCGTGAGCTGGTGGATAGCATGAGGATCAATGTTTCCTCTCACGGGAAGGAGGCTCTTGAAAAAGTCCTTGCCTCTGAGAGCGCCGCGATGGAGACGTTAATGATCGCAGGTCAAATGGGACTCGATAACCGTCAGCAGGAAGCAACGGTTTACCTCATGAAAACGGCGCGACCGGCGCAGCAGGCATTAATGGGATCGCTGGATGCGCTAACGAACATCGAAATGACACTCAGCAAGGATACGATGGCTGAGAATAGTGCATCCACGACACGTACAGCGTTTATTTTATTAATAATGGCGGCGCTCTCAGTGATTATTTCTGTGGTGACCGGTTATTTAATCGTACGTGTACTGATGCGTCAGCTAGGCGGCGAGCCCGCCCAGGCACAGGCACTTGCGGCAGCCATCGCCGCGGGGAATCTGACAACCTCAATAACCTTGCGCCGTAACGATAAGCACAGCCTACTGGCATCGTTAGATCGTATGCAGGAGAGTCTACGTGGACTGGTATCACAAATTAAAGACTCGGCTGGATCCGTTGCTTTAGCCGCGGATGAGATATCAAAAGGCAACACTGAACTTTCATCGCGTACTGAACAGCAGGCCGCTGCGCTTCAGGAAACGGCCGCGAGTATGGAGCAACTCACGGCAACGGTGAAAAGTAATACTGCAGGTGCACAGCAGACGGCACAAGTTGCACGTGGGACAGCAGAGCTGGCGCGAGCTGGTGAGGCGGATGTGCAGAAAATGTCGGATACGATGAACGAGATTTCTCTCAGCGCGACAAAAGTGAGGGATATTACTTCAGTCATCGAAAGCATTGCCTTCCAGACCAATATTCTTGCACTCAATGCCGCCGTTGAAGCTGCTCGCGCCGGTGAAGAAGGAAGGGGATTTGCCGTGGTTGCCGGTGAAGTCAGAACGTTAGCACAACGAAGTGCGACTGCTGCACGGGATATCAAACAACTCATTGAGCAGGCCGTAGGGCAGGTGGAAAGTGGTGTGAACGTGGCGACAGGAACCGGGCAGAGCATCATGAAAATCGTCAGCATGGTAGGTGAGCTCGCGGATGCGATGGACGAGATATCTCTGGCTTCCTCCGAACAAATGCAGGGAATTTCACAGGTCAGCATTGCCGTCAGTCAAATGGATGGCGTAACGCAGAACAATGCTGCATTGGTTGAAGAGTCCTCCTCTGCGTCGCAAGAGCTTTCTGCTCAGGCACATGCTTTACGAGGCATGGTTGAAGCGTTCCTGGTTTAATATTTTCATTTACAATGCGGGGCCCTGCTTTAATCTGGGCCCCGCATTGTTTGAATTCTTTTCGTTCGACTCCGTGTGAAAACAGCCTTAGGCAAGCTTACTCTGTGGCTCTTCCTGTTAAGGATGGGTCGCTGAGATGGCGCTAAATACCTTGTCAGTGACGATGGCCGGGTATTATCGAAATATGAACTGCTCAGTTAACAATAAACACGATACCAACAATGTCCGCTCCTGCCAAAGTGGACGCTGTGCATGACAGCGTCCACTATGAGCGAAAAGTGGGTCTTCGCGTTTAAAGCAGGGTTTATTAACATTGTCGATGGATGGCAATGCAATCAACTCAGGATTGCCTGGGCTTAGCATTCAGCCTTTATTTACCCTTTTCAGCAAGCCGCTAAGCTTTTGCACAGCCGATGTGATAATCACAAAAAATACGGGCACAAAGAAGATGGCCAGCAGCGTACCGCTAAGCATCCCGCCGAACACGCCTGTGCCAATCGCATTCTGGGTGCTCTTACTGGCACCGTTTGCCATCATCAGGGGAACTACACCAAGAGTAAAAGCCAGTGACGTCATGATAATTGGCCGCAGGCGTAGTCGGGCTGCTTGCTTCGTTGCCTCAAGCAGCGGCTCACCCTGCGCATAAAGTTGTCGCGCAAACTCTACAATGAGGATGGCGTTTTTGGTTGAAAGTCCGATTAGTGTGATCATACCGACCTTGAAAAAAACATCGTTAGACATACCTGCGAGAAATACCGCCAGTAGAGCGCCAGCCATACCCAGCGGAACGACAAGTATTACTGAAAGCGGTACTGACCAGCTCTCATACAGCGCGGCAAGCACCAGGAAAACAATAAGAACGGATAAGGCGATCAACAGCGGCATTTGAGCCGCTGAGCTACGTTCCTGCAGCGAGGTGCCAGTCCACTCGGCGTAATAGCCTGCTGGAAGAGAAGCGGCAAGTCGGTCCATTTCAGCCATCGCTGCCCCGCTGGAGTAGCCAGCAGCGGCGCTGCCAGTGATTTTAATCGCCGGATAGCCCTGATAACGACTGAGCTGCTGCGGCGACTGGGTCCAGTCCGTCGAGATAAAGGCCGACAGCGGCACCATCTCACCCGAGGCATTCCTGACGTAAAGCTTAAGTAAATCTGCCAGTTGCATACGGTAACGGGAGTCCGCCTGCACAATAACCTGTTGTACTCGCCCGTTATCTACGTAGTCATTGACGTAGTTTGAGCCAATCGCGACTGACAGCATCTGATTAATGTCGTCAAAGCTGACGCCCATTGCCTGCGCTTTTTCTCTGTCTACCTCAAGAGTGGCACTTACACCCGCAGGTAAACCCTCAATGTAGACATCACTGACCACGCCACTGTTATTGGCTTTCTCCGTTAGCTCTGAGGCTGTCTGCAACAATGCTGTAAAACCGCGGCCGGCACGATCTTCGAGGTAGAGGTCAAAACCCGATGAAGTCCCCATATCAGAAATCGCGGGCGGCATCAGGCTCATTACCGTGGCGGCGGGATCGTCATTCATCTTCGTCTGGACAAATTTTGCTTCACCATCAGCGGTCGCGCCTTGCCGTTCGCCCCATTCTTTCAGGGTGGTAAAGGCCATCGCGGTGTTCGGACCGGATCCGGAAAAACCAAAGCCAAAGATGGAGATATTACTGGCAATGCCGGGCCTTTCCATGATCGTTTTTTCAAGCCGATCAACCACATGACGGGTTCTCTCTTGTGTGGCATCTGACGGCAACTGGATCGACGTCATAAAGTAGCCCTGATCGTCTTCAGGGATAAAGGATGAAGGCAGCGCCAGATAGGCAGCAAAAATCACCGCGCTCAGCATGGCATAAATCAGCATGACGCGGCCGCCACGGCGTAGCGTGGCGTGCAATGCCCGCTCATAGCTTGTCGTTAGGGCACTGAAGCGGCGGTTAAACACGCCTGCAAAGCCTTTCTTTTCTACGCCGTGCTGCGCAATCGGCTTCAGCAGGGAAGCACACAGTGCAGGGGTCATCGTCAGCGCAAGAAAAGCCGAGACCAAAATGGAAACAGCCATCGAAAGTGTGAACTGCCGATAGATGACGCCAACCGAGCCGGTGGCGAATCCCATGGGAATAAATACGGCGGTAAGCACCAGCGTAATACCGATAATCGCTGGCGTAATCTCGCGCATTGACTCACGTGTTGCTTCTTTTGGCGACAGGCCTTTTTCAGCCATCAGGCGCTCAACGCTCTCCACTACCACTATCGCATCGTCAACAATGATGCCGATAGCCAGCACCATGCCAAACATGGTCAGCACATTAATGGAAAACCCGCTCATCAGCATTACGGTAAAAGTGCCGAGCAGCGCCACCGGCGCGACAATTGACGGAATAAAGGTGTAGCGCAGATTCTGCAGAAATAGCAGCATCACCAGGAATACCAGCACCATGGCTTCAATAAAAGTGTGGATGACTTTCTCAATCGACAGCTTCACAAACGGCGCGGTATCAAACGGCACCGAGAACGTCATGCCCTGAGGCAGCACCGTTGAGAGTTCATTTAGCCGAGAACGCACGCCCTCCGCCGTGCTGACGGCATTGGCACCCGGCATCAGCTGGATCGCTGCGGCAGTAGCCGGATGGCCGTTTTCACGAATCGCGTACGCGTAGCTCTGCAGACCCTGTTCCACGCGCGCCACGTCAGCCAGCCGGACGCGCGAACCGTTACTTAGCGCCTTAAGCGTAATGTTGCGGAACTCTTCCTCAGAACTGAGCTGCCCGCGTACGTTAAGCGGGTAGGTCACAGCTTGTCCGGGCTGCGCCGGTTCATCGCCGATTCTGCCCGGCGAGACCTGGGCGTTCTGCTGGCTCAGCGCGGTGGTAACGTCGCTGACCGAGAGCTTATAGTTAAATAGTTTGACCGGGTCCAGCCATACGCGCATTGCTTTCTCAGCGCCGAACAGCTGTACTTTGCCAACGCCTGGCACGCGACGTAGTTCCTCAGAAACGTTACGCGCAAAATAGTCGCTTAGGTCCTGTTCGCTGAATCGACCCGAGGGCGAGCGCAACCCGACGATCATCAGAAATCCCGCGTTGGCCGCCTCCACGTTCAGACCGTTCTGACGTACGGTCTGAGGCAGCCGGGATTCAACCACCTTGATTTTGTTCTGCACATCAACCTGAGCGAGCTTGATGTCCGTTCCGGGGTTAAAGGTCACTGTAATGCTGGCAGTGCCTGACGTATCACTTGAAGACTCGAAGTAGAGGATGTCGTCAACGCTGGAGATTTCTCTCTCGATCAACGAGATGACCGAATCATTCATCGTTTCTGGCGTGGCGCCGGGATAGGTCACCGTAATGCTGACGCTCGGAGGAGCCACAGCGGGGTACTGCGCCACGGGCAACTGCGGAATGGCAATTATGCCTGCCAGTACAATAAACAGGGCGATAACCCATGCAAAAACAGGCCTTTCAATAAAAAATTGCGGCATCGGAATATCCGGGAATAAGCAGTAAAATTTGCAGTGTGCGTTAGGATCAGATTTGTTCCGTATGGACGCGGCGGCCGATATCACTCAGCTGGGAGTATTTCTCCAGCAGTTGAGGGCCATTATCCAGGCTGGTAGCGAACATCCACATATAGGTCATGACCGAATAAATGTGCCCGGCACTGATCCCCGTTGTCTGCGTCATCCAGATAATGGTCAGACTAAATAGCATGGCGACAAGCACGCCGATTGACAGATATCCCATTGCTTCGCGATCGGAGAGGCGTATGCGTAATCTGGCGAGCGTGGAGTAATGTCGCTGTAAAGATAACGATGTCGCCCTGCTAACAAAATCAACCTCTTTTTCCAGCCGATTATTGAGTTTGTTATAGAGCACTTCATTTTTACGGGCAAAACCAGGCAGGAAACAGGCCAGTAAAGCCAGGATGACCAAACAGGCAATACCCGCCCAGAATTCGATAATCAGCAACATTACTGCGGCACCCATCATCGAAAACAGCGAAGTGATGAGCATAGGAAAGTGCAGTTCAAAAAAATCAACAAACTCTCTCGACAACACAACCCGTGCTGCAACGGTTGAATGATTAAAGTTATTTTTACGTTGAGTCTTAATCACGGATACCGCCAGGGCCGCATAAATCCTGGCAAAAGTGCGGGTATCAACGCTTCTGCGCGCTGCACCCAGACACCAGATAAATAAGATCAATACGCCATAGAGCATCGCATTTATCGTCTGCCCGGACATGATGGCGTTAATGGAGACGCCAGCCAGAATCGGATACAACAGATAAGTGACGTTTTCGGCAACGACCAATAAAAAAGTAAAGAACAGCTTTTTGCGGTAGCGGTTAGCCAGTGATTTCAGCGTGCCGGAGGCGCTTGTGGTCGGGGAGATAGCCTTTATATTTTCAGTGTTCATGAGTGGTACTTCTGTTAAAATAGAGCAAGTGCTCAATAATGGTATATGTTATTTGAGCAACCGCTCAAAGTCAACTGAGGTAAGAGATGAACGCTAAATCTGAGCTAATGAAAGAGAAAATTCTTAATGCGGTTATTGAGTTATTTACAGAGAAGGGTATTGATAAGGTTAAAACGCGAGATGTAACAGAGTATCTGGGCCTATCACGAAGCCATATTTACCATTATTTTAAAGACTGGCAGTCGCTGAGTCTCGCGGCAGTAACAAGTTTTATCAATGCAGAAATTAAGGAATTTCGTCTCATCATTCAGCCTTTATCCGCCAGGCAAAAATTGCAGGAATTTATTAACGGGATGATTACCGATGCCCCCGACCCGACCCGTAAATTATATGGTTCCTTATGGTTACTCTCTACTCATGACGAAGCTTACGCGAGTCTGATGCAAACCTTTCTGGATGAGTGGCATGAGGTGCTGGCAAACATTATTCAGACAGGCATGGACGAGCAGTCGTTCCGAATTGTTGATGTGCACCGCGTAGCGCGCCAGTTGGATGCAATGCTGTTTGGTTATAGTGAGCAGATCTTAACCCTGCCATCTAAAGGCTTAGTAGAGCAGGCGAAGGAAGATATCGACGATTTTATCCATAGAAACATACTGACATGCTGATAAAACATTAATTTAGCGTGACGGCCCTGAACTGCAAGGGTGGAGCGGTCAAGACTTAGGGGCGGCAGAAGCGTTTTGCTTCAACTCTGTCTCCTGCAAGCCCCCCGGATGAATATGTTTAAATTATGAAGTGGGCTATAAAACGGGAAAAAGCTCTACTAGCAACATCCACTGCTGGGGCTAACCAAATACAAATGCAGAGCCATGCCCGTTCATCATTTATTTCAGACGACAACTCATTCATTCGTAACAGGCGCGGTTTTCGCATCGTTGTTAACCGGCCTGGTAGCCGTGACGGGTTGGCTTTTTATCAAATAACCGTTGAGACGGTCACCAAAGATTAAAATTGTCGAAATCCCCTCCTCAACCATTCACCTGCCCGAAAGGGTTGTAAAATGTGTGTACGATCAGGGATATTGATGCGGCTATTCGCAGCGCAGGTGACGAAAGGGAAGGGAGCAAGGTGAAAACGTCGGGAACCAATCTGGAACACGCACGGGCGCACAATCGCCGCGTGATCATTGAAGCCATTCGCCTGCACGGCGAATTGACCCGCGCCGAGCTGGCTCGTCTCACGGCGCTGACGCCGCAAACCGTGTCGAATATTGTGGCGGAGCTGGAGCAGGCCGAACTGCTCACCAGTCGCGCGCCGCGCAAACAAGGACGCGGGCAACCGGCAATTCCGGTGACGCTTAATCCCGCCAGCGCCTTTTCGATCGGCATCCATCTTGATCATCAAACGTTGCTGATTGTGCTGGTGGATCTCACCGGCGAAATTCATTTCCGCCGCCTGATTCTGGTACAAAAACCCCAGCCGGATGCCACATTAGCGCGCATCGCCGATGTGCTCAGCGAAATTAAAACGCAGCTGGGCGATCGCTGGCAGAAAGTGCTGGGCATTGGCGTGGTGATGCCCGGTCCGTTTGGTGTTGAGGGCATCTCGTCGATGGGGCCGACCACGCTGCACGGCTGGGAACAGGTGGATATCGAAGCCAAACTCGCCGCGATGAGCGGCGTGCCGGTGACGTTGGAAAACGACGCCACGGTGGCAGCAATTGGTGAGCGTTTTCATGGCGTCGCGCGTCAGCTCAATTCGTTTGTCTATCTCTACATCGGCACCGGTTTAGGCGCGGGCATCATCATGGATGGCCACGTCTATAGCGGCCATGCGCATAACGCCGGCGAAGTCGGGCATGTGGTGGTGGAGCCGGGCGGACGCGAATGTTACTGCGGCAATCACGGCTGTTTAGAACGCTATGTTTCACTGCAGGCGGCGTACGAGTTTTGCGGGCTCGATCCGATGACCGCTTTGCCGGAAGATTTGCTGGAAGTCGATCCGGCGCTGTTCGATAAATGGATCGATAGCGTGTTAACGCCGCTGCGTCAGGCGATTAACCTGCTGGAATGCATCTTCGATGCCGAGAGCGTGATAATCGGCGGCATGATGCCTGCGGTGCTGCTGGATAAAATCATGCGTCGCCTGCCGCCGCTCTATCAGTCAGTGCGCGGTCGCTACCTCACCGGAACACGCGTAAAGATCGGTATGACCGGCAGCGATACCGCCGCGCTGGGTGCCGCCGCGCTGCCGATTTTCGACGAGTTCAATCCACAGTTTAACGTGTTGATGAAGTAGCGGCCTGATCATGCCGCGACCTTCACTGCCGTTTTCCGCTTCTCCTTCATCTTCCAGCACAGCCACAGCGCAATGAACCACACCGGCGAAGCGGCTAGCGCGGCGAGCGTGTCGGGATCAAATATCATGATCACCACTGAAAACAGGAAGAACATCAGCGTTGCCCACGCCATCATCCTGCCGCCGGGCATCTTAAATTTGGATTTTTGATGCAGATCCGGGCGCTGCCGGCGGTACACCAGATAAGAGACCAGAATCATACCCCAGCAATAGATCACCAGAATGGCGGCCAGCGTCGAAACGATGGTGAACAGCGTTGTCACATTCGGCACCAGGAACAGCAGCAAGGTGCCGCTCAGCATGCAGAAGCAGGAGAACAGCAGGCTGCGCAGCGGGATACGCGTGGTACGTGAAAGAATACGAAACTGCCAGTGGGCATGCTTCTCGATCGATAAGCCGTATAACATGCGGGTGCTGGAGTAGACGCCGCTATTGGCGGAAGACATCGCCGAGGTGAGTGCGACGAAATTAATGATCGCTGCCGCCGCAGGCAAGCCGGCTTTGGCAAACAGCGTCACGAACGGGCTGGTATCCGGCGATACCCCTTGCCAGGACGTCACCGCGATGATCACCATCATCGAGAGCAAGTAGAAAATCACAATCCGCAGCGGCAGAGAGTTGATCGCGCGCGGCAAAATTTTCTCGGGATCGCGCGTTTCTGCCGTCATGGTGCCGAGCAGCTCAATGCCGGTGTAAGAGAAAATCGCGATCTGAAAACCAGCCAGAAAACCGGTGATGCCATGCGGCATGAACACCGCAGGATCGGTGAGGTTGTGCACCGAGGCTTTAACGCCATCCGGCGAGGTCCAGCCGGTAAATACCATCCATCCGCCGGTGATGATCAGCGCGATGATGGTGATCACTTTGATCAGCGCAAACCAGAATTCAGCTTCACCAAAAGCCTTCACCGACAACATGTTAAACAGACACAAAATACCGAGGGTAAATAACGCGGGTATCCACGCCGACATTTCCGGGAACCAATACTGCATATACGCGCCGCATACCACCACATCGGCGATGCAGGTTACCACCCAACTTAGCCAGTACGACCAACCGAGAAAGAAGCTGGCTTTGGGGCCGAGATAATCACTGACAAAATCGGCAAACGAGCGATAGTCGAGCCGACTAAGCAGCACTTCCCCCATTGTCCGCATCACCATATAGCTAAAAAAACCCACCAATAGGTAGATGATTAATATCGAGGTTCCGGCTACCGCAATATTGCGTCCCGCGCCCATAAACAGCCCGGTACCGATCGATCCGCCCAGCGCGATCATCTGAATATGGCGTTCGCTCAGCCCTCGCTGCAGTTTTTGCGGGGCGTCGTGAGCCCGAGCAGGCTGAATCTGCCCTTGTGTAGGTTTGTTAGACACAATGATTCCTTCAGTCTGGCGAAAAGACGCATGACGATGCCTGCCCGCAAGCATCAATGGCAAATATGGGTTGAACCTTAAAGAGGCACGTTTAAATAGATGAAAGAAAAACGAAATTAATAAAACGCTAATTCATGATGGAGGTTTCCAGCTGGGTTTTACTCATCGTGGTGGCGAGTGTTAACAAAGTCAATGCGGAAAAATAACAGTTTATTCACTTTTTGATGACCATCAAAGAACTGAAAAATAGGGATAAAATCAAAATTTATGCAATTAAGTGCATAATTAATGCATGGATATGCGCCATATGTGGCTCTTTTTTAATGCTTAGTTATTCATTTATTCAGGCATTTTTGTGTCGAAAAAGTTAAACCCCTCTTATTTGGCCTGACCCGCTTGTCTGAAAAGGTGTTAAATTACTTTCCGTCTAGTGCAATGCATTACCTTTCCACGTCTTTTCAATATAAATAACTCTGAACCTACAGGCTTCTCATGGAAAAGTTATCTTACGCTTCTGAAAGCAGTACATCTCCCTGGACTACCTACCTGAGCCAAATTGACCGTGTTGCGCCTCATCTTGGTGAATTGTCTCGCTGGATAGAAACCCTGCGTCACCCCAAAAGAGCACTGATTGTCGACATCCCGGTGCAGATGGATGACGGCTCGATTCGCCACTTCGAAGGCTATCGCGTACAGCACAATCTCTCACGCGGGCCGGGCAAAGGGGGCGTGCGTTATCATCCTGCTGTCGATTTGAATGAAGTGATGGCGCTATCCGCCTGGATGACCATCAAGTGTGCGGCGGTTAACCTGCCTTATGGCGGCGCCAAAGGCGGCATCCGTGTCGATCCGCACTCGCTGTCTGAAGGTGAACTGGAGCGATTAACCCGCCGCTACACCAGTGAAATCGGCCTGATTATTGGCCCGCAGAAAGATATTCCCGCACCCGATGTCGGCACCAATGGCAAAGTGATGGCGTGGATGATGGATACCTACTCCATGAATCACGGCACCACCATTACCGGGGTGGTCACTGGTAAACCGATCCATCTGGGCGGCTCGTTAGGGCGTGAGAAAGCGACGGGGCGTGGCGTATTTATTACCGGTCGGGAAGTGGCACAACGCTCCAATATCACCATTGAAGGCGCACGCGTGGCGCTGCAGGGCTTTGGTAATGTCGGTAGCGAAGCCGCGCGTCTGTTCGCCGAAGCCGGTGCGCGTGTGGTGGTGATTCAGGATCACACCGCAACCTTACTCAACGAAGGCGGTATTGACTTAGCCGCGTTGACTGCATGGCAGATCGAACATAAACAGATTGCCGGTTTCCCTGGCGCGCGAGAGATCGACAGAGAGCAGTTCTGGACCACCGCCATGGATATTCTGATCCCGGCGGCGCTGGAAGGACAAATTACCCGCGAGCGCGCAGAAGTTATTAGTGCCAAACTGGTACTGGAAGGGGCAAACGGCCCAACTTATCCGGATGCAGATGATATGCTCGCGAGTCGCGGCGTGCAGGTGGTGCCAGACGTAATCTGTAACGCTGGCGGGGTAACGGTGAGTTACTTCGAATGGGTGCAGGATATGGCGAGTTTCTTCTGGAGCGAAGATGAGATTAACCAGCGTATGGACCGCATCATGACCGAAGCCATGGTTCACGTTTGGGACAAGGCCGCCGAAAAGCGCTGCTCGCTGCGCACTGCCGCTTATATCGTTGCCTGCGAACGTATTTTACTGGCACGTAAAGATCGCGGTATTTATCCGGGCTAATTAATTATATTTTAAGTTTATTTAAATTAAAGGATAAACGCCTTCGTAGTGGGCAGAGGGCGTTTATCTTCGCTATTAAGCGAGGTTTACGCCGCGTAAACCTGACCAGCACCTTGCGGCGGATTGAGTAATCATCACCGAAGGATCCTCACTGAACTCGCTCACCAAAGTCACCACCCGGTCGGTTAAACTCCTTATATTCTCGCTGCCTACATAAACGTATTCATTGGTGGGTAACACATAAGTGTAGCCTTTCTCGCACACCAAGCTACGCGCGAAACCATTCTCAAGCATCGCATAGAGTAATTCAATTTGCGCGCCAGCGGTGGGTTCTTTCAATTCGATACGGATAGTATAACTGAGCATGATATTATCTCCGGTGGCTTAATTTAAGTTTACTTAAGTTTAATTGACCAGAAATGAATTTCATTTTTTTAAGATAAATCTTAGCGCGAATTTATAAGTGATGACCGCCGATAACAGTAAATACTGGCCCTATTAAGCGCAGCGACAAAAAGGGTTAAATAATAGTTATTAAATTACTCTTTTATTACGTTCGGCTTAAATAAGTTTATTTTTAATTAAAGACAGCCGACTCCACGAAGACTATAATTATTTTATGGCTCATTTTGGGCTGATTACTAAAAAGTGTACAAATAGTATCCGCAACGGGCGATTTTAAAGATTTTTATTAATTAGTATTTATCTCTGCCCATGAGGAGTAGCGGATGAACTTAAGCATCACGGATTTTTATGTCTTTAGTCAGGCAGATACAGAAGGGTGCTGCAATCTACACCGCGATAGTTGCCGCCTGGCTCCTGCCTATGATAATCGTGTGTTCATGGGATCATTTTATTCTCCTGACCATGCCTGGCAATATTTCCATACGCATTATCCCGACTGCCGAGCGGTATTTTGCTTGTTATGCATGAAAGAATAATGTGTGAAAAACCTTCTGCCTGAAAAATAGCGGCAGAAGGTTGTATTTAACTTTAACGAGCAGGAAAGAAACTGGCCAGCAATGGATGTTTTACCCGCTAGCACAACGCATCTAAGCCGTTCCAACCTCACTGTGATGAATATAGCCTGCCACCGCACGCCGCGTAAGCTGCGCCAGCATCTGCTGCGCACCATCTGCTGCATTGTGCTGACACAGTGCGATGCCCATATTTCCCGCCGCGGGCAGCAACGCATTCAGGTGATTGAATCGCTGGCGGCGCCGCGCTTTATCTACGATCGCCATTATCTCAGCGGTGGTCGTAGCGATCGCTATGTTTTGCTGAACATCGTGGCAGGCAAACCGCGCAGCGCGGAACAGAAGCGGAGAACCTATCGGGTGTTGAGTGAACGGCTGCAACAGCGGCTCAATCTCGATCCCAATGATTTAATGATCATCATCCAGCAAACCCAGCCCGAAGACTGGAGTTTTAGCGGCGGGAAGATGTTGGATTTGGGGATGATAGTTTAGAGCCGCACAAATCGTAGCGGCGCGATATATCGCGCATTGGTGCATAAACTTCATGCGTAATAAATCGCGCCGCTACAGCGTGTACGCTTTGTAAAAAGCAGTCATTCCATTACCCAATGCCCCTCACTCACCTCACGATAACGTCGCGCTTCGGGCACAAATCCCAATGCACGCACCGGGCTTTTCAGCTCGCTGATGTCAATCTGGCGCTTCACATGACGTCGCGCCGGATCGGGCACCGGCACCGACGACAGTAATTTGCGCGTGTAATCATGCTGCGGATTTTCAAATATTGCCGCGCGCGGGCCGATCTCGACGATTTCACCCAGCAGCATCACCGCCACGCGATGACTGATGCGCTCAACCACCGCCATATCGTGGGAAATAAACAGATACGACAAGCCGAGGCTCTGTTGCAGGTCGAGCAGCAGATTGATGATTTGCGCTTTCACCGTGACATCCAGCGCCGACACCGATTCATCGGCGATGATCATTTTTGGATCAAGCATCAATGCGCGAGCAATGCAGATACGCTGGCGCTGGCCGCCGGAAAATTCGTGCGGATAGCGTTTCATCATGTCAGCGGATAACCCGACGCGCTCCATCAGCGAGGCGGCTTTCGTGCGCGCCTCGGTTTTGCTGCCTAAACGATGTTGCAGAAAAGGCTCGGTAAGCGCTTCCAGCACCGACATGCGCGGATTGAGGCTGGCAAATGGATCCTGAAAAATCATCTGCATGGCGCGGCGCAAAGTGCGCAGCTCATGAACAGAAAGATTCAGTACGTCGTAACCATCAAAGGCCACTTCACCCGCGTCGGGTGTGACGAGGCGCGTCAGTGAACGTCCGGTGGTGGATTTTCCACAGCCCGATTCACCAACCAGCGACAAGGTTTCGCCCGGCATTAGATCAAACGAGATGTTCTCCACCGCATGTACCGCGCCGGTTTTGCGGCTGAATACGCCTTCGTGGATGCTGAAGCGGGTGCTGAGATTTTTCACCGACAGCAGCGGCTGCTGCGATGTCGATACAGGGTTGGTCTCAGATGCGTCGCGCGGGTCAAAGGAAAACTTACGCGGCCCAGCAATGCCGCGCATTGCACCAAGCTGCGGCACGGTCGCAATCAGCGTGCGGGTGTAATCGGCAGCGGGCGCGGAAAAAATCGCGGGGGTGGTGCCGGTTTCCATCACATCGCCTTGATACATCACCAGCGTGCGATCCGACACTTCTGCCACCACGCCCATATCGTGGGTGATAAACAGCACCGCCGTGCCTTCCTCTTCCTGCAACGTCTTGATCAGGTCAAGAATCTGCCCCTGAATGGTGACGTCCAGCGCGGTGGTCGGTTCATCGGCAATCAGCAGTTTTGGCCGCAGCGCCAGCGCCATCGCAATCATCACGCGCTGGCGCATGCCGCCGGAAAAGTGGTGCGGATAATCATTGAAGCGTTTCGCCGCGTTGGGAATACGCACTTTCTCCAGCAGCCGAATGGTCTCTTCACGCGCGACGCGTTTACTGATTTTGCGGTGATTGATCAGCGCCTCAGCAATTTGATTGCCGATGGTGAACGACGGATTCAGGCTGGTCATCGGCTCCTGAAAAATCATCGCCACCGCATTGCCGCGAATGTCACGCATGGTGGATTCACTCAGCGTCAGCAGATCGACGCCGTTCAGCAGCACTTTGCCGCTGACCCGCGCGTGGCGCATGTTGAGTAAGCGCATGATCGCCATCGAGGTGACGCTTTTCCCCGAACCGGATTCACCGACAATCGCCAGCGTTTCACCGGCATTAACGGTGAGCGACAGGTTCTTTACCACCTCGCGCCAGTGATCCTCAACGCGAAAGGCGACGGTCAGATTTTCGATGCGCAGCACCGGTTCGACTGCTGAAGCGGGCGCGTTCATTTCGCTGCCATAAAGCGTGCCGATAAGTGGCTAACCGGCAGATAAGTGAAATCGGTATCGAACGGATAGGCGGGCTGCAATTTGCGCTGGCGAGTTAAGCGTTCCACATATTGATCGACTACGCCTTCCGACAGCGCCATCAGGTTGGGATTGGCCAGCGGGGCCAGCTCCGGCGACAAATAACCGGACTTCACTACCACGATTTTAGCCGCTGCAGGATTGAGGCCGAGCAGGGCGAAATCCGCCAAGTTGTGATAGGGACGGCGACGGTCGGCGACCACCAGCGTGATGCCGTCGGTTTGCAGCAGCGCCTGTTTCGCCAGCGAACGCGCATCATCGCTGAGATGTTTCACCACAAATTCGGCCTGCACTTTGCCGCCGGCCGGATCGAGTGATGCGCCAACGGTCAGCGTTAAGCTTGCGCCAACGCCAGCAGCAAAGGCCGCGTCAGTGGCCGGTTTATCGGTGATACCAGCCACGATCACCTGCTGCGCATCCTGGCGAATCAGTTCCGCCAACACATCCGCGCGATCGCCGACGCCGCCGCCGGTGGGATTATCCCCAGAATCAGCCAGAATCACCGGCGCGGTTTCGCTGGCGATGGCCATGCTGACGCACTCTTCAATGCTGCCGGTGACGCAGCCAAAACTAAATTCATCGCGCGCCTGCCAGTAAGCCAGCGCCAGTTTAGCCGCCTGTTCCGCCAGCACATCGGCATCGGTGCCGGTCATGATCGCGGCGGCGGTGGCGCGCGGTTCATCGGCCCAGACGTAACCGACCATCAGCGACGCATCCCAGACGTGCTCCAGCTGGTTTATCGCGGGCAAACGGGCATACAAACTTTTGGCGGGTTCATCTTCGGTGCTGGTGCGTTCACCGGGTAACACCACCGGAATCGGCGCCCACACCACGCCGGGTTTGACGCCGGTTTGCAGGCTTTTCACCAGCATCGATACCGAGCGGCGCATGGTCTCTTCGACATCGATGTGCGGCGCAGTGCGATAGGTCGAGAACATATCGATGGCATCAATGATGCGTTGCGTAACGTTGCCGTGCAGATCGTAGCTGACGGTGATCGGGCACTCCGCGCCGACTAACTCGCGCGTGGCGCTGATCCAGTCGCCTTCGGCATCTTCCATGCCTTCAACATAAACCGCACCGTGCATCGCGAGATAAACGCCATCCACCGGCAAATGTGCCGCGAGGCGCGTCAGAAAATCCTGCTTAAAATCGTCGTAGGTGACGCGCGCCACCGGACCACCGGCGATGGCGCGCGCGTGGAAGGTCGGCAGAAACTCGGCATCATAATCCTGCAAAAAGGCGAAATAAGGATTGGTGGTCAGTTCATCCCCGCGCACGATGCGGAAGTCGTCGGCATAATTCAGCACCGGATTATAAGTACTGCACTCAGTATGAATGCCACCAAAAGCAATGCGCATAGCAGCCTCCGCTAGTCGGGTAAATGAATGATAAAACGATACGCCGCCACACTGGCTGCGGCTCTGGCCCAGCTCTCTTCGTTGATCACCATGCTGGCGATCGGGGTTTTGCCGATAATCGACGGCAGCACATGGCTGTCGATGGCCTGCATCACCACGGTTTTAAGCAATCCATCAAACGCATTGGGCTGATGCGCAATCACAATCAACTCGGGATCGTTCATCTGGATAATATTGGCGATGGATAAGCCCAGCGCATGACCGGCCTGATGCAAAATGGCAATCGCCGCGCTGTTACCTTTCACCGCCAGCGCTTCCAGTTCGGTAATCGATTCACACTCTAGCGCTTTATCACGCACGCTTTCGCGGATGGCGGTTAACGAGGCCAGCGTATCGAGGCAGCCGCGTTTGCCGCAGCGGCAGGGACGTCCGCCGGGCTCGATGGTGCAGTGGGCGATTTCACCGGCAGCGCCGTGCGCGCCCCGATGCAGTTGGCCCTGAAAGAAATGCGCCGACCCAATGCCGTCACCGTGCGAGATCAGGGTGAAGTTGCGCGTCTTTTTTGCCACGCCGAAAATCTTCTCGCTCACCGCCAGCGCTTTGGCATCGTTTTCTAACGACACTTCCAGCCCGGTTTGCTGTTTTAGCAGTTCCGCCAGCGGCACGTTCTTCCAGCCCAGCAGCGCCGACTGCACGCAAATCGCCTGATGTTCATCGACAAAGCCGGAAAGCGTCACGCCCAGGCCAATCAGCTGATCCTGCGTAATTGATTTCTGCGCAATCAGGTTCGGGATCGCCGCTGCAATGGTTTTTGCCAGCTGCGGTGGATCGAGATTCAACGGCATCTGGGTGGCGGCCAGCGTGCGGCCGTGCATATCAATCAGCACTAATACCACGCGTTCGTCCAGCAGCGAGGCACCGAGAAAATAGGCGCTGTCGGCACGCATTTTTAATAACACCGATGGGCGACCCTGGCCGCTGGATTCCGGAATACTCTCTTCCAGCAATCCGGCCTGCAGCATCTCTTTCACCAGCGTGCTAATTGCGGCTTTGCTTAATTTCATTTTTTCCGCAAGCACGGTGCGGCTCATGCCATGCGACGCAATAAGTAAGCGCAGAATTTGTTGCTGGTGGGCATTGAGCATTGAAGTTCTCACAGCGTTAGCACTATGCGCTGACAATAATAAGGACAGAAAACAAATACAATGCTATTTAGTTAAATTTCTGAATGTAGATCTGATTATAAGTAAATTATATGAACCAACCTATTGGCTTTTGTTTGGTGAGTGTGGCTTATATAGCGTGGATATTTCACCGATCGTTTCAATGATTCATTGAGGGCCTTCATGGAAAGCAAAAATAAGCATTTCAAGGTACTGACGCTGGCTGGCTGTTTACTGGCGTCGATGGCGAGCGCCTCCGTTTTTGCCAGCCAGCTGGTGATCATGCAGAACGAACCACCGCGCAGCATGGATCCTGGCAACCAAACCGCGACCTTTACCGGCACGGTGCTGGACCCAATGTACGAAGGCCTGACGCGTCTCGGTGATGACGGCAAAATCATTCCGGCATTGGCATTATCCTGGACATCCGATGACAGCGGACTTAACTGGACCTTTACCCTGCGACCCAATGTGAAATTCCACGACGGCACGCCCTTTAATGCCGATGCGGTAGTGGAAAACTTCCAGCGTCATTTGAATACGCAGCGCGGTTTAGCGGGTAGTGGGAAAATTCGCACCTTTATTCAGGACGTGAAGAAAAAAGACGATCTTACCGTCACGTTTCAGCTGAAAAAAATCAATCCGGCTTTTTTAACTGTTTTAGCCTCCGGCCCAGGATTAATGGTGAGCCCAAAAGCGGACAAGGCGGGCAGTATTAACAATAAAGCCGACGGCACCGGGCCTTATAAACTGGTGCAGTACAAATCCGGTGAATATGTACTTGAACAAAAGAATCCCGACTATTGGGGAAAATCTTCCGGGCCGGATGAAATTAAATGGACGTGGAGCAGCGAGCCTTCGGTGATGAATATGGCGCTGCAATCGGGTCAGGTTGATATTATTAACCCGGTGCCGCCGCAGTTTGCCGGCATGTTAAAAAACAACGCCAACGTAAATCTTAAACAGTCGCCGGGCGCGGCGGTGTTCTGGGTCGATCTCAATACCCAAAGCAAAGCGCTGAGCGATGTGCGCGTGCGTCAGGCGCTGAATTTCGCCACCGACCAGCAGGCGCTGGTGAAAGCCATCATGTTTGGTTATGCGCAACCGGCAAACTCCGCGTTGGCACCGGTCGATCCCAACTATGACAAAAGCTTGCATGACTATCCGTACGATCTGCAAAAAGCCAAAGATTTGCTGAAAGCGGCGGGCTACGCCGACGGTTTCCCGATGTCGATTGCGGTGCAGGCGCCGGATGCGCGTACCGCACAAGTGCTGCAGGGCATGTGGAGCAAAATCGGCGTGAAACTTAACGTGCGCCAGATGGAGAGCGGCGTGTGGACCAAAGCGGCATTTGCTGATGGCAAAGAGAAAGCCGCGCAGGGCACCGATGCGGTGCTCGCGTCCTGGTCTTCCGGTTTATATGGCTCAGATCTGCAGCTGCGTCCGCTGTATCACACCAGCAGCTTTGCGCCGGGCGGGGCCAATCTGGGCTTCTTCAGCGACAAGCAAACCGATGATCTGATCGATACCGCCGCATCCACACTCGACGATGCCAAACGCAAAGATCTCTACTTCCAGGCGCAAAAACAGATCAGCGGATTAGCGCCGCAGGTGCTGCTGTTCTATCAGGACGATCTCTATGCCGCACGTAAAAATATCAGCGGCGTGGTTATGCAACCGGGCGGACAAATCGTCGTGCGCGACGCAGTGAAGCAATAACCTCATGGCTGATGTGATATGAAAGCGTACGTCGCAAAAAAGGTGCTTTCGCTGCCGTTAATCATTTTCGGCGTGTCGATTATCGTGTTTATCGCCATCCGCGCGCTGCCGGGCGATCCGGCGCGGCTAATGGCGGGACCGGAAGCGCCGCAGGAAGCGGTGGACAGTATGCGCGTGCGGCTGGGGCTCGATCAGCCGCTGCCGCTGCAATATGTCAAGTTCGCGGCGGAAGCGCTGCACGGCAACCTTGGCTTGTCGTTGCAGTCGCAGCGTCCGGTGATGACGGAGATCAGCGAGCGTTTGCCGTACACCTTATCGCTGGCGGCGCTGGCGTATCTGCTGGCGATTGCGATAGGTGTTCCGGCGGGCATGACTGGCGCCATTTATCGCCAGCGGATTCCGGATCAAATCGTGATGGTGTTGACCATTGCCGGTGCGTCGATTGCCAACTTCTGGCTGGCGCTACTGGCGATGAATTACTTCGCGGTCGAGTTGGGCTGGTTACCGCTGCTGGGCGCCGATTCGTGGAAAAACTACATCATGCCCACGGTTACGCTGGCAATCCTACCGATGGCGATGATCGCCCGCATGACGCGTTCCAGCATGCTGGATGTGCTGAGTCAGGATTACATCCGTACCGCCAAAGCCAAGGGATTATCCTCCGCCAGCATTAACTGGAAGCATGCGCTGCGAAATGCACTGATCCCGATTGTCACCATTGTGGCGCTCAACTTCGGCAGCCTGATTGGCGGCGCGGTGGTCACTGAATCGGTGTTCAATTGGCCGGGCATTGGCCGCTTGCTGGTGGATTCGGTGCGCTACCGCGATTATCCGGTGATTCAGGGCGTGACGCTGGTGGCCGTGACTGGCGTGGTACTGATGAATCTGGTGGGCGAAATCCTGATTGGCTTGCTCAATCCAAAAATAAGGTTCGACTGATGAACAGCATTGATACTTCCGTGCTGCCGCCGCGTTCGCGCAGCCGACACCTGATCAGCACTTTACTGGCAAATCCGTCCATTGCCATCGGCGGTGCGTTAGTGCTGCTGGTGGTGCTCGCCGCCGCGCTGGCCCCGCTGATTACCCATTGGGATCCGGTGGAGCAGGATCTGCTCAACACCTTGCAAGCGCCGTCGGCCGCGCACTGGTTTGGCACCGACGATTATGGCCGCGATATTTTTTCGCGCGTGATTTACGGCGCGCGTATCACGCTGTTTGAAGTGAGCCTCAGCGTCGCGATCTCCATGGTGATCGGTATTCCGCTCGGCATCATTTCCGGCTTAGCGGGACGCAAGATGGATGCGCTGATCATGTGGGTAATGGATATCATCTTCGCCTTTCCCGGCATCGTGCTGGCGATTTTGATCGTTAGCGTGCTCGGCGAAGGACTGACCAATATGCTGATCGCCATTTCGCTGTTTTCGATTCCGGTGTATGCGCGTCTGAGCCGCAACCTGACGCTGGGCCTGAAGAACATGGAGTACATCGAAGCGGCGCATATGCTCGGGGTGCGCTATCCGCGCATCATTACGCACTACATTCTGCGCAACTCAATTGGACCGCTGATTGTGCAATCCACGCTGACGGCGGGCGCGGTGGTGCTGTCCGCCGCCAGTTTGTCCTTCCTCGGTTTAGGCGTGCAGCCGCCGATGCCGGAGTGGGGCACCATGATGAGCGATGGGCGCAACTTCCTCGGCCTGAATATTTATGTGTCACTCTTCCCTGGATTGGCGATTTTGATTACCGTGCTGGGCTTCAATGTGCTGGGCGACGGTTTGCGTGATGTGATGGATAAACGTTTATGAGAAGACAATCTGCGGTGATTTGCCTCGATCTGGGCGGCTCTTTTATCAAGCTAGGCGTGATGAATGCGCAGGATCAATTAATCCTGCTCGATCAGCATAAAATTCCGGCTACCAGCTGGGACGATTTCACCGCGCTGGTACGTCGCATGATAGCCCAGCATCACCTGCAGTTTACCGCCAGCAGTGCGGTCGCGATCTCCACCGCGGGCATTGTGGCACCCGAAACTGGCGAGATATTTGCCAGCAATATCCCCGCGTTTCACCAGCACAGTTTGGCGAACGAGCTGGGCGCGCTGCTGCAACGCCGGGTGATTGTGCATAACGATGCCGACTGCTTCACGCTGGCGGAAGCGCTGGCGGGCGCGGGAAAAGGTCACAAAGTGGTGTTTGGCGCGATTCTGGGTTCGGGCGTTGGCGGCGGATTGGTGGCAGATGGCCGCATCATTACCGGGCAAAACGGATTGACCGGCGAATGGGGACATGGGCCGATCACGTTAACCGAAGTGGAGATTGGTGGCGTCACGCGGCGACTGCCGCGTAAGGCGTGTCCATGCGGGCAAAAGGGCTGTCTCGACAGCTACGGCGGTGCGCGCGGGCTGGAAAATCTGCATCAGACGTTACATGACCGCACGGCGAGCAGCGTTGAGATTATCGAATGCTGGCAGCAGCAGGATGCGCTGGCGCAGCAAACCGTTCAGGCATGGCTGCAAATTGTCGGTCAGCCGCTGGCATACACCATCAATATCACCGGCGCGTCGCGCGTGGCGGTGGGAGGCGGATTGGCATCGGTGGCTCCGCTGATCGCGGCGTTAAATGAGGTGGTGCAGGGTTACGTATTACGCCGCACCGCACATCGTCTGGTGGTGCCAGGTGAGTTCGCGCATCACGGCGGCATGATGGGCGCAGCGCTGTTGGCGCTGCAGAATACGCATACTCCTTAGCGGCGCGATTTATCGCGCAATGAATTGCGCCGCTACGGAAGCGGGATTTTGCGCTATCATAAGCCGCTCACTCTGCTCAGTCCTGACGATGATTGTTTCAGGCAATCACGATCCTGACTGAGTTCTTCACTTGCGGTTCGGAAAACTCATGTCATCAGTACAACCCCAACTTACTCAGCTGCCGGATGAGGCATCGCTGCCGCGTCAGAGCGTGCTAAAAGCTTTGTTCGCGCTCGGCACCGGCGGCTTTGCCATTGGTACCGGCGAATTCGTCATCATGGGACTGCTGCCCGATGCAGCCAAAGGTCTCAACGTATCGATCCCCTCGGCCGGGCATCTCATCAGCATCTATGCGCTGGGCGTGGTGATTGGTGCGCCGCTGCTGGCGGTGCTGGGCGCGCGCGCTTCACGTCGTAATTTCCTGATGACGCTAATGGGCCTGTTTGCCGCCGGCAACCTGCTGAGCGCCATAGCGCCGGGATACTACTCGATGCTGCTGGCGCGTTTCCTCGCCGGTTTCCCACATGGCACCTTCTTCGGCGTGGCGGCGCTGGTCGCAGCCGGTTTGGTTGAACGGCGCAAACGCGCGCAAGCGGTCTCGATGGTGCTGTTCGGCCTGACCATCGCCAACTTACTCGGCGTGCCCGCCGTCACCGCTATCGGCCAATGGTTTGGTTGGCGCGATGCCTTTGCCATTGTCGGCGGTCTGGCGCTGGTGACCTTGCTGCTGATCTGGCTGTGGGTGCCAAACGTAGCGGGCGACAAAAATGCCAGCCCGCTGCGCGAATTGTCGGCGCTGACGCGCAAACAGGTACTGCTGACGCTGGCGATTGGCGCGGTGGGCAGCGGCGGTTTGTTTTCGGTGTTTAGCTACGTGAAGCCGACCATGACCGAACTGGCGCAGATGCCGGTGAGCTGGATCCCGGCGGTGCTGGCGTTGTTTGGTTTAGGCATGATCATCGGTAACATCGCTGGCGGTCGTCTGGCCGATCGCGGCATTGAAAAGACCATCCGCATTTTGCTGATCTGGTCATTTTTGGTGCTCAGCGCCTTCGTGTTTGCCGCGCATTATGCGCTGGCAGGTGCCATCAACGTCATGCTGGTGGGCACCATGGTAGCGCTGGCGGCGGTGTTGCAGATCCGTTTGATGGATGTTGCCGGTGATGCGCAAACCATGGCGGCGGCAATGAACCATTCGGCGTTTAACCTCGCTAACGCGCTCGGTGCATGGCTGGGCGGCGTGACCATTTCAGCTGGTCTGGGATGGCAATCCACCGGTTGGGTAGGCGCGATTCTGGCGGTGTTGGGTCTGCTGATCCATGCGGTGGCGATGCGCGATGCGCGCCGTAAATCGATTACCTTTGCACACGAAAGTCATTAACACCCTACCTACCGTAGCGGCGCGATATATTACGTATTGCCGGGATGGGCACATTGCCGCCCTTGATATGCGCATTAGATCGCGCCGCAACGGGGACTTAATTTTTACGCCAACTTCTGCTGCAAAAATGTCATAAACACCCGATTGATCTCACTGCGCTGACGGTGCTGCGGATAGAGCGCATTGAGATGGAGCGAGGTCGGCTGCCACTCTTCCAGCACCTTCACCAGCTCACCGCTCGCCAGCGCTGGCGCCACAATAAACTCTGGCAGCATAATCAGACCCAATCCGGCCACTGCTGCGTCGCGCAGCATTTCCCCGTTATTACTCACCATCGGCCCATGCACGCTAATCACTTTGCGCTGGTCGCCGTTAAACAGTTCCCAGCCGGTCTGGCTTTCGCGCCCGTAGCGCAGACACAAATGCTCGCTCAGCTCCTCCGGCGTTCGCGGTGCGCCTGCGCCCTGCAGGTAGGACGGGCTGCCGCAGATCACGCGGCGGAACTCGCCCAGTCGCCTGGCGATCAAACTCGAATCTGGCAGCGTACCGATGCGAATCGCCATATCAAATCCTTCACCCACCATATCGACATGCCGATCCGCCAGTTCAACCTGAAACTGCAACCCCGGATGCTGGCTGAGAAACTCGGCAATAAACGGCGACAAATGGCTGATACCAAACGACATCGGCACGCTCAGGCGGAAGCTGCCCTGCAGCACCTGACGACGCCCCGATACCGCCAGCTCGGCTTCCTGCACATCATCGAGAATGCGCTGCGCGTGCTGCGCAAACAGCTGGCCGTTATCGGTTACCGATAACTTCCGCGTGTTGCGATTCAGCAGCCGCGCGCCAAGCGACTCCTCCAGCGCGGCGATGCGGCGGCTGACATACTGCTTCGACAGCATCAGCTGTTCGGCGGCAGCGGTGAAGTTGCCAGCTTTGATGACGGCTACATAAATACGGAGATCTTCAATCTGCATATTGTCCACTTTTCGGTGACAGTCATTGTCATTTTGACGCATTGTTAGGCAAATCAGTTTACGTATACTTGTTTGCAACGGGAAGGGCAATCGCCTCCCAACAGCAAATTTGAGGAGCAGACCATGATTGAACAACGCCTGTCAGAACAACGCGGAGTGGGTGACCACGGTTGGTTGAACTCGCATCATACGTTCTCTTTTGCCAGTTACTGGGATCCAAAACAAACCGGCTTCTCAGATTTGCTGGTGATCAATGATGACCGCGTTGCACCGGGTCGCGGTTTTGGTGCGCATCCGCACAACAACATGGAGATCATCTCCTACGTGCTGGAAGGCGCGCTGGAGCATAAAGATTCCATGGGCACCGGTTCGGTGATTGTGCCGGGTGATGTGCAGCTAATGAGCGCCGGCAGCGGCGTCACGCACAGCGAGTTTAACCACTCGAAAACGGACAACGTGCACTTCCTGCAGATCTGGATTGTGCCTGGCGAACGTAATTCGCCTCCCGGTTATCAGCAGATTTCAGTGGCGGAACGTGACAAACGCGGTCAGCTGCGCCTGATTATTTCGCCGGCAGGGGATAACGGTTCACTCAGCGTGCGTCAGGATATTCGCGTTTATGCCGGACTGTTCGACGGTGTCGAGCAGCAAACCTTCGCGTTGGATGCCGATCGTTACGCCTATATTCACGTGGCTCGCGGCAGCATCGAAGTGAACGGCGTGAAGTTCAAAGAGGGCGACGGTGCACGCGTTCGCAACGAAAGCGCGCTGCAGTTTGCTAACGGTGATGATGCGGAAGTGCTGGTGTTTGATCTGCGTCCGCTGGAAGTGAATCATCCACAGCGTTAATGACGAATAGCAAGTACTTTGTTCGTTAGACTATTTTACGAGATGACTGGCACTATTCTGAAAATGAGCCGTTGAAGGTCATCATAAATAAAAAGGGAGCGCCTGAAGAGGTGCTCCCTTTTTAATGCATCAATCAATCGACAAATTATGGATCGCTAACACTGCGCGCGCCGCTTCTTTGCCTTTCTTAATGAAATGCTCGGTATAGAAGTTTTCAATCACATCAACCGGCTGGAAATTATGTGGCGTTAAAGAAACGGAAAATACCGGTACGTTGGTGGTCAGCTGCACATTCATCAAGCCATCAACCACCGCAGCGGCAACGAAATCATGGCGATAGATACCGCCGTCAACCACCAGCGCAGCGCAGACAATCGCATCGTATTTGCCGGTTTCGGCCAAACGCTTAGCCAGCAGCGGCATTTCAAATGCGCCAGGCACTTCCAGCACTTTTAATTCCGCTTCTACGGATTGATCGGCTAATTCTTTTTCAAAACCCACCAAGGCATTATGGACAATTTCTTTGTGCCAGCCGGCTTTAATAAATGCAATTTTAATATTGTTCATGGTTATTCCGACATCACCTGTAATGTTTTCTTGCGCATAAAATAATGTGTTTGTATACCATATGTTACGTTTGTGATCCACAAAGCCTAAGTAGCGATAAATGCCGTGATGCTAAATGCCACGTAAAGCATCCGGTTATTCCGCGCTTGACGGCGACCATCGCCTGCAATACAAATAGACGCGTCGGGGGAGTCTCGCCAAAGAGACTGAGAGGCTAATAGCGCACTGCGCGGTTTAGCGACCCTTTGAACCTGACCCAGTTGATACTGGCGTAGGAAGACTGACAGTCTTTATCATTGGGCTGTCTGGCGCTCAAACCAGCTCGATGTATGCGCCATTTCCCTTCTCCTGTATCTGCGGGTCTCAGCTAACACTGAGAGGCCGATGTGAATTCCCCCTGTTTGAACATCCTGGAACCGGCGCTGTGAGCCGCTGGAGCGTGCTTGGCTGCGGCGTGGCGGGCCTATGCGTAGCCACTTTACTAGCGGAACGCGGTGAAGACGTTGAGGTGATGGGCGATGACGCGCGCCGCCCGGCATCGTGGTTTGCTGGCGGCATGCTGGCGCCCTGGTGTGAAGCCGAGAGCGCGCCGCGCGATGTTATCACTCTTGGGCAACACGCCGCCGCGTGGTGGCAACAGCGCGTCAGCAGCGTCGAGCATCAGGGCACGTTGGTGGTTGCGCCGCCGCGCGATAGCCAGGAACTCAACCGTTTCGCCCGCATGACCGAGCAGCATCAATGGGTCGATCCCGCCAACATTGAACCGGCGCTGGAAGGGCGCTTTACGCGCGGTCTGTTTTTCGCCGGTGAAGCGCATCTCGATCCGCGTCTGGCGTTGCAGGAGATGCGTGACGCGCTGATCGCGCGCGGCGTGTCATTCAGCAATCACGCGCCGAGCGGCCAAATTATCGATTGTCGCGGCATCCACGCTGCGCCGCAACTGCCGCGCCTGCGCGCGGTGCGCGGCGAGATGCTGATTTTGCACAGCGATGAAGTGCAGTTTTCCCGCCCGATTCGTCTGCTGCATCCGCGTTTTCCCTGCTATCTGGTGCCGCGTCGCGGCGGCCATTTTATGCTCGGCGCCACCATGATTGAGAGCGACGATGCCAGCGCCATCAGCGCGCGCGCCATGATGGAGTTACTCAGCGCCGCCTATGCCATCCATCCCGCATTAGCCGAAGCGCGCGTGATTGAGAGCGGCAGCGGGCTGCGTCCGGCTTATCCGGCGAATCTGCCGGAAATCCACTATCACAATCACACCTTTTATCTCAACGGCATGTATCGCCACGGTTTTCTACTGGCGCCAATGCTGGCAGAGCAGCTGATGCAACGCATTTCTGGGGAGCTCAACTATGAATATTCAGCTTAACGGCCGCCTCATCAACACGCAGGCAACAAGCCTGAGCGAATTGCTGATCGAGCAGCAAATTGATGTGGCCTGCGTCGCCACCGCCTATAACGGTGCGTTTGTGCCAAAAAGTCAGTACGACACGCAGCGGCTGGATGAAGGTTGCCAGCTTGAAGTGCTGTCACCGATGCAGGGAGGTTAAGCGATGTTTTACGATTTTGAACCGCAATCACGCTTCCTGCTCGGCACCGCTGGCTATCCTTCACCCGCTATTTTGCAGCAGGCGATTGCCGCCGCTGGCACCGACATCATCACCGTCAGTTTGCGGCGCGAAGGCGCGGCAGGCGCGGCATTCCGCGAACTGCTGACCAGCCTCAATATCCGCGTGTTACCGAATACCGCCGGTTGTCACACGGTAAAAGAGGCCGTCACCACCGCGCACATGGCGCGCGAACTGTTCAACACCGCGTGGATCAAACTGGAAGTGATTGGTCATGCCGACACGCTGCAACCCGATCCTTTCGCACTGGTGGAAGCCGCGCGCATCCTCAGCGCAGAGGGTTTTCAGGTATTTCCGTACACCACCGAAGATCTGATCGTCGGCGAAAAGCTGCTGGCGGCGGGCTGCGAACTGTTGATGCCGTGGGGCGCGCCGATTGGTTCCGGCCAGGGTTTGCGTAACATCGACGGCCTGCGCGCCATGCGTGCGTGGTTCAGCGACATCCCGCTGATCATTGATGCGGGCATTGGCGCGCCGTCGCAGGCGGCGCAGGCGATGGAAATGGGCTTCGATGGCATTTTGCTCAACACCGCCGTCGCCAAAGCCGGCGATCCAATCGGCATGGCCAACGCTTTCCGGCTGGCGATTGAAGCCGGACAAGCCGCGCGCGCTGCCGGACTGATGGAGAAGCGCGATATGGCAGCCGCGTCCACGCCGATCTTCGGCCTGGCAAATCTGAGTTAAGGACGGCAACTATGCAACGTTATCAACGCCAGATGATGCTGGCGGAAATCGGCGAAGCCGGGCAGCAAAAGCTACTTAACGCGCGCGTGCTGGTGGCGGGCGCGGGCGGACTAGGCGCCACGCTCCTGCCGCAGCTGGTGGGCGCGGGCGTCGGCCATATTCGGCTGTATGACGACGATGTGGTGGCGCTGCATAACCTGCATCGGCAAACGCTGTTTACGCAGCAGGATATCGACCAGCCCAAAGTGCTGCGCGCGCAGCACGCCTTGCAGCAGCGCAATCCGCAGGTGCAAATCGAGGCGCTGCAGCAGTCGCTGAGCGCCAGCAATCTGCAGCAGGCGCTGGCGGGATGCGATCTGGTGATCGACGCCGCCGATAACTTTGCCGTCACCTACCAACTTTCCGATGCTTGCATGCAGGCGGGCATGCCGCTGATCAGCGCCTCGGTGCTGGGGCGGCAAGGTTACGTCGGCGGATTCTGTGGCGGCGCGCCGAGCTATCGCGCGCTGTTCCCGCGCTTGCCGTCATCGGCCGCGAACTGCAACACCGCAGGCGTGATGGGCCCGGCGGTGGCAACGCTCGGCGCGATGCAGGCGCAGATGGCGCTCAGCGTACTGCTGGAATTACAGCCTTCACCGCTCGGTTGTCTGGTGAACTGCGATTTTGTGAACTGGCACTTCCGCCAGTTCCGCTTTGATGATGCTGAAGAGCCGGAATATGCGGTGCCGTTTATCGACCTGCAAATGCTGGCCGCCGATGACTGTATTGTCGAACTGCGCAGCTGTGAAGAAGCGCCGGTCAGCGTGGCGGATGGCGTTGAGCGCATCTTGCCGCAGGCGATCGCCGCGTGGCAGCCGCCCGCCCAGCAGCGCATCGTGCTGGTGTGCGCCAGCGGCATCCGTGCCGCGCAAGCCGCCAGCGCCCTGGCGCAGCGCGGATTTCATCAGCTGGCGATTCTGGCGGCCAATCGCCCATGAATCACGACATTCTCTTCAACGATGTGAGCTTTAGCTGGGGCGATAAACCGCTATGTCAGCGGCTGAATCTGCACCTGCGCGGTGGCAAAACCACGGTAATGCTGGGACGCAGCGGCATCGGCAAAAGTACGTTGCTGCGGTTGGTGGCCGGTTTACTCCAGCCGCAGCAGGGCGCGGTGCAGGGCTTGAGCGGCAACGTGGCGTGGATGGGCCAGCAGGATCTGCTGTATCCGTGGCTGACGGTGCTCGACAACGTGATGCTGTCGGCGCGGCTCAGCGGCGACAAGCCGGATCGCCCGCGTGCGCTGGCGCTGCTCGAGCAGGTAAAACTCAGCGACGTTACGCATGCACCCCCGCATCAACTCTCCGGCGGCATGCGGCAACGCGTGGCGCTGGCACGCACGCTTTATGCGCAGCGCGACGTGGTGCTGATGGATGAACCCTTCGCCACGCTGGATGTGATGACCAAACTCAGTTTGCAAACGCTGACCGCCCGATTACTGCGGGGCAAAACTGTGCTGCTGGTGACGCACGATCCGCTGGAAGCGTGCCGCATGGCCGATGACATTCTGCTGCTGCAAGGCCAGCCGCTGGCTATCGAAAGCTGGCCGGTTGCTGGCGGTGACGCGCCGCGTCCGTTTGATCATCCCGACGTCCTGCAGGCGCAGGCGCAACTCTTCTCCCGACTGAATACCCATGAAAACAGTGTTTAGCGCGATCTACCTGATCGTGGTGCTGCTGTGCGGCTGGCTGCTGGCGCGTCACAGCGGCGTGCCGAGTTTCCTGCTGCCCGCGCCACAGGCGGTGCTGGAGGCGCTGTGGCTGCATCGTCAACTGCTGTGGCATCACGCGCTCTATACGCTGGCGGAAATTGTGCTGGCGCTGCTGTTGGGCGTCGGCGCGGGCGTGACGCTGGCGGTGCTGATGGCCGCCAGTTCGCTGCTGCGTCGCGTGCTGTTTCCGCTGGTCACCGCCAGCCAGGCAATCCCGGTGTTTGCCCTCGCGCCGCTGCTGGTGCTGTGGCTCGGCTTTGGCATCGCCTCAAAAGTGGTGGTAGCGGCTTTGATCCTGTTCTTCCCGCTGTGCTTGTCACTGTTTGATGGGCTGTGCCGTACGCCGGTCGGCTGGCTGGAGCTGGCGCAAACCTCCACTTCATCGCGTTTCTGCATCTTCTGGCGCGTGCGCTGGCCCGCCGCGTTACCGCAGTTTTTCTCCGGCCTGCAGATGGCGGTGGTGTTGGCCCCGATTGGCGTGGTGATTGGCGAATGGGTCGGCGCCAGCGAAGGGCTCGGCTATCTGATGATGCAATCCAACGCGCGACTGGAAACCGCCACCAGCTTCGCGGCGCTGCTGCTGTTACTGATTCTGGCGCTGCTGCTTTCGGGCAGCGTGGCGTTGATGCGCAAGAAAATCCTCTGGCAATCTACATAAGGAAATACCGTGAAAACCCTACGAATGGCATTGACCGCGTTGCTGCTGCTGGCGACCGCTAACGTGCAGGCGGCGGAGAAAGTTCGCCTGCTGCTTGACTGGTTTATCAACCCCAATCACGCGGCGATTTTTGCTGCCCAGCACAGCGGCGCGTTTAAGAAAGAGGGGCTGGATGTGGAGATGATCGCGCCCGCCGATTCCGCGTCCGTGCCGCTGCTGCTGGCGGCGGGCAAAGTCGATCTCGCCGTAAGCTACCAGCCGCAGCTCTACACGCTGGTGGATAAAGAGGTGCCAGTGATCCGCGTCGGCACGTTGATTAATCAGCCGCTGAATACGCTGACCACGGTGTCAGACGATATTCACTCGCTGAAGGATTTCGCTGGCAAAACCATCGGCTACGCGGTGCCGGGCACCGAAGATGTGGCGATCCGCAATATGCTGACTTCGCAGGGCGTTGATGCCGACTCGGTGAAGCTCATCAACCTGAATATGGATGGCACCTCCGCGTTGCTGACGCACAAGATTGATGGCGCGATGACCATTTTCCGCAACTATGAGCTGCTGGATCTGAAAGACAAAGGCGCGCAGCCCACGGTGTTCAAGCCGGAAGATTACGGCGTGCCTGCTTATGATGAGTTGATCATCCTGGCAAACCAGAAAACTGCCGCGCAGGACAAACGCATTCCGGCGTTTTTACGTGGCCTGGATGCCGGCGTGGCGTGGCTACGCGCGCATCCGCAGGAAGCGTGGCAGGCGTTTATCGAAAAATATCCCGAGCTGAATACGCCGCTCAATCACCAGGCGTGGCAGGCCACGTTGCCATATTTCGCCGCGCACAGCGCGGCGTTTGATCAGGCGCGCTATCAGGCGTTTGGTGAGTATATGAAGGGTAATGGTGTGATTAAGGCTGTAGCGCCGATGGCGCGTTATTCGTTGTAGGTTGGTGCGATTTGCCCCTCACCCCAGCCTTCTCCCGCGCGCAGGAGAAGGAGCCGGCCGCGCCCACCTAACCATTCTCTCCACCTAATTATTCCCTCTCCCGCCTGCGGGAGAGGGTTAGGGTGAGGGCATCCGTTTACAATTTCCCTTGCACCCGCACTTATTTTTGATAATGATATTTATTCTCAATTATCAAGTGATGGACAACCTGATGCGTTTCCCCGCTCTTTCTCTGCTGCTTAGCCTGTTTTTCATCTGCACCCATGTTCACGCCAACGCAACCTGGCCGCGCACTATCGCCACACCGAAAGGCCCCTTCACGCTGCAACAGCCGCCGCAGCGCATTGTCTCGACCAGCGTTACGCTGAGTGGCACTTTGCTGGCAATTAACGCGCCGCTGGTTGGCTCCGGCGCCACCAGTCGCAATAGCAGCGTATCGGATGCGCAGGGCTTTTTTACGCAATGGAGCGCGGTGGCCAAAGCGCGTCAGGTTAAACCGCTCTATATTTCACAGCCGAATGCCGAAGCGATTGCCGCCGAAGCGCCGGATTTGATCGTGATTGCCGCCACCGGCGGCGATTCGGCGCTGCGCCTCTACGATCAGCTGCAAACCATCGCGCCGGTGTTAGTGATCGACTATGGCGATAAGAGCTGGCAGGCATTGACCCTGCAGCTGGGCGAGATTACCGGCCATGAAGCTGATGCCAATAAGGTGATCGCAGCATTCGACCAACGAGTCGAAGCAGTGCGTCACAAGATTACGCTGCCGCCGCAGCCGACCTCTGCGCTGGTCTATTACGAAGATGGACGCGGAATGAACTTGTGGACGCCAGCATCGGCGCAGGGCGCGCTATTACAGGATTTGGGCTTTACGCTGGCCGCGCCGCCTGCCAGTTTTCAGGGCAGCACCAGCATGGGTAAGCGCAATGACATTATTCAGCTGAATGGCGAAAACATGGCCGATGGCATCACCGGCAACACGCTATTGCTGTTCGCCGCTGATGAGAAAACCGTGCCGCAGGTGGCGAAGAATCCATTCCTCGCCCATCTGCCGGCGGTACAGCAGCACGACATCTTTGCCGTAGGTAACGATACTTTTCGTCTCGATTACTACAGCGCCAGCAATATGCTCAGCAGCATCGAGCGGCAGTTTACCCGTTAAGCCTCTGCGGTGGCGGGCTGCGGCGCGTCCGGTTGTTCACTGATACGCGCCGAGCGCAGGCCGCGCGCCGCCAGCGACAACAGCACCAGCAATCCCGCCGCCAATCCGCCAAACCACAGCACGCTGCTCAACGGTGCCAGCACACGTGCCAGCGCGCCTAAACCCAATGCACCGACCGAATCGCCGGTCACATCCTGCGCGGTGCCGAGGCTGTTGACGCGTCCCAGCAGCGCATCCGGCGTGTGGTGCTGCGTCAGCATAAACTGCAATAGCGAGGCGATGGCGTTGCTGTAGCCGTAACACACCAGCGCCAGCAGCGCGGGCATCAGATGACTGTAAAGACCGAGTGAGGCGATACAGGCAAATGCCAGTAGCGCACAACCCATCAGCACCCATCCCGGGCGCGTTAACTGCCGCACCCAGCCGCTGGTAAAGGCACCGATCATCGCACCCAGCGGCACCGCCGAGTACATCAATCCTAATGCGGATGCATCGGCGTGATAGGTGATCGCCAGCGCCGGGAACAGAATACGCACCGCGCCAACCATGCTGAGCAGCAAGCCAACCAGCACCACCGCGCCCACCACTTTATGCTGGCAGACAAACTGCATGCCGCTCGCCAGCGCGCGCAGCGGATGCTCCGGCTCCTGTTGTTCGGGCTTCATCGACGGTAAACGCACCAGCGGAATCAGCGTTGCTAGCGTACCAATCGCGGCGACCGCAAACGCCCACCCGACACCCGCCGCAACGATGATCATGCCGCCGAGCGCGGGCGACAAAATCGCGCCGAGGCGCACCGTTAGCATACTGAGCGCACCGGCTTCCGCCAGATGTTCACGTCCGACGATTAGCGGGATCACTGCCATTAGCGCAGTCATGCCGAGCGCGCCAAAGAAGCCATCCCAGAAGGCGAGGAAGTAGAGCGCCAGCAACGAAGGTGCTGGGCTGAAGGCGTTGAGGCTGAGCAGCACAAAGCCGATGCCGCAGGTGCCGCGCGCGAACAGGATTAGTTTGCGGCGATCGTAGCGATCGGCCAGCACGCCGCCGAGCAGCAGGCCGACGAACATGCCGATGCCATCGAGCATTACCGCCACGCCAACCTGCAACGTGGAGCCGGTCATCGCCTGAATTTGCACCGGCACGCCAACCGCCAGCATGCCAAGGGCGAATACCGAGAGCATGCGCGCGCAGAATATCGCGCGGAACGATGCATTGTTTTTAAGCAAACTGAAATCTAGGAATATCGAGGGCTTAGCCATAAATCTCCAACGGTGAATCACATTTGCATCACCCGTAGCGGCGCAACTTATTGCGCGTTTTTTGTCAAAACGCGATGAATCGCGCCGCTACGGTATGTGCCTTAATTAACGCCGAGCTAACAAACGGTTTATCAACGGTCCCAGCACCTGCAACGAATCTGCTGAAAGAATATCGGCGTGTTCGCAATCCAGCGGGAAGATCGTCAATTCATCAACGAACGGTGCCCAACTGGCGCGCACATCCATCTCCGGCGGCAGCGTTTTCTCGGCCATAAACAGCGTGGCGTGGCCGGCATAGCGCGGCGTTCGCGCTTCAGCCAGGCGTGCGACGGCGTCTTTGTAGTTCGCGACGATGGTGCTAAACATCGCCGCCTTCTCTTCACGCAGTAGCGGATCGCGCTCATCTTCGGTCGCAGCTATAAACTCGGCTTGCTCACGCGCCACTTCCTGTTCCGCTTCATCGGCATCCGGCGTGCGCCAGTCCTGACCTTCTGCCGGATAGGTATCCAGCAGGCCGAGGAATGCCACCGTTTCACCCTGCGCCTGCAAACGTGACGCAATGCCTTGCGCCAGCGTGCCGCCGAGTGAATAGCCGAGCAGGAAATACGGACCGCTCGGCTGCTGCTGGCGAATCGCCTGCAGATGGCGTTCGCACATCGCCTCCACGCTGTGACAGGCAGCAATCACGCCGTTTGGCCGCGGCGATTGCAGGCCGACAATCGGGAAGTCGCCGTCGAGATAGTGCAGCAGGGCGCTGTACTGCCAGGCGAAGCCGGATGCCGGATGGATGCAGAACAGCGTCGGGCCGTGACCGGCGCGCAGCGGCAGCAGTTCGCCGTTGCCACCGCTTTCACTGTTGGCACCGCCGTCAAGCAGCGCCGCCAGCTTATCCACGCTGCGCGCGGCGATGATCTGCCCGACGCTGAGCGGCGGCACCTCACGACGACGCAGTTCCGCCGCCAGACGCATCGCCAGCAGCGAATGCCCACCGAGCGCGAAGAAGTCGTCATCGGCAAACACGCTGTCGCAACCAAGCAGCTGCTGGAACAGATCCGCCAGCAAACGCTCGTTGGCGCTGTGCGGCAGGCGGCCGCTGCGCGCGCTGAGCTGCGGCACCGGCAGCGCTTTACGATCCAGCTTGCCGTTGGCGCTGAGCGGCAGATGGTCGAGCAGCAGATAGCTGACCGGCTGCATATGCGCCGGCAGACGTTCGCCGAGCTGCTGCTTCACCGCGTCGATATCCAGCGCCACGCCCGTTTCGGCCACCAGCCAGCCGAGCAGCTGACGGTTATCGACGCCCGGCGTGGCGTGCTGCGTCAGCGCGCGCGCCGCCACCACCGCCTGCGCCACGCCCGGCAGCGCCACTAGCGCCTGTTCGATTTCGCCCGGCTCGATACGTTGTCCACGCATTTTTAGCTGATCGTCGCTGCGGCCGAGATACTCCACCGCGCCGTCGGCGCGCCAGCTGGCGATATCGCCGGTGCGATACATGCGCTCGCCTTCGGCAAACGGCGCGGCGACAAAGCGCTGTGACGTAAGATCAGCGCGATGCAAATAGCCATCGGCCAACTGCACGCCGCTGAGATAGAGATCGCCCGGCACGCCAACCGGTACCGGTCGCAGCAGGCTATCGAGAATATGCAGCTGCGTGTTCCACACCGGACGACCAATCGGCACGCCCGGCCCGTTAAGGCCTTCCAGCGCGCTGCCGCTGGCCGGTTGCCAGGTGACATCGACGGCGGCTTCGGTTGGGCCATACAGATTGTGCAGCGGCGCGGCGATCATCTCCTGATAGCTGCGCGCCAGGTCGCACGCCAGCGCTTCACCGCTGCAGAATACGCGGCGCAGCGTTGGGCAAGCCCGATCGGTTTGCGCGGCGAGATGGCCGACAAAGGCCGCTAACATCGAGGGCACGAAGTGCAGGGTGGTCACGCGATAATCGTCGATCAGCTGCCACAGCGCCTGCGGATCGCGGTGCGCTTCCGGCGGCGCCATCATCAGCTGCGCACCGGTCATCAGCGGCCAGAAAAACTCCCACACCGAAACATCAAAGCTGCACGGCGTCTTCTGCAACACTACATCGTCGGCGCGCAGCGGGTAGCTGGCCTGCATCCAGCGCAGGCGATTGACGATGGCGCGCTGATTCACCACCACGCCTTTTGGTTTACCGGTCGAGCCCGAGGTGTAAAGCACGTAAGCCGGGCGATTGGCATCCGCCTGCGGCAAAGGATGGCGCGGCTGAATGTGTTCACCGGCTAAACCATCAAACATCATCAGCGTGCCAAACGTGGCAAAGCGGGTTTCCAGCGCGGATTCGGTGATCAGCACCCACGGCCGCGCATCTTCCACCATATAAGCCAGACGTTCATCGGGATAACCGATATCCAGCGGCAAATAGGCCGCGCCCGCCTGCAGAATGGCAGTGAGCGCAATGCTGAGACGCACCGAGCGCGGCAGCGCCACGGCGACGATATCGCCCGGCATCACGCCCGCTTCAATCAGACGATCCGCCAGCAGCGCGGCCTGACGCTGCATTTCGCCGTAGCTCAGACGATGATCGACATCCATTAGCGCCAGCGCGTCCGGCGTGCGCGCCGCCTGCTGGGCAATCGCCTGTTGCAGGGTTTCATTCTCCAGCTGCACGCCGGTGTTATTCACCCAGGCGAGCAGCGATTGCTCGGCCAGCGTTTGCAACTTCCACTGCGTCAGCGGCAGATCCGGCGTGCTGACCAGCTGTTGCAACAGCAATAACAGCCGCTCGGCCAGACGTTCCGGCTCGCTAACGCAGTCGCGATACTCTATCAGCAGCGTCAGCTGTTCGCCCGGCAGCACCAGCAGCGTCAGCGGATAGTGCGTGTAACCGCGATTATGGATCGCTTCGCAGCGCACGGTGGCGTTGGCATCCAGCAGCGTTTGGTTGTCCGGATAGTTCTCCACCACCAGCAAGGTATCGAACAGCGTACCGGCGCCGACACATTGCTGAATCTCGGCGAGGCCGAGGCAATCCTGCTCAATCAGCTGGATTTGCTGCGCCTGATGATCGGCGAGCTGCGCCAGTAACGGACGCTGATGATCGAAGCGCACGCGCACCGGCAGCGTGTTGCTGAACAGGCCAACGTGTTGATCGATGCCGTCAATCTGACCAAAACGGCCAGAAACCGGCGCACCAAACACCACGTCTTGCTGGCCGCTGGCGACCGACAGCAGCAAGCCCCACAATCCCTGCATCACGGTGTTCAGGGTTAAGCCGCGCGCCCGGCATAGCGCATAGAGTTCCCGCTCCAGCGTGGCATCCAGCGTAATGCGCTTTTCCTTAACCGCACTGTCGGCGGCCTGCGGATAGAGCAGCGTCGGACGCACGTCTTTCAGGCAAGCTTGCCACTGCTGACGCGCTTCATGGCTGTCGCGCTGGCTGAGCTGACGCACGATGTCGGCGTAGCTGCTGCTGTGCGCGGGCAAGATCTGCTGGCGCAGCGCGCTGAGCAGATCGTTGAGGATCACCGGCGTTGACCAACCATCCACCACCAAGTGATGCGCGTTGAGCAGCAGCGTCCAGCGTGCGCCATCGCGATGGGCGATCAGCGTGGCGTGCAGCATGATTGGCTGGCTAAACAGATCCTGCGCCAGCGCCTGATGTTCCAACGCCTGAATGTTCTCTTCCTCGCCCAACTGAAGCAGCGTCAGCGGCCAGTGCAATTCGCCTTCCGGTATCAGCTGCAGCGGTTGCAGGCTGAGTTCGGCGTCGAAGCGCGCCGCCAGCTGCGGATGACGCTGCAACACCGCGTCGAGCGCGGTTTGTACCGCTGCGGGGCTGATATCGCCGCTCAGCGTCAGGCGGGTTAACGAGTTATAGCTGCCTTGCTGCGCGGTGGTTTGCGCGTGGAACAGCAAACCTTTCTGCAGCTGCAACAGCGGCAGCGCATGGCTAAACGCACCGTGACGCGCATGCAGCTGTTGCAGCAGCGCGTCATCGACGCCTTCCAGCGCCACCTCGGCGGCCACCAGCGTGTGGGCGGCGTGCTGCGGTTGCTGTTGGGCCAGCGCGATCAGCGCCTGCGCGGCAGCCGCCATTGCCCGATGTAAATCGGCAATCGCTTCGGCGTTGAGCACGCCGTCCGCCCAGCTCCAGTTCAGCGCCAGCTGCGCCGCATGTGGCTGCTCCTCAACGAAGACGTTGAGTTCCAGCGCGTGCTGCAGCGGCAGCGCGTCATCCTGTAATACCGCGAAAGTGTCACGGAACTGTTGCGCGGTGCGCTGTGGCGTCCAGTCACCGCTGCGCGGTGTAAAGCGCCCGAGGTAGTTAAACAGCACCTGCGGCGCATGTTGCGCTGCCAATTTTTCCAGCGTCACGCCGCGATGCGCATCGAGCCAGCGCAGCTGCCCGTAGCCAATACCGCGATCCGGCACCGCACGCAGTACCGCTTTCACCGCGCGTACGCACTCATTGAGCGGCGCATGTGGATTTTCTGGCAACGGCAGCAGCAGCGGGAATTCGGACGTCAGCCAGCCGACGGTGCGCGCCAGATCCTGCTGCGCATGCAGTTCGGCACGTCCATGCGATTCCAGCGTGACGCGCTGCTGTGCGCTGCCGTTGAGCTGGCGCAGAGCGAGGGTCAACAAGGTCAGCAGCAGCTCTTCGCTGGTGGCGCGATAGTGCTGCGGCAACGTGTTGAGCAGCGCGTGCGTGGTTGATGCATCCAGCAGCGTGCGTTGATGCTGTTGGCGATCGCCGGACTGAATCGCCCGTTGACCGACAAGCGGCAGCGGTTCCGCCAGCATCTGTTGCCAGAACGGTAACTCGCTGGCGCGCGCCGCAAGGTTCGCCAGCAGCGCGGCAGACCAGTCGTGCAGTGAGGTTTCCTCGGCAGGGATCACCAGCGGCGTGTTATTGAGCAGCGCGTCCCCAGCCTGTTGCAATTCTTCCAGCAATACGCGCCACGAGACGCCATCGACAATCAGGTGATGCAGCGTCAGCACCAGCCCACAGCTGGCGCCATCTTGCTGCAGCAGCGTGGCGTGCAGCAGCGCGCCTTTAGTCGGGTCGAGCGCCTCAGCATCTTCGCTAAACGCCCGTTCCGCTGCGCGGTCGCGGTCCTGCACCTCCAGCGCACGCACGCGGGCAGGGCGCGTCGTCAGCGCTTCGCCGACAATCAGCTGATCGCCGCGCGTAAAGGCGTTGAGCGCCGGATGCGCCTGCGCCAGCTGATCGATCAGTTGTTCCAACTGAACGAGCTGCAACTGCGGCGGCACCGACAGCAGCACGCCGTGAGCAAAGCGCGCATTGATGCCCGCCTGGGCGTTGAACCAGTGCAGAATCGGCAAGCCGCCAATCGCGCCCTGTTGCGCCACGCGCGCGCCGGTGTTGTGCTGCGCCAGCGGCTGCAAACCCCGCGCCATGCGGGCGGCGGTACGTTCGGCAAAGATTTCGCGTGGACGCAACAGATAGCCAGCGCGACGGGCGGCGGTGCTGAGCCCCATTGCTGAGATGCTGTCGCCGCCGAGCGCGAAGAAATCATCTTCCGCGCCAACGCTCTCCAGCCCCAGCAGACTGGCAATCGCGTGGCAAATCAGCTGCTCCTGCGGCGTGCTGGCGGCGCGACTTTGACTTTGCTGCGCCTGTTGCGGCTTTGGCAACGCCTGACGATCAATCTTGCCGTTAACGTTGAGCGGCAATTCGTCCAGCACCATCAGCACCGCAGGCACCATGTAATCCGGCAGCTGCGTGGCCAGTTGCGCCAGCAAACGGGCGTTGAGATCGGCATCGGCGCGCAGCGCGTCATCCTGCACCGAGCAGTAACCAATCAGGCGATGCGTGGCGCCCATCACTTCGGCGATCACCACGGCGGTGCTGACTTCCGGCAGCGCCACAAGCGCGTTTTCAACCTCGCCGAGTTCAACGCGGAAGCCGCGCACTTTAATCTGGTGATCGGTACGGCCAATAAACGCCAGCTGTCCATCCTGACGCCAGCGCATCAGGTCGCCGCTGCGGTACATCACATCGCCGTCGCGGAAGGGGTTAGCGACAAAGCGTCCGCTGGTGAGATCGGGACGACGCAGATAACCGCGCGCGATGCCGGTTCCGGCGATATACAGCTCGCCAGCAGAACCAATCGGCACCTGACGCAGTTGGTTATCCAGCAGATAGACTTCGCTGTTGCCCACCGGACGACCAATCACCGGCTGCGGTGACGCCATAACGCTGGCCCCGAGCGTATCGATGGTGTATTCCGATGGGCCGTAATAGTTGTGGATCTCCATCTGCTGCTGTTGCTGCATCAGCTTCCACAGCGTTGGCGTGGCCGCTTCACCGCCAATCATCACAAAGGAGGGACGATGGTTGTCGGCTTCCAGCAGGCCGCTGTCGATCATCTGCGAGAAGAATGACGGCGTGATATCCAGCAAATCGACCGGCACTGCGTTCATCTGCTGAATCAGGCCCCACGCATCGCGGCGCAGCTCTTCGTCGAAGATATTCAGCTCGCAGCCCATCAGCATACAGAACAGCGGTTCCCATGAGGAATCGAACGAGAAGGAAGCGGTGTGACCAGCGCGCATGCGGCGCGGGCTGCTGGCGCTGAAGCGCGCAATCGCCGGGCCAAACAGATGCTCGCGGTGCGACAGGAACAGATTGAGCAAACCTTGATGAGTGCTCATCACGCCTTTCGGGCGGCCGGTCGATCCTGAGGTGTAGATCATGTAGGCCAGATCGTCGCCGCACAGTTGGGTATCGGGTCGTGCGGTGGAAAGGGTGCTCAACGCAATCTGATCAATCAGCAGATTTGGCAGCTCCGGCATGTGCGCCAGCGTACTGGAGTGCGTCAGCAGCAGCTTCGGCAGCGCGTCATCGCACATCAGCGCCAGGCGTTCGCGCGGATAGTCGAGATCGAGCGGCATATAGGCCGCGCCGCTCGCCAGCACGCCGAACATCGCTACCAGCGAATCCACCGAGCGCGGAATGCCAATCGCCACCACGTCGTCTGCTTGTAAACCGCGCGCAATCAGCAGATGCGCCAGTTGCATCGCGCGATCGGCTAACTGGCGATAGCTCAGGCTGCGCGCGCCGCACACCACCGCAGTTTGCTCGCCGTATTGCTCAGCGGCTTGCAGCAGGATATCGACGATGGTGTGGGTATTGACGGGCGGCACGATGGTTGGCCCGGTCGACCAGCGTCGCAGATCGATCAGTTCCTGGGGCGCCAGCAGTGACAGCGCGCCGATTTGCGTGTTGGCATCCGCCGCAAATTGCGTGAGCACGTGGCTAATGCGCTCGGCGTGACGTTGTAGCGTTTTTGCCTCATAGCGGCGCGGGTTTGCCACCAGCGTCAGCTGCAATGCGCCAGCGCGGAAGCCGACTTCAAACTCGAGATCGTCGACCGGGCCCATCGCCAGCGTGTGCGTTGGAGCTGCATGGCCATCGAACTGCAGATCGTCGTGGTAAACCTTGACGTTAATCACCGGGCCATACAGCGCCTGGCTGCTGCCGACCAGACCTAGATCGCGGCGCAGCTGTTCAGCTTCATAACGCTGATGACGGCGCGCTTTGCGGATTTCGCCTTGCACCTGCTGCACCAGCATCGGCAAGGTCATCTCATCGCTGACGCTGAAAATCAGCGGCAACACGTTGACCACCGGGCCGAGGGTAGAAATTGCCGCCGAACCCATGCGGCGCATAAACGGGAAGCCAATCGACAAACGTTGGCTGTTGCTGAAGCGTGCCAGATAGGCCACCAACAGCGCGCTGACGATATCGCCTTCGCTGCTGTCGGCGAGTGGATGCTGCTGACGCAGCGTGGTCAGTTGCGGCAGCGTTACCTGACAGCTGATCGGGCGATCGCCGGGATCGCTGACGTTTTCACTGGCAAGCGTCAGGGTTTCCGGCAAATCCGCTGCGTAATTTTGCCAGTGGCTGGCGGAGCGGGCAAAAGCCGGCGAATCCTGCCACTGCTGAATCTCTTCAATCACCGTGGTGAACGGGGTAAACGGCGAGGGCGCGGGCGCTTCGCCGGCGCAAAGGGCGGCGTAGATCGCTGCGACGCGTTGAGTCGTCGCTTCAAAGCTGAAGCCATCCACCAGCAAATGGTGATAGCGCTGATACCACAGCCAGCTGCCGTCGCCGATGCGCATCAGCGCGTGACGATAGAGCGGTTTGTCGCCGTCGGCGGGCAGATCGGCAGCGAGATCTGCCTGCATCAGTTTGTGCGCCTGGCTGCTGGCATCGCCGCGCTGGCTGAAATCGTGCCATTCCGGCGCGACCGGCGCTTGTGCACCAAACCACTGCGCCGGATTGCCCTGCTCATCCAGGCCGAAGCGCGCCTGCACGGTATCGGCTTCCGCCATTGCCTGCTGAATGGCGCTGTCCAGCGCCGCGCGATTGATGTCGCCGTGCAGCACGCTGTAGTGCGCCACGGTAAATTGATTGCGCTGCTGCGCAATGCTGTCAGCGATCCAGATGCCGGGCTGCGCCGCGACGAGTGGATAGGCTGGAGAATAGTTGTTTAGCGATGCCAAAGGACAATTCCTGTCGAGAAAAACAATTTAAAAAAGAGAAAGTTAAAAAAATTTAATGCGCGGTAGACGACGTCTGTTGCGTCGCTGGCCGCATGTCGTGCCAGTTTGCTTCGATAAACTCAATGGCGGCGCTGCGCGTCAGCGGTCCCGCCACGTTGTGCCAACCTGCCGGAACCGGGGCAAAAGCGGGCCACAGGCTGTATTGCTGGCGCGCGTTAAGCAGCACAAAAAAATCGAGCGCGTCGTTATCAAACGGATTCTGTTGTTCAGACATGGTGGTTACCTTCAGAGGTTGATGTAGGGGAGAGAAAATCGGCCAGCAGCCAGTGGCAGCCGTCGATCAAACCGCCACGCCAGCACAACGCATCGTGCCCTCCGGCGAAGCGGCGAAAATGTAATTCATGGCCTGCGGCTTGCAGCGCCGGGACGATCTGCTGGTTGACGTACACCATGTCCGCCTCGCGATCGCCCACTTCCTGGAAAATCTTCAGCTTGCCCGGCGGTAAATCGCCCTGTTGCAGCCGCTCGAGTAGCAAGCCGGGTGCGTGCTGCTCGCGATTGGCGTAGTCGCGGATGTATTGCAGATGCGGCCACCAGAAGGAGCCGGATTGCGTAAGAATGCGGCCAAAACGCTGCGGCCAGTGCAATCCGGCATAGAGCGCGGCGAGTCCGCCATAGCTTTGCCCGGCCACCAGCGTGCGGTCAGCGTCGCTACTAAAGGCCGCGTGCTGGCGTGCCAGCGGCAACAGTTCCTGCTGCACCGCCTGCCAGAAGGTTTCATTGCACGGCAATTCGGCTTCGCGGTGCTGGCTGTCGATAACATCGATAAATAGCCAGCAGGCGGGCGGCAGGGCGCCATCGGCGGTGACCTGATCCAGCGCGCTGAAAATCGGTTGACCGTACACCCAGTTTTGTCCATCGAGCAGGATTGCCAGCGGACGCTGTTCGGGATGAGCGGTTGTTCCGGTGCTATAAAGCCAGACGTTGCGTGTGACGTTGAGCAACGCGCTGTGCCACTGCAGGGTTTGCAGCGTATCCGGCCAGGTTTCCGCCATGCCGGCATCCAGCGCGCGCCAGGCCGATTGAACCGGCGCATCCGGCATGTGCGCGTTGCTCAGCGCAAAACGGCGGCTGCTGAGAAACGGCGGCGTGGGATTGAATTTGTCGGGGATCGCCAGCGGTATCAGCGAGATCCACCACTTACGCTGCAGCGCGCGGCAGTCGGCATCATCGCCACAAAACAGCGGCGGTAACTGCTGCGCGGTGGCGGGGATCAGGCTATAACTGCCGCGCCAGTCAGATTCAATGGCAGTCGACCAATGCCAGACGTTGCTGTCGCCGACGCGCACCAGACTTTCTGGCGCTTCGCTGTGGTGATCGGTGACGCCATTAATATCGACATAAACCCGTTTAGTGGAAGAACGTGCGGAATGTCCTTCGGGATCGCGCCAGAAGAAGTGCATGGTCGTTTGGCCGCTTTCGTCTCGCTCCACCAGCGGCGTACCGACCGCGTAAAGCCGCTGCCACCAGCTTTCGCTTCCTACTTCGGCCTGCTGCAACCATTGCGCAACTGTCCCGGCGGGCAACCACGTCTGCGTTGTATTTTCTGCGCTTGTTTGAAACATCCTGCAACCCATCTCCACATTTTGTTCACTGTCTTTACTTAACCAAAGCTAATGCAAATGCTATTGATAACGATTTACATTTGCAATATGATTTTTCGTTCCTGATAAACCTTCGTAATTTCAGTGGATTATTTTGTGAAGGACGTCACGCAGGGAAATTAGGACCGTCAATAACGCAAGAGATTAATATTTCAATCCGTTACGGCCATTGTCGTTAGGCGAGGGCGACTGAACGGATTATTTCATTTACAAGGCAGTTTGAAATAGAGATGGCAACTATGTCCGTTAACGCTAAAAATTCAGCAATACCTGCTGTGGCACGGCAGTTCAGATTCAATCCTCTGTACCTTTCTCTGGCCTCAATTCTGTTAGTGGCTCCGGCCGCCTTCAGCGTGGCCGCCGAAGAGACCCTTACCGTCAACGCCGACACGCGTGAAAGCGTGACTTCGCCGCTGCAGGGCTACGTGGCGAAAGAGAGCGCGGCAGGCACCAAAACCGCGACGCCGCTGCGCAAAACCCCACAATCCATTTCGGTGATTACCCGCGAGCAGATGGACGATCAGGCTGCGGCCTCCGTTGCGGATGCGCTGAGCTACAGCAGCGGCGTGTTGACCAACTATCGCGGTAACTCCAACCGTAATGATGAGATCATCGCGCGCGGTTTCCGCTACGCGCCAAAATTCCTTGATGGCCTGAGCTACGGTTTATCCGGCCAGGCGGGCGCAGCGGGGCAGATCGATCCCTGGTTGCTGGAGCGCGTAGAGATGATCCACGGCCCAGCTTCTGTGCTGTACGGCCAGGTGAATCCGGGCGGTATCGTGGCCATGACCAGCAAGCGCCCGACCGCGCAGAGCATTCACAAAGTACAGCTCAGCACCGGCAATCAGCATTTGGGTGAAGCGGCGTTTGATTTTGGCGGCAAGCTGAATGATGACAACACGCTGTTTTACCGCCTGAACGGTATTGCCAGCACCAAACATGAGTTCGTTAAGGACAATAAACAGCAGCGCATGGCGATTGCGCCAGCGATAACCTGGCTGCCAAACGCGGACACCAGCTTTACGCTGCTGACGATGTATCAGAACGAGCCGAAAGCGGGATACCGTAACTTCCTGCCGGCCAGCGGTACGTTGAAAGAGAGCAGCGCTGGGTTTATCCCTTACGATTTCAACGTCAGCGATCCGAGCTTCAACGAAGCCAAGCGCGAACAGACTTCGATCGGCTATATCTTCGAGCACAATTTAAGCGATAACATCAGCTTCACGCAGAATCTGCGCTACAGCAACATGGACGAATCGTACAAATATCTGGTGTATACCTTTGATGCCGATAACGATCACTCCATCAATCGTCGTCCACAGCATGACAAGATCAAGTCGAAAGAGTTGGGTCTTGATAACCAGCTGAAAGCCACCTTTGAAACCGGCAACATCGCGCACACCGTGCTCGGCGGGCTCGATTACAAGTGGAGCGACGTCGATAACAAACTGTGGCGCGACAGCGGCGATCAGTACATCCTCGACTGGGCGAATCCGACGCGCATCAGCATCAACGAGAGCGATTTGACACTCACTACCAGCACGCGCAAGAAGCTCGATCAGGTGGGTGTTTATCTGCAGGATCAGCTGGAGTGGAATCAGTGGAACCTGCTGCTCTCCGGACGTCACGACTGGAGCGAAGTGCGCACGCAGGATCGCACCGACGACAGCCAAACCCAGCAGAATGACAACAAGTTCACTGGCCGCGCGGGTCTGCTTTATGCATTCGATAACGGCATTTCACCGTACGTCAGCTACAGCACCTCGTTCGAGCCAAACCTCAACAGCGGCGCGCCAGGCACCGATCCTTTTAAACCGACCACCGGCGAACAGACCGAAGTGGGCGTGAAGTATCAGCCGGTAGGTTGGGATGCGGTGTTTACCGTGTCAGCGTTTGATATCACGCAGAAAAATATCACTGCTTATAACAGCGTGACCGGTTATAACGAGCAGATTGGTAAAGTGCGTTCGAAAGGCATCGAAACCGAAGCGCATGCGCAGATTACGCCAGAGATCAAACTGTTAGCGGCCTATACCTACACCGATGCGGTGACCAAAGAGAGCAGCATCACGCAGCGCATCGGCCATTCACCGTCGAGCATTCCGCGTCATGCGGCGTCGGCGTGGGGCAGCTATACCTTCCTTGATGGCGTGCTGAGCGGCTTAACGCTGGGCAGCGGCGTACGTTATACCGGCACCGCGCCAGCGGATGAAATTGGCGTCGACAAAGTACCGCACTACACGTTGTATGATGCGATGGCGAAGTATGAGCTGGGCGAAGCGGCGAACTCGCTGCGTGGCACCACGCTGCAGCTCAACGTCAATAATCTCGCGGATAAGCACTACGTGGCGTCATGCAGTAATGAAAGCGCCTGCTTCTACGGCAGCGGTCGCACCATTGTGGCTTCCGTCAGCTACAGCTGGTAATTCCCTCCGGCGGCCTGCGTGGCCGCCGTTTCGTTTCGCATTCCGTGCGACGCGCTTTTCAGCCAGGTATTTATTAAGCGGTTTTCGGAAAATACTGTATTTGTGTGACTGTCATCACTCTGCAAGGCACGTTAAAATACGCGCTTCTCATTTAGCAGGGGTTTTTCGTCACGATGTTATCGCGCTTCACTTTAGCCACTTTGATGGCAACAATCATGCTCACCGGCTGCGCCCGCCTTGCCGCCGTTACTGGTACATCTCATGACAGCACTGCGACTGCGGATGCGTCCGCCGCTCAGCCTGCAACCGGCGCGCCAATCGACAATAATGATTCGCCTTCTCCATTCGAGACCGGCCCAACGGTGATTAATGTTTCGCACCTGGTGACGCGTACCGATGACGGTTCTTCTGTCTATGTGACGGTAGATGGTCAGGATGCGGGGTTGCTGAAGAAGGGTGAAAAACGAGAAATTCGTGTTGCGCCAGGTAAACACCAGATTGGTGGTTACGTGCAGACGCTGTTTGGTTTTGGCAAAGTGACCATCGCATCCGTGGATGTCACCACCGATCCGAACAGCCCGAAAAACGTGGTCTATTCTGTAACGCGCCAGAAGCCCGCGTTCAGCGAAACCGACGCCTCGCCGCCGAATAATTCCTGATGTATGGGTGCGCACAAATGCGCACCAGTATGGTTTTTTCAGGTCGCCATTGATGGCGACCTGCCCACATCAACTCCGGCTAAACACCAGCTTCAATCCCGCAACTGTGAAGCAGCAAGCCAGCAGCGCATCCAGCCCACGACGGATGCGGCGGTAGAAAGCCGTCATCACCGCAGTGGAAAACAGCAGCGCGTAACCGCCAAACACCAGCACACAAATTGCCGCGCAGCCTGCAACAATCATCGGCAAGGTTGATGCCGCCGCACCCGGTTTTAACGCCACCGACATGATCGCCACCCACGTCAAAATCGCTTTAGGATTGCCGACGTGCATCAAAATGCCCTGACGAAACATTCTGCCGAATCGCGCTTTTTCGCTGACCGGTGCGAATTCACTGGCATCTGGCCGACGCAGCGCCGATTTCCCTGCTTTGAACGCCAGCCACAGCAGATACAATCCGCCGCCAATCTTCAGCACAATCAGCAGTTGCGCAAAGGTGGCCAGCACGGTGAGAACCCCGCAAGCCGCCAGAAGCGCCCACATCATTGAACCGCCAATCACGCCGCTCGCTAATGCCAGTGCCGCGCCGCGTCCCTGTTTCATCGCCGTGCCCATAATCGCCATATTGCTCGGGCCGGGACTGGCGGTAGCGACGAAATAGGTGGTGTAGATCAGAATCATTTCATGTGACAGCGCCATAGGTTCCTCGGTTAATCATGATGGATTACGCAGCGAGTATGTGCTGAATCGCCAGAAACATCGGGATTGCGCCAAATACATTGGGCGGCTCATGCAATGCCACAAATCCCAGGCGGGTGTAAAAATTCACGGCTTTGGGTTCAGCGTCAAGATAAACGCCTTTTACAGGTAATGCGTCATGGATTATTTTGACGTGTTCGAAGAATTCGCCTAACAAATCCTGTCCAAAACCCTTGTTTTGTTCTTTGACGGCGACTCCCAGCATAACCAGGCGCACCACGCCGGCTTCGGCTGGCATTGAACCGGACACCACGCCTGTGAGCTTTTGTCTCAACAGGGAGTAGGCGCTGAAGGTGCAAATACCCAACAGTTCGCCCGAGTTAGCATCAATCAACGCCTTCGCTGCACAATTTCCCTCTTTTACGCTTTTTTTAAGCGAGTTGCGCACGAAGGAGTTGATAATTGCGTTGCCGCAATCGAAGTGCTTATTACCGGGATAGGTGATATCAGCCTGATAAGCGCACACCATAACGTCAGCGCTGTTATTCCGTGAATTTTCCATCTGCTCTTTTCCTTCGCATCAACGCTTGTAACGCCAGCGTCGGAGCTGCAGGTTCAGACATGAGCTGATTCACTTGCTGCCAACTCTCTTCCGAAAGCTGGCGACGTCGCTGATTATCCAAAACGGTTTCTGCACGCTCAAGCGCCGCATTTAAGATAAAGGCACTCAAATCTAACCCTGCAGCGGTTGCTGCTTCCTTTAAGACTTCTTTGAGATTCGAACTGGTTTTTAACTCTACGCGCGCATCTTTAACGGCGCGCGTATCGGTGGAAAGTGCGGATACTTTTGGCATAGCGAGAGCCTCGTTGAGTAAAAACGCCTCCTGTTGACGTCAGTCCTTAAACTTATGCAGCGTTGCAATGTGAGTGAAGTCTTTCATTTCAGTTAGCTTGGTACGGCTAATAACCGTATGCGGATAATGTAAACCTTATCGCTTTGATAAGTCAACGCGTACGGTTAATAGCCGTATAGCATTTGATGTCGGTTAAATTTACCGTGCTGCACCCTTACTCCCCATGCAACTCCTTCCTTAACAGCACCAACTCGCCTGCCAAATCGCGGCACAGCATCGCCGTCATCAGATGATCCTGCGCATGCACCAAAATCAGCGTGACCGGCACTTTGCCGCTGCCTTCATCGGCGCCAATCAACGCGGTCTGGATTTTATGCGCGGCTTTCGCGGCCTCGTCGGATGCCGCTAAAGCCTCGTCCGCCCCTTGCCAGTCAGCTTTACGCGCTTGCTGGATCGCCATCATGGCTTGCGATCGCGCCTCACCAGCATTAATCAGCAACTCCATCATCGTTTGTTCAAAATCCATATCCGCCTCACTTATTGGTATGCCAAATTGGTAATAAAGATGCTACCGGAATACCAAAAAGGAGTTCCGCGAGCATGATCACAGAAATTAACGGCAAATATCGCCATTTTGGTATGCCACGAACCATCAAGCTGATGCATAACACTTAAAACCGCTGAGGGTTGACCAATGTCTCTACAGGAACGTCTTATCGATTCACTGGGTAGCTTTGCCACGCGATTCAACAGCTACCGCTACATCATGGCGATCAAAGCCTCGTTTATTACGCTGATGCCGGTGATCATCGTCGGCGCGTTTTCGGTGCTGATTTCCAACATGGTGCTGGACCCGAAAAATGGCCTCGCCAGTTTCTCTGCGCTGTCGTTTCTCGCCGATCTGAAACCGATCACCAGTAGCATTAACTACGCCACGCTGAGCTTTCTGAATATCGGCGCGGTGTTTCTGATTGGTATCGAACTGGGCCGCATTAACGGCATTAAAACGCTGTTTCCCGGCCTGCTGGCGATCATCTGCTTCATCTCGGTGACGCCCACCACGCTGCAAATGCTGGTGGATGGCCAGATGCATGTGGTAACCGATGTGCTGGCGAAACAGTTCTCCGATACCAAAAGTCTGTTCCTCGGCATGTTTATCGCCATTCTGTCGGTGGAGATTTATTGCCGGCTGGAGCAGGTTGAACGGCTGAAAATCAAAATGCCGGATACCGTGCCGCCGAACGTTGCCGCGTCATTTTCTGCGCTGATTCCGTCGATCATCACCGTCACGCTGGTCGCCACCTTTGGCTTTATCTTCCATCAGATCACCGGCATGTACCTGTACGACGCGGTGTACAAAGTGGTGCAGCAGCCACTTGAATCGGTGGTGCAGAGCTTGTGGGGCATTCTGCTGCTGATGTTTGTTGCCCAGCTGTTCTGGGTAATTGGTATTCACGGCAACCAGATGGTGAAACCGATTCGTGAGCCGCTGCTGCTGGGGGCGATTTTGGTCAACATGAACGCCTTCGAGCAGGGTAAGGAAGCGCCAAACATCATCACCATGCCATTCTGGGATGTGTACATGAGCATCGGCGGTTCCGGCCTGACTATCGGGCTGTTAACCGCCGTGATGATTGCCACCAAACGTAAAGAGATGCGTGAAATCGCCAAACTGTCGTTTGGACCTGGCTTATTCAACATCAATGAGCCGGTGATTTTTGGTATGCCGATCATGCTCAATCCCATTCTCGCCATTCCCTTCATCATCACGCCGCTGGTCACCGGTTCGATTGGCTATTTCGCCACGGTGATGGGCTTTGCCGGTAAAGCGGTGGTGATGGTTCCCTGGACTACGCCGCCGATCATCAATGCGTGGCTTTCTACCGCCGGTTCGATGGGCGCGGTGGTGACGCAGATCATCTGCATCGTAGTTTCGGTGTTGATTTATCTGCCTTTTGTCAAGGTGGCCGCGCGTCGCGCCGAAGCGGCGGAAGCAAAAAATCTGCAGGCCGAACTGGCACAAAATTAAGGAGAATCTATGAGTAAGCACACCATTGCGCTGCCGCAGGGTTTTATTCTCGGCGCGGCGGCATCGGCCTGGCAAACCGAAGGCTGGAGCGGCAAAAAAGCCGGCCAGGATTCGTATCTGGATGCCTGGTATCAGCAGGATCGCCACGTCTGGCATAACGGCTATGGACCGGCGGTAGCAACGGATTTTATCAACCGCTTCCGCGAAGACGTGGCGCTGATGAAAGCGGCGGGGCTGACGCACTATCGCACCTCAATCAACTGGTCGCGTTTTCTCACCGACTATGAAAACGCGGTGGTTGATGAGGAGTACGCGGCCTACTACGACCAGCTGATTGACGAGATGCAGCGTCAGGGCATTGAACTGATGTTGTGTCTCGAACATTACGAACTGCCGCTACAGTTGCTGGAAGAGTACGGCGGCTGGCAATCAAAACATGTGGTTGAGCTTTTTACTCGCTATGCCGAGAAGGTGTTTGCCCGCTACGCCGGAAAAGTGACGCGCTGGTTTGTTTTCAATGAGCCGATTGTGGTGCAGACGCGCGTCTATCTTGATGCACTGCGCTGGCCGTATGAGCAGAACACCCATAAGTGGATGCAGTGGAATCACCATAAAAATCTCGCCACGGCGAAGGTGGTTAAGCTGTTCCGTCAGCAGGGTTATGCTGGCACGGTGGGCACCATTCTCAATCCGGAAGTGACCTATCCGCGCTCTTCGGCGGCGCACGATGTTAAAGCCGCAAAAATCTACGATCTGTTCTACAACCGGGTGTTTCTCGATCCGGCAATCAAAGGCGTCTATCCAGCGGAATTACTGCAGTTGCTGGATAAACATGAGGTGCAGTGGGATGCGACCGAGGAAGAGCTGGCGATCATCGCCGCCAACACCGTCGATGAAGTGGGGCTGAATCTTTACTATCCGCATCGTGTTAAAGCGCCTTCACGCGCCTGGCACCCAGAGACGCCATTCCATCCCGCTTTTTACTACGAACATTTTGAGTTGCCAGGCCGCCGCATGAACAGCTCGCGCGGTTGGGAAATTCAGCCACGCATTGTTTTCGACATGGCGCAGCGCATGAAACAGGAGTACGGCAATTTGCCGTGGTTTGTGGCCGAGAGCGGCATGGGCATCGAGAACGAAGTGCAGTTTAAGGATACGCAGGGCGAAATTCAGGACGACTACCGCATCAACTTTATTGCTGAACATCTTTACCAGGCGGTGCGTGCGCGTGAAGCGGGCAGCAACTGTCAGGGCTACATGCTGTGGGCGTTTACCGACAACGTTTCGCCGATGAACGCCTTCAAAAACCGCTACGGACTGATCGAGATCGACCTAGACAACCAGCGGCAGCGGCGGATGAAGAAATCCGCGCACTGGTTCCGTCAATTGCGCGATACCCAGCAATTGACCCTCAACATTGACGATGAAGCCAAATAAGGACCACCAATGAAACGCATTATTCTGGCCTGCGCGGCAGGCATGTCGACTTCGATGTTAGTCACCCGCATTGAGAAAGAGGCGGTAGCACGCGGTCTTGAGTACCAGATCTACGCCATTCCGGAACAGAACCTGCGTGAAGAGTTACAAAACTACGGTCAGGACGTGGTGGTGGTGCTGTTGGGACCGCAGGTGCGCTTTAAGCTGGAGGAGAATAAAAAGCTGACCGACAGCTATCAACTGCCGATTGCGGTGATCGATACCGTGGCTTACGGCACGTTGAATGGTGCAAAGGTACTCGATCAGGCACTGGCTTTGGTACACTAGCGCCCAGATAGCAGTCAGGCTCCGGCTCGCACAGGACGCGGCCGGGCCGAATGCACCATGATGCAAAAGGGTGAGAGCGTGGAAAAAGCCGAAGCGCCACAAGAGAAAAAGCAGTATCAGGAAATTGGTCAGCATCTGCGTCAGCAAATCCTTGATGGTCATTATCCGGTTGGATCACGACTGCCGCCAGAGCGGCAGTTGGCCGAAACCTGGGGCGTGAGCCGCACCATTGTGCGTGAAGCGTTGCTAATGCTGGAGCTGGAAGGCACGGTGGATATCCGTCAAAGTTCTGGCGTTTACGTGATGCGCATTCCTTCGGAAAGCGAGGATGCGGAAGAGGCCTTTTTCCGCAGCGATGTCGGCCCGTTCGAGATGTTGCAGGCGCGTCAGCTGCTGGAGAGCAACATCGCAGCCTTCGCTGCCAAAATGGCCACCAAAGCCGATATTGAAAACCTGCGCCGCACGCTGGAGCAAGAGCAGCGCGCCATTGCACTCAACGACAGCAGCCAGGATAACGACAAGCTATTTCATCTGCTACTGGCAGGCGCGACGCAAAATCAGATGCTGCTCGATACGGTGACCAGCGTCTGGCGTCATCACGAAGCCAGCCCGCTCTGGCAGCAACTGCGACCGCAGTATGAAACCCGCGCCTATCGCCTGAAGTGGCTGGGCGATCATCAAACGATTCTGGCCGCGCTGCGCCGCCGGGATGTGATGGGTTCCTGGCAGGCGATGTGGCAGCACCTGGAAAACGTCAAGAACACGCTGCTGGAGTTATCTGATGCCGATGCGCCAGATTTTGATGGCTATCTGTTCGAATCGGTGCCGATTTTCCAGGGTAAGTTGATGTGATGAGGTCGGCATGAATGGCGTAATGCTTTTTCGTTAAATCAACGATGAGTTCAATGCGCATTAATACAAGGATGCTATATGAAAGTAGTGTGCGATGTTTATTTAAATGATGGCAACTATGCCAAAATATGGGTAGGGATGGACGATTTAAATAGAAAGGTCGCGATCAAAGTAATGAAGGAGGCTGGAGCCAACGTCTCCACGTTAGAAGAACATGCAGAAGTCCTTATTCGAGCAAGTCATCGCAATGTTGTTAATGTTTATTCAATTGAAGATGTAGATATTCCTGAAGCTGGCATCAAAAAATCCATCATCATGGAATTTATTGAAGGCGACACGCTGGATGTTTATTTAAATTATGAACACAATGAACATGATCTTTATGATGTAGGTGCACAAATAATTGAAGGATTGGAATTTATACATAATCAAGGTTTGGTGCATATGGATTTACATGAAAAAAATATCATGATAACAAATGATAATCATGTGAAACTAATAGATATCATGTATCTGAGCTCCTTAAAAAATGAGAGCCGAAAGACTGCAGATAGCAGAAGAAGTAGAGATTTCGATCTTCTTAAAGAAGTTTTAACGCAACTAATTCTAGCATCGATTCTTGGAAAAGATGGTGTCAGTGAATTTGAAAAACTGATTGTCAGCAGTAATGATTTGGTTGAGATTAAGCATGCGTATCATGATGTTTTTACGTTTGCCTGCGCTCGCTGCCGTATTGGAACGCTTTTCTCCAATAACAAGAAAGGTTTGGAAAAATTACGGTTGTATAAGTTTAGGGCAGAGTGTCTAACGGATGTGTTGCAATTTATGGAACAAGCGAAAGGAAAAGTCAGAGGTTATAGTATTGAAAATGATTACATTCCAGACGTTGAAGTAGAAATAGTCTCCAGTCATAGCAAGTCGGAATTATTACAATTATTTGAAAACATTATCGATGCGCACGTAATGATCGATACATTTGAGTCGATACATAAGTATACCGGTGAACGTTAAATTTTTTTTAAAATCATCACGCGCTGATGCCATTAAACCATTTAGTTTCATAATTCCGCATTAAAGCTTCGCGGTTAACGCACGCAGCGGCGTACGCAGCACCTCATGCAGCGCGCGGATCGCCGGGGAAAACTGTTTGCGATGTGGGCAGATAAGGTGCAGCGGCGTGCTTTCACCCGGCATCTCCGGCATTACGCGTTCCAGCCTGCCGGCCAGCACATCGTCACACACATCAATCCACGATTTATACGCGATGCCCATGCCGGCGATGGCCCAGCGGCGCGCCACTTCGGCATCATCACACAGCATGCGGCTTTTCACCGTGATCTGGCGGCGCATGCCATCCTGCGGAAAGGTCCATTTGTCGTAAACGTGGCCGCCCATCATAAACAGCAGGCCATGATGCTGCTGGGCAATCTCCTCCAGCTGTTGCGGGCGACCGTGACGATCAAGGTAATCCGGCGACGCCACCATCACGCGGCGATTGTCCTCCGCCAGCGGCAACGCCACGTAGCTGCTGTCTTCCAGTTTGCCGTAGCGAATGGCGATATCCACCGGATCGCGAAACACATCGCTGATCTGGTCGGAAAAGGAGAGCCGCACCGCCAGCGCCGGATGCGCGCGGCAAAAGTCAGTGATCAACGGCAGCAAAATATTGCGACCAATATCCGACGGCAGCGCGATTTTTAGCTCGCCGCTCAGCGCATCTTCATCGCTCTGCAAGCTTTCGGCACCGGCATGCATCAGCGCCAGCATCTCCTGCGCAAAGGGCAGATACTTTTCCCCTTCGGCGGTTAAGCGCAGGCTGCGGGTAGAACGGGCGAACAAGCGGCGATCCAATTCCCGCTCCAGCCGCTGAATTGCCGCGCTGACCTGTCCGGGCAGTAAATTCACCTCGCGCGCCGCGCGTGAAAAGCTGCCGAGTGCGGCTGAACGCACAAACAGAGTGACATCTTCCAGTCGGATCATCTTCTTATTCATCATGGTAGTCAGCAGGGATTTTCACTCTAAGAGTGAAAGTGTTCACCTGCAACTGGCATTTTTCATTGCGCTGCGGACCGCTATGCTGAATTTACTTCACCAAACCTGCTGATGAATAAGGATCTGCCTGATGAAAGCCATTGTTTATAGCCAAAACGGTTTACCGATTTCCGATGAAAATGCGCTGTATGAGCTTGAGGTTGATAAGCCAACGCCGGGCGCGCGCGATCTGCTGGTAAAAATTCACGCCATTGCGGTGAATCCGGTGGACACCAAAGTGCGCGCCGGTGCGCCAACCGATAAGCCGCGCATTCTCGGTTGGGATGCGGTAGGCGTGGTGGAAGCAGTGGGCGCAGACGTCACGCTGTTCCAGCCGGGCGACGAGGTGTTTTATGCTGGTGATATCACGCGCGCCGGCAGCTATGCCGAATATGGCCTGGTGGATGAACGCCTCGCCGGGCACAAACCGCGTTCACTGAATGACGCCGATGCCGCCGCGCTGCCGCTGACCTCGCTGACTGCGTGGGAACTGCTGTTTGATCGTCTTGAGGTCCAAGCCGAGGACAACGCTGCGCTGCTGATTATTGGCGCAGGTGGCGGCGTCGGTTCCATATTGACGCAACTCGCCAGCAAGCTAACCAAATTGACGGTGATCGGCACCGCTTCCCGCCCGGAAACGGCGGATTGGGTGCGTTCACTCGGTGCGCGCCATGTGATTGATCATTCTCAACCGCTGGGCGAACAGCTGGCGGCGATTGGACATAAAGAGGTGCGCTATGTCGCCTCGCTGACGCATACCGACAGCTATTACGATCAGCTGATTGATGCGCTCGCGCCGCAGGGCAAGCTGGCGTTGATCGATGATCCTGAGACGCTGGATGCGGTGCCGCTCAAGCGCAAAGCGATTTCACTGCACTGGGAATTGATGTTCACCCGTTCGCTGTTCCATACCGCCGATATGCAGCGCCAACATGAGATTCTGCAGCGCGTGAGCCAGTTAATTGATGACCAAACGCTGCAAACCACCGCCGGCGAACATCACGGCATTATCAATGCCGCCAATTTGCGCAAAGCGCATGCGCTGATCGAGAGCGGTCGTGCACGCGGCAAGATCGTATTGAGCGGGTTTTAACCAAATTAACGCAATAAATCATGCAAACCACGCGCAATAAATTGCGCCGCTACGGATATCCGCACGCTTCTGTAGCGGCGCGATTTATCGCGCTACAAAGAAAAAGGATTAAGCCATGACACTCAATGATGCAGTCGCTCGTCGTCACACTGTGAAAGCCTTTGAACAGGGTAAAAGCCTGCCGCAGGATGAAATCGAAACCCTGCTGAACGTGCTGCGCAACAGCCCGTCATCCGTAAACTCCCAGCCTTGGCATTTTGTGGTGGCGTCCACCGAAGCGGGTCGCGAGCAAATCGCCGCATCCACCGATGGCGCCTTTGCCTATAACAGCCCGAAAGTGCGCAATGCCTCGCACGTTATCGCGCTGTGCATGCGCACCGATCTGGATGAAGCGCATTTGCAGAACGTGCTCGATCAGGAAGATGCTGATGGCCGTTACGCCAAGCCGGAAAGCAAAGCGAACAATGACATGGTGCGTCGCAGCTATGTCGATATGCATCGCTATGAATCACGCGATGTGCCGCAGTGGATGGAAAAGCAGGTTTATCTGGCGTTGGGCGGATTGCTGCTGGGCGCAGCGATGTTGGGCATTGATGCCACACCGATGGAAGGTTTTGACCAGCGCGCGCTGGATCAGGCGCTGGGTCTGCGTGAGAAGGGCTTTACCAGCGTGGTGCTGGTGTCGCTGGGTTATCGCAGCGATGCGGATTTCAACGCCGCGCTGCCGAAATCACGTTTGCCACGTGACGAGATTTTTACCTTTATTTAAATATTTCGCGCAATAAATTGCGCCGCTAAGGATGGACGCACGTTTCTGTAGCGGCGCGATTTATCGCGCAAGATCAATACGGAAACCGCAACGTAAAGCGGTTCACACCCTGCTCGCTATGCATTTCACAACTTCCCTGATGTAATCGCATAATGCTGCGCACAATCGACAATCTCATACCGCTGCTACCCTGATGACGTGACGCATCGGCGCGCCAGAAGCGATCAAAGATGTGAGCCTGCTGTTCCGCGCTCATTGCCGGGCCCTGATTCTCCACCATCAAAGCGCTGCCCCGATTGAAAATGCGCACGGTGGAATCTCGTTCGCCCTAGCACAAGGCGTTTGCCATCAGATTCGCCAGCGCGCGTTGCAGCAGTTGCGGATCGGCGTGCGCAAATCGTGCGCCTTATCAACATAAACCTGGCTCAACTGTTGATAACCCCGTTCAAGGCGCCCCAGCATCTAATTGAAAGCCGCCACCAGCGGCTGCAGTTCCGCTACCGCCTGTTTAGGCATTCGCTGCGACAAAAGGCGCACGTCAATCGCATCCGCCTGCGATAGCCAGCAGCATACCCGCTGCAAGGGTGAGTTTGTTCGATTTCATCTTAATACTCCTGATTTGAAGGTAGGCCATCAGGATATGCAATCGGCTCTGACATCAGCGTGAGCGAGTTATGACAAAAGAATGACATGCGCACTTGTTATATATAAATGACCTGACGTAATAGGTGGATCTAAAATTTGATAATCAGTATCGTAGACCACAGTTACTATAAGGATATAGGATGCAAAAGTTATGTTTAACAACAGTGAAGTCATCAGTTATCTTCAAGCAAATAAAATTCTCGCAATGAAACTTGACAATGCCGTTGATGTCGTCGGAAAACAGGTAGCGGAACAGGTTAAATCAATCGGTGCTGGTGCTACCCGAGCGTTGTTTTACACGTCCTGTTTCACTGATGAATATAACGATGTATGCCTGCGGCAAAAAAATGAAGATGTCCGTTTTCGGGATGGGGTTTACCGACTTCTCAGTCATGGAGATATTGGCTTTGAGATGCTTAAAGTATATTTTGAAGAACTGCTAAAATATAAAACTGCACAGCAATTAGAATACATAAAGAAAAAGCTTATGACGGTTAATGTTCATATTGCTGCAAGTTCACTGACTAACGCAGGTTTTGCTATGGCGGCAGCCAGCGCCGTTCGCATGGGATTAAACCTGAGTATGGAGATCAGCGCGCTGACAGGGCGAATAGCCGGTGGTGTAGTGGGAGCAGCAGCTTTGTATGGTATTGTTCAGAGGGCAGCAGATAGTGCGCACCGCCTTCAAACTCAATATCCCGTCTATTATTCAGCGCTCTATTTACAGAATCTGGAAATGATGTATTTCCTAATTGAACCCGTAATGCAACGCGCGAGTGCCCTGGATGCTCAGTGGGCAACTGAAGAAAATATTGCAGATATCATTACCCGGTTGATTAGGTAGCTATGATTAAATTTATAAAAGACTCAATGTGTTCATTAGTTAGATCGTTAGTATGGATATACGGACCGGCAATATTGACCATTGTCTTTGCATTACTTCAGGCTCATTTTTTTCCAGGAAGTCCAGTTTGGCCTATTGCGGTTTTCTTTATATTCGCGCTGGTCATCGTGGCTCGTTACATAAAATGATGAAGTTTAAAAAACTGTTAACAGATAAGGATATTGTATGTCGACGCCCGCACATTTATGGCTAGAAGATGAAAATGGCTCGCCTATTGTTGGAAGTTGTTTAATCCCACTGAGGTTAGGTTCTATCGAATTAAAATCATTTTCACACGGCATAACCATCCCAGTAGATCCAAATAGGGGAAAATTGACCGCAACGCGAGTCCATCAACCTATCGTGATAGTAAAAGAGTTCGACAAGACAACACCAATTCTTTATCGCGCTGTATGTGAAGGGCGCACACTTAAAAAAGCTACGATCAAGATGTATCGGATTCTTGAATCAGGCATTGAGTCCGAATATTTCAATATCATTTTGGATAACGTTAAAATCACCACGGTTTCGCCTTACCTTGCCCCAAATGGTCAGAGCAACACTCATGTTGAAACATTAGAGTTGCGTTATGAGGCGATCACCTGGAAGTACACGGAAGGAAATATTATTTACCGCGATACATGGAATGAATACGCTTGCGCGTGACACTATTTCAGTGACCAAAGTTATAAAGTGTATCCAAACTAAGTTTGTTTCCGCATAACGTTCATCTTCGGCATTAAGATTCTCTTACTGCCGAAGATAAAATCGCTTAACCCCTTCTGTTTAATAAGTATTCCCTCTGCATTAAATCCGTAATTTCTGTAGTGAGATCATGTCCACCATGTTATTAACTCTGAATGACGTTGTGAATTTAGCTACCTGCCGGAGATAACAATGAAGAAAAGTTTGTCCTTTGCCTTACTGCTTTCGCTGAGTGCTTTCAGCCACGCTTCATTTGCCCAGCAAACCTTGCGCTTCGGCGTTGATCCGACGTTCCCGCCGTTTGAATCCAAAGCCAGCGACGGTTCTTTGCAGGGCTTTGATATCGACCTCGGCAACGCGATCTGCGCCCAGGCCAAAGTGACGTGCCAATGGGTGCAGATTGGTTTTGATGGCAGCATTCCGGCGCTGCAGGCGAGAAAGTTTGATGCGATTCTTTCGGCGATGTCGATGACGGAGAAACGCCGCGAGCAGGTCGCCTTCAGCGACATGCTTTACGTCACGCCGAGCGCATTGCTTACACCCGCCAAAGCGCCGCTAACGGGAGACATTAACGCGCTGCGCGGCAAAAGAATCGGCGTCGCGCAGGGCACCATTCAGGAAACCTACGCCAAAGCGCAGTGGGCAACCAAGGGCGTGAGTGTGGTTTCTTACCCTAATCAGATGGAGATCTATCCTGACTTGGTGGCGGGACGGCTCGACGCCAGCCTGGCCAATGCGGTTTCGGCAGAACAAGGTTTTCTTAACACGCCAGCCGGCAAAGACTACGTCATCAGCGCCACGCTGGTGGATAAAGAGGTATTGGGCAATGGCGTGGGCATTGGATTGCGTAAAGACGATGCGGCCAATCTGAAGTTGATCAACAGCGCGCTGGCCGAACTGCACAGCAACGGCACTTACGACCAACTGGCGAAGAAGTACTTCAAATTCAAGGTCTATCCGTAAAATTCATCTGCACGCAAGGTCGCCATTGATGACGACCTTGACCACCAACCGCACCCACACTCACTCAAAAATCATGACGAACTTACCGCACTACCCAACTCAACGCGCCCGCTTTCTCGCCGCCGTCAAACGGCAAAACGGCGCATTAACGTCCTACGCGCATCCGTTACCCGGCCCGCAGGGCGAGGAACTTTTCACTGACGTAGCGGTAATCGGCGATGCCAACGCATCACGGCTGATGCTGGTGATCTCCGGCACGCACGGCGTAGAAGGCTATTACGGCTCCGATTGCCAGATCGCCTGGCTGGATACCTTCAACCTCACGGCGCTGCCCGCGGATACCGCTATCGTGATGCTGCATTTGCTCAATCCGTGGGGCGCGGCGCATTTACGCCGCGTCAATGAAGACAACATCGACCTCAATCGCCACTTTATCGATTTTTCACAGCCCACACCCGCCAATCCCGATTACGCCGCGTGGCATGGCATTTACCACGGCGATCGCGCCCGCGCCGATAAGCTGTTAGCTGACGCGCTCAACAGCGTCGGTTGGCCGGCAATAAAACGCGTGGTGGAAGCGGGGCAATATGGCGCGGCGGACGGATTCTTTTACGGCGGCCAGCAGCCAGGCTGGTCGTATCGCACGCTGCAAACCATCATCGCCGATCACTTGTCGCAGGCCAAAACCATCATCAGCTTCGATCTGCACACCGGCGCGGGCGCATGGGGACATCCGATGCTGCTGTCGATTGCCGAGCAGCGTTTTGCCGCACATGACTGGGGCAAGGAGATTTATGGAGAATGGTTAACGCTGCTGTTCACCGGCGCAGGGCGCGACAGCGAAACCGGCGTGACCGCGACGGCTACCGGCTATTTGTCGCAATTTCTGCTGACGTCGCTACCGGAAACGCAGATTTTGCCGCTGGTAGTGGAGTGCGGCACCTATCCTGGCGAGGAGATGCATCGTCGTGTGCGCGACGATCATTGGCTGCATCTGCAAGGCGATCCAGCCAGTGAAAGCGGGCGGGCGATAAAGCAGGAACTGGTGGAAGGATTTTGGCCCGCCGACGCTGACTGGCGCGCGCTGGTGGCTTTTCGCACCCAGCAGATTTTTGTGCGTGGCTGGCGGGCGTTAATCGATTTATAAGCGTCCGTAAAACGTCATGCGGGCGGTTTCCGACAGGGCAATGCCTGGCTCGGTGTTATACGCCAGCACCGCCAGCATGCGGGTGATATCGCCTTCGGTTGGCGTAACGCGATGCAGCGAATTACGGCCACGGAACAGCACCAAATCACCGGCATCAATCGCCAGCGCTTCTACCGGCTGGCGCTGATCCAGCACCGCCGCTACACCGTCGAAATTCATCTCACCGGCATCGGCATCGCTCAGATCTTTCACATACTGGAACACGGCGCCGGCGCGCGGTTTCTGCACCAGCAGCGTGATGGCGAACGACGAGTTATCAAAGTGCCAGCCCAGTTCCTGGCCGTCGGGCGCGTAGTGCAGATTGATCGACGAAAGCGGATCGGCATACGGATAGAGCGCCTCTTCACCCAGCACATCGCACAGGAAGCTTTTGAACAGTTCATCGTTGTAGAGCTGGCGCAGCGGCGAATCCGCGGCAATCACATCATCGGTGATGCAGCCTTTGGTGCTAATGACATCGCGATTACGCGGATGATCGGCGCTGAAGGCCTCATCTTTTTTCATCAGATAAACGTTGTGTTTGCTGGCGGTGTGATACGCCAGATGGCGCTGCGCATCGCCTTCGGCAATGATGGCCTGCAGCGCAGCGGGCTGCAGGAACTGACGCAAAACTAAAGCGCCGTGCTGATTAAGTTGCTCACGGCAGGTGCGACGCCAGTCGGCATCGGCCAGCGGATGCAGATCGAAACGAATCAAGGCAGACATAGTTTTACTTCTCATGTGTTACAGGTGTGTAAAGAATGTAACTCGCTGATATGTTAATACGTAACGATAAAAATTTAACACCTTGCTAAGGAAACCTTAATGCCCGCGCCATCACCGCGTTTGCCCAAAATCAGCGTCATTCAATCCTTCAAAGTGGCGGCGGAACTGGGCAGCCTGGCGAAAGCGGCTGCGCAGCTGGCGTTAACGCCCGCCGCCGTGAGCCAGCAAATTCGCCAGCTGGAAGAGCAGTTGGGCAGCACGCTGTTTGTGCGCACACAAAGCGGCGTGATGCTGACGGAGATGGGCAAAGAGTATCTGCGTTATGTCACTGAGGCGTTCGACATTCTGCACCTCGGCCAGCAAAACCTGCGCCATGCGGCGTCGGCACCGCGATTAACGCTTTATTCGCTGCCGGCGCTGGCCTCAAAATGGCTGCTGCCGAATATTGCGCAGTGGCGCGCGCACTGTCCGGAAATCGATTTATCGCTGCACGGCACCCATACGCAGGTGGATTTCAATGCCACGCCGGCCGATTTTGTCATCTGTTTCGGCGAAGATCGCTATCCGCAGCTGGACAAGCAGCTGCTGTTTCTCGATGAGGTGTTGCCGGTGGCGAGCCCAGCGCTACTGCATCGTTTTGCCGGTCAGAAAGTGTTGCAGCACGCGCCGCTGATTCACCTCGACTGGGGCAACGAAGGGCGTTTCTTACCTGACTGGCGCAGCTGGTTTCAGGCCAAAGGCATTGACGATGCGCCGCCGCAGCCGTCGTTCAGTTTCAATCTTACCTCGCTGGCGATTGATGCCGCCGTGGCAGGCGCGGGCTTGCTGCTCGGTCAGCGGCGTTTGATTGCCAACGAACTGGCGCGCGGCGAGCTGGTGGTTGTCGATCCGCTTAGCTTGCCGCTCAGCAAACCCTATTTCCTCGCCTGGCCGCAGCGCTCGCTCAGCCAGCCGGGCAGCACTGCGCTAATCCACTGGCTCACGCAGCTGGCGGGATAATATACCCATTCGTAGCATCGCCCTTTATGGCGACCTGGAAAAGAAAGGGAGTTCATCAATGACCGCAGATCTCAACTTCTGGCTCACCGCGCTGGTGGTGGGCACCACCATTTTGCTATGGGCCAGCGCGCGTTTGCCGGAATACGTTACCGCTTTGCTGTTTTTCACGGCGGCGATGTTGCTAAAGTTGGCTCCTGCCAGCAGCATATTCAGCGGTTTTGCCTCGTCGGCGTTTTGGCTGGTACTCAGCGGGTTTGTGCTGGGCGCGGCGATCCGCAAAGTTGGTCTGGCGCAGCGCTGGGCGAACTGGCTGGTGGTGCCGCTTAGCCAAAGCTGGCCGCGTATGATTGCGGGAACCGTGCTGCTGACTTATCTGCTGGCGTTTGTTATGCCCTCAAATATGGGACGCATCGCGCTGCTGATGCCGGTGGTGCTGGCGATGGGCGAACGCGCAGGAATCAAAGCGGGCAGCCGCGGCAGTATTGGCCTGGCGCTGGCAGTGGGATTTGGCACCTTCCAGCTCTCCGCCAGTATTTTGCCCGCCAACGTGCCGAATCTGGTACTGAGCGGTGCGGCGGAGAGCGCGTATCAGCTGCATCTGCAATGGTTGCCGTGGTGGTTGCTGCATATGCCGGTGGTGGGCATCGCTAAAGGATTGTTGTTGATAGGTTGCCTGCTGTTTCTGTTTCGTGCGCAGCCCAAAGCGGTCCACCAGCGCGACAGCTTAACCGCGCTTAGCCGCAGCGAGTGGCGCTTGATTGGCCTACTGGCGATCACCTTGCTGCTGTGGATGACCGACAGCGTGCACGGCTTACCGGCTGCGTGGGTGGGATTGGCGGCGGCCTGTATCTGTTTATTGCCGCGCGTAGGTTTTATCTCCAGCGAGGACTTTGCCAGCGGGGTGAATTTCCGCACCTGCATTTACATTGCCGGGATTCTTGGCGTCGCCACGCTGGTAGTGGATTCAGGCCTGGGACGGATGATCGCCAATGCGCTGCTTAACGTGTTGCCGCTGCACGAACACCCATCCTTCAGCAATTTCGCGGTGCTCAATGCGCTGGTGTCGCTACTGAATTTTGTGCTCACCGCCAACGGCGTACCGGCGATGGTGACGCCGATGGCGCAAGAACTGGCGAACGCGTCTGGCTTTCCGCTGCTCACCGTGATCATGTTGCAGGTGTTTGCCTACGCCACGCCGCTGCTGCCGTATCAGGCATCGCCGGTGGTGGTGGCGATGGGACTCGGCAACGTTCCGGCGAAGGCCGGTTTACAGCTGTGCGCACTGATTTTTCTGCTTAGCGCGGTGTTGCTGTTACCGCTGGATTATCTGTGGTTTCGGCTGCTAGGCTATGCCTGATGTGTTTGCCAGAGATTGCCTATGCCAGCCAATAATGATTGGGTTGATTTTCGTCGTGATGATGAGACCGGAATTGAAAGCGTCAACGCGCACTTTCGCGGACACGCTTACGATCCGCACGATCACGACGAACTGCTGGTGGGCGTGACGCAACAAGGTTTACAACGTTTTAACTGCCATCGTTCACTGCACACCAGCACGCCGGGCCGGGCGATTTTGATCGAGCCGGGCGCGGTCCACGATGGCCATGCGCCGGACGCCGAGGGTTTCACTTACGTGATGCTCTATCTGCCGCAAAGCTGGGTGGCGGAGATGATGCAGCGTCGCGGCTTGGGCGATGTGTCGAATATCGAAGGCGCTTTCCGCCACACGTTAACTGACGATGCGCTGTTAGCCAGCGCCATTCAGCAAGCCTGGTTTGCCGTGCATCAGGGCGAAGGGCGGTTGGCGCGCGATCAAAGCCTCGATCATTTGCTCACCCTGCTGTCACGCCATCTGGATACCAAACCCAGCCTGCAGCACAGCGAAGCGATGCGTCAGATGCAGCTGTTGCGCGACTATCTGCACGATTTTATGGCGCAGGATATTGGTCTGGATGAGCTGTCGCGCCTTTCCGGCATCGATCGATTTCGCCTGACGCGCCAGTTCAAACAGGCGTTCGGCCAATCGCCGCATGCCTATCTGGTACGTTTGCGTTTGCGCAGCGCGCGCGCGTTGCTGGCGCAGGGCATTGAGCCGGTGCAGGTGGCGGCGCAGGTTGGATTTGCCGATCAAAGTCATTTGGGCCGTTGGTTCCAGCGCGCCTATCGCATGACGCCCGCCGCTTATCAACGTCAGTGCACAAACGTTCTATACGCTTCCCCGCCTGCTCTTAGATGATGAGGTTTTCGTTGTCATTGGAGAGTTGTTGCAGATGTTTGATACCAAAATCGCCCTGATCGTACGTGATGATTTAGCCACCTGGCAGCGCCTGAATGTGGTGGCGTTCCTCGCTACCGGCGTGGCGTCCGCCGCCCCCGAGATGATGGGCGAACCTTATATTGATGCCAAAGCGCGACAGTACGGCAACATGGCGGGCCAGCCGATGCTGGTGTTTGCCGGGGATTTAGCCGGTTTGCAGCGTGCGCACCGTCAGGGACTGGAGCGCGAGTTAACCATTATTCCTTACGTGGAAGCGATGTTTTCTACCGGCCACGACGCGGCGAACCGCGAAGTGTTTATGGCGGAGGATGCTGATCATTTGAATCTGGTCGGCATTGCGCTGCGCGGTCCGAAGAAAGCGGTGGATAAGGCGATTAAGGGATTGGCGTTGCACGGGTAAAGCACGTTTTCCCTCACCCTGGCCCTCTCCCGCGGGCGGGAGAGGGCCAGGGTGAGGGCGCTATTAAACAAACTTATCCGCCGCGCTCAGCAACAAATCTTCCCGCCCACGCAGCGCCAGCAGCTCCAGCCCAATCGGCAAACCTGCGGCGCTGAATCCCGCTGGAATGCTGATCGCCGGTGCGCCGGTCACCGCTGAAATCAGCGCGTTGCTGCCATCCTGCATCTCACCGTGCTTAACCGGCGCACGGCGCACCACCGGATAAGCCAACAGATTGATCTGCTGCGCGGCGAAAAATTCAGCCAGCTGCAAATACAGATCGCGCTGACGCTGCTGCACCCGCCGGTAACCTTCACTCTCAACGCCCGGATGCTGGGCCCGCGGGGTAAACACCGTCTCCAGCTGCGGATGATAGCGCCCGGACGCCACCACTTCCGCCAGCGTGCGGACCTGCGCCTGCGGTTTATCCGCCAGATATGCCGCCAGCGCAGCGGCAAATTCGTAGCCGATGATATTAGCGTCGGCGGCCAACGTCTCCAGCTGCGGATAACTCACCTCACGCGGCACGAAATCCACCAGCGCCGCGCGCACCGCCTGATTAATCTCGCCTTCATCGGCAGCAAACCCTTCCAGCCAGATGCCGATGCGCAGCGGCTCATCGCTCTCCGCAAACTGTTGTCCGCTGAGAATTTCAGTCGCTAAACGTAAGTCCGCCGCCGACCGCGCCAGCGGGCCGGGAATATCCTGAGTTGGCGACAGCGGCACAATGCCGTCGGTGCTGATTGCACCGCGCGTCATGCGCAGGCCAAAAAGATGGTTAAACGCTGCCGGAATGCGCACCGATCCGGCGGTATCGCTGCCGATCGCCAGCGGCACGTAACCGGCTGCGACCGCCACGGCGGAACCGCTGCTCGATCCGCCCGGCGAGCGGCCTTCAACCCACGCATTATGGGTAAATCCACTTAACGACGACGCACCGGTAATGCCCGCCGCCAGCTCATGCATGGCGGTTTTGCCGATCAGAATCGCGCCTGCCTTTCTCAGTCGGCTAACCAGCGGCGCATCGTCGCTGGCGATAACCTCACGCAGCAGCACCGAACCGGCGCTGGTCGGCCAGCCCTGCACTTCGATATTGTCTTTAATCAGCACTGGAATCCCTTCCAGCGGTCCTGCCGCCTCGCCGCGCTGACGACGCGCATCGCTGGCGTCCGCTGCCGCTAAGGCTTGTTCGGCAAACAGCCAGGTGATGGCGTTGTAGCGCGGTTGATCCACCTCGCCAATGCGCTGCAGCGCGAAGGTGGCTAACTGGCGCGCGCTCACCGTGCGCTGGGTCAGCGCCTGCTGTAAATCGTTAATCGAAGCGGTGAGATAATCAGCGTATTGCATTAGGTTAATTCTCCAGCGGAATCCATTGTCCGTCGCGCGTGACGCGTCCGCACGCGCTGCCATTAAAGTGGGTGCTGAACCAGATTGCCTGATGTTGTGCGCACCAGTCCACCACCCGTTGCCGTGAAGTGACCGCCAGCGCTTTATCCTCGCAAAACAGTGAGTTCCAGTGCGGATACTGAAACTGAATGACATTGTGCATTACGTCGCCAGCAAAGATCGCCGATTCACCGGCACTTTCCAGCACGATCGAGGCATGATCAACGCTGTGGCCGGGCGTGGAGAGATAGCGCAGCACGCCAGCAAACAAAGGTGAATCCTGCACGTTGATAGTCTCAAGCTGGCCGCTCACGATCAGCGGCAGAATGCTGTCGCGATAGAGCTCCTGCGCCGCCGCATTCTGTTGACAGTGCGCCAGTTCCCGCGCCGAGCAGATATAGCGCGCATTCGGGAACATCGGCAGCCATTCGCCATCACGCTGATGCGTATTCCAGCCAACGTGATCGGTATGAATGTGCGTCATCAACACCAGCGTCACTTCGGCTGGATCAACGCCCGCCTGCGCGAGGTTTGTGGCATACGGCGTGTTCAGCTGGTGAAATAATGGCTTGTTGTCGCGATTGCGGCCGTTGCCGGTATCGATAATGATGAGGTCGCCATAAATGACGACCTGCACGTTTACCACGGCACCACACGCCCTAAATAATCCAGATAATGAATTCCGCGTCGCCCAGCATAGCTTTCCATGGTGTTCAGCAAGTTCGGAATGCTCTCCTCAATGGTCAAACGCGCTTCCGGGCCGCCCATATCGGTGCGCACCCAGCCGGGTGCCATCAGCAATAAAGTGCGCTCGCCGCCGCTACGTGCGGCGAAGCTGCGCATAAACATATTCAGCGCCGCTTTGCTGCCGCGATACACCTCGTAATTACCGTTGGTATTGTTAGTCAAACTGCCCTGGCCAGATGACATCACCGCAATAGTGCCGCTGGGCGTAACGCGATCTTTAAAGGTTTCAATCACCCGCAACGGGCTTAGCGCGTTAGTCACCATCACGCGGGTGAACTCACTGGTTGTGACATCGGCGATGGTTTCTCGGTCATCATTTTTCACCCCCGCGTTGACGAACAGCATATCGAACTGCCAATCCGCCAGCCGCGTATGCAGCGCTGCGACCTGTTCCGGTTCATTGATATCCACGCTCTCCACCGTCAACTGTGCGGGGAAGCGATCGGCCAGTTGTTGTAAATTTCCTGTCGAGTTTTCACGTCCGGTGGCGACTACCTGATAACCGCGCTGCAGCATGGTTTCCGCCAGTGCCAAACCCAGGCCACGCGATGCGCCAATCAGTAATATCTTCATGTTGTTCTCCACGGTGTTTGCGATAAGAAGAGTGTAGCGCCGGGCGAGGGCAGGCGGAACGCGCAGCACTCGCAGTATTAACCTGCACCAAACGCCTTGTCTCAAAGTGCGCAATAGGCGAGGATAAAGCGTATGAATGATGCCGATTTGAATCTGTTAATTGCTTTGGATGCACTGCTGATTGAAGGCAGCGTGATTGGCGCTGCGCGTCGCTTGAGCTTGAGCGAATCGGCGATGAGCCGCACGCTGGGACGCTTACGCGCCACCACCGGCGATGCGCTGTTAGTGCGCGCCGGACGTAACATGGTGCTGACACCTTATGCCGAAGCGATTCGCGAGCGCACGCATCACACGGTGCGCGAGGCGCGTGCGGTGTTAAGCCCAACGGCGCAGTCGCTGGATCTGCATCAGCTAGATCGCTGCTTCACCCTGCGCACCAATGAAGGATTCGTCGAAGCCTTTGGCAGCGCGCTCATCGCTGCCGTGGCGCACCAGGCGCCGCACGCGTGGCTCAGTTTTGTGCCCAAGCCGGAGAAAAGCGCGCGCGATTTGCGCGAAGGCAACATCGATCTGGAGATTGGCGTGCTGGGCAATATGGGCCCGGAGATTCGCCTGCAGGCGCTGTTCCGCGATAGCTTCGTTGGCGTGGTGCGCGCCGTGCATCCGCTCACGCAGCAGCGGGATATCACCCAGTTTGCCGCCTTTGGTCATATCGTGGCGTCACGGCGCGGTGAGCTTGGCGGGCCGATTCACGATGCGCTGCAGCAGGCTGGGTTAACCCGCAAGGTGGCGGCGGTGGTAGCGGCATTCTCCAGCGCGGTGGCGCTGGCGCAGGAATCGGATCACATCGCTTTGGTGCCGCGTTCGCTGTTTCTGCATCATCCGTTGATCAAAAACAGCACCCACTTAGCGATGTTTGAACTGCCGTTCGCCACGCCAGAAATGACAGTGTCACAACTGTGGCATCCGCGACTGGAAAATGACGCGGCGCATCATTGGTTACGCGGCGTGGTAAAAAAGGTTTGTCAGCCGCCGCGCACCGAACCACGCCACACTACATCGGCCTGATACAGCAGGCTGTCGTGCTGCTGTTCAACTTGCGGCGTGAAGCCGGTTTCCTCCTGCTCGGTTTGTATTAACCATTTCACCGCGTCCTGCGCGAACTGCTCAACCGGCTGGGAAAACGTGGTGAGATTGTAGGATGACCAGCCGGCCTGCGCGATGTTGTCGTAACCGATCAAACAGAGATCTTCCGGCACGCGAAGCGCAAAGCGGTGGCGCGCTTCATCCATAAAGCCGCAGGCCACCAAATCGGTGACGCAAAACACGCCGTCCGGTCGCTGATGACGCGTTAGCAAGCGGTGCGCCAGAATCTGCCCACTCTCGTAAGAGGTGGTACCAAAACGTTCGATGGTCACGGTTAATCCCGCCCGTTCGGCCGCCAGCACAAAGGTGTCTTCGCGCTTTTTCAAGCTCGGCGTGCCCGCCAGCGAATTGGCAAATGCCAGATGCTGACAACCGGCGCGCTGAAACGCCATTACCGCCGTTTGCGCGGCGCTTTCGGCATCGAGATTGATGCTAAGCGAGCCCGGCAACGCTTCATCGCGGTTGATCAAAATGATGCGCTGGCCGTGTTTATAGCATTGGCGCGTGATGGTGCGATCCGGCATGCCGGAGAGAATGATTGAGGCATCGGCGCGGAAATTAATCGCCTGCTGCAATGCCGCCGAAACGCTGTTATCCGAGCGATCGGTGTTGATCAGCATCGCCACTTTGCCCGCTTCCTGCAAAAACTGCGTCAGCCAGCGTACCAGACTGGCGCGATAGGGCGTGGCGATTTCCGAGACGATCAGGCAGACAATGCTGCTGCGATTACGCACCAGACCGCGTGCCAGATGATTGACGTGATACCCCAACTCTTCCGCCGCCTTCATCACCCGTTCTCGCGTTGCCGGTGACACGCTGGCGCCCGGCGTAAACGCGCGCGACACCGCTGAGCGCGATACGCCCGCGCGTTCAGCGACATCCTGCGCGCTCACCACCGCTTTCTCATGCTGCATGTTCAACACCTCTTCACAATCTGGCTGAAACTGAGTCTGCCTCAGATTGCAAAGCTGTGCAAACCGCTTTAGATCTCATTTGTTGCATTTTTGTGACATCGCCTAACAATTGCGCAGCGTGGTGTTTGACAGGACATTTCTTGTTCATTACTACTTTGCACACACGTGCAAGAAAAGGTGCCAATGAAGCACCAACCCTACAATCCAGGAGAACACTATGCGAGTCACCTCAATGGCCATCGCGCTATCCCTCTGTTGCACTGCCATACCTTTTGCCGCTTCGGCGGCGGGCAATCTGAACATGGTCTGCTCCGCCGATGTGGTGGTGTGCGAGCACATGACCAACATCTTCAGCAAGGCGCATCCGGATATCAAAGTCAGCATGGTGCGCCTCTCGGCGGGCGAAGCTTATGCACGCCTGCGCAGCGAAGCACGCAATCCGCGCACTGATATCTGGTGGGCCGGCACCGGCGATCCGCATATGCAGGCGGCGGAAGAGGGGCTGACGCAGCCGTACAAATCGCCGCTGCTCGATCAGCAGCAGGATTGGGCGCAGAAGCAGGCGGAAAACTCTCATTACCGCACGGTGGGCATCTACGCCGGCGCGCTCGGTTGGGGTTACAACACCAAATTACTGGCGTCGAAAAAGCTTAAAGAGCCGAAATGCTGGGCCGATCTGCTGGACCCAAGCTTCAAAGGGGAAATCCAGATCGCCAACCCGAACTCGTCGGGCACGGCCTACAACACGCTGGCGACGCTGGTGCAGATCATGGGTGAAGATCAGGCCTTTGATTACCTGAAAAAACTCAACGCCAATATTTCGCAATACACCAAATCCGGCTCGGCGCCGGTGAAATCGGCGGCGCGTGGCGAAACCACCGTTGGCATTGTGTTTATGCATGATGCGGTGGCGATGGAAGTCGACGGTTTCCCGATCAAGACCGTCGCGCCCTGTGAAGGCACGGGCTATGAGATTGGCTCAATGTCGATTGTTAAAGGAGCGCGCAATCTCGCTAACGCCAAAGTCTGGTACGACTGGGCGCTGAGCGCCGAAGCGCAATCGCATATGAAAGAGGCCAAATCCTTCCAGCTGCCGTCGAACCGCAACGCGGAGATTTCTGAGTACGCGCCGCGCTTTGAGAACATCAAATTGATCGATTACGACTTCAAGACCTACGGCGATTCGGCCAAACGTAAAGCATTACTGGGACGTTGGGATAAAGAGATTGGTGCCAGCGCGCAGTAACAGAATTTGCGCACACCGTAGCGGCGCAATTTATTGCGCGTTGTTCGTCGGTGCATGCGGTTCGAATGTTGAAAAGCAAAGACGCGCGAGAAATCGCGCCGCTACGCATACGTGCACGCAATGACGTTTTGGGGGATTGGATGAATGCAAATAATCGCCGTCTGACAGGCGCGCTGATCATCGGCGCAGTGGCGTTACTGCTGCTGCCGTGGTTCAGCCTGGAAGCCGGTTTCTTCAGCCGCGGCTGGTTAACCAGCCTGTGGAGCGATAGCGCCAACGCGCCTGCGTTGTGGCAAGTGGGCGAACATCCGTGGCTCATCATCGCCATCGCGCTGTTTGTGCTGTGCGCTGGCTGCGGCCTCCTGCCAGGCGCGGCGCGTAGCCGTTTGCTGCTGCTGTTCAGCGCACTTGGCGTGCTGTTCCTCATCATCGAAGGTCACGCCATTGGCTACAGCGGCTGGAACTGGCTGTGGCTGGAAAACCGCTTCGGCGCGCTCGCATCGGGCCAGCCGGCGATGGGCGCAGGTGCGCTGCTGTTACTGACCACTTTCCTGCTGCTATTCTCCTTTGCGCTGGCCGAACGCGGCGTGATGAAAGGCGACGCCTTTGTGGTGGCGTCGCTGGTGCTGCTCACTGCGCTGGTGAGCATCTTTGTGCTCTACCCGGTGCTGAGCATGTTTGTGGTGTCGGTGCAGGACGTAGACGGCAGCTTCAAACCGGATGGCTTGATCAGCAACATTCAGGATCCGTCGATCTGGAGCTTGTCCTGTTTGTCGGGCGGCACCTGCGGCACCGCGTGGCGCACATTGTGGCTGGCGCTGATGACCGCCGCCGGTTCAACGCTGCTCGGTTTGGCGTTTGCCTTAGCCGCTACGCGCACGCCGCTGCCGTTTAAGAAAGCGCTGCGCATGCTGACCATTTTGCCGATCATCACGCCACCGTTTGTCATTGGTCTGGCGCTGATCCTGCTGTTTGGTCGCTCCGGTGTGGTGACGGAACATCTGGCGGCGCTGTTTGGCATCGAGCCGGGCCGCTGGTTATATGGCTTAACCGGCATCTGGATTGCGCAGGTGCTGTCGTTTACGCCGATCGCGTTTCTGGTGCTGATTGGCGTGGTGGAAGGTGTTAGTCCGTCGCTGGAAGAGGCATCACAGACGCTGCGTGCCAATCGCTGGCGCACCTTCACACGCGTTTCGCTGCCGCTGATGGCGCCGGGTTTAGCCAACGCTTTCCTGATTAGCTTTATCGAAAGCATGGCCGATTTCGGTAATCCGATGGTGCTGGGCGGCAGTCACGGCGTGCTCTCCACGGAGATCTTCTTCTCGGTAGTTGGCGCGCAGAACGATCCAAGTCGTGCGGCGGTGCTGGCGATGATTCTGCTGTGCTTCACGCTGACGGCCTTTGTGCTGCAGCGCTGGTGGCTCGGCGGTAAAAACTTCGCCACCGTCACCGGCAAAGGCGACGGCGGCAAACATGTGCAGCTGCCGCGCGTGCTGCGCTTTGGCGTGTACGGCATGGTGATTCCGTGGGGCCTGTTCACGCTGGTGATCTACGGCATGATTGTGGTCGGCGGCTTTGTGCAGTCGTGGGGATTGAATGATGCGCTGACCATCGAGCATTACGTGCGCGCCTTCGGCGTCAGCTTCAGCGACGGGCATCTGCTGTGGAGCGGCGTGGCGTGGAACTCGTTCTGGACCACGCTGGAGATCGCGCTGATTGCCGCGCCGCTGACGGCGATTGTCGGCCTGCTTACCGCATGGCTAATTGTGCGTCAGAAGTTTGCCGGTCGTCAGACCTTCGAGTTCCTGCTGATGCTGAGCTTCGCCATTCCCGGCACGGTGATCGGCGTGAGTTATGTGATGGCCTATAACCTGCCGCCGCTGGAGATCACCGGTACCGCGATGATCCTTGTAGCCTGCTTTGTGTTCCGCAACATGCCGGTCGGCGTGCGCGGCGGCATCGCAGCGATGAGCCAGCTGGATAAAAGTCTGGATGAAGCGTCATTAACGCTCGGGGCTAACAGCTTCCGCACGCTGCGCAAAGTGGTACTGCCGCTGCTTAAACCCGCCATCAGCGCCGCGCTGGTCTACGCCTTTGTGCGTGCCATTACCTCAATCAGCGCGGTGATCTTCCTCGTCAGCGCGCAATACAACATGGCAACCTCTTACATCGTCGGGCTGGTGGAAAACGGCGAATACGGTGTGGCGATTGCTTACTCAACCGTCTTGATTGTGGTGATGCTGCTGATCATCGGCATATTCCAGTGGCTGGTGGGCGAACGGCGTCTGCGCCGCGTGGCCCGTCCGGTCGATATTGCGGTGCCGCCCGCAACAACCTCATTAACGCAGGAGAGAGCCGTATGACACGCGTAACCGCTGGATCTGTGGTGTTTGAACACGTCTCGAAACGCTTTGCCGGATTTGATGCCATTCCCGATCTCTCGCTGACGGTGGAGCCCGGCACGCTGGTAACGCTGCTGGGTCCATCCGGCTGCGGCAAAACCACCACGCTGCGCCTGCTGGCCGGGCTCGAGCATCCCAGCGCCGGGCGCATTTTGATTGGCGGCAAAGATGTCACCAACTTGCCCGCCAATGAGCGCGACGTGGCGATGGTGTTTCAGTCTTACGCGCTGTTCCCGCACATGAGCGCGCTCGACAACATCATGTATGGCTTGCAGTCGTCGGGCATGAATAAGCGTGAAGCGCAGGACCGCGCGCGCGAAGGGTTGAAGCTGGTGGGCCTCGAACATCAGGGCCAGCGATTGCCATCTGAGCTCTCCGGCGGGCAGCAGCAGCGCATTGCCGTGGCGCGCGCGCTGGTGCTGGAGCCGCAGGTGCTGCTGCTGGATGAACCGCTCTCGAATCTCGATGAGCGTTTGCGTCGCCGGGTGCGCACCGATATCCGCGATCTGCAACAGCGGCTCGGCTTCACCGCGGTGTACGTCACGCACGATCAGGAAGAGGCGCTGGCGGTCTCCGATAAGATTATTGTCATGAAAGAGGGGGATATTGCCCAGCAGGGCGCGCCGGAAAGTCTCTATCACGCGCCGAACTCGGTGTTTATCGCCGACTTTATGGGCGAAGCTAACATTCTGCCGTGCGAAGTGGAGCAGCTTGATGGCAGCGAAGCGCTGGTGCGACTCGGCAGCCAGCGCTATCGCGTGCGCGGCAACGGCCTGAAAACCGGCGCAGCACAGCTGTCGGTGCGACCGCAATTCATCACCCTGCGCGGAGAAGGCGCAGGTGCACTGCGCGGCGAAGTGACGCACAGCACCTGGCTCGGCGACCATATCGAATATGAAGTCGCCACCGAATTGGGTTCACTGTTTATTGTCGATGCCGAGATGGAGCAGCAGTTGCCGCTGGCCTCGAACGTCGCGATTGATTTTAAACCTCAGGGTTTGGCCCTGATTGCCGGTTAATGTAAGGATGGATGATGAGTGAATTAGACAATGACCCGCTGTTATCGCGCCTGATTCTGGCGGAGAAGGTGGCACGCGCCGGCGGCGCGAAGGCGCTGGAGTATTTCCATCAGCGTGAAACTTTGGTGGTCGAGACCAAATACGATTTGCAGGATGTGGTGTCGCGCGCTGACCGCGAAGTGGAGCAGATGATCGACCAGCAAATTCGCGCGCAGTTTGCCGACGACGGTTTCCTCGGCGAAGAGTACGGATTGCAGGAAGGTTCATCGGGTTATACGTGGGTGGTTGATCCGATCGACGGCACCAGCCCGTTCCTTAACGGCATGCCGAACTGGTGCGTGTCCGTGGCGGTGCTGCATGACGGCGTGCCGGTGATTGGCGTGATTTTCGCGCCCACTTATCAGGAGTGTTACGTGGCAGCGATGGGTCAGGGTGCCACGCTCAACGGCAAGCGCTTGCAGGTGGATGCGTCGCGCACGCTGCAAAACCACGTCACCGGTTTTGGTGCCAACAGCCACGTCAGCCCGGATGAAGTAGGAAAAATCCTCGCATCGCTGCTGGCGGCGGGTGGGAATTTTATCCGCATTGGGTCCGGCGCATTGATGCTGGCGTGGGTCGCGGCTGGGCGCGTGGTCGGTTATTACGAACCCTATATGCATGCGTGGGATTGCCTGGCCGGTTATTGCCTGGTGAAGGAAGCGGGCGGCTGGTATCACCCGTTCAATACCGAAGGTGAACGATTGTTGAAAGGCGCACAGGTATTGGCGGTTGCGCCAGGTGCGGAAGCGGATTTGAAGCGGATTGCCGGATTGTGATGTTGGTTGCGGTCGCCATTAAATGGCGACCTTCTATCAAACCAGAATAAATTCCCGGTAACCCGACCAAATCACATAGATGGCGAAATAAACAAAAATCAACGCCGAAGCAAGATAGGAATACTTCAATAAACGCTGCCCCAGCAGCTTGCCGCCCATGCTCCCCACCAGGCACAGCACGCAGGTCCACACCACGCCCGCGATAAAGAAGCCGCCAAGAAACGATGAGGTTGCCGCCGCGCTGCCGTGTCCCATGCGGGAAATCAACGCACCGCCGACGCTGGCAAACCACAAAATCGCGGTCGGCGATGACATCGCCAGCATTACGCCACGACTGAACTCGCGCAGCAGCGATCGATAGGGCTGTTGTTCGGTTTCCGGCAGTGCAGCCTGCTTTTGCAACGCCGCATACAGCATTTTTCCGGCAAACCACAGCAGCATCACACCGCCGCCAATCCACAATATCCAGCGCACGGCGGTGAATTGCAGCACTATCGCCATGCCCGCCAGCGCCAGCACCGCATAGACTAAGTCACCAATGCAGGTGCCAATCCCCAACCAAAAACCGTGAAAATAGCCGCGCTGCATCGCCAGCGTGATCATGGCGATATTGGCGAGACCAATATCAAGGCATAACGACAAACTCAGCAGAAAACCATTTGAAAACTGCAGCATAGCAACGTCAGCATCCCTGGCATGTTAATAGGGCTGTATTAAAGCATGCAGGAAAACGCAGTAATAATAAGAATTACGCATTTGTGCTATTCCGGCTGCCACGTTTGGAGGTAATCGTGCTCTACCGGCGGATAAATCCCCGATAATGTGAACACGATCACGCCTGTTCGCCGCGAATCAAAGCAATCCCACTATAGTCGTTATGCGGCCTGCAGCATTGGCCGCAATCACAATAAAAAATCCAACTCTGCGAACGATTTTTATAAAGAACATTCCGATTATGGTGGGTACCACAATGAAAAATCACAATAAAACGGTGTCTGGCGGTATGGCGTCACGTCTAAGCGTGGCATTATCGCTAGCTGTTTTCACATTAGCGGGAAGTGCAATGGCAACTGCAGCGGAACATCACAACCAAACGGCTTTAGTGGGCACATGGACCAGCATCCCGGATGCGCCGTTAGTGCAAAATCCAGGTCATCCCAGCGAAGGTTTATACCGTTTGAAGGTCAATAGCGACGGCACGCTGACGCCGCTCGATTTCATCAAAATGAAAAGCCCATCGTGGATTGTGAAATCGCACGATGGACGTTTTGCCTATACCACTAACGAAGAAAACGCCGGTGCCGTCACTGCGCTGGCGATTGATCACGGCGGCGAAGTGCGCGTGATTAACGCGGTGGATAGCCACGGCCAGCAGCCGACGCATGCCACCATTAGCCCGGACGGGAAATTCCTGTTTGTCGCCAACTACTCGGTGGCTAAAGGCGGTGCCAGCGTGGCGGTATTCCCGATTCATCACGACGGTTCGCTCGGCGAGCAGGTACAGAATTTCCCGTTCGCCAGCGGCAGCGGGGCAGTGAAAGATCGTCAGGATAGCGGGCATGCGCACTCCACCACCTTCACTCATGATGGCAAATACCTTTACGCTGCAGATCTCGGCGGCGATAAACTGCACGCTTATGCCTATCACGCCGGCAATGCTCAGCCGCTGCAAGCGGATACCTCGCGCGATGTCGCCTTCCCGGCCGGTTCTGGCCCGCGCCACATGGTGTTTTCACCAGATGGTAAACACGCCTATGTCATAACCGAAATGGCCGGTGAAGTGGTGGTGTTTGCGGTTAAGGACGATCGTCTGCAGCAGCAATCTAGCGTCAAACTGAATACGGAAAACAGCAGCGCCGAGTATCGCAGCGGCGGCGGCATTATCCTCAGCCCGAACGGCAAGTTTGTGATTGCGGCTAATCGCGGATCGGATAACAGCTTAGTGGTGTTCCGCATTGAGCAGGATGGTTCACTGGGATCGCCGGTGCGCTATAAAGCGGATGGCATTGAACCGCGCGCTTTCGCCTTTGATGCCAGCGGCAAATACCTTTATGTGGCGAACGTGTTTACCAATAACATCACCCTGTTCCATTTCGATGAACAGAGCGGTGTGCTGAAAGCCGCGGGTGAAGTGGCGAAGATTGCCACGCCGACGGATATTAAGTTTTTTAACTGAGTTTTATTGAGGTCGCCATGAAGGGCGACCTCGCACCTAATTGGTGCTAATTGCCATTTAACAGTGCGCACGTTGTCGTAGCGGCGCGATTTATCGCGCAATGAATCGCGCCGCTATGTGAATGTGCAGAGCCTAATTAATTTGGCCCACTTCTTGCTTCATACAAAATAACGCCCCAACGATGTGGCAACCCTCTTGTCAATGCAGACAGCGCCGTCTGTAGATCGCTTTTATTCTCTCCGGCCTCCCGGAAACACTCCTGTTTGATCCTTCTCTTTTCAAGAGGTTGCTATGGCTATTAGTCGTCGTTCATTTATCCAGGGTTCAGCCGTTTCGGCATTAGGCTTGGCTGCAGGCGTTGCGCCTCAATTCTCTTTCGCCGCCGACAGCAAAGACGCCATCAAAATCGCCAGTATTCTCGACTTATCCGGCGGGCTCGATATTTACGGTAAGCCGATGTCGAACGCCATTAATCTGGCGGCAGAAGAGATCAACGCGGCGGGTGGTTTATTAGGTCGACCGTTGCAAGTGATTAATTACGATGCGCAATCCAATATGCAGCTTTATGCGCAATATGCGCAGCAGGCGGCGCTGAAAGATAAAGTGGCGGTGGTGCATGGCGGTATTACCTCGGCCTCGCGTGAGGTTATTCGTCCGGTATTGGATCGTTTCCGTTCACTCTATTTTTATCCGGCGCAATATGAAGGCGGCGTGTGCGATCGCAATTACTTCTCATCCGGTTCTACGCCGGCACAAACCGTGGAAAAGCTGGTGCCTTATGCGGTGAAGAAGTGGGGCAAAAAAGTCTACGTGCTGGCGGCGGATTATAACTACGGCCAAATCGTCTCGGCGTGGGTGAAAAAGTCGGTGCACGATAATGGCGGTGAAGTGGTAACGGTTGAATTCTTCCCGCTGGATGTTACCGATTTTGGTGCGGCGATCTCTAAAATCCAGAGCGCCAAACCCGACATGGTGTGGTCAGCGCTGGTCGGTGGCGCGCACATCTCCTTCTATCGCCAGTGGCATGCGGCTGGTATGAGCGGCAAGATCCCGATTGCCTCCACGGTGTTTGGCGGCGGCAACGAACATATCATTCTGTCGCCGGAAGAGAGCAACGGCATTCTGGTTGCCGCCAACTATATGCAGGAAATCCCCTCACCGGAAAACAAAGCTTTCGTTGAGCGATTCCATGCGCGCTACGGCGCCAATACGCCGTACATCAGCGACCTGGCGATGGGCGCTTATCAGGGCATGTTGATCTGGGCGGAAGGGGTGCGCAAAGCGGGCGATATCGATCGCATGAAGGTGATCGAGGCACTGGAGTCCGGCGTCACGCTGACCTCGCCGAGCGGCAAGCTGAGCGTGGATCCTGCGACGCATCACTGTTCGCTGGATGTGCATATCGCCGAAGTGGAAAACCATCAGATGAAAATTCTGCAAACCTTCACCGATCAAGCGCCGGTGGATACCGCGATGGTGTGCGATCTGAAGAAAAACCCGCGCGATACCAAACAGTATCAAATTGAGCTGTGACAGGAGCCGCTATGGATCTGTTCATTATCTACGCCATTGAAGTGCTCAATGCCATCGCCGTGCTGGTGATCATGAGCGTCGGGCTGGCGGTGGTGTTCGGCATGATGAAAATCGTCAATATGGCGCACGGCGAATTCATGATGCTGGGCGGCTACAGCGCCATTCTCGCCACCAATCAGTGGGGCGTGCCGATCTGGATCTCGATGCTGGTGATTGCGCCGCTCACTGTGGGGGTGTTTGGCGCGGTAATCGAGCGCGTAATTATCCGTCATCTGTACGGGCGGATGATCGACACCATGCTGGCGACATGGGGGCTGAGTCTGGCACTGATTGGTGCCGCCACCATGCTGTTCGGCAATACCACGCTGGGCATCAGTTCACCGCTGCCCAGCGTCAGCATCGGCAGCTACAGCACCAGCGGTTATTCGCTGTTCATGATTGTGTTTGCGATCGGCTTGCTCGGCGCGCTGTGGTTGCTGTTGCGCTTCACCACTTTAGGTTTGTGCGCGCGCGCCACCATGCAGAATGCGCGCATGGCGGCGGCGCTCGGCAGCAATCCGGGCAAAATCTACAGCCTGACGTTTGGCCTGGGCGCAGCGCTGTCGGGTTTAGGCGGCGCGCTGTTAGCGCCGATTACCGGCGTGATCCCGATCATTGGCGTCAGCTTTATCGCCAAAGCCTTTATCACGGTGATTGGCGGTGGCAGCGCCATCATCGCCGGAACGCTCTCCGCCTCGACGTTATTCGGCACCATTTCGCAACTGGTGACGTACTTCTCCACGCCGGTGTTTGGTGCCGTCGCGCTATTGCTGAGCGCCATTGTGCTGCTGCGCTTGCTGCCGCAGGGCATCACCGGACGCTTCTTCAGGAGATCGCTGTAATGAAACTGTTCTCGGAAAAGATCCAGATTGTCATCACCTCACTGGCGATGGTGCTGGTGGCGCTGTGGCTGTCAGGCGCGATTGAGCTCTACACCTTGCTGTCGCTGACGGTGTTTCTGGTGATGGGTTTGTTGTCGCTCAGCCTGGCGTTCATCTGGGGCTACGGCGGCATCCTGTGCTTTGGTCAGGCGGCATTTTTCGGTTTAGGGGCCTACACCTATGCGATTTGCGCTATCAATTGGGGCGATTCGACCTGGGCGGTGGTGATGGCGGTGCTGCTGCCAACGTTGTTCTCGCTGTTGCTCGGCTATGTGATTTTTTATGGCGGCGTCAGCGATGTCTATCTCGGCGCCATCACGCTGGCGGTGAGTCTGGTGCTGTTTAACTGGGTCAATTCCACCTCCGGCAGCGAATACCACATCGGCGAGGCGCTGTTGGGCGGCTTTAACGGCATTCCTTCGGTGCCGACGCTTAACCTGCCGTTCCAGCCGGATGCGATTTTATCGCCCGAGGCGATCTTTATGGTCACCGCCGGATGTCTGGCGCTGTGCTACGCCTTGCTGAAGTTCGTGCTGCTGAGCCGTTTTGGCAAAACCGTGGTGGCGATCCGTGAGAACGAGCAGCGCGCCGGATTGCTCGGCTACAACGTTCCGGCGCATAAATTGGCAACCTTCGCCATCGGCGCGGCCATTGCCGGACTGGCTGGCTGTTTGTACGTCAACTGGGGCGCCTTTGTCAGTCCCGGCGTGTTTAGCATCAGCCAGTCGGCGCAGATCATCATCTGGGTGATTGTCGGTGGCCGCGGCACGCTGCTGGGTCCGGTGATCAGCTGCGTGTTGTTGCAGTGGATGGTGACGCGGCTGGGCGCGCAGCAAACCGTGGATGTCAACTTAGTGCTCGGCGTGATTCTGGCGGTGTTTGTGTTGCTGATTCCGGGCGGCATTCTGCCAACGTTGCAGCGTCTGCGGCGGCGCAAGCGTCCCGCCGCGCCTGCCAGCCGCGCGCAGGTCAGTGAGGTGAAACCATGACGGCCAACGTGTTACTGGAAACCCGCAAAATGGGCGTCAGTTTTGGCGGCGTGCATGCGGTGAAAGAGGTGGATTTCACCCTTCGTGAAGGTGAGTTGCGCTGCCTGATCGGCCCTAACGGCGCAGGCAAAAGCACTTTCTTCAAGATGCTGAGCGGCCAGGTCACGCCGACGCGCGGCGAGTGCCGCTATCGCGAACAGGTGATCTCCGGCAAACGGCCATGGGAAATCGCGCGTTTGGGGATTGGCATTAAAACTCAGGTGCCGAGCGTGTTCGAAGGCTTAAGCGTGCGGGAAAACCTGTGGCAGGCGGCAGCAAATAAGCTGGCGAAAGCGGCGCTGCCGGCGGCGATAGAACAGGTGCTGGAGGATATCGGTCTGGTCGATCTGCAACATGCGGTGCTCTCGGAACTGGCGCACGGTCAGCGGCAGTGGGTGGAGCTGGGGATGATTCTGATCTCCAAACCGCAGCTGGTGCTGCTGGATGAACCGGCGGCGGGTATGACGCATCAGGAAGTGCGCAAAACCGCGCAGCTGATCAAGGCGATTAATCAGCAGAGCACGGTGGTGGTGGTGGAGCATGACATGGAGTTCATCAGCATGATTGCGCAGCAGGTGACGGTGTTTAACCAGGGCGCGGTGCTGGCGGAAGGTAGCTTCCGCGAGGTGACGCAAAATCCGCGGGTGAAAGAGGCGTATCTCGGCAATCTGGAGATTAAACATGCTTGAAATTAAAGAGATGGTCTCGGGTTACAACAAGATTCCGGTGCTGAACTTATCCGAGCTGTTTGTCGGCGCGAAGTCGTTTACCGGCGTGCTGGGCCGCAACGGCATGGGCAAAACCACGCTGCTGCGCACCATTATGGGCGAACTGCCGGCCTGGCAAGGCCAGATCGCGTTGAACGGCATCGATATTACCCGTTATCAGGCGCACCAGCGGGCGGTGGCGGGCATCGGTTTTGTGCCGCAAGGCCGACAGATTTTCCCGCAGCTGACGGTTGAGGAAAATCTGCGCATGGGCTGCGTGAAACATTTTTCCCGCGCCGGAGAGATTATCGAGCAGATGCTGGCGTATTTTCCGCGCCTGAAACGCCTGCTGGCGCAGCCCGGCGGTGCGCTATCAGGCGGCGAGCAGCAGCTATTGGCGCTGGCGCGCTGCCTGTGCGGCCAGCCGCAGCTGGTGCTGCTGGATGAGCCAACGGAAGGGATTCAACCGAATATCTGCGAGGAGATTATCGAGACATTGCGGCGGCTGCGCCATGAGATGGATATTTCAATCATTCTGGTGGAGCAGGATATTGAGTTTCTTTACGCTCTTTCTGACCAGATTCATGTGATTGAAAAGGGGCAGATTGTGCAGAAGATCGATCCGAAAACCCAGTCGAGCGCCAGCGTGGCGGAGCCGTTTTTGGGGTTTCATGTTTGAGCATCATTTAAAAGGTGCGCATGAATGCGCACCCTACAAAACCGTTCCTCATCCTTGTCCGCCCTGACACAGCACCCGGCAGCATCAGCACAGCGTTAACCCATCCGCTCGCTTACTGTGAGCTTTCCTCATTCGGGATGCGCATAGGGTGAACCATGACTGAACAATCATTACTGGCAACGCTTTCTGGTGTCCGGCTGCATATTTTCCATCCTGATTCACAGAGCGTGCGCGCGTTTTGCGTCTCGCTGACGCAGCTGGGCTGTCACGCGCAGCACAGCTGGCCGCCTGCCGCGTCACTCTCCACGGATACGCAGCTGCTGCTGGTGGCGATCGATATGCATCAGCAGCCACTGTTAACCTCGCTGTTTATCAGCGCGCGCGAAAGGGATATTCCCATCATCGCGATGGCGGATAGCCACAACGCGCGGCTGTTTCCGCTACTGCTGCAACTCCAGCCGAATGCCATCGCTGCGCGTGAACTCAATCCGTTTGCCTTGATTGTGCAAATGATTGGCACGCTAAAGACCGTGCGTCACCAGCAGCGGTTGCGTGCGGTACAGCAGGCGCGTCAAGCGCGTAGTGAGCGACTGGCGCAGGCCAAAAGCGTGCTGATGCAAACCTTCGGGCTGGATGAATCGGGGGCGTACCGCTTGATGCGCAGTGAAGCGATGAACACGCGCAGCAGCATGGAATACACCGCCGAGCGCGTGATCACCACGCTACAAAAGTAGCGGCGCGTCCGGCTGCCGTAACAGGCTGCTGGGCGTATAACCAAAGGTTTTGCGGAACGCCAGGCTGAAGTGCGACATATCGCTAAAGCCGTGATCCAACGCCACTTGGGTGATATTGCGCGCTTTGCCTTCGGCGAGAATGCGATGACACGCCTGTAAACGCTCCTGCCAGAGAAAGTTCATCGGCGTGGTGCCGTGCGCGGCAAACACCCGGCTGATGGTGCGCGGCGAGACATGATGCGCATTGGCGATCTGCGTCACCGACAGCTCTGGCTCCTGCAGGTTGTGACGCAGAAAACTCACTACGCGTGAGTAAAGATCCGGCTTCAGCGCCTCTTCGCTGTGCTGCAAATTGACGCTCACCGAAATCATATTCAGCAGCGTGTTGGCAAACTGCTCTGCCAGAAACGGGTTCTCGCGGTCGGGATTAAACACGAACGCTTCCTGCAGCAGCAGCTTGAGCGATGCCATGCCGGGGCGCGTGAGATCCAGCGTTTTGCCTGCCAGTTTGGCGGTGGCAGGCGCTTCCTTCTCCATGATGTGACGTGGCAGATGCACGATATTGATCGCCACCTTTTCCATCGCAAAATCAAACGGCGTGGCAGCATCGTAAATCACCACATCGCCGGCGCTGACGCGTGATTGATGGCCATTCTGCCGCAGCGTGCCGCTGCCGGCGCAGACGTAGCCCAGATAGAAATCGTGATTAGGATGGCGGCGGATGCATTCTGCTGTGCGTTGCCACGTCAGCGCGGTATGCGATACGTGATTGGCAATATCCATGTGACCGAGCGTCGAATAGGCAAAGCTGCCGGAAAAAGTGCCTGAATGCATCTGTCGCGCTTGGGCGTTGATCAGACGCGAGCACACCGCATCACGCCAGGCATCGAAGCGATGACGGTTATCGAGATCGTCGGTGGTGAAAAGCTCTTTCATATCAGCATCCCCTAAACATGGCGAAAAAGGGCGGAAGTCAGGAAGTTGAAGCAAGTTTCAGGCCATGAGCGGGTGAAATGACCGCCCCGAAGCTATCGGGGCGGCAAACAACGCAGATTTATAACGCAGGATGCTGATTATGCCAGTCGGTGACCTGCTGGAAGGCCCACGCGCCCTGAATCATGGTGGTTTCGGCGAAATGTGCTGCCACCAACTGGAAGCCAATCGGCGCGCCGCCTGCGGTTTTGCCGCACGGCAGGGTGATGGTGGGATGACCGCTGGCATCGAATGCACTGGTATAGCGCAGCACGCCGTTAAACAGTGCCTGATCGGTACCAAAACGGGTCATGGTGTCCCAGGTCAATCCGGCATACGCGGTAGCCGGTGCCAGAATCAGATCAACCTGAGTAAAGAGCGCGGAGATATCGCCGCGCAGCGCCGCACGGCTGAGCAGCAAACGTTGATACTCCAGCGCGGTAACGCTGTGACCGAGATCGAGCAGACCAGCCAGGCCCGGACCGTAGTGATCTTTCTGCGCCGGATAAGTGTCTTCATGCGCCAGCGCAGTTTCCACGGCGCAGAGTGCGCTCCACTCGGCGGCGGCTTTTTCGGTATCGGGCAAGGTGATATCTACCAGCGTCGCGCCGAGCGAACTCAAGGTGGCGATCGCCGATTGCAGCGCAGCGCGCGTCTCCTCGTCGACTTTCTCCAGCGCCCAGCTTTTATCTACGCCGATGCGCATCTTGCTAATGCCGCGCGTCATCAGCGCCAGATAATCGGGCACCGGCTCGCTGCTGGAGGTGGAATCTTTATCATCGCGACCGGCAATCGCCTGCAACATGGCGGCGGCATCGGCGGCGTTACGTGCCATCGGGCCGATATGATCCAGTGATGCCGCCAGTTCACAGGCGCCGTGACGCGTGACGCGGCCCCACGTCGGTTTAATGCCGGTCAGGCCGTTGGCGTTGGAGGGAAAACGAATCGATCCGCCGGTATCGGTGCCAATTGAGCCGAAGCATAACCCTGCGGCGGTGGCGACGCCGGATCCGCTGGAGGAGACGCCGGTCCACAGCGCGCTGCCCCACGGATTATTCGGCCGGGTGATGTCGGGATGGTGATCGGCGAAGGCGCTTTCGGTTTGCGTCAGCTTGCCGAGAATCACCGCACCCGCCGCGCGGAAGCGCTCCACCACGGTGGAGTCTTCTGAAGGGTAACGATCTTTGTGGATGATCATGCCGTGGCTGGTGGGCGCGTCTTTGGTCCAGATCAGATCTTTCAGTGCGATTGGCACGCCGTGCAGTGGACCGCGCATTTTGCCTTGGGCTATTTCAGCATCGGCTTCAGCCGCCTGTTGCAGTGCACTGTCGCGCATCACGTAGAAGTAGCTGTGTAAGTCGCGATCGAGCGTATCAATGCGCGTCAGCAGGGTTTGCGTGACGTCTACCGAAGAGATTTCGCCCGACTGAATCAAGCGGCCAATTTCCAGCAAGCTTTTGTAATGCAGGTTATTCATCGTGACCTTACCTCGTGAGTGAGAGATGTGTTGATGAATAACCTAAGTCACTGCGCAAAGTACGGCTGTGTTTAGGCGGACAGATGTTATGTCAGAACTGCCAATACATTTCCCTCACCCCAGCCCTCTTCTGCAGGCGGGAGAGAGAGCAGACGGTGCACAATTGGTTCCCTCTCCCGTTTATGGGAGAGGGTTAGGGTGAGGGCAAAAACCATTAAAGCCGCTGAACATTTCGCCGATAACTCTCAGGAATAGTACACAACGAGGATTATTTTCATGCTAAATGGGATTGGCAGCAGCGTACTGAGAAATTTAATCGCATCGAATGCGGTGGTGACGCCGGCGGTGAACAACAAATCCGCGCAAAACGCCCTGACGGCGGAAGCGTCGACCAAAGTCACCTTCAGCGAGGCGAGTGATGCCATCGCCGCGATCTACAAAATCGAGCCCGCGCAGGTCAAGAGTTCCGTCAATGTCACCAGCAGCTTGCAGGCGCAGCTCAACGGTGCCGCGCATGCCAGCGGCGTCGGCATGAACGGTCTCGGCAGCACCTTATTGAGTAATCTGGCCAGCCATCGCGGCGATGTAACCTTAAGCGTGCCAGCGACGGAAGCGGTAAACGGTGCGCGGAGCAGCAGCCAAAGTGCGCTGGCGCTGACCATCACTACCCAATCTGGTGTGCAGGTGAGTTTGCAGATGACGCGTCAACAGGGCGGCATGGTGGTGGAGCTGAAAACCAGCGGCGGCCAGCTCAGCAACGTTGAAGCGGCGGCGATGGGTCAGCTATCCGCCGGTTTGCAGAAGGCGCTGGATGGCCTGGATGGCAGCACCACCAAACTCGATATCCGCGATCTGATGAACTTCGACACTTCAGTGTTGAAAAGCGTCGATTTGAAGACCGATCTGCGTAATGGCAATAACGTCACGCAGTCGCTGAACTTGCATGCCGACGATCAGGCGCGCTGGCTCGGCTTCCACAACGGCGATGTCAGCATCAAACTCGATACCGATGTTTCGAAACTGACGCAGGCGGGCAGCGCGGCACAGCAGGCAGCGGCGCTGGATCAGTGGAGCAGCAAATTTGATCAGGCCGCTTCGCGCGGTCACGGCGATAGCGACATGTTGACGCTGTTTAAAGCCAGCTTCCGCGCGCTCAATACCACCGAAGGCAAAGCGGCTGAAAGCATCAACACGCAGCGTGTGAAGTCGATTGATGCCAATGCGGCGAAGAACGGCGCAATCAGTGGACTGGCGGACTTCTCGGCGAGCTATCAGCAGACGCCGGTTTCCGGTAATCCGTATAAGCCGGAAGAGCAAGACACCTTCTCCCTGAACGTGGCGCAAAAAACCGCTACGCAAACGCATGGTGATACCCAGGATTTGACCCAGCAAACGCTGTTTAAACTCAAGGCCAGCTTCCACACCGCGCTGGATTCTGTCTCAGCGGCGAAGCTGACCGAACAGAAGTCGTCGCAAAACTATAAGTATCATTTGATCGATGATGAAGAGCGCAGCCAGACCTCGGTGACGCAGAATAAGAAAGGGGATTTGACCGCGAATTATGCGCAGCAGCTAACGCAAAATGAGACGGTGAAAACCTATCAGTTGGCGAAGTTGATCGATAGCGTGCAGATTCCGCATAGTGTGAAAAGCGAATCCACCCGCAGTTTCACTGCCGCGCAGTTTGATGCGCAATTAAATAATTAATATTTCGCGCCGCTTTTAAATTCCGCACCATCCGTAGCGGCGCGATTTATCGCGCGTTTTTGAAAGTTAAACATCAACGCGCGATAAATCGCGCCGCTACATTATTTGCGGAATTAAACTTTTCTTAGCGTTATTTGATCTTAAGAATTACTCGCCGCTTTTCTATACTCGCTAATTGCCCTCAGCGCCGCCGCTAGCCTGTTGTTGTGCTTAAATAAATCCATAGCTTAATAATGGCAACGCATTGCCGGATATAGCATAACCGCGCTATTTACTTGCTTTAACCCCGCTGATTATCATCGCTTTCAATCCGTTATTCATTCCACGGCCTGCTGAGTTTTTCAGTGCAGGCTTACACTTCGCTGTGCAGTAAAAGTGAAATCAGCTATGACGCAAAACAGTGACGAGATTATTAACCGCGCAGCGGTATTAAACAGCGATGAAGAAGCCATCGCCGCCGCACGCCATTTGGCCGGGCAGGCGAAAGGCGGCGCAGTCGAGCGCGACCAGCAGCGCATTTACCCCATCGCGCTGCTCAACCAGTTCAGCGCGTTGGGACTTGGCAGCATCAGCGTGCCGCGCGAATTGGGTGGTGCGGGTTTGTCTTACCAGACCATGGCCGAAGTGTTTCGTCTGATCTCCGCCAGCGATCCGTCGCTGGGGCAAATCCCGCAAAACCACTTTGGTCTGATCCAGTTCATCCTTGGCGAAGGTTCTGCCGCGCAACAGCAGCGGCTGCTGAGCGCGGTGGTGCAGGGCAAACGTCTGGGCAACGGCGGACCGGAGAAAAACACCAAACATACGCAAGACGTACAGGCGCAACTAGTGACAACGTCACACGGCGTGCAGCTCACCGGCGAGAAGTTCTACTCTACCGGCGCGCTGTTTGCCGACATTCTGGTCACCACCGCGATGCACGATCAGCAGCCGAAAATGGCCTTTATTCCGCTGCCGACGCCGGGCGTGGAAATTGTGGATGACTGGTCCGGTATTGGCCAGCGCACTACCGCCAGCGGCACGGTGAAGTTGCATCAGGTTGTGGTTGATCCCGAGTTATTGATGTCGTTGCCTCCCGCTGAAAAACCGACGCTGCGCGGCGCAGTTTCTCAGCTGATTCAGGCGGCGATTGATGCGGGCATTGCGCAAGGCGCGCTGGATGAGGCGCTGGAGTTTGTGCGCAGCAGCTCGCGACCTTGGGTGGATGCCAATGTCAGCCGCAATGCTGACGATCCCTACATCCTCGCCGACGTGGGCCGCATCAGCACTGAACTGAGCGCCGCCAACGCGCTGCTGGCTCGTGCTGCCCGGGTACTCGATAGCATCGATCAACAGGCGCTGACCGCCGAAAACTGCGCACGCGCATCGATTGCGGTAGCGGAAGCCAAAGTGCTGACCACCGAAGTGGCGCTGCGTGCCAGTGAGAAGCTGCTGGAATGGGGCGGCAGTCGCGGCACCTTGCTGCGCCACGGTCTCGATCGTCACTGGCGCAATGCGCGCACCCACACGTTGCACGATCCGGTGCGCTGGAAAACTCATGCCATCGGCAACTATTACCTCAATGATGCGCTGCCTGCGCGTCATGCGTGGATTTAAGGAGCAACCATGACGCAGGTATTGCCTAAACAGCGCGCGACGCGCATTGAGAATGCCCAGCAGGCGTTGCAGGTCGCGCAGGAGCTGGCGGAGCGTTTTCGTGCCGGTTCTGCCCAGCGCGACCGCGAACGTGAACTGCCGCACACCGAATTACAGCAGCTGTTTCAATCCGGGCTCGGTGCCATCACCGTACCGCGTGACTTTGGCGGCATTGAGATTTCAACTGCCGAACTGGCCGGGATTTTTGTGACGTTGAGCGCCTCCGACGGTTCGATTGGTCAGGTGCCGCAGAACCATTTTTACGCGCTGGAAGTGCTGCGCATCAACGGCAGCGAGGCGCAGAAACAGCGGCTCTACGCCGAAGTGCTGGCAGGCGTGCATCACGGCAACGCGCTGGCGGAATTCAGTTCGCCCGCCGCGCATCAGCGTTCTACGGCGGTTTCGCAGCAGGCGGAAGGATTGCGCCTCAACGGCAACAAGTTTTACTGCACCGGCGCGCTGTATGCCGACCGTATTCCGACGCTGGCGATTGCTGATGATGGCAAAGAGCAGCTGGTGTTTGTGCCGCGTCATCAGCACGGCGTCAACGTGATTGATGACTGGAGCGGCTTCGGTCAGCGCACCACCGGCAGCGGCAGCGTGCAGTTCCGCGACGTAGCCATTGCGCCGGAAGATGTGGTGCCGTTCCAGACGGCGTTTGAGCGTCCGAGCACCGTTGGGCCCTTTGCGCAGATTATGCATGCCGCTATCGATCAGGGCATTGCACGGGCGGCGTTTGACGACATGCTCGATTTCCTGCGTCAGCGCGCGCGGCCGTGGCCGGACAGCGGCGTCGATCGCGCCAGCGACGATCCGCTGACGCTTGATCGCACCGGTCGTCTGGCTGCTCGTTTGAGTGCGGGCGATGCGCTGCTGGCGATTGCGGGTGATGCGGTTGACGTGGCGCAGCGCGATCCCAGCGCTGAAAACGTCGCGCTGGCGTCGGTGGAAGTTGCGAAAGCGCGCGCCTGGACCACGGACGTGTCGCTGGAGGCCAGCAATCTGCTGTTTGAACTCGGCGGATCGCGTTCCAGCCTGCGCGAGCATAACTTCGACCGTCACTGGCGCAATGCGCGTACCCATACTTTGCACGATCCGGTGCGCTGGAAATATCCGGCCATCGGCAACTACCTGCTGAATGGCGTGTTGCCGCCGCGTCGGGGGACGATATGAGTCATAAACAGATTCTGCTCAACGCCTTCAATATGAACTGCGTTGGGCACATTCATCACGGTATGTGGACGCATCCACAGGATCGTTCAGTGGATTTCAACTCGCTGGATTACTGGCTGGATCTGGCGCGCTTGCTGGAGCGCGGGCTGTTTGATGGGCTGTTTATCGCCGATATTCTCGGCGTGTATGACGTCTATCAGCAAGGCATTGGTCTGACCGCCAAAGAGTCGATTCAGCTGCCGGTGAACGATCCGCTGATGCTGATTTCCGGCATGGCCAGTGTTACGCAGCATCTGGGTTTTGGCGTCACCGCCAACCTGAGTTATGAAGCGCCGTATCCGTTCGCGCGCCGCCTTTCCACGCTCGATCACCTGACCAAAGGGCGCATCGGCTGGAACATCGTCACCGGTTATCTTGATAGCGCCGCGCGTGCCATGGGCCAGCAACAGCTGCTGGCGCACGATCGCCGCTACGATCAGGCCGATGAGTTTCTCGATGTCACCTACAAGCTGTGGGAAGGCAGCTGGCAGGATGATGCACTGGTGCAGGATAAAGCCAATCGTCGCTACGCCGATGCCAATAAAATCCGCCAAATCAATCATCAGGGCGAGTTTTATCAGGTGCAGGGTTATCACCTGAGCAGCCCGTCGCCGCAGCGCACGCCGCTGCTGTTTCAGGCCGGTTCCTCGGCGCGCGGCGTGCAGTTCGCCGGACGTCACGCCGAGTGCAGCTTTGTGAATGCCGCATCACCGGCAGCGATGCGCGAGCAATCGACGCGCTTGCGCCAGGCGGCGGTGCAGGCCGTACGCCATCCTGACGATCTGCGCATCTTTATGGGCGTTAGCGTGATTGTCGCGCCTACCGAACGTGAAGCGCAGGAGAAGCATCAAAGCTACCTCGCCTACGCCAGCCCGGAAGCCGGCATCGCGCACTTCTCCAGTTCGATTGGCCTCGATCTGGCGGCATTCGAACTCGATGAGCCGATTCAGACCGGCGACACGCGCGCCATAGAATCGGTGAGCAAAGCCTTCAGCGGCTGGACGCGGCGTCGTTTGCTGGAGCAGCACGCGATGGGCAGCCGCTATCCGTTGATCGTTGGCAATCCGAGCCAGGTCGCGGATGCGCTGATTAAGTGGATCGATGAAGGCGATATCGATGGCTTTAACCTGACGCGCATCCTTAATCCGCAGAGCTACCGCGATTTTATCGATCTGGTGGTGCCGGAATTACAGCAGCGCGGCCGCTTCAAGACCGCGTATCAGCCCGGTTCATTGCGGCAGAAAATTTTTCAACAGCAGGACCGCTTGCCCGATCGCCATCCGGCGGCGCGCTGGCGCGACGGCGTTAACCTTCGTTAATTTAACCTCAGGGATCTGATATGAACATTGCACGTCATTTTGCGCTGGCTGCCAGCGTCGCACTGCTGGCGTTTAGCGCCGTCGCCGCCGAAAACTACAGCGGACCGCTGAAGGTCGGTACTACAGCAGCCTTTGCGCCGCCGCTGGAAACCGCGGTGGCCGAAGCGAAAAAACATGGTCTGAACGTTGAGCTGGTGGAGTTCACCGACTGGACCGCGCCGAACGTCAGTGTGGAAAACGGCGATATTGATGTGAACCTTTTCCAGCACAAACCGTTCCTGGAGAACGCCAACCAGCAGGGCGGATTCCATCTGGTGCCGTACGCGCCGGCGATCATCAACAACATCGGGCTCTATTCGAAAAAACATACCGCGATTGACCAGATTCCCGATGGCGGCACGGTGGCGATTGCCAACGATCCGATCAACGGCGCGCGCGGCCTGCTGCTGCTGCAAAAAGCCAGGCTGATTACCTTAAAACCGGGCGCGGGCCTCAAATCTACCGTGGATGACATTGTCAGTAATCCAAAGCATCTGAAGATTATCGAAGTGGAAGCGGTGCAGCTGTCGCGTTCGCTGGATGAAGTCGATTTAGCGCAGGGTTATCCGCACTATCTGCGCCTGTCGAAGACCATCGATCCGAACAACGCGCTGCTGTTCGATGGCCTGGAACATCCGGAATACGTAATTCAGTTCGTGATCCGCGACGGTCATCAGAACGATCCGCGCCTGGCGAAGTTCGTTGATATCTACCAGCATTCGCCGGTGGTGCGCGCCAAGCTGGATGACTTTTACGGCAAGCTGTATCAGCCGGGCTGGAGCCAGTAAGCATGGTGAGCCTGACGCTACCCGGCGAGCGCGATGCGTTGCTGTCACCGACGGCCGAGACGGCAGGGAAAATCCACGTGCAGATTCGTGGCTTGAGTAAACGCTATCCCGGCCAAACTCAGGATGCGCTGAAAGAGGTCGATCTGCAGGTTAAGCGCGGCGAGATTTTCGGCATCATTGGCCGTAGCGGGGCCGGTAAATCGACGCTGATCCGCTGCCTTAATCGGCTGGAAAAGCCTACTCGCGGTCAGGTGGTGATTGACGGGATTGACCTAAGCACGCTGAGCGATCGTCAGCTGGTGGATTGGCGACGCGGTACCGGCATGATTTTCCAGCACTTCAATTTGCTGTCGGCGAAAACGGTGCGCGAAAACATCGAGTTGCCGATGAAAGTGGCGGGCGTGCCTGCGGCGGAGCGGCGGCGCAAAGTGGATGAACTGCTTGCGCTGGTGGGCCTTGAGCAGCGCCAGCACGCGTGGCCAGCGCAATTGTCCGGCGGGCAGAAGCAGCGCGTTGGCATTGCGCGCGCGCTGGTGCACGATCCCGAATTGCTGCTGTGTGATGAAGCCACCTCGGCACTCGATCCGGAAACCACGCGCTCGATACTGGCGCTGCTGAAGAAGATCAATCAACAGCGTCACATCACCATTGTGCTGATTACCCATGAAATGGACGTGGTGCACGATCTCTGCCATCAGGTGGCGGTAATCGATCAGGGCGAAATCATCGAGCGCGGGCCGGTGTGGCAGGTGTACAGCGATCCGCAGCAAGAGACTACGCGACAGCTGCTCAATCCGCAGTTCAGCGCGCTGCCGGAAGCGATTCAACCGCTGCTGACGCCGACGCGCGAGCGTGGCGATTCGCGTCTGCTGGTGCGGTTGCGCTACACCGGACAGGGCGCACAGCCGGATTTGGCGGCGCTAAGCGCACGAGTTGGCGGGGAACTGACGTTAATTTATGGCGCGGTGGAGTGGGTGGACAGCAAACCGACCGGGCAAATGTTGCTGCTGCTTGATGCGCAGCATGACGCTGACACCGCGCGGACGCGTTTAACCCCGATTGCGGATCAACTGGAGATACCGGGCTATGTCACTGGCTATTGATCGTTTATGGATTGGGCTGCTGGATACGCTGCTGATGGTGGGCGTGTCGTCGCTGCTGGCGCTGGCGCTGGGTTTGCCGATGGCGGTGATTCTGGTGGTAACCGGACGCGGCGATCTGTTTCCCAGCCCGCTGCTGAATCGCGTGCTGGGCTGGGTGGTGAACCTGTTCCGCTCGATCCCGTTTTTGATTCTGATGGTGGCGCTGATTCCCTTTACCCGCTGGATCGTCGGCACCACCTACGGCGTGTGGGCGGCGGTGGTGCCGCTGACGCTGGCGGCGACGCCGTTCTTTGCGCGTATCGCCGAAGTGAGCCTGCGCGAAGTGGATAAAGGGCTGACCGAAGCGGCGCAGGCGATGGGTTTTCATCGCTGGCATATTATCTGGCATGTCTTATTGCCCGAAGCGCGGCCCGGCATTGTGAGCGGCTTTACCATTACGCTGGTGACGATGATTAACGCCTCGGCGATGGCCGGCGCGATTGGTGCGGGCGGCTTGGGCGATTTGGCGTATCGTTATGGTTATCAACGCTTTGATATGCAGGTGATGCTGACGGTGATTGTGGTGCTGGTGGCGCTGGTGACGGTCCTGCAGTTTTTTGGCGACAGGTTGTCGCGCCGGTTGAATCACCGTTGATATTAAGAAAAGCGCAATAAATTGCGCCGCTACGGTATGTACAGGTTGGTAGCGGCGCGATTCATCGCGCGCTTTTGACCTTATGTTTCTATCTGATCTGTAATTCTTCTAACGCCGCCAGTAGCGCATCCACTTTAGGTAGCAGCTGCTTGCGGCGCGGCCAAATCAGCGTCAAGGCCAGGCCGTCCGGCTGCTGCTCGGGCAGAATGATCTCCAGCTCGCCGCGCGCCAGCGGTTCACGCACCAGCCACGATGGCATCTGCGCTACGCCTAATCCGGCACACAGCGCCTGCATCTGCGCATCCACATCACCCAGCGCCATGCGGTGCGGCAGGTTGCGCCAGTGCGGATAGCCATCTTCCGTAGTAAACAGCCACGGTTTGGTGCTGCCATCGACGCGTTCATACATGATCGCCTGATGCTGCAACAATTCGGCTTCACTGGAGGGCCGCCCAACGCGCGCCAGATAATCGGGTGATGCGCAAAACACCATGCGTTCGCGGCCCATCTGACGACAGCCAAGCGAGGCGGGTAGATCCGGCGATCCACCAATGCGCACTGCAACATCAATCCCTTCATCAAACAGATCGATAAAGCGATCCGAAAAAGTCAGATTAAGCTCCACATCCGGATGCTGGCGGCAAAACGGTATCAGCAGCGGCATCACACCGAGGCGTCCATAGGTGTTCGGCACCGCTAAACGCAAGCGCCCGGAAGGAATGGTGCGCTGCGCCGCTAGCACCGCTTCGGCTTCTGCCAGCTCCTCCATAATGCGTAAACAGGTTTGGTAATAGGCGTTTCCGGCGTCGGTGAGTTTCAGGCTGCGGGTGGTGCGCTCCAGCAGGCGCGAACCCAGGCGGGTTTCCAGCCGCGTCACGCTTTTGCTCACCGCCGAACCCGTGAGATGCAGGCGCTCAGCGGCGGCGGCAAAGCTGCCGCCCTCGACGCTGGCTACAAAAGGAACGATATCTTTCAGGCGCTGGTCGTGCATGGATTCGTGAACTCAGGTTATGAATGCCGTGAATTAATGCCAATGATAGGAATTAAATTCTCTATTAAACTCATCATTACTGAAACCAAGGAGAATTGAAATGCAAAAGCAGGCATTGATTGTAGGCATTAGCGGTGTGATTGGACGTGCGCTGGCGGAAAAATTGCAGCGCGAAGGTTGGCAGGTCAGCGGTTTATCGCGCGGACGTGGCGCAGTGCCTGAAGGTTGCCGCAGCCTGACCGCCGATCTAACGGATGGTGATGCGGTGCGTGCTGCGTTAGCAGAAGAGCAGCCGGATGCGCTGTTCTTTAGCGTCTGGTCGCGCCAGGAAAATGAGAAAGAGAACATCCGCGTCAATGGCGGCATGGTGCGTAACGTCATTGAAGCACTGGGCGAGCGTCTGAAGGGATCGCATGTGGCGCTGGTGACCGGCCTGAAGCATTACCTCGGCCCGTTCGAAGCCTACGGTAAAGGCGCAGTGCCGGTGACGCCATTCCGCGAAGAGCAGGGACGCCAGCCGGTCGATAACTTCTATTACGCGCAGGAAGACGAGGTGTTTGCCGGTGCGGAGAAATATGGCTATCGCTGGAGCGTACATCGTCCGCACTCGATTGTGGGCTTTGCGCTGGGTAACGCGATGAATATGGGCCAGACGCTGGCGGTGTATGCCACGCTGTGCCGCGAGCAAGGTTTGCCGTTTATCTTCCCGGGTTCGCCAGAGCAGTGGAACGGTGTTTCCGACGTGACCGACGCGGGTTTGCTGGCAGAACAGCTGCTGTGGGCCGCGACGGCGGCAGAAGCGGCCAATCAGGATTTCAACGCGGTGAACGGCGATGTGTTCCGCTGGAACTGGTTGTGGCCACGTCTGGCGGCTTACTTTGGCGTGGAAGCGGCGGAGTATCCGGCGCAGATGATGCCACTGGAAGGACGCATGCAGGATGCGGCTGAAACGTGGCGCGAGGTGGCGGCACGTTATCAATTGCGTGAAGCGGACATCACTAAACTGGCATCATGGTGGCATACCGACGCGGATTTGGGACGCCCAATGGAAGCGTTCACCGATATGAGCAAGAGCCGCAAAGCGGGCTTCACCGGTTATCGTTCAACGCTGGATGCATTTACGCAGTTATTTGATCGACTGAAAGCGGAGAAAGTGATTCCGCAGTAAATTTTGATTAAAAAGGGCGGCTCATAGGGGCCGCTTTTGCATCATTAAAATATAGCGACACACCATCCGCTTTATTGCCAGGCAACCTGATCGGCAATTTAATTTATTGAATATAATGCCCCAGCATAAGCTATGCTTTTAAGCTTATACTGAGGCAAAATGGAAACTTACTTTTTCTTATAAACGATGGCGGTGCCATGTATTTTGTTATTGGTATTCGCGGAGGTTACGACAAAGATATCGCCGCCTTTTTCTTCAGCCAATTTAGACAGTTCCTCTCTGGCGCTGGCGGGATCCGTTTCACCTGAGGTGGAAATGTTCCCTACCTCTACATATTGATCTTTTACCTTTTCAAACTCAACTTTGCTCATCAGGTCTGCGGCGAGTGAGCTGAAAGATACCGAGCTTGCTAATAATACGAAAATTAACTTTTTCATACGTATCCTTGGATGAGGTAATTGATGGGAATGGAATTATATTGCTATTATTCTATAGTTTAGAAATAGCGTATTTACAATATGGGTGAGCCGATTTTTAATCTTTTGCGTGGAAATATCACACCAAAGAATTAACTTAACCATTGCACTCTTTCACTCGACTCATTTCAACGTCACCCATCGTTTCCCAACCAGCACCGTCATCGCCACAATCGTCGCTATCGCCGCCAGATGCATGACAAAATCCAGCGGATGCAGATGTACCGGATGGCAAAATGCCAGCAGCGTCACCGCCATGCAGGAGACGCCCAAACCGGCCATTGCCAGGCTGCGCACCGGATGCAATGCGCGGGTGCGGCGTAGGCTGGCGATCATCAGCACCATCATCGGTGTGCTGACCACCAGCAGAAAGGTAAAGCAGCGCGCGCTGTCATTGTCATGTTCGATTGGCACTTCACCGGGAATCTGGCTGATGCTCATGCCGAGCCACAGCAGGCCAATTGGCAGTAGCGCTTTCCAGCTGATACTGCGGCGTCCGGCGATGCTCATGTTGAAAGCGCTACGAATTGCCAGCGTGCCGAGTACAAAGGCCAGCACCAGCTGCAAGATCGCCTGCAGCGCGCCCGGCTGCGCCCAGTCGGTGGCACTGCGCTGCACCAGGAAGCTGGCGGCAATGCCGCAGGGCAATGCCAGCAGTAGCCAGGTGATAACGCGCCAGCTAGTGGATCGCAGCGGTTTAACCGGTCGCATCTCGCGCCCGAGTTTTTCAATTAACAGGTCATGATCGGTCATGATTGGCTCCAAAGCGGCGCAGATTGGTCAGCGCGCGATGCAGCAGCGATTTCACCGCGGCCACACTCAGATTGTTATGCGCGGCCGCTTCCGTCAGGCTCATTTCGCGCAGATGCACATGTTCGACAATTTCGCGCTGACGCGAAGGGAGCTGACGCAGATATCCGGCCAACTCTTCCTGCGAGTCCTGCTGCGGTGCGTCTGGCGCACTGACGGCTTCCGGCACGATATCGTTGTTAACTTCCCACTGCTGATGGCGGCCACGTCGCCGCAGCGCATCAATCGCGCGCGCCGAGATAATCGCCATCAGCCAGGGTAAAAAAGGGTAGGCAGGATCATAGGTGTGACGCACCCGATGCACCGTTAGCAGCACATCCTGAATCACATCTTCTACCAGTGCATCATCGGCGATCTGTTTGCGTGTTTGCGAACGAATCACCGGCACCAGCGCTTTCAGCAGTCGGGTATAGGCGAGCTGATCGCCCGCCTGCGCCTGTTCCATTAGCGCGGGCCAACCTTCACGCGCGCTATCGCTTGTTTGCATAATCCGCCTTGTTGTTCTTACGCCTTCTTGCTCGCCTGGTTGAGTGCGTTCACCACAATACTCGGTGTCAGCACCTGCGGCAGCACTTTGGGCGGTCCGCCGTCGGCAGGATAGACCAGATACATCGGTAATCCGCCCTGACCAAACTCACTCATGGTGTCATCCACGTCCGGGTTAAATTTAGTGGAATCTGCCACCATGTACAGCGTGCCGGTTTTGGCGATGGCCTCTTTCACCGCCTGGGTTGAGAGCGAGGTTTTCTCGTTCACCTGACAGGTGATGCACCAGGATGCGGTGAAATCGACAAAGATCGCTTTCCCGTGACCGCGCTGCGCTTCAACCGCCTGCGGCGTCCATTTGGCTTTGGTCACTTCCGCCGTCAACTGATCGCCCGCCAGGCCTGCACCGGGTTTGATCAGCGTTGGCAGCGGGGCGATCACCGCGATAATCAGCAGCGCCGTAACGGCAAACAGCACCTTGTGACTTTTACCGGCAAAGTGGCGATGTTGCGCCATGCCGTACAACCAGCCGGCGAAGGCTACCACCACGGAAGCGGCCAGCAAGGTGGCCAGCGCCGCGCTTCCCGCTTGCTGCGCCAGCACCCACACCAGCCAGGCATACGCGCCAAACATCGGGAACGCCAGACCGCGTTTCAATACATCCATCCATGCGCCGGGACGCGGCAGAAATTTCGCCAGCGCCGGGAACAGTGAAACTAGCGTGAACGGTGCGGCGAAGCCGATGGCCAGCGCAAAAAAGATCACCAAGGCGACGGCGGGCGGCTGCACTAACGCATAACCGATGGCGCTCGCCATAAAGGGTGCGGCGCACGGCGTGGCGACGATAATCGCTAGCGCGCCGGTCAACGCCGAGCGTGTAAAGGCACCGCGACCGACGTCTACCGAGCCGACGCGCTGCACGGATAAGCCCACTTCAAACACGCCGAGCAAATTGAGCGCAGCGGCGAGGATCACCAACGACAGCAAGGCGATCACCAACGGCGATTGCAGTTGGAAACCCCAGCCGACCGCCGCGCCACCGGCGCGTGCCGCCAGCAGAATGCCCGCCAGCGCCATCATGGTCACCACAACGCCGAGTAAAAAGCCCAAGCCTTCGCGACGCGCGCTGGCGGCGTTATCGGTATGGCGCAACAGGCCGAGCGCTTTCAGCGAGATCACCGGAAACACGCAGGGCATTAAGTTCAGAATGATGCCGCCGATGAAGGCGGCCAGCATGGCGGTTAACATCGCTGGCCTCTTTACTTAATGAGTTTGCGGGTGAGAAGCGTCGTACTGCTTAACGGCGGCAAGCGCTTTCTCGATATGTGTGTCCGGGTTTCTGTCAGTGTAACTCAGCAGAATGTCGCCATCGGGCGCAATCACGTAAGAGGTGCGATCGGAAAGGGTTTTGCCTTTCATCTGCATGGTGGTTTGATACTGCGCCGCCACTTTTGCACCCGGATCGGCGGCGACGGTGAATTTATCGCGGCACTCGAGTTTAGAGAAATCGCTGACCTGATCGGTATTGCCCGCGGTCACGCCAATTACCGTGGCACCCATTTTGCTGAAGCTGTCTGTGGCTTCAGCAAAATCGTGCGCTTCAATGGTACAACCCGCGCTAAACGCCGCCGGGAAGAAATAGAGCACCACCGGACCTTTCTGTAACGCTTTCTGCAGCGAGAAGGTCAACGGCTTACCGGCCAACGCGCCCTGCAGTTCGAAGTTTGGCGCTTTCGCGCCCACCGGCAATGCGGCACCGGCGTTAAAGGCGGAAAGACCCAGCGCTGCGGTCATGGTCAGGGTACAAACGAGGGATTTGATGCGTTTCATTTTCTGCTCCTGCGATGTATGGGAGTTCCGATTTGGATGTCTCATTAGTTCAGTTCGCTGGGGCAGGGAGGAAAGTTTCGGTGGGGGTGAAAAATTATTTTTGCAGGCGAGCCAGCATGCGCAAGCTGTTTTCAAACAGCGGTTCAGCAATATGCTGAGAAAAATTTGTCGGCAATATTTTGCTGACTTGCTCAATCGCGCCAGCCAGTTCGGCTATAAAGAAATCGATAATTTCAATCATTTGGTTTTGATCAAAATTCACCTGCTTTGCCGTGGCTAAAAAATGGCGAGGGAAAATTTTATCTATTTGATTTTTTCTGCCTTTGCTGGCTTTCAAACTCATCGCCAGTTTCAGGTCGCGGATATTCAGACCATTTCCGCCTATCGAGGTGAAGACCGAAATGATGTCGTAGAAAGGCGTAAGACGATAACTTCCGCCGCGTTCGATAAAAACAGAGAAATTTTTGGCATGACCATCCGTTGCGCCAATCAACCACTGGAATACCTGGAATTTCATAAAGGCATAGCGATCGGCCAATGCATTACTGGATCCCATCAGGAATTGCATAATATCGGCGATGCCGGGTCCACCATCAGATTCATATTTGCGTGCTGAAGGTAAGCCGAATGCCTGACACATGTCTTCCTGAGGTAAACGTAGCAATTGTGTCTGCTGGTGGTTCCAGCGCCGATCAAAACGTTGCTTTGCCGATTTCACTCAGCAGATCGAAAGGCTGACGCGATTTCGCGTGATAACGCGCGACAATGCGATCGCGTACTAAAGGGTTGTCAGGGAGTAGATTATCAAAATAGTTGAGCACTGCGGTGGATGTGATCACCGGTAACTGTAATGGCAACGACAGAGATAAAGGCCTGGCAAGGCGATTACTCAACCAGCTCGGGTGGTATTGGAAAGTATGCGCACCGTTGGTATTGCGCGTGAGAATGCCTACGCGTTCGCCGTTCATCCAGGCAATCAATTCCTGTTTCACCAGTCATTCTCCTGACCATTTACAGCCGATGGATCTTTTTCCTGCACGTCCATTTTTAGATCAAGTGACTGTAATATTTTGAACAGCGTCGCGAGCGTGGTGAGGTCGGGATTGTTTTCAAAGTGAGATATGGTGGCTTGCTTAAGGCCGACTTTTTTCGCCAGCTCACTTTGCGTCCAATGGTTTTTTTGGCGAATTAGCCTGACGTGATGAGCAAGTTGACGCGGACTGTAAATCATCGCTTATTCTCATTTAGGATCGATGCGAAAGCCAGAATTATCCTCTATTGAGGATATTAATGACATTATCCGCTGAGAGGGATAATGTCAACGCTATCCCTTGCGGGGGATAAATTGAGTTTTATCCTTTACAGAGGATAAATTGGTTAAAATTAAGGTCGCCATGAATGGCGACCTTAGGGTATTGACTGGATCCCCTGACAAAACAGACTCAACGTGTGCTGGACAATGATTTCACGCGAGTACGCGGGATCGCTGGCAAAGCGGGTAAAGGGCACCAGCACCAGGCTGAGAATCGAAGTCATCAGCAGTTGTGGCTCCAGATGGGGGTTGAGTAATCCTTGCTGCTGCCAGCCTTCAATCAGTTTTTTCACTTCATCACGTTCACCGTGACCAAAGCGCTTTTTGATATGCTGACCTAAACCGCCTTCACCTTGCATCACTTCCTGCATCCACAGCGGCGCGAACCAGTTGTGTGTGGTGACGATGTCCGCGACTTCACGGATAAAGGCGCTGAAGGTGGTGACGGGATCGCGCGGGTCATCCATAAAGTGCGCCACCAGGCGCTGGCGTAACGGCAAAAAACGCTCCTCAACCACAATATCCAGCAGCGATTCGCGAGATTGAAAATAGTAATTCAGCATCGCTGGACTCACGCCCGCTTTGCGCGCAATCGCGTTGAGCGAGGTTTCGCCGATGCCGTTTTCGGCATACAGCGCTAAGGTGATGTCGAGCAGATGTTCGCGCTGCTGCACGTTGATCGCGCCGCCGCGCGGACGGCCGGGACGGCGGGGTTTGACTGCGTTGGCCATATCGTCAGCAGGGACTTTTCGTGCGGTCATCTTTACTCGCTCACTTGATTCATGTCAGACTGCAAGCAATATTAATTGTGTATTTAATTAATTTCAATTGGTGTCTGTTATGAAACCCCAAACACTCGCGCCGCAGTGGGGCGGCGGGCAGGAGAATCCTCCTTCTGTCCGCTTACTGATGAGCGCTTTATTACTGGTGATGCTGCTGGCGGCGCTGGATCAAACCATCGTCTCCACCGCGTTGCCGACTATCGTCGGCGAACTGGGTGGGCTCGATCGCCTGTCGTGGATCGTCACCGCTTATATGCTGGCTTCGACGATTGTGGTGCCGCTGTACGGCAAATTCGGCGACCTGTTTGGTCGCAAATCGGTGCTGCAGATCTCGGTGATTCTATTCCTGATCGGCTCGGCGCTGTGCGGTCTGGCGCAGAATATGGAGCAGCTGATTTTCACTCGTGCGCTGCAAGGCTTAGGCGGCGGTGGTTTGATGGTGGTGAGCATGGCGGCGGTCGCCGATGTAATTCCCCCGCAAGAGCGCGGTAAATATCAGGGCCTGTTTGGCGGCGTTTTCGGTCTGGCAACGGTGATTGGGCCGCTACTGGGCGGTTTTATCGTACAGCACGCTTCATGGCGCTGGATTTTCTACATCAATTTGCCGCTAGGTTTGTTTGCGCTGGTGATCATCAACGCGGTGTTTAAGACCGACAACAAACGCAAGCCGCATGAGATTGACTATCCTGGCGCGGTGTTTCTCAGCCTGGCGCTGGTGGGTATCACGCTGTTTACCAGCGAAGGCGGCACGTTACGTGAATGGTCCGATCCGCTGCTGTGGTGCATTCTGGCGTTTGGTGTAATTGGTGTGATCGGTTTTATTTATGAGGAGCGCCGCGCCTGGGAACCGATTATTCCGCTGTCGCTGTTCCGCAATCGCAGCTTCTCGCTCGCCAGTTTGATGGCGTTTATCGTTGGCATGTCGCTGTTTGGCAGCGTGACGTTTTTACCGCTCTATCTGCAAGTGGTGAAGGGCTCCACGCCGACCGAAGCCGGTTTGCAGCTGCTGCCGCTGATGGGCGGATTGCTGATCACTTCGATTGTCAGCGGACGCATTATTAGCCGCACCGGCAAATATCGCCTGTTCCCGATTGGCGGTACTTTGCTGGCGACTGTCGGCATGGCGCTGCTGACCACGCTGACCATCGATGCACCGCTGTGGCATATCTACCTGTTTGCCTGCGTGTTGGGGATGGGAATGGGCATGGTGATGCAGGTGCTGGTGCTGGCGGTACAGAACACCGTGACGCCCGATCGCATCGGTGTCGCTACCTCGTCGGTCACGTTATTCCGCTCGGTTGGCGGTTCGATTGGCGTGGCGCTGTTTGGCGCGGTGTTTAGTCAGGTGCTGAAATCGGGTTTGACCACGCTGGTGGAGCAGGGCAAAGCATTGCCGCGTACGCTCGATCCTGATGCGGTGCACCGTTTGCCGCATGATGTGCAGCAAGCCTATTTGCAGGTGTTTGGCGATGCGGTGCATTCAGCCTTTCAAATGGCGGCGGGTGTGATGCTGCTGGCCTTTGTGCTGTCGCTGTTTCTGCCAGAATCACCGCTGCGTAAGAAAGACGCAGCGGCGTAACGCGGTTAAACCGCCGCGCGTTGTTGCAAGGTTTTTACCGCTTGTGCAGCGTCGCGGCCCAGTTCCGCCAAATCCACTCCGGCAATCACATCATCCTGCACCAGCAGTTTTCCGGCACAAATCAGCGCCTTTAAACTGGCGCGTCCGCCGCTGGCCACCGGGCCAATGGCGGGATCGTGCAAACCAAAATAGCGCGGATCGTCGAGCCGATAGATGGCGATATCGGCGGCCATGCCAGGTGCAAGGCGGCCGGTGTTTAAGCCCAAAACCTGCGCGCCACCGGATGTGCCCCAGCGCACCACATCTTCAATGCGGGCGGCGTCGCCACCGCCTTCAAAGGTTCCACCGGCATAACGCGGCTGCGCCAGCATGCCTTTGCGTGCGCGCTGGAGCTGCCAGGCGGCGTGGGCTTCGCTTTGCATATCCGCCGCTTCATTTGAGGCCGCGCCATCAACGCCAATCGAGATCTTCACGCCTGCGTGTTCCATCGCCACCAAATCGGCAATGCCGCTGCCGAGGCGCGCGTTACTTTGCGGGCAGTGCGCGATACCGCTGCCCGCCGCGCCCAGCATGGCGATCTCTTCCGGCAGCAGTTTCACCAGATGCGCAAACCACACGTCATCGCCAATCCAGTCGTGTTCGGCGCAAAACTGCAGCGGCGTCATACCGAACTTTGCAAGTGCGGCATCGAGATAATCAACGGTTTCCGACAGATGGCTGTGCAGGCGAATACCAAGCTGACGCGCCAGGCGCGCGCTCTCGCGCAGCTCCTGCGGCGTGGTGGAGTGCAGCGTGGTGGTCGGCGCCATCACGATGCGGCGCATCGCGCTATCCTGCGGTTGGTGATAGCGCGCCACCAGACGATCAACATCGGCCATCATGCTGTCAAAGCTTTCCGGGCGCAGTGCGGTGGGCAAGTCGCTCTCTAAGCCACGGCTTTGCGTCGCACCGCCGCGACACAGCACGAAGCGCACGCCTAGCTTGTCGGCTTCATCGAACAGGATTTCTGCGCCATCAAACGGCATATCAGGCCAGTAAAGATAGTGATGGTCAGCGATGGTGGTGCAGCCGGAACGCACCAGCTCGACCAGACCCACCCGCGCGGCGATGCGAAATGTCTGTTCGTCGAAGGCACCACGAAAGCGATACGGCGTCGCCGCCAGCCAGCCGCCCAGACTTAGATTCAGACCTTGGGGCTCGCCTTTCAGCAGCGATTGAAACAGATGATGATGCGTATTAACCCAGCCGGGATAAACCACGCAATCGCGGGCGTCGATCACGGTTTCATCGGCGACAGCATCGAGTTCACCCATCTCCACAATCAGGCCATCGCGCAGTCGAATATCGCGCGCGCTGCTGCGCGGTTGCTGTTTATCGCCGGTCAGGATCGCGGCGCAGTGTTGAATTAGCAATTGGCTCATGAGCACCTCACTCCGCTTTCGCCGCGACAAACTGCGTGCTAAACGCGCTCTGCCAGTCGGTGGACGCTTTGAGTAAACCGGCGTTGACCATAAAGTCACGCGTTGCCTGCCAGCGTTTATCCGTCATCACGCCTAGACCTTGCTGCGCGGCATCGCCGCCGTCAATCAGGTGCAGGGCTTTCATCTGTGATACGCCAAAGGCGAGAACCGCGTCAGTCATCTGCGGGTTCTCCTTTTTGATCAGCGCATTACCGGCAGTCGGATTGGCAAGGTAGGATTTCCAGCCTTCCATCGATGCCGCCACAAAACGCTTCAGGACATCCGGCTCTTTTTGCAGCAAATCGTCGCGCGTCACCAGAATGCCGCCGTATGCCGGATAGCCATAATCGGCAAACAGATAGAATTTGCTGTCCGGTTGCACCTCTTTAATTTGCTGCACTTCGGAGGTGGCGTAGGCCTGCTGCGCAGTGTTTTTGTCGGCGAGAAACGGTTGCATGTTGAAGGTGTAAGGGCGCGCCTGCCCATCCTGCAGCTGATATTTGCCTTTCAGCCACGGCCACCAGCTGGCTTGTCCGCTGGCAGAAACCAGCACGGTTTTACCTTTCAGCTGATCCAGCGACTTCACATCGCCGTGGGTGACAATGCCTTGCGGGTCAAACTGAAACGGCGCGGCGATGGCTTTCAGTGGGAAGTTGCGCTCAATGCCCTGCAGCACTTGCAGATCGTAGCTGACGATGACATCAGCACGATTCGCCAGCAGCAGCGTCATGTTATTCAGCTGTGGCCCGCCGGAGCGCACCTCAACATCCAGCCCATATTTTTTATAGATGCCGGTGGCGAGCGCCTGGTAATAACCGCCTTGTTCAGCCTGCGCGACCCAGGTGGTTTGCAATATCAGTTTGTCGGCGGCGTGCGACAGTGCAGAGCTGCTCAGCAGAGCAGCGAATAAGGAGAAACGGAAACGCGACATTGTCATATAACCCCCAATAAACGTTGAGTTTGTTGTCGTCATCAGGGGCGTAGCGGCGCATGGCGTGCTCACGATGCGTAAAGCGCATCGTCCCCTGACGAGGTACAGCTAATGCTGTAGAGCAATGTCCTGCGTGCATCTGTTGTCACGCTGACCGCTTATACTCAGTGGGGATTTAGCAAAGCGCATGCCATTCGTGCAACCCACTGAAAGCAATATAGTTGATATTGATGGTGCCGGGCTTTTGCTTCATTGACCGCTCATTGATGAGGCAAGTCAGCGCGTTTTGCACCGCCATTGTGCAGACCGGATGTGGCAGATTCCCTAACGTATTGATTTTAAGCGGCGCAGCGTGCTGGCACAGCCTTTGCTTGGCTGAAACTGAGTAGAAGCTGTCAACCGTGGTTTCACCCGGTGGGTCATTGCTCGATCGCCTGTGGTATTCAGCAGGCGCGGGGATGACTGCCACGCTGCGGGCGGGTCATCCGTTATCGCTCAATAACGAGGTGCACCAATGGAAAAGACCACTTATGACATGCATGAACTGGCGAAAGAATCGCGTATGGGCGCGCGCGGCGTAGAAGCTGCACGTGATGTGCGTATCATCGATCTCTCCGATTTCGACCAACGTAAAGCCGAAATAGCCGATCAGCTGTGGCAAGCCGCCACCGAGATTGGGTTTTTCCAGGTTTCCGGCCACGGTATTCCACTCGACGACATCAATGCGGCTTTTGCTAACGCAGAGCGCTTTTTCTCGCTGCCGCAAAGTGACAAAGCGCGTCATCCACTCAGCCGCAATGCCGGCTGGGAATACCGCGCGCAAATCCGTCCATCTACCGGTAAACCGGACCAAAAAGAGTCGTACCAGGTGACGCGTCCGCGCATGGCAGGCTTGTGGCCGGATGAGGCCACCTTGTCGGGTTTTCAGCATGATGTACTGAAGTTCGAGCGTCAGTGCTGGGAAGTTGGCATGCGCTTGCTCTCCTGTTTTGCCCTGAAGCTGGGATTCCCCGACGATTTCTTTGCCAAAGCGCATGAGCCTTCGCACGAAACCTACCAAAGCACGCTGCGGATGCTGCACTACTTTGCCATCAGCGGCGAGCCAGATGGTCCGTGGCGCGCCGGGGCGCACACCGATTTCGATTGTCTGACCTTGCTGTTCCAGCGTGATGGGCAGGGTGGTTTGCAGGTGTGTCCGGGCAAAGAGATGGAAGAGCAAATCTGGACGCCGATCCCGCCGCTGGAAGGCTTAATTACCTGTAATATCGGCGATATGTTGATGCGCTGGAGTGATGACAAGTTACCGTCGAACTTCCATCGCGTCAGCAATCCGCTGCCAGGTGAATCGGTGCCGGCACGCTACAGCCTGGCGTTTTTCTGCCAGGCGAATGAAGATGTGATTATTGAAGGACCGGAGAAAAAATACCCGCCTATTTCCGCGAAGGATTATCTGGCGCAGCGTATTAGCGCCAATTTCTCCGGCAAGTATTAAACGTACAGCTGTAAGTCGAAATTGATGTCGTTCTGTGCAGGAGCGCAAATATTCTCCTGCACAGAAAAAGCGCAGCGCGGAAAATAGATTTTTAACTCAAATACAAGATGTTACCGTTGCGTAAACTTAGGTAAAATCAACCGACAAATAAAAGATTTCACTGCGCGCCTATTTATTTCTGCAACTTTTTTACGGTATAAATCTCTGACCACTGTCTCCCTCAGCGAAATCACCAACACATGATCAATTCTGCCGCCAGCAAAGTTATCGCCTGCCTGTTTCTTTTCACTCTGGCAGGTTGTTCTTCGAAGTCTTCGCATGCGCCTGCTGAGGAAAGCGTTGATACCTCGGCAGACAACGGAAAACAGCCCGATTTAATCCCGGTGATTGCCGCGCTGCACGATCAAATGCATTCGTGGGAAGGGACCAAATATCAGTGGGGCGGCACACAATTAACCGGCGTCGATTGCTCGGGATTTGTCTGGCGCACGCTGAAAGATCGTTTCAATATTCCGATGGATCGCGTCACCACCAAAGAGTTAATTGCCATGGGCAAACCGGTGGATCAGGCGCATTTGCAACCCGGTGATTTAGTGTTCTTCCGCATTAAGCGTGAGCTGCACGTCGGGTTTTATGACACCGATCATCAGTTCCTGCACGCATCGGTGAGTCAGGGCGTGATGCGCTCTTCGCTAAATAATCCGTACTGGAAATCGGTTTATTTAGAGGCGCGCCGCTTGCCGAAAGAACAGAATTCGCAGATTAGTTTCAATTATAAAAACAAGGTTTGATGAGAGGCGCGCATAAATGCGCACCTTTAGCCTTTATTTAAAATTGATACGAAACGCTCATCGAAACACTGCGCGGTGCGCCATAAACGTAGCTGTTCATGTAGCTGTAATATTCGCGATCAAACAGATTATCGACGTTCGCCTGCACCGCCACCTGCTTAGTCACCTGATAGCGCGCAAACAGCGAAACCAGCGGAATGCTGCCCTGATAAACACGCACGCTATCGCCGCTGGCATTGGTGGCATCTTCAAACACGCGGTTCTGCCAGTTGATGCCGCCGCCAACCGTGAGATCCGGCAACATCGGCAGCTGATAACGGGTAAACAGCTTAAAGGAAGTCTGCGGCTGATAGCTGTTGAAACGTCCCTCTTTATCCCGCGCCACGTAGCGTGTGGCACCGAAAGTCAGCTGCAGATTATCCGTTAGCGCGCCATTCAGCTCAAACTCCGCACCTTTACTGACCGCACCTTTGGCGGGCGCATAAGCCTGTTCGTTGCCGCTCAGATAGACGCCATTAATCGTCTGACCGACGTTGTCCTGCTCAATACGGAATACCGCCACCGTCGCGGTTAATCGACCATCATACCAGGCGGACTTCAGACCGGTTTCATAGCTTTTGCCGGTTACCGGCGACAGGTATTTACCGTTGATGTCGCGATCGGTTTGCGGCAGGAAGATCGAGGTATAGCTGCCGTACGCCGACCAGGTATCGTTGATGTCGTACACCAAACCAGCGTACGGCGTGGTGTTATTGTTCGTCATATCACCGCTGCTGCCGTTGGTGCTCCACTGCGTGTAACGCGCACCAATAATCAGCGATAGCGGATCGGCCAGCGAGAAGCGCGCGGCGGTATAAGCCGATTTCTGGCGAATGGTATCGTCGGCATTCTGATACCAACCTTGCCACTGCGGCTCGGCAATGTTGCCGTTCCAGCTGTTATTGAAAATGCCCATATCGTTTGAGGCGATGTTGTAGTTTTCCAGATCGGTAACGCCATCCTGGCTGTAAGTGGCGTTGTGCTGGCGGCTGTAGCTCACGCCCGCCATTAACTGATGCTGACGACCTAACAGCTCAAACGGACCGCTGGCGTAGCCGTCGAACGAATCCATCTGACGTTTACCGCGATCCATGCTGCCATAGCCGGTGGTGCCTTCGCCGCTGTCCTGATCGGCGCTGCCCATCACATACAGCAGTTTATCGTTGAAGGTGTTCTCGGCGTGCGTGCCGTTGACGTGGATGTTCCAGCCGTTATCGAAGTTATGATCGATGTCGGCGAATATTTTGCGCGAATTGGTGTTGTAGCGCGCCCAGTTGGCGGCGGAGTTGAGGCTGCGATCGTAATGCGTGGTGGCGTTGTTGCTGTAGAACATCGGCAAGCCGCCCCACGTTGGATTGCCGGTGTTGGCATCTTCGTAGTCGTAGCCCAGCGACAGCGTGGTGTGCTCAGTGATGTCGGCATCAATCACGCCGTAGAGGAATTTTTTGGTTTTGTGGTAGCGATCAAGCCAGCTGTCTTCATCGCTGTAACCGGTTACCACGCGACCGCGCAGGCTGCCATCCTGGTTTAGCGGTGCTGAGAGATCCGCAACATAACGCTGTTTGTTCCAGCTACCGTAGCTGGCGCTGACCGTACCGGTAAAGGTTTTGCTGTCGGCGTGTTTACGCACCATGTTGATCGAGGCTGATGGGCTGCCCGCACCGGTCATCAATCCGGTGGCGCCGCGTACGATCTCAATACGATCGTAAATGGCGGTATCAGAAGCGGCATCACCGTAGTTCCAGTTGTCATTAACTGATGTTGGGATGCCATCGAACGAGAAGTTGGTGACTTTAAAGCCGCGCGAATAGTATTCCGAGCGTTCACTGTCGATCAGATTGGTCGAGATGCCGGTGGCGTTGGTCAGCACATCGTTCACCGATTGCAGGTTTTGATCCTGCATGCGCTGTTGCGTTACCACGCTCATTGACTGCGGTACATCGCGTGGCGTCAGCAACAGCTTAGTGCCCGCTCGCGTGGTTTTTACCGCGTAATCCTGCTTTTCATTGTTATCGCTGTCGCCTCTTGCGGATGCATCGACCACCAAATCCTGCTGCGAATCGCTTGCTGCCTGCGCCAGGCTTGGCGTAAGTAGGGCATGAATCGTCACCGCCAGCAGTGAGACGTTAAAGGTTTTCCTGATGCCAGACATAAAATTTCCTGTTGAAACGCGTGTTATAGGAAGCTGTTTTGCTTCGTTTTTTATCGTTTACGTCGTGACTCATTCGCCCAAAAGGGCAGAAGAGAAGGCACGCAAAGCGCCACTGCGCATTTATTGAGAAAGCCAATGATAATCATTTGCTTTAAAGAATCTGTGGAAGGTTGCAACTGTAATTGTAATAATGTGTAAGTAAGTTATGAATCAATGGGTTACGGGTGAAAATAACCTGTTAATTGCTCACGTTTTCCTATTTTTTCAGGCAATATTTGGAGGTTTTTAGTAAAGAAAGGTGTGCGGCATGCTGGAATCGATCTACGGCAACGTAAGGAAGATCGTCGAGAAAGTTGCTAAGTTTATGCTAATGCGTATGATTCTCATTCTTCTTGTGTTTTCCGTACGCGTTCGCGCGTAACGGAGCCGTTCATCCATTGATGGAGTTGAGCATGAAATCGTTATTTAGCCCGCGCAAAGCCGCCGTAGCGGCAGCGATCGTCGCTGCATTCAGCCTGACCGCTTGTCAGGCTCCGGCGAAAAAAGCCGAAGCGCCAGCCGCCGCTGCCAAGCCAGTTGATACTTCTTTGACCCAGCGCACGCTGGGCGATGGCCTGTATGAAATGGCGTATTCGCCTGCTGCGAAAGCGTTATACGTTGCCAGCGCGCAGAGCTTTAAAGACGTTAACGGTGGTGTAATTTATCGTCTCGACCCAACCACACTGGAAACCAAAGGCGTTACGCATACCGATTTGAAAAACTTTGGTACGGCGATCGATGAAGCCGGCAACGTGTTCTACACCACAAACTCGCTGGATGGCGCTATCTCTAAAGTGGATGCGCAGAGCGGCAAAGTGCTGGAACGTTTAGTCTTCCCAGGTAAGAAAGATAAAGAAGGTTATCCGGCGGGCGCGCGTGAAGTGCTGTGGCACGGCAACGAGCTGTATGTCGGTCGCGTAGCCGATCCGGGTTATATCTCGGTGGTTGATGAGGAAACCTTCAAGCTGAAAGCCACCATCAAGAATGCAGGCAAATGGGTAACCGGCATCATCTATTCCCCGCTGACTGAGCGCATTTACGCGACCAACGGCGCGGGCGAAATTCTGGTGATCAATCCACGCACCCACAAAATTGAGAAGCGCTGGACCGCCGGCGACGGTAGAGAGTATCTGTTCCTGAACATGGCGGAAGATCCGGCGACCGGCCGCCTGTTCGTAACCGATGACTCAAAAGGCAAAGCCACGCTGGTATTTGATGAGCGCACTGGGAAAGTGATCAAGCGTATTGAAGGTGATGCGCTAGCGATTAAATTCAACGCTAAGCGTAATGAGATCTACATCAGCCAGCGCGAATCGAAGAAAGTGCTGCAGCTGGATGCCACCACTTACGCGGTGAAAAACAGCTGGTCGTTTGATAACAATCCAAACAGCCTGCTGATTGGCCCGGACAACAACACGCTGTATGTCACGTTGAAAGCGGAGTTCAACAAAGACTCCTCAACCAAAGGCCAGGATCAGATTGCGCGCATCGTGCTGAAATAATCCCCGACTTGTAGCGATAATCCATGCCCTCGTAAGAGGGCATTTTTGTTTCTGATGTCTTTGCCGCAGCAGGCCTAACCGCCGGTTGTGAAGTGTGGTATTCCGTGTGCGGCGGACTGTTTCCGCGCACCGCTAAAGCGCTTATGGATGTGGCAAAAGTCAAAAAGGTCATCACCGAGCTCGAGCTGGCATAGTGATAATGAGTTGATTAACTGTGATCGCACTAATAGTTAATCTGATAATAGTTTCAATGGTTATCATTGTTTCCATCGAAGGCGCATAGCCTTCAAATCAAACAATCAAAGGAATACGACCATGAAAACTATCAAAACTCTGACTATTGCCGCTGCTGCCGCTCTTTCACTGATGTCTGCTGCCAGCTTCGCACAGACCGTTTCAGCAACCTCGCTGACTCTGGATGGTGCTGAAGCGAAAATCGCTGCGCAGGCAAAACAGAACGGTGAGCAGTACAAAATTTTAGAAGCGAGCAACGGCAACGTCGTACACATGACTGCAGAACTTTACAAATAACGGATGGTTGCATACGGATGTGCCAGAACAGGTCGCCTACGGGCGGCCTTTTTTGTCGATATAACGCAGAAACTGCATAGTTACGTAAGTTATCGTGATCGCACTAATGGTTAATATTGAAACGATAACCTGAGTTATTATTGTTCTCATCGAAGGCACACAGCCTTCTCGTTAAACCACTAAGGATTATGACCATGAAAACTATCAAAACACTGTCTATCGCCGCTGTTGCTGCTCTTTCAATGATTTCTGCTGCTAGCTTTGCACAAAGTATATCTGTTGAGTCTTCTACTCTGGATGGCGCAGAAGCGAAAATTGCAGCACAGGCACAGGAGCAGGGCGCTCAATACAAAATTACTGAAGCCAACACTAACAACCGCGTACACATGACTGCCGAGTTATACAAATAAGTTAATTGCACAAGCAGTTGTGTTAAGGCCGCCTCCAGGCGGCTTTGTTGTATCTGAATGTCCGTAAATGGCCTGCGCATGTCCCGCCGCACGTCCAGGCTGTGTGTATCATCAACGCAGTCCTCCCCCACACGGATATCGCATGAAAACCTACATCAGCAAAAAATTCTCTCCCGCCAAAGCCTGGGATGCGTTAGACATCGCCAACTTCGCCGGCACCAGCGTGCGTCTGCACTGGACCAATCAACCTTACAAGTGGCACATCAATGATGGCGAGGAAGTGTTTGCGGTGCTGGATGGTGCGATAGAGATGCATTACCGCGAAGCAGGCGAGCTGAAGAAAGTGCTGCTGAATAGCGGCGACATTTTTTACGCCAGCATCGGCACCGAGCATGTTGCGCACCCGCAAGGCGAAGCGCGCGTATTAGTGATCGAAAAAGAAGATTCGGTTTAACGCCTGCTACTGACTCACCCAAACACGCTAACGTATCAAGTGTGTTAGCGTGTTTGAGATTCACAATCGTGCGAAAAGTAACCGCCTGCGCGCATCGGGCGCGGTGTGGTGCGAGGCGAGTTTTATCCACAGGTTAACGGCGACTCTACGCACGGGGATTGTGGATAACCTTAGGCGAGGTGCCTAATGGGCACCTCAAAATTAATTTATGGCATTCACAAAGCGGCGCGTTATCTGCTGTGGACGCGTAATCGCGCCGCCGACCACCACCGCATGCGCGCCCAGCGCCAGACAATGCGCCGCCATTTCCGGCGTTTCAACATTCCCCTCGGCAATCACCGGCACCTTTACCGCAGCCAATACGTCACGCAGGAAGCGGCAATCATCGGCGGCCAAATAGCAGCCTTGCGTTTCTGCGGTGTAGCCGTGCAGCGTGGTGCCGACACAATCGAAAGCTAATTGCGCCGCCTGTCGCGCTTCTTCCACCGTGGCGATGTCCGCCATCAGCAACAGTTGCGGATAGCGTTGGCGAATCGCTGCCACCAACGCCGGCAGCTGCAAATCGCCGGGACGTGTGTGTAACGTGGCATCCAGCGCAATCATCGCCGGATTCGCCACCATCAACTCATCCACTTCCCGCAGCGTCGCGGTGATATACACATTGCTTCCGGGATAGTCGCGCTTAATAATGGCGATAATCGGCAAATCCACGGTTTGCATAATCTGCTGCACGTCGATCAGGCTGTTGGCGCGAATCGCCGCCGCACCACCTTCCATCGCCGCTAACGCCATGCGCGACATAATAAACGGGCTGTGTAACGGCTCATCTTCCAGAGCCTGACACGAGACCACCAGTTTTCCCTGAATCTGGGCCAGCATCGGTGCTTTCATAGCGCGAGTAACTCCTCTAGTTCATTTTTGATAATGGTGACGTGCGCGCCATAAATCACCTGCACGCCTTTGCCACGTTGGATCACGGCGCGTGCGCCGGTAGCTTTCAATGCGTTTTCATCGAGTTTGCTGCTGTCGATGAGCGTGATGCGCAGACGGGTGGCGCAGCAATCCAGTTCGGCGATGTTCTGCTTGCCGCCTAAAGCCGCGATCACCTGCAGTGGACGCTCTCCGGCGACCATAGGCACAGTTTCAACGCTGGCGTCTTCGCGCCCCGGCGTTTTGAAATTGAAGCGGGTGATCAGCAAGCGAAAAGTAAAGTAATAGAGCAGGAACCACGGCACGCCAACCAGCGGGACATACCACCAATGGGTTTTCGCTTCGCCCTGCAATACGCCGAACAGAATGAAATCAATCAGGCCGCCCGAGAAGGTTTGGCCGATGGTGATGTGCAGGATGTGGGCGATCATAAACGCCAGCCCATCAAACAGCGCGTGGATGACATACAGCATCGGCGCGACAAACAGGAACGAGAACTCAATCGGTTCGGTGATGCCGGTAAGGAAAGAAGTCAGCGCCGCCGACAGCAGCAATCCGGCCACGCGTTGGCGGTTTTCCGGCTTAGCGGTGTGGTACATCGCCAGACACGCGCCGATCAGGCCAAACATCATGGTGATGAAGCGCCCGGACATAAAGCGCGCGGTGCCAATGTAGAATTGTTGCGTGTGGGGATCGGCAAGCTGGGCGAAGAAGATGCGCTGCGTGCCTTCCACCAGATGTCCGTTGATTACTTCGCTGCCGCCGAGTGCGGTGGTCCAGAACGGCAAATAGAAGATGTGATGCAGGCCGAACGGGCCGAGCATGCGCAGTACGAAGCCGTAAATAAAGGTGCCGAAATAGCCGGTGGCATCCACCAATCCGCCCATGCCAAAAATCAGCTTCTGGAAATGCGGCCAGACGATGGTCATTGCCGCGCCCACCAGAATGGCGACCAAGGAGCTGATAATCGGCACGAAGCGCGAGCCACCAAAGAAGCCAAGGAACTGCGGCAGGGCGATTTTGTTGTAGCGATTATGCAGCATGGCTGTCACGAGCCCGATCACCACGCCACCAAATACGCCGGTTTCCAGCGTCTGAATGCCGAGCGCCATGCCTTGTCCCACTGCGCTAAGGTTGCCCTGCGCCAGCACGCCGGTCAGCGTCAGCAGCGCATTGATGGTGGCGTTCATTACCAGATAAGCCAGCAGCGAGGCCAATCCTGCGGTGCCTTTGTCGCTTTTGGCCAATCCTACCGCTACGCCAACCGCAAACAGCACCGCGAGGTTGGCGAACACCACCGATCCGGCGCTCGCCATGATGGTGAACACGCCTTGCAGCCAGGCGACATCGAGGAACGGATAAGCTTTGACGGTGTTGGGATTGGAGAGTGCGCCGCCAATGCCCAGCAGCAAACCGGCCGCCGGTAGCACGGCGATCGGTAACATGAACGACTTACCAAACCGCTGGGCTTTTTCAAACCAAACCCCTGAAGAGGCACCGCTGAACAGTGATGACATAAATTTTTATCCATGAAGTGAGATTGTGATAAAAATTATTATCACAATCTCATTTATAAGATGAAAATTTCCATCATTATTGTGATAGCTTTCACTTATGCTCGAATCTGCTGCACACTGTGCGCCCTTAATGTCGTGAAGAAGAGGCCGCCATGACGGACAACGAAAACATCTTGCTGCACCTGCGCCAGGGCTTGCCGGGCTACAGTCCGACGCTGCAAAAGCTGGGCGATTTCATCCTCACCGACCCGCAGAAAGTGCTGTATCTCACCATCACTGAACTGGCGCGTGAGACCGACACCAGCGAAGCGAGCGTCACGCGGCTGTGTCGTCATCTCGGCTGCAAAGGCTATACCGAATTCAAAATGGCGCTGGCGCTGGATGTGCAACACAATCAGCCCGCGGCCGTTGCTAGCGGTGACAGCATCGACATGCTGGTGGAGGAAACTGTGCAGGCGCTGCGCGATACCGGGAAATTCATTAACCGCGAAGTGCTTCAGAGCGCGGTGGAAGCGCTGCATCAGGCTAAAACTATCCAGATCTACGGCGTGGCGGCCAGCGCGATTACCGGTGAGTATTTGCACTATCGCCTGTTGCGCTTAGGTAAATCGGCGCAGCTGTTTGGTGATATGCATCGCGCGGCGATGAATGCCTCGACGCTCAGAGAGGGCGATTTGGTGATCGCCATCTCCGCTTCCGGCTCGACCAAAGATGTAATGCACGTAGTGAAGCTGGCGAAGAAGCAAAACGCGCGCGTGCTGATGCTGAGCAACACGCTGCGCAGCCCGATGGGCAGTTTAGCCGATATGCTGCTGGTGGCTGCGCGGCCGGAAGGCCCGTTCAACGCCGGCGCGCTGAGCGGTAAAGTGGGTGCAATGATGTTGGTGGAAGTATTGATTAACGAGTTGATGACGCATGATGCCCGGTATCAGGCGGCCAGCCAGCAGACAGCAACGGCGACCTTGCCGATGTTGATGTAAAACGGCAAATCCATAGCGGCGCGATTTATTGCGCGTTTTTACACAAGTAAAAAGGTCAAAAGAGCGCGATAAATCGCGCCGCTACGGAACAGTGCTAATAGATTAAAGCGGTATTTCAGTTATTCGCTTGCCAATGCCGCCACCGGATCCATGCGTGCGGCTTTGCGCGCGGGCAGGTAACCAAAAATCATGCCGATGATGGTGGAGCAGGCAAAGGCCGCACCCGCTGACTGCCATGAGAAGATCGCCGTGATCATGCCGCCCGCCAGCAGGCTGATAATCGGACCAATCACCAGCGCCAGCGCGACGCCGAGCGATCCGCCCACCAGACAGACTAAAACTGCTTCGATCATAAACTGCTGCATGATGTCGCCGCGCCGTGCGCCCACCGCCATGCGCACGCCGATTTCATGGGTACGCTCCGTTACCGAGACCAGCATGATATTCATCACGCCGATGCTGCCAATCATCAGTGCAATTGAGGCGACCAGCAGAATCAACAGCGTTAACGTCGCGGCGGCATCTTCAATCGCTTTGCGGTATTTGTCGCGGTTGAACACCAGGAAATCTTTGCTGCCGTGACGCGCGGTTAGCAGTTGCGTCAGCGATTCCACCGCCGGGCCGCTCACCACATCGTCCTTCAGCTTAATGCTGATGCTGGTTAGCGCGGTTTGCCCGCTGATGCGATACATCACGGTGCTCCACGGCAGCCACACGCTGAGGCGATTGGGCGACATGCCATCGTTATTATCCGCCACGCCAATCACGCGCACCGGCACCGAACCCAGCACGATCATCTTGCCAATTGGGCTTTCCCCGTGTTCGCCAAACAGTTTGTTGCGCGTGTTGGTATCGATAATGATCTCCTGACGCGCGTGGCGTTCATCGCTGAAGTTGCTGCCTTCCAGCAATTTAATGCCCTGAATCTGGAAATACGCTTTGCCGACGCCGTACACTGAGGTTTTGGACGCGTTGGAAAGATAGCGAATAGGCTGATTGGCGATCATTTCCGGGCTGACCGCTGCGACAAACTGCTGACGCCCAATCACGTCGGCATCGGCCATCACCAGCGTCAGCACCGGATGCGCTTCATCCTCGACAAAATCACCGCCGGCATAGATCGACACCACATTGGTGCCGAGCCCGGAAATACTCTCCAGCGTTTTTTGCCGCGCGCCCTGGCCGAGCGCCACCACCGTGACCACCGCCGCGATGCCAAAAATAATCCCGGTCATGGTCAGCGCGGTGCGCAGCCGATGCGCGTTCATGGCATTCAGCGCCATGCGCAATGATTCGCGAAAGCGGTCGAGCAAGCCGCGCAGCTTGCTCTGGCTTTTAGGCGCGGCGGGGACATATTGCGCGCGGGTTGCATCCTGTTTGCGGCCGCTGTCGGCAAAAATCTCGCCGTCCTGAATCTCAATAATGCGATCGGCGTGCTGCGCCACTTTCATGTCGTGCGTGACGATGATCACCGTGTGACCTTCGCGATTGAGATCGTGTAGGATGCGCAGCACCTCTTCGCCGGAATGCGAATCCAGCGCGCCGGTCGGTTCATCGGCAAGAATAATTTCGGCACCGTTAATCAGCGCGCGCGCGATACTGACGCGCTGCTGCTGGCCGCCGGACAGCTCGCCCGGTTTATGATGTTCGCGGCCCTGCAAACCTAAACGTGCCAGCAGATCCGCCGCGCGCTGCAGCCGTGCTTTGCCCTGCAGATTGGCGTAGATCGATGGAATCTCGACGTTGCTCAAGGCGCTGAGATCCGGCATCAGATGATAACGCTGGAAGATAAAGCCGATATGCTCGCGGCGGACTTTCGCCAGCGCATCCGGCGACAGCGTGGCGGTGTTTTGGCCACTAATGAAATAGTCGCCGCTATCCGGCGCATCCAGGCAGCCAAGAATATTCAGCAGCGTCGATTTACCCGAACCGGACGGCCCGATAATCGCCACCAGCTCGCCGCTAGCAATGCTCAGGTTAATGTCTTTCAGCACATGCAGAGATTGCGAACCGTTAACATAGCTGCGCTGGATGTTTTTCAGTTCGATGATATTCACATCAACACCTCGTCAGCGCCCGCCGTCTGCGTAGCAAGGATCACTTTCTCGCCGACTTTTAAACCGCTCAGCACCTGAATATCAACGCTGTCAGTGATGCCAGTGGTGATGATGCGTTTGACCGGCTGGTTATCCTGATCGGGGATTTCCACGTAGGTTTTGCCATCCGCGTCTTTCTTCGTCGCCTGCACCGGCACCAGCAAAGCGTCTTTGGCGGAATCACGCAGCAGGTTGACCTGCGCCGTCATGGAGATGCGCAGCGCGTTGTCGGGGTTTGGCACATCCAGCAGCGCGTTGTAATAGACTGCGGCGTTGGTGCTGCTGGCTGGCGTGCTTTCGCTGTTGCCCATCAGCGCGTCATCTTTCATCACCGATTCCGGCGCCAGTTCGAGGCTGCGCAGCGTGGCGTTGTAGCGCTTGTCTGGATTGGAGAAGGTGGTGAACCACGCTTGCTGGCCTGGCTGCACGTTGTTGATGTCGGCTTCGGAGATCTGCACTTTAATCGTCATGGTGCCGAGCTGCGCCAGCTTGGCGATGGTTGGCGCGGTTTGTACCGCGTTCACCGTTTGACCTTGCTTAGTGACGATGGCGATGACCGTGCCGTCCATTGGCGCCATGATGCGGGTATAACCGAGATCGAGCTGCTTCTTATCCACCTCAATCTGCGCCTGAATCACGCGCGCTTTTTGCGCGGTTAGCTCGGCGCGTGCACTGCGCCACTCTTGTTCGGCGGTATCAAAATCCTGACGCGAGATCGCATTGGTTTTAATCATCTGCTGCAAGCGCTGATATTGCGCTTGCTGTCGCACCAGCGCGGCTTCGCGGGTTTCCAAATCGGCCTGCGCCACGCTCAGCGCCGCCTGCGCGTTACGCAAATCGCTGCGCTGCGGTTGATCGTCAATTTCGGCGATTAGCTGGCCTTTGCTGACGCTATCGCCAGATTTGATATAGAGCTTTTTCACCTGACCAGAAACCTGCGCACCGACGTTGACGCGTTCAACCGCATCCATTTTGCCGGTGGCAGCAATCACGTTTTCGATATTTCCCTGACGCACTTCGGCGGTGACCACCGCGTTAGGTTTATGGCGTGAACCGGCGAAATGCCAGATCAACAGCAGGAGAATGACGGCAGCGAGCGTAGCGAATAGCCACTTTTTTGAGATATTGAGCATAAGCGTCCCTTATATGAAGCGAGAATCATAATCACTTAAGGGAACAAACTGGAGAAAATTCGCCGGATTTATCTGGGTAATGCGCGCTGGTTGAAAAATGATTAAAGTTTTCCGAATAGAAAGGGCGGCTGGGTTGTTTACAGCGTATCTGAGTCACTGATTGGGCGTAGGGTCGCCATTTATGACGTAATGTTTGTCAGTTAAGCCACGAAACCTCTCATCACCCAGAGCACATATTGTAGCGGCGCAATTTATTGCGCGATAAATCGCGCCGCTACGGAAGGTGCGGTGATTTGATACGACGCTTAACTGAGCGGCATTACGTCATTTATGGCGACCGGTTCACTACCGATTTACAGATCGAGCTGGGTTTTCAGCTTCGCGATCTCCTCACGCCACTGCGCTTGCAACGCGGGTTTCTGATGCTTCGGCTTACGCGCCAGATCCTCATCCAGTTTGCTTTCCACCTCTAATAACGCCAGCAGCAAAGCATCTTCATCCAACGCGTTTTCCGTCGCCGCAGGTGCAACAACCTCAGACATGGATATCACCTGTTCAGCACGCAGGCGCTCGGTCACCGCGTCAAAATCGTGCCACTGGCTGAGTTGCTGGTCCTCTATCAGCCAGAAACGATTGCAGCTGTTGGCGATTAACTGACGATCGTGCGACACCAGCAACACCGCGCCCTCGAACTGATTCAGCGCCTCCGCCAGCTCCTCTTTCCCTACCATATCCAGATGGTTAGTGGGTTCATCGAGCAGCAGCAGTGAATAGCGCGCCAGCGTCAGCCCCACAAAGAGTAAACGCGAGCGCTCGCCGCCGCTCAGTGATCCAATCAGCTGCTGGTGACGCAGATACGGAAAACCCGCACCGATCAACGCCATCTTGCGCTGCTCATCGCTGAGCGGCGCAAAATGCGCCAGCGCATCACTTAACGTTTCCGCATCGTGCAACTGATGCAGACTTTGATCGTAATAACCGAGGCGCGCGCGGGGATGAAAAAGCGCGCTATCTGCTTGTTGAAATTCACGCCACAAATGGCGCAGCAGCGACGATTTACCGCAACCGTTGCGGCCAACGATCGCTACGCGATCGCCACTTTTCACCTGCAGCGTTGGTAGTGAAAACAGTGCAGGTGCGTCATCGGCCGGCCGAATCGACATCTGCGGCAATGCCAGCACGCGATCGGCATCCAGCGCTTCACCTTGCAGCTGCAGCCGCCATAGCGATCCTTCGCTCAGCGTGGTTTGTGCTTCTTTCAACCAATTGGCGCGTTTCTCCATCTGCTGCGCTTTGCGCGACAAACCTTCGTTATCGTAAGTGCGGCCCCAGATCGCCAGACGTTTGGCACTTTTCTCTACGCGTTCGATCTCTTTCTGCTCGGCCTGATAACGCTGCGTGTCAGCGTCATCCTGCTCGATCAGCGCCTGACGCGCCGCGCTGCAGGGCAGACGGAAGAATTGCAGACCGCGATCGCGCAGAATCCAGCTGCAGTTAGTCACCCGATCGAGCAGGGTGCTGTCATGGGAAACCAGCACGAAGCTGCCGCTCCAGCCGTTGAGGAAATTCTCCAGCCACAATAGCGTTGGCAAATCGAGGTGGTTGCTGGGTTCATCGAGCAGCAGCAGATCCGGTTGCAGGATCAGCGCGCGCGCCAGCAGCAGGCGCATATGCTGACCGCCACTTAACGTTGCGGCAGTTTGCGTTTGATGCTCAGCGGTAAAACCCAGGCTGCCCAGCAGCGCTTCGGCGCGCCAGCGATCGGCTTGTTCCGGCAAGCGCGCCATCACGCCATCCAGCAGCGACGCGTTGTGCAGTTCTGCTGGCAGATGCTGCTCGATGCGCGCCAGTAAACAGTGATTAGCCGGCGTAACGCTGCCGTGGCTGGCTTCAAGTTCACCACTGAGAATTTTCAATAAGGTGCTTTTACCGGTGCCGTTATCACCCAGCAAACCGATGCGATCGCCTTTTTTCAGGCTGAAATGGATATCGTGAAATAGCGTACCGAAGGCGTTATCGAAACCGACAGCGTGGGCGGACAGTAAAGTGCTCATGTGCTTACTCATAAGTTGCAGGCGCAAAAAGGCCCGACGTCAGAAATCGCTGACGACAACCCGGTAAGCCGGAGGAAGGGATTAGATTTTCAGTTAACTTCGCTCAGGACGGATTATCGCAGCACGAGTGCGGAAATGCCTGAACGCGGCCAATTACTGTAGAAGTGTGAGTAAATAAACAATTCACACAGTGGCATAGTAATCCTCCTTAGTTATCAGTGGGTGAATAAGTGAGCTGATGATAGTGGCGGAAAGGTCTGTTTTCCAGTTAAGAATGCCCGAAATGTTGGGAGGGCAGGTTATCCGTATGAGCAATGTGAACAATACCCATACAGAAAACGGTTAATTTCTTTATTTGTCTGGCTCAAAACCCCCTGTATATCGCACTCAGGTAATTTCTGAACTCCACAGGATCGTGTTCATTACGTATGCGAGCGACTGACTGTATAGCGCGCACTTTGACAATTTTTCTGTCGCTTAAGATATGTAAAATATGGGCTTTTAACTGAGAAACGATGGTGCTTCTCAGTGCGGCTTTATCGTTGAGCGATCCAACCGTCAGCTCCAACATCGGATTCAGGGGGCAGCGAATCAGCCAGCCGGCATTTTCCGGATTAATTTCCGGCAAGGCTCTGACATTCGTCGTTATTACCGGGCAGCCGCAGGCCTGCATTTCCAGAACGGAAAAGCCGTATGTCTCCTGCCATGTGGGCAGCAGCCCGACATCAGAGGTCTTAATCAACGCCAGTACCGCGTCGTTGGTCAGCGACGTATAGTGCTGGAATAGAGGGCATTCACGAAGTGTATCCTCCACGCTTCTTCTAAATGCGTCATCATCCTGGAACGCCTGGTGAGCCACGTTATGCGTTTTGCCAGGATCACCAACCAGATTTACGCGTACGTCGTTCACACTTATCAGGTTTTCCCTTAATAACTGGCTAAAGGCTAGCACAACTTCTGCCCCTCCTTTGCGATAGAACTCCTTGCCCACGAAGGTAAAATTCAGCGGACCTCTTTCAACCAGAGCATTTTTTTCCTGCAGTACCGGCTGCGGGGGATGCAGTACGTGCAGTTTGGGCCCGATGATAGCCTGCTCCCTGGGGAAATGTTCCAGCAGCCGCAGTTGGATCTGACGTGTGGCTTCTGAGATAGCGATGATACCTTTGCAGCGCGGAGAGCAGACGTACCGGAGTTCCCGCGCCAGCTCGGGGTTGGCAAATTTGGGTATTCCCTCAACGGGAAGAACACGGGGCAGTTCGGTTTCAAAGGTCGCTACCCAGTCGCCTGGCCCCGAAGAAACTTCGTTAAAAAGGTGGATAATGTCCGCATCACCTGAAGACATCAGAGGCAGCGGACGAAAAATAAAGAGTTTATTTTTATGCAATAAGCGCCGCCTTATAACGTTGATCCAGGTCCAGATATTTCTGGGACGGTAATCCAGATAGCGATTTGCAGGGTCTGTAATGATGTTTCTCTTTTCCGGGTAGCCGTTTCCACCGACGATAATCTTCATTCTTCCCCCTGCTGGCGAGTGCAAAAAATTAACAGAATTAATTTAAATGTCCTCGTTATTAAGAGGATGAAAAAGTATTTAGTTTATGTAAGGCTATGGTTTTTCAGATAAGATCTGAATTCAACATGGTTATTCAGGCTGTTGATACCAGAGCAAAATCTGCTTTTTGCGCCGCTTCCCAACATGTCAAATTATGCACGGCCAAACAGCAAAAATACGTGTATTTGCTGGTGTTTAATCGATTTCCAGAAAACGTCGGGAGGGAGAGTGCCAATGCTGATTAAAGTTTCAGGTTGCTAAGAAGCCTTTATTTACTTCAGGATTAATTAACAGTGGGCGAATGAGAGAGATGATGATATTGACAGGTATACATATTTTCCATTGAAAATCATTTAAATTCTCAATGTATCAATAGCCGCGCGCAAAGTGGGTGACACATTGCGGTGCGGATAATAGAGAAATGACGCTTCCAGAGTAACCGTTGCCGTTTTGCTGAGCCTGTGGGGAATGCTTGCGACAGCCGCGCCAACCGGATGGTGGACATGGCTCGCGCGGACGCTACCCGAAGATGCAGAGGCAGGTGGTGGTCTGATGGTTGCTGTCATCCAACTCTCCATTGCGCTTGGATCAACCGTTGGGGGTTTGATTTTCGACAGTCTGGGTTGGCAAAGTGCTTTCGGCTTGAGTGGTTTATTACTTCTTGGTGCGGTAGTCATGACTTTTCACACATCACGTCTAACATGAATCGCAGGCGCTTTAATCATAGAATAAGGCGCAGAGGCCGCTGATTAAAGCACCGTCTTTAATGCCGAACTGATTCTGCTCTGAGGATTGATACATGACCACCTTTCATCAACTTAATGCCATCAGCTTGCGAGGCCAGCCCATCTCTATGGCCGATTACGCCGGGAAGCTGGTTCTGGTGGTGAATACCGCCAGCCATTGTGGATTTACTCCTCAATATGCAGGCCTTGAAGCGCTCTACAAGAAGTACGCGGACAATGGGCTGATGATATTGGGTTTCCCCTGCAATCAGTTTGGCAAGCAGGAACCTGGCGGAGCCGATGATATCGCGCAGACCTGCCTCATCAACTACGGTGTGAGCTTCCCGATGTTCGATAAAGTCGAAGTTAACGGCGCCGCAACGCACCCCGTATTTCGCTACCTGAAAGCCGAATTACCCGGTGTGTTGGGCGGGCGGATCAAATGGAACTTTACTAAGTTTCTGATCGGACGCGACGGCAAACCGATCAAGCGATTTGCACCGATCACCAAACCAGAAAAAATGGAAGCGACGATCCTTACTGCGCTGGAAAACTAATATGCATTCCGCCATGCTTGATCCAAATTGTGCGAGCTATCACAATTAATACAATTTCTTTTGGTTTGCCGCGCGGGTTTACTCGTTAAACATCCCTCAGATGTCACGGTTTGTGACATGATAAGCGTCATAATTGAATCGTCAGGATGTTTGAATAGATGTTTAACGCCAGAAAACTATCAACCTTAAATGCCCTCGAAAGCAGCGTGCATAATTACATTATTAAAAACATCAATGCCGTTATTTATATGACGATAAGAGAGCTAGCTGATAATTCTGGCGTATCTACCGCGACTGTTCTGAGATTCTGTAAAAAAATGGACTTCAAAGGTTACTCAGAACTCAAAGCCAGTATGAAGTTGCACCTGAACAAAAATAACACATTACTGATTCCTCATGGAGCTGAGGAAATATTGACCTTTTTTAAAAGCATCAGAAACGATGAATTTGATGAGATGATCAATCAGGCGGCTCAATACATTCGTGATGCCGAACGGGTGTTCTTTGCTGGCGCAGGCAGCTCTGGCACGCTTGGCAGGTATGGTGCGCGTTTCTTCTCTAATGTAGGCAAGTTCAGTAATCACATTGATGATCCCTATTATCCGGTGAGTACCGATATGGTGCAGAGTTCAGTGGCTATCGTGCTTTCTGTCTCTGGCGAAACTCCCGAAATATTGAAGCTTGCCAGGCAGTTTGTTATTCACAAGTGCAAAGTGATTTCTATTACCTGCAACCCGGATTCAACACTGGCAAAACTTTCTGACTTTATTGTTCCTTACCATGTTTCTCGCATTTTGATTGAAAGCGAATACGATATTACCACTCAGGTTCCGGTCATTTTTATTCTTGAATCGATAGGCAGAAAACTGGTGGTGAATAATGTCAGCGATATGTCACGCGGTGTGACATTTTTGTAATTAGCGACCCGTTATAACATATTGTGACCTCGTGACATTGCCGGGATGATTTTCTAACATTGCCGGAATTAGTCCGCTCCTGACGGACTGAATTCCCTCTGGCAATGGAAGAAAACCATGGCAATAGATTATGCGGATTCTGCGAAAGAGATCGTTAGACTGATAGGTAGCGATAATAATGTGATAAGTGTGACACATTGCGCTACACGTCTGAGGTTTGTGCTGAAAGATTATTCTCTGGTCGAGGTTGAATCACTAAAGCGGGTAAAAGGCGTTATCACCGCGATGCAGGCCAGCGGCCAGATGCAGGTGGTGATTGGCAATCACGTTGGTGATGCTTATCGCGAAGTGCAGAATCTACTCACTTTCGACGAAAGTACAGCGGTACCACCGCCTAATGTCGGTATGGTTAGCCGCATTATGGATATCATCTCCAGCATATTTGCGCCTTTTCTCTATCCGCTGGCAGCCTGCGGTGTGCTGCAGGGCATCATTTCGCTGCTGACCGCCATCGACCTGATGGATCCTGCAAGCGGCACTTATCGCATCCTTAACTTCGTTTCGTGGACCGGCTTTACCTTCCTGCCCGTGATGGTGGCGTTTACCGCCGCCAAAAAATTCAATGTCAATCCGTTCACGGCGGTTATCTCCGCCTGCGCGCTGGTGTCGCCGGATTATCTGAGTATGTTGACGGCCAACAAAATCCTTACCGCCAACTCAGCCGATCCCGCAGTGCAGGCCTTGATGAAGGGCGCGGTTGAAAATCCCGAAATTTCAAGGGTGATGGTGCAGACCGTTGGCATTCCGCTTGATGCCGCGCCGCTGACCTTTATGGGGCTGCCGGTAGAGTACTTGAGTTACACCTCGTCGGTGATTCCCATTATTTTGATGGTGTGGGGCATGTCGTATGTACAGCGTTTCTTCGAGCGCCTGCTTCCGATGGTGATACGCAACCTGTTCACGCCCATGTTCTGCCTCGCCATCATGGTTCCGTTCACGCTTCTGGCATTCGGTCCGATCGGCAATATGATCGGCGGCGCCATCGGTGGCGTCTATAACACCCTTTATCATCTCAGTCCTGCCATTGCCGGATTTGTGGTTGGTGCCTTCTGGATGCCACTGGTTACCTTGGGCGTGCATTGGGGCATCACGCCAGTGACCGTCGGTAACTATGCCACCCTGGGCTACGACACCTTTACCGGACTGCAAGCCTCCGCGGTATTCGGTATGGCGGGCGCGGTGCTGGGCGTATACCTGAAGGCGAAAGACGCTGAGCTTAAGCGCATGGCGCTCTCTGCGGGTGTAACGGCGCTGTTCGGCATCACTGAACCCGCCATTTACGGTGTGGCTCTGCGTCTTAAACGACCGATGATTTGTGGCTGCCTGGCGGGCGCTGCCGGCGGCATGATCGCCGGGGCTTTCAACGCGGTTTCATGGAGTTACTGCATTCCCGGCATTGCCGTCCTGCCGGTGTTCTTTAAAGAGGGGCACATGACGCAGTTCCTCGGCTTCCTGGTATCCATATTCGTCGCCTTCATATTGGGCATGGTTTTCTCTTGGGTCGCGGGATTCAAAGAAAACAGCCAACCTGACATTCGCTCTGTGCCGCAGCCTGGCACCCTCTGATAAATAGAGATACAGATTATGAATAAGCCATTTCCAGAAAATTTCATGTGGGGCGGTGCTGTTGCCGCTCATCAGGTCGAGGGAGCCTGGGATAAAGGCGGTAAAGGCCCGAGCATAGTCGATGTCCTGACCAGCGGGGCGCACGGTGTTGATCGCGTCATCACCGCCGGCATTCAGGATGACTGCTTTTATGCCAATCACGAGGCATCAGACTTTTACCATCGCTATCCTGAGGATATCGCGCTGTTGGCAGAAATGGGCTTCCGCTGCTTCCGCACCTCAATTGCCTGGTCGCGTATTTTTCCACGCGGCGATGAAGCCGAGCCGAACGAAGAGGGGTTGCGTTTTTACGATGCGCTATTCGATGAGCTGCTGAAATACGGGATTGAACCGGTAATTACGCTGTCCCATTTTGAGATGCCAAACTTCCTGGTCACCGAATATGGCGGCTGGAAAAGCAGAAAGGTTTTGGAATTTTTTGTCCGCTTCAGTGCGGTGGTTATTGAACGCCTCCAGCACAAAGTAAAATACTGGATGACCTTCAACGAAATTAATAATCAGCGCAACTGGAAAACTCCGCTGTTTGGTTATTGCTGCTCGGGCGTTATTTTTACCCACGAGCCTAATCCTGAAGAGTGCATGTATCAGGTTCTGCACCATCAATTTGTGGCGAGTGCTCAAGTGGTGAAGTTGGGACATGAAATTAATCCTGCACTACAAATTGGCTGCATGATCGCCATGGTGCCGCTCTATCCGTTTTCCTGTCATCCGGATGACGTGATGTATGCTCAGGAAGCGATGAGGGAGCGATTCCTATTCAGTGACGTGCACATGCGCGGTCATTATCCGGCTTATATTCTCAATGAATGGCAACGCAAGGGATACCATATTGCAATGGAGCCCGATGATCCGCAGATTCTGCGGGAAGGCTGTGCCGATTATATCGGGCTGAGCTATTACATGAGTAATGCGGTCAGTAAAGAAAATGCCGGCAGCGGGACGGCGCTTTCTGGCTTTGAGGGCAGCGTACCGAACCCGCACGTTAAAGCCTCAGATTGGGGCTGGCAGATCGATCCGGTCGGGCTGCGTTATGTGCTGAATATTCTTTATGAGCGTTACGAAAAGCCACTGTTCGTGGTGGAAAACGGTTTTGGTGCCATCGACAAAATGGATGAAAAAAGCGAGATCAATGATGACTACCGCATCGATTATCTGCGGGCGCATATTGAACAGATGAAGAAAGCTGTGACCGAAGATGGTGTCGATCTTATGGGATATACCCCTTGGGGATGTATTGACTGCGTATCTTTCACCACCGGCCAATACAGCAAGCGCTATGGTTTTATTTACGTAAATAAAAACGATGATGGTAGCGGTGATTTTTCCCGCTCGAAGAAGAATAGTTTTGATTGGTATCGCCGGGTCATCGCCAGCAATGGCGAAGAACTCTAGCGAAATATGTGCGACAGGGATGTCGCACATTGAGATCCTTATGGCTTCTCTTTTTCGTCTTCAACCGGAATCAGCGGTTCATCAATAGCAATGGATGAATTGGATTTCAGCAGCTGAATATCCAGAATCACGTAGGTCATGGTGGTGATGAACAGTGAAATCACGCTGCCAATCACGCCGCTGGTGGTGAACGTGAAATAGTTATACATCACCACCCAGGTCACACAAATAAACAGCGCTAGCACAACGTTAATTGCCGATTGCGAATAATCAGTGGTGCGTGATCCCATTTCATTAATTTGCCGACTGAAATTCGCGCCGCTGTATTTCTCCAGCACAAATATTCCCTGTTCCCAATTACGCAAGCGTCGAGCGCCACTGCGAGTCAGAAATACGTACAGCAGCGAGATGAATAAACCAGAAAAAGCAATCAGTACCGGCACCGCTTCCAGCGCGTAAGCGAGGCTTTTATGGCTCGATGCCTGCGGCGTGAGATCCAGCGTTAACGACGCACCGAGTGCGGCATATAAAAATACAAACAGTAGCAGAAACAGCGCGTTGCGGCGCCAGTCGAGGTCGGCTTCGTGATTCTTCTGCTGTCGTGCGCTGTGTAGCGCCTGCTGTAATAACGTGGCATCGGTGGATGCGGTGTCAATACTCTCAATCTCTTCACCCAACAAACGGTGAATAAACGGCTGATCGGCCGGTTCAATGGTGATGCGCATAGATTTCTCGGTGACGTAACGATCAAAGGCGTCAGTGTAACGTAAATCGTCTGGCGCGCGCAGAATCTGCGAGTAAGCGCGCAAATTTTCATCTCTGTTTCGGCTCGGGTTGCACATCATTTATACAATTAATGCGCGGTTATTACTGACCGCGCAAATGACGACGGAGTAACGAGCTATGTCGTATGTAGATGGTTTTGTCGTAGCGGTGCCGGAAGCTAATAAGGAGGATTATCGTGCCATGGCGGCTAAAGCCGCGCCGCTGTTTAAAGAGTTTGGCGCCACGCGTGTTGTCGAGTGCTGGGCAGACGATGTTCCCGAAGGCGCGCAGACCGATTTTTATCGCGCGGTAAAAGCCGAAGAGGGCGAAACGGTGGTGTTCAGCTGGATCGAATACCCATCGCGGGAAGTGCGTGACGCCGCCAATGCCAAAATGATGTCCGATCCGCGTATGAAAGAGATGGGCGAGAATATGCCGTTCGATGGTAAGCGTATGATCTATGGTGGATTCGCGATTTTGCTGGAGGCGTAGTTGAGTATTTGCAACTGCAGTGAACCGTAGCGGCGCAATTTATTGCGCGGTAATTCGCGCCGCTACGAAATGTACGGTGATTTGATGCGGTACTTAATTGATCGGCCTTACGCGATTTATCGCGATATTTTTAATCATTGTGTGTCTCTTACTTCTATTGTGCGCAATTAATTGCGCCGCTACGATAGGTGCTGGAATTATTCACCCTTTACAAGGAGTCACTATGCTGGATATCACGCACTTTCCGCTTTTCCTCGCATCCGTATTTCTGCTGTGTATTACACCGGGACCGGATTTAGCTTATGTCGTAGGACAAAGCGTAGCGAATGGACGACGTAGCGGTGTGATATCAGCCAGTGGCGTAGCGTTAGGAAGTTGCACGCATGCCATCGCCAGCGCCGTCGGATTAACGGCGCTAATTACCGCTTCGCCACTGTTATTTACGGTGATTAAATATATTGGTGCGGCATATTTAATTTATCTGGGCAGTAAGATGGTGTGGAGAACCTTTTTTAGCCGTGAAGAAGAGAAAACACCGCAGGCTGAAATTCCACGCTCTAATACGCGCAACTTATTAGTTCGCGGTTTTATTACATCGATTACCAACCCAAAAGTATTGCTGTTTTTCATCTCCTTCTTCCCACAATTCGTGGTAGTTGATGGCGATCATCATGCCAGCTCGTTTCTGTTGCTCGGCCTGACGTATGCGGTTGTGGGTTTAATGACTGACGTGATATTTGCTCTGGTTGCTGGCAGCGCGGCTAGCGCGGTGTCGCGCAATGTGATGTTGCAGAGATTGCTTGATCGTGTGGTGGGCATCACCTTTATCGGTTTAGGCGTACGCCTGGCGCTGACGCGTCGTTAACAAATTCATCTCAGGAACAACGGCCAGCGATTGGCGCTCGCGGATTATTCGGGTAACGTGGAATGCTTAACTTTGTTACCTACAAATAATTACCGCACGCTAAGTTGCAGGAGAGTCATTTCATGGCCGTTAATTCTAATATCGTCGGCATTGTCAGCGATGAGTTCATCAATCCCAACACCGTAAAGCTGCTTAATGAAGTCACGCGCCAGTTGAATGAGCGTGGTTTTATTACGCTGCTGCTGAATGCGAATTCCCGCGAAAGTTTTCAAAGCGCGCTGCGTAATGCGGCTCAACTTCCTGTTGGCGGCTTGGTTTTTCTGACTTCGCTGTTTAGCGATGAACTGAGTGTGGCGGCCGATATTCTGCCGCAGACGACAACGGTTCATCTCAGCCACAGCGCCAGCGCGGATGCTAACGTTGTGATTGCGGATGGTTATGACGCAGGCGAAGAGATGGGATTGCTGCTGCTGTCGCAAGGTCATCAACGTTTCGGCTTTATGCACAGTCAGGAAAATAGCGCGCCGGCGCGCCAGATGGACGGTTTTGTCGCTAGCCTGCAAGCTGAACAGAAAGAACTGAATATCGAGCTCTCTGCCGGTGGCAACGATCGCGAACTGGCTTATCAGGCAATGATGGCGTATTTGAAGAAAACGCGCGCTGCCGAGCGCATCAATGCGCTGTTTTGCGAAAGTGATGTGCTGGCGTTCGGCGCGTTACAAGCGGTGCGCGACTTCGCGCAAGGCGCACATGTTGCGGTGGTGGGTTTTGATGATGTCGATGAGGCGCGCGCGTCAACCTGGCATCTCACCAGTTGGGCGCAGCGACGGGATTTGCTGGTGGCCGAAGCGCTGAATCGTTTGCTGGAAAACCGTGCCGACGCCAGTAACGCCTGGCAGCAGGGCGAATTGCAGGTGCGCCATTCACATCACGGCAAACATGTGCCGGGCGAAATGTCGCAGTGCGGATGTGCGATTCGGCATTAATCGCCTGAAGCAGGAAGGGGAATCGGATGCTCTGGCTCATCGCCAAATACGCCATAACCGCTGGCATGGTAGTGCTGATATCTGAAGTGGCTAAGCGTAGCGATCGCCTTGGCGGGCTGATTGCCGCACTGCCTTTGGTGACGGTGCTGGTGCTGATCTGGATGAAGCTGGAAGGCCAAAGTCAGGCCAAAATTGCCAGTCACGCGTGGTACACCTTCTGGTATGTGGTGCCGACCTTGCCGATGTTTGTCGCCTTTCCAATTCTTTATCAACGCCTCGGATTCTGGCCGACGTTGTTCGCGAGTTGCGTGCTCACCATCTTGCTATTTCTGCTTTGGGCCACGCTGCTCAAGCGTTTGGGTATTGAGTTGATGTAGGTTTATTAGGATAACGCTTCACCAATATCCGATCTTGCAATGCATCCATCTGCATTTCAGGAATAAGCTTAGTCAGCAGGCTGCTCTCGGCGAAAGGCGATTTTTCCGGTCCAGTGTGGCGCGCGAAGAAAACAAGAGTGATGTGTTTACATTGAAAAACAAAAGGGCGAACGCGGATCAACCAGCATTCGCCCAACGTTTAGTGCTTGGTTCCATTACCTGAACCGTCACGATTGCGGAAAATATGCGTAACGTTATCGGTGTTTTTAATCGCAATTCCGCTCTGCTGCGGGGTTTCGATATAATTCATCACTTCCGACATCGCACGGCTCAGCGCTTGCTGGCGCGGCGGATCGCGTTCAATCGAAGCCATCACGCGCAATTTATCAAGCAGCGCGCGAGTAGAAACCGGGCCGGATTTTTTCAGCAACTGTAAAATCGCATCGCCCATGATGATGTCGGTGAGCCGTTCTTCATCACTTCTGTACATATATTCTCTCTGATTACCGCGGCAGACCTGCGGCAAATAACGAAGTGGATTCAGTCTAACCTGTAGCTGAATGAGGCGGAAACCACTTGGTTAATTCTCAGGCCAGCGGCGCCTGATTTAGGCTTCTCGTTCTACGGAAAACATCAGGCCGATTAATTGCTGATAGTGAATTTCCGCTTCAGTACCGCGTGCTTGCTCCATACGGCACAGCAGCTTGGTGCATAGCGTTTTACGGCTTAACGTTCGGCCTGAACGCAAGATCTCGACCACAATCTGCCCCAGCGTTTCCTGCTGCGAAGGCAATGAGGCTTCTTTAAAGTAGCGTGCAATAGCTTCCGACGCTGTGGAAAAGTTACGATCCTGACGCATGGTTCCATCCTCAAGGTTGACGTATAACTTTAGCCATCAAACTTATACAAGTTTAATTAATATGTACAGGAATATGGCGAATCAGTTGCGTAGTCATTTGGCCAGAAGTGCTAATTTATTGTTAACAATCACTTAATGAACAGGTCAGGGAGGTTGAGTGTATTTCATACAATGCTAAGTGATGAAGGCTGTTCTTGAGTATATATATTGCACTTAGTACAATAGGTTTTCATGCCAGGACAAGGAGAGTCCTCATTAAGAACGGAGGGAACACATGGCAATTTATGTCTTAAAGCCATTCGATAGAAACACCAAAGGTGACGCTATCGATAGTGCAAAATTATGCAAAGCGGCGCTGGAAGTCATGGCAGGGATTTATGAAGCCAGTTTCGGCGGGGGAGTTTACAAGAAGCGCATTCCTTTAGTTGCTGGAAAAAGTGGCGGGGCCCGGGCGGTTGTAGCCTTTAAAACTGAAAAACATCTTTTTTTCGTCAACGGCTATGCTAAATCCGCATTCAAAAAGTAGTGGTCGAGAGATATCTGAATCTGATCTCGCTCTCTACAAGGAAGTGGCCAAACAACTATTTGAAATGACATCAGAACAAGCAAAAGTAGCCATCAAGACTGGCAAGATGCGTGAGGTAAAATGTGATGGTTAATCATCTGAAAGATTTACAAGAGATCGCCAGGGATTTTAATGAAATTGGCGTGGTCACCGATGAGCTAAAAGAAAAAATTGATTCTCGTGTGAGATTGCGTGAATTGCGCGCTTCGCTACCTGTCCTGCACATGATGTCGGGAGATGAAATAAATCAGTTACGTCAACGATATAATCTGAGCCAGGCGATGCTGGCCGCCTACGTCGGCATGTCAGTGGGGACGGTAGTGAAGTGGGAACGAGAAGAGAAAAAACCTAACGGCGCAGCACTGCGATTGCTCAATCTTATCGAGCGAAAGGGGTTGGAAGTGCTGCAATAATGCCTGTTAGTTGAGGGTAAACCGGTCGCCATGAATGTCAGCGTGGCGAGATTTTATAGGGTGCGCATTCATGCGCACCTGAATATCACCGCAATTATTCCATCAGCCATCCGTCGATCGCGTCAGTGCTTCCCAGCGATCAATCTCCGCGCTGAATGATTCCATCTTCTGCCGCACCAATGCCAAAGCATCGCTGCCCAGCAACAGATGCGCGGGTGGATTGCTGCTTTCGATCACATCGAGCATCGCGCTGGCGGCTTTAAGCGGATCGCCCAACTGTTTGCCACTCTTCTCTTCACGCGCCTGCCGAATCGGGTCGAACAACGCATCATAATCGGCGATGCTGCGTGCGCTGCGCACCATCGAACGCCCGGCCCAATCGGTGCGAAACGATCCGGGTGCGACGGCGGTCACATGAATATTGAACGGCGCCAGCTCTTTGCTGAGGGTTTCCGAAATCCCTTCCAGCGCAAACTTGCTGCCGCAGTAATAGCTGATGCCGGGCAGGGTGATAAAACCGCCCATCGAGGTGATGTTAATAATGTGGCCCTGACGGCGCTGGCGCATAAAGGGCAGCAGCGCTTTAATCATCGCCACCGCACCAAACACGTTAACGTCAAACTGGCGGCGCATCTCGTCCAGTGATGATTCCTCCATCACGCCTTCGTGACCGTAACCGGCGTTGTTCACCAGCACATCAATTGGGCCAACGCGGGTTTCAACATCGGCAATTAACGCCTCAATGGCGGCGAAATGGGTAACATCCAATTCATAGGCGAAGGCATTTTCCGTATGCAAATTTTCAAACTCGGCTTTTGCCGTAGCATTGCGCACCGTACCGACCACGCGATAGCCACGATTTAGCGCAACCTGCGCCAGCGCGCGGCCAAATCCGCTGCTGACGCCAGTGATGAATAATGTTTTAACGTTGGACATTTGCGGTTTCTCCTCAAAAAGTAGAGGATGCATAATATTCTGGCGCTGAAACGGCTATAAGGCCTTATCTTGTTTAATTCTTGCCTAATATTATGAAGGTGATGTTATTCGATGAAAGAAACGCTCCAGCAGCAAACCGTACAACTGCTTACAACGTTAGCGCCGCAGGAAGGTTACAATCTCACCGCGTTGCCGGACGTGCGCATCCTGCGTTCCAATCGGCCGCTGGCGCGTACGCCGGTGCTGTACGACCCGGGCATCGTGATTGTTTGTCAGGGATCGAAACGCGGCTTCTTTGGCGATCAGGTTTATCTCTACGATGAGCAGCACTATCTGGCGGTTGCGGTGCCGGTGCCTTTTACCATGGAAACCGCGGCATCGGCGGAACATCCGCTGTTGGCGATTTACCTGCATCTCGATTTCAGCGTGGCGACAGAATTGCTGTTGCAGCTGGAGCAGCAAGATGTGGCGTTTGAGAGCCAGGCGGCGCAGAGCATGATGTCGAGCCCCATGGATCAGACGTTGCGCGAGACGGTGTTGCGCTTTCTCACAACGCTAAATCATCCGCTGGATGCGAAGATGCTGGGTCCAGCGCTGGTGCGTGAACTCTATTATCGCGTGCTGACCGGTGCGCAGGGCAGCGCGCTGCGAGCGGCGTTAACCTTGCAAGGCCAATTTGGCAAAGTGGGCAAAGCGCTGAGCCACATTCACGCGCACTATGCGCAGCCGCTAACGCTGGGACAACTCGCGTCGCTGGCGGGCATGAGCGTGCCCACTTTTCACACCCATTTTAAAAGCATCACCAATCAGCCGCCGATGCAGTATGTGAAGTCGGTGCGATTGCATCAGGCGCGCATGTTGATGGTGCGTCAGGAGATGACGGCGGCTGCGGCCTGTCATGCGGTGGGCTATGAAAGCGCCTCGCAGTTTAATCGTGAGTTCAAACGCCTGTTCGGTTTACCGCCGGCCGAGGAGATCAAACGCATGCAGCGTAACTTTGCCGTGCCGCCGGCGCATCAGGCCTCGACGTTCGTTTCATCACATTAGCGCAAGGTTATGCTATAAATGATAACGATTATCATTTTTGGCGTGAGGCAGAGGATGCAGGTAGCACAGGAAAACGCGATAAGCGCGGATTGTTGTATCGTTGGCGGCGGCCCGGCGGGATTAATGCTGGGCTATTTACTGGCGCGCGCGGGCTTACGCGCCGTGGTTATTGAAAAACACCCCGACTTCCTGCGCGATTTTCGTGGCGACACCATTCATCCCTCAACGCTGGAGATCATGCGCCAGCTGGGATTGCTCGATGAGCTGCTCACCTTGCCGCACCAGCGCGCGGAGAAGCTGCAGGCGGAAGTGGCGGGTGAAGAGATCACCATGGCCGATTTCTCACGTCTACCGGTTGAGTGCCGCTTTATCGCCTTTATGCCGCAGTGGGATTTCCTCAATTTTCTCGCTAAAAAAGCCGCCGAATTTCCGGGGTTTACCCTGCTGCAATCCACCGAATTTAATGACTTTATTTATGAAAATGGCGTAATCAGTGGCGTAAAAACGTTACAGGGTAACGAGTGTCACATCATACGCACCGCTTTAGTGGTAGGTGCGGATGGCCGCAATTCGCAGGTCAAAGCCAAAGCCGGATTAACCGGAAAAAGCTTTGGTGCGCCACGCGATGTATTGTGGTTTCGGCTGGAAAAACATCCCGACGATCCGCAACTCGGCATGGGTCATAAAGGTCCGAAGCAAAACTTTGTCGTTATCGATCGTGGTGATTACTGGCAGTGCGGCTACACCATTCAGAAAAATCAGTTCGACGAGTTAAAGCTGGCGGGATTGGACGCGCTAAAAAGCACCATGGCGCAGGTGGCTCCGTTCAGTGCAGAGCGCATGGCGGAAGTTGATGAGTGGGACAAACTTAAGCTGTTGTCGATTCGCATTGACCGCCTCGATCGCTGGATGAAACCTGGCGTGCTCTGTATCGGTGATGCTGCGCATGCCATGTCGCCGATTGGCGGCGTGGGGGTTAATCTGGCGATTCAGGATGCGGTGGCCGCAGCCAATATGCTGACCAAACCGCTGCAGCAGGGCAATGTAGCCTTGCACGATCTGCAAAAAGTGCAGCAGCGCCGCCAGTTCCCAACCGTCGCCACCCAATTCCTGCAAATCAAAATGAGCAGCAACAAGCGCAAACGCAGCACACCAAGCAAAGTGCCGCAGATCATCAGCCGTTTTCCGTTCCTGCGCCATCTGTTCGGCCGCTTGATTGGCCTCGGCTTCCGCACCGAAAAGCCGCGTTATTTATAACCGGCAAAAAAAAAGCCCGCTAAGCGCGGGCCAGGTAAAGGTTACCAATCTGAAATTCTCGTAGCAACGCATTGCTGTGTGTTGCGTCGCTATAATAGCAACAGATCGCCATCTGTGCAGGAAAGGATTAACGAGTTAATTTTGTTCTAAGGATAAGCATTATGCTTGCTGCACCCGCGTTGACCACCAGCACATCAGCGATCCCAGGCTGACCATCGCGGTACCTTGCCAGAAGGAGACGGTCAAATGCGAGCGCAGAATAAAGGCGGCGAGAATCGAAGAGATGATCGGAATGAAGTAGGACGCAGCGGCCAAAAGGGTCACGTTGCCATGCAGTATGCCGACATTCCATGCGGCATAGCCAAAGCCCATCGCCATCGCAGCAAGCGCCAGACTGATGCAAACCTCAGCGGATAACACAAACGGCGGCTGCGGTGAGAGCAAAAACTTCAGCCACAGCGTCAGCGCAGTCAGGATAAAGAACAGCGTTATCCCATTGTTGCCGTCAGCAATTTTTTTGGTTACCACACAGTACACCGCCCAGATAATCGCGCCGCTCAGCGCCAGGCCGTAACTCCACGGATTATCCATCACGTTATGGGTGATTTCGCTGAATGAAAAACCTTGGTCGCCGCCCAACACGCGACAAATGCCGGCAACCGCCAGCAACACACCCGGAATAATCAGCGGATGGGTTTTTTGTCGATTGACTATCACCGCGAAAACAATGGTCAAACTTGGCCACAGATAATTGACCATGCCAACTTCAATCGCCTGGCGGCCGCTGTGGGTAAAGCCTAATGAGAGTGACAGGCAGAGTTCATAACAGACGAACAGCACGCTGCCGATAATCAAATAGCTGCGCGGAAAAGTGCGCAACTTTGGCAAGCCTACGGTGAAAATCAGCATAATAGCGCTGGCGCTGTAGATAAGCGCCGCGCCGCCTACCGCGCCGAATCCTTCGCTGACATTTTTAATCAGTCCTACAATCGCGCTCCACAGCAGAATGGCCAGCATGCCAATCAGCGTCGCCTTTTTTTGGGGCATGACCCGCCACCTTATTTCGCAAATTCGGGCCAAAATCCTATCAAATCAAACGCGCTTTGTATTTGCTCGATTTACTGCTGCGATGCTGGTCGCCATTTATGGCGACCACACTCACTGAAACATTATTTACCACTTCATCTCGCCGGTATTAACTTTGGCGCTCAAATCCAATGAACTCTCCTCCGGCAGATGCGGATAAGCGGCTTTCATGGTCTCGATCACCTGCGCGGAACCTTTGTGCTGCTGCAGCGTTTTCTCAAAGGTTTGCAGATAGTTCAGGGTAAAGCTAACAGCCGCATCGCCCGCCGGGCGCTCGCCGAGATAATGGCCCGGAATCACTTGCTTAGGTTGCAGCTTTTGCATCTCGCTCAGCACATTGCGCCACCGCTGACGAATGGCAGGCGTTTGCGTATCGGCGGTCCAGACGTGAATGCCGGAAGCCACGCCGGTGCCGCCGAGAATCGCTTTGTTCGCCGGGATCCACACGTAAGCCGCGTAATCATTGGCGTGACGCAGTTCCAGCGTTTCACCATCAATTTTAAACGTCGTGGCATGCGTAACCTGCGGAACATACAGCTGCTTTGGCGCGCCGTCCTTCATCTGCGGCCCCCAATATGCCAGCTTGGCGGCTTTACTGGCTTCGATGTGTTGTACCACCTCCGGCGTTGCCACGATCTTCACCTGCGGGAACGCTTTTACAATCGGTTCCAGACCAAAATAGAAATCAGGATCGCCGGAGGTAATAACAATCTGCGTCAGCTTCTTGCCGCTGGCATTGATCATCTGCACCAGCTTCTCGCCGTCTTTGGTGCTGAACTGCGCATCAAACAGTATCGCTTCATGCGGACCAGAAACCAGCGTCGAAGAGACCGGGAAAATGCCGTTCTCCTGCGGGTTATACACGTCTAAATTCAGCGGCGCAGCGAAGGCCGGCAGGGCGGTAAAGGCCAATGCCAGCGTCAACGTTTTCATTTTCATCGAATTTTCCTTTATCCGGCACCTCGCCGTCTTTGAGGGCTTTATTGTAGAGAAATTGCTGGCTGGTAGAATTCCCGAAACTGGATATGATCAGTTTCATAAAACGATCAGATGGAGCCAATATGGACAGAGTCACGGCGGCAACGGTGTTTAACCGCATTTGCGAGCTGGGCAGCTTAAGTGCTGCGGCGCGTGCATTGGATATTTCGCGGCCGATGGTCAGCCGCTATCTGGATGAAATGGAGAAGTGGGCCGGTGCACGTTTGCTGCACCGATCATCGCGCAAACTGACCATTACGCCCGCTGGCGAGAAGATCCTCGAAAAATCGCGCGCGCTGGCGAGATTGGCTGAAGAGATTGCCGATCAGGGCGCGGATAGCGAACCGCACGGCACCTTGCGCGTCGCCTGCGCACATTCCACCGCCACGCATATTCTGGGCCCGATAATTCCGGCATTTCTCGCGCGTTTTCCGGCGGTGCGTATCGAACTGGAGATCAACAATCAACCGGTGAGTTTAATCGGCGAACGCATTGATGTGGCGGTGCGGATTACCGACGATCCCGAACCTGGCGCCATTGCCCGACGTTTAGGCGAATGTGTTTCGGTGGTGTGCGCCTCGCCTGGCTATCTGCAGGCGCGTGGTGCGCCGCAAACGCCTGCCGATCTCGCACAGCATAATTGCCTGCATTACAGCCGTTTCGCCGGGCAGAGCTGGCAGTTTTCCGATGCGCAGGGCGAAACCCTCTCAGCGGCAGTGCACGGGAATTTCAGCGCCGGTATCTCGTCGGTGTTGTGTGATGCGGCGATTGCCGGTTGCGGTTTAGCGATGGTGCCGGAAATGGAGGCACGTCACGCCCTCGACAATGGAAAGCTACAAACCGTGCTGCCGGCTTATCAGCCAAAAACGCTGGCGATCTATGGCCTCTACATGTCACGCGAACGGCAACCGGCGGCGCTGCGGGCGTTTTTAGATGCGGTGCAGCAGCAGTTAACCGCCTGAATTTCGACACGTATCTGTTTCAAAAGAAATTAGATTATTTTCAGTGTGTTATGCATGAGATCGTATCCTCAGAAAGCCGATTTCAGCCTGAAATCGCCAAATGAGTGGTGAAACTTTGCTCAGTTATGGTCGATGTAAAATGATGGCGCCTGACCGGTGACGCGACGGAACATGGTGGAGAAAGCGGAGCTGCTGTCATAGTCGAGCGAGAGCGCCACGTCGTTAACGGATTTGCCCGCCACCAGCCACGCCAGCGCCGTCACCACGCAGGCGCGCTGTCGCCAGGCGGAAAAAGACAAACCGGTCTGCTGCAGGAAATGGCGGCGGAAGGTGCTGGGACTCATAAACAGTGTGCTGGCCCAACGTTCGGCCGGGTCGTGAATGGTTGGTGCTTGTAAGAAGTTCTGGCATTGCGCCAACAGCGCCGGATGTTGCGGCAGCGGAATATCAAATTCCCTTACAGGCATCGCCGCTAACTCAAGCAGCAGCAACTGCACCAGCGCTCTATCGCGATCGGATGCGTATAACAGCGGTAATTCAACGGCTTCAATCAATAGCTGTCGCAGCAGCGGCGAGACGCTGATGACGCGACAGCGATCGCTTTCACGCAGAGCTGCCGCACAAACCGGCTCGATATACAGACTGCGCGTAGAAACACCCACAAACTTAACGCTGTGCGCAGTGTTTGGCGGAATCCACACCGCATGCTGCGGCGGTACCACCCATTCGCCCGCCTGCGTTGCGACGTGCATCAAACCCGTTGCGCCATACAGCAGCTGCGCGCGACGATGGCGATGCTCTGGCAGCACAAATCTCTGCGCGTAGTCATTGCCCAGCGCCACCACGTCACGATCAATATGGTCGTATTCATCAATGTGGCTATTTCGCATCCCCGACATCCACCGCAAATTGACTGATTTGCAAGGGTAATTGAGCGCTGCACAAATGGGAAGCTGGCAGGTTGCTGCGTAAGCTACATCACTCTTTTCATGACGCAGAGAAAGACGATGAACGAGCTGTTAATCATTGGGCTGGCGGGTTTTGCTACCGGCATCACCACGGTGCTGTTTGGTTTTGGCGGCGGTTTTGTCGTGGTGCCGTTTGTCTATCAATTGTTGTTGCAGCAGCCGTTACTGGCGGCTCAGGCGATGCATATCGCGGTGGCGACCTCGACCGCCGTGATGATTTTCAACGCCGGCTGGGCCAGTTATCAAAACTGGCGGGCTGGCAAATTGCATGATGTTCCTTTGTTGCCGCTAATTTGGTTTATCGCGCTCGGAGCGGTGATGGGATCGTGGCTGGCGGGCGTGATGAGCGACATTTGGGTGCGCAGGCTGTTTATGCTTTACATGATGGTGACTATCGCTGATTGCCTGCTGCGGAAAGGCTTCTTTAGCCGCACTGCACCGCGAAGGTTGTCACGGTTGACCGTCAGCGCGGGCGGCACAATGATTGGTGTGATCGCCGCCATGCTCGGCGTTGGCGGCAGCGTAATGACCGTGCCGCTGCTGCGGCGTCATGGTTATGCCATGCGCGACTGTGTCAGCGCGGCCAATCCGCTGTCGCTGCCGGTCGCCGTTTTTGGCGCGATAACTTACGCCATCAGCGGCTGGCAGCAGATTCCCGTCAGCGGTTATCTCGGCTTTATCAGCCTGAAAATTTTACTGCTGCTGGTGGCCGCCGGTTTTATCGGGATCGTGTTTGCCCGGCGCTGTATTCCGGCGGTGCCCGATGTCTGGCATGCGCGTATCTATGTGCTGCTGTTGTGCATGGTGTTGTTGGCTATCGCGGTTTAAACCGTGGATTGGAAACCATGCTGATGCAGAACCATGCTGGTGCAAGATGAGCTGCGCTGTGGCTGAAGAGATAAATGCCGCCACCAGATCCGGCCACGCCGCGCGCAAACTACCGGCCGCCAGAATCTTCAGCGTGGTCATGATAGTGCGTCTGGTAGAAGCGCTGATACCAGCGATCGGCTTGTTGTTGCATATTGATGTCGCGGAATTTTTCCGGGTAGAGCTTTTTCGCCATCCACAGCTCTCCGAGGCCAATCGCTTCTGGCATCGGATAGCCCCACGCTTTGGCGTATTCCGGCATCAGCCACACCCGATGATTCTTCACCGCGTCAATGGTTTGCCAGCGCGCATCCTGCTGGATTTCCTGCACCACGTTGGGATAGCGATCCTGCACGAAAATCACTTGCGGATTCCACGCCACTACCTGTTCCATGCTGACCTGTTTGAAACCCTGCACGGTCGCGGCCGCTACATTGAATGCGCCCGCGTGCGCCATCATCAAGCCAGTATATTTGCCCGAGCCGTAAGTGGTGAGGTCGGGATTCGCCATATAGGCACGCACGCGCTGCTGTTCAGACATATTTTTTAAACGATCGCTGATGATTTTGCGTCCGGCAAAGGCGGCATCAATCAGTTCCTGCGCCTGCTTTGGCTTGTTAACCACATTGCCAATCAGCGTGATGCCTTCCTTAATGCCGAGATCGTAAGCCTGATCTTCATTCTGCATACTGGGATTGATTTTGCCTTGCTGACCGGCGTCATCGTGACGCAGTGAAATCGCCAGTACCGGAATGCCCAGGGCAGAAATCTGGTCGATCATCTCTTTCGGCGCATAGTTGGTGACAAACACCACCTGCGGATGCAGCGCCACCAGCTTTTCCAAATCGACATGCGTCAAATCACCGAGCATCGCTTTGTGCGTCAGTTCCGGCACTAATTGCGCATAACCCTCACCTAACTGCTGCTTCCAGTTCGCCAAAATCCCGACGATTTTATCGGTGGCGTTGAGCTGCACCAGCAGGTTCAGAGTTTGGTGCTGCAGCACCACTACGCGTTCAATCCTGTCCGGAATCTCCACCTGACGACCAATTTGATCGGTGACGATGCGGCTGGCATAGCTATGAAACGAGGTGAGAGTGAGTAATTCCGCCAGAATAATCCGCTTAAGAGAGGTATGCATAAAAGCTCCTGAATTCGATATGCACCGGAGTATATAGCGTTTAGTGAGCGGAGATATGGCTGTTTTTAACATCACAATGCTCAGTATCACTCGCACATTACTGCATCGATCACCTTATCGATCATACTGTTAATCACTTCCTGGTCGGGATTATCCAGCGCCATCAGGGCTAAACCACTTTCAAAAGTCAGAATAAATTCAGCGGCTTCGTCAGGAGATAATTTGCCTGAAAGGGTGTTGTTCTGCTGTGCAAGCTGCGCTTCCTCGATTATCCACGCTTTAAATGCATGACGTTCGTTGAATAACTGCGCGCCTAACGATGAGGCTTCAGGGCGAAATGTGAGCGCGGAAAACACCAACAAGCAGCCTGGCGGTTTGCCTTCGCAGGAAAAAAGGTTAAATGCCGAAAACAGGAACTGCTTAATCTTGTTGCTAAAACTCAATTCTTCAGAGGAAAGAATCGCCTCTAAATCTGGCAGCCACGTCGCTTTGTAATGTTCAAGCGCAGCGATAAACATCCCTTCTTTATTACCAAATGCCTGGTACAAGGTGGCGGGCTTGGTACCGGTTGCCTGGGTAAGATCGTTGAGTGAGGTGGCTTCATAACCTTTGTCAGCAAAGATCGAGAACATGATCGCCGCCAGCTCTTCTTTGGGTAACAAACGTGGTCTGCCTGATTTTTTGTTGACATTCATTGACATAACTCCCTTCCCACCTGAAGTTTCTGATAAATCCATCACATATTTTAGCGTTCGCTAATAAAGTGTGGTGCGTTTGCTCTTCGGTTGCGTTATATATTTTAGCGAACACTAACAAAAGGAAGATATTATGAAAAGCGCAATCATCGCAGTTTTGGTTTTGATCCCATTTTTCTCTAACGCAGCTCAGGAACTCACGCGTAACAGCAGTGAAAATGTGGTGCGTTCCGGCAGTATCAGCGTGCAGGGCGGCACGCACAGTGAACTGGTGACAAAACTAATGGCGAAAGCCGAGATGACGGGCAGTGATTTTTATCGAGTGACCTATATCAATACGCGTCAGCAGGGTTATGCCACCGCCACCTTATATGACAGCGTTGAGATGTAATCGACATCATGAACCATGACTTTATGCCAGCTCATTTCTTATTGAGCTGGCTGCATAAATCACTGGAGAGTTTATTATGACAACAGCTAATCAAGTCTGTACTTCACGAGTGGTCCATTTCCTCGCGAGCAAAGAACCGATGGTATTGCGATTATCGGTGATTATTATTTTCCTGGTTTTTGGTGTGGCGAAGTGGTTTGAATTCGAAGTTCAGGCGCTGGAACCCATATTTATAAAAACATGGCTGAGTATATTTCCCTACTTCCTCGGTCTCCATGGCAGCAGCTATTTCCTGGGCGTAGTAGAGATGACGACGGTTATTCTGCTCATCGCAGGCTTTAAACGTCCACTGTTAGGTATGATCGGCGCTGGATTGTTGATACTTACCGGGTTAGTTACCTTAAGTCTGTTACCGCAGTTAGGCGGACTCGATTCGTTTATTTTTAAAGATATTATGGTGGTGGCGATTGGTCTGACGTTACTGAAGCGCGATTTAATCCGTTGGAAAAACAACCTCTAACAGCTACTCTATAACGCGTGTTTACTCTCGGGCATTTAAGAGGGCTTTATGAATAATGTTTACGTGATACTGGCGATATCCATCGTCGCTGAGACGATTGCCACAACCATGATGAAGGCCTCGCAAGGATTCTCACGCCTTATTCCCAGCGTAGTTGTGGTAATAGGTTATGCCATTTCATTTTATGGATTATCTCAAGTGGTTAAACAGATGAATGTCGGCATTGCTTATTCTATCTGGGCCGGAATGGGTATATTTTTGGTGTCGGTCATGTCTTATTTTTTCTACAACCAGAAACTGGATTTCGCTGCAATGGCGGGCTTGATGTTAATCGGGTTAGGCATTGTGGTGATTCAGGTTTTCTCCAAAACCATTCTGCATTAATGAAGTAATAACAGGGGAGCACAGGCTTCCCTGTTAGCGTTAAGGGATAATGCGTGCTGCGCGTAATTGCGCAAACAGAGCAAAGAACATCTCATCCGTCGCCTGATAGCCGTTAAAACCTGCGCGCCGTAATTTGCTGCCATCACCAAACATGTCGTAATCCCAGCCAAAAACAAAATCGGCAAACTGCCCATCATTCAGCTGCAAGATATCTGGCTCTATCAGCTGATGTTCTATAGCGATGGTTTGCCATAGCGCGCGGTAATCCTGAAACAGCTGAGAAAACGACAGATTCACCGCCGGCGCGCTTTCCAGTTCAAACCAGCGGGCAATCGCAGGCCACAGCTCACTCCAGCGCCATAAATCGCCGTTGTTAACGTTGAAAGCCTGATTGCGCGCGCCGGGCGCATTGGCCGCCCACAGCGTGGCCTGCGCGAGTAATCCCGCATCGGTATGATCGACCATGCTGTGCCAGGCGTGCGATGAACCGGGAAAACGTAGCGGTAATCCCTGAGATTTACACAGAGATGCGTAGAGCGCGATGCTCAGCGCCAGGTTCATGGCATTACCGGGTACCGCGCTGCCGACCACACCGGGTCGCAAGGCGTGCCAGTGCCAGCTTTTACCGCGCTGAAAGTCACTTAGCCAACGCAGCTGTTGCGCATTGAATTCGGCTCCCGCGACGCCGGGATCGCTTTCACGCGCGGGCGTTTTGAACGGTCCCAGATGCGCGCCATACACTTTGTATCCCTGCATCAAACTAACGCTGCGCAACGGCGCGCTTTTATCGATGTTAACCACCAGATTGCGCAGCATGGTCACGTTGGGTTCGACCATTTCACGCCAGTTGGCTGCATTCAGCCAGGCGCTGTAGAAAATATGCGTGACCTGATTGAGCGGGGCCAGCGCCTGTGCACTGTGCTGCGCATCCAGCAGATCGACATGGATGAAAGGGATATTCTGCGTTGAGATTGCAGGCTGGCGCGTCAGGCCGATCACCTGCCAATCCTGCTGACGCAGTGTTTTTACCAACTCACTACCGACAATGCCGGTTGCGCCCGCGACCAGCGCGACGTGATGTGTTTTCGACATGATGATTCTCCTGTGAACAAGACAGGCACAGTGTTATCTATTATTTTTATTGCTGATATCCCACTATCCAGATGCCACTTATCAGAAAAATCATTAAATGAATAATAAACTCAACGCCATCAATACCTTCCTTCGCGTGGCGGAAGCCGGATCGTTTTCGGCAGCAGCGCGCCTGAGCGGGATGAAGCAATCCGCCGTGAGCCAGCAAATCGCGGCGCTGGAGGAGGAACTCGGCATCGTGTAGTTGCACCGCACCACACGCGCGATGAAATTGACCGAGCAGGGCAAGCGATACTTACAGCAGATGCAGCCGCTGCTGGCCGCGATGCAGGACGTTGAAAGCCAGTTGCGCCCGGCGCAGCAAGCGCTGCAAGGCAGCGTGCATATCCAATTACCCAGCGGATTAGGCCAGCGCTTGCTGCCGCCATTGCTGGCGCTGCAACGCGCGAACCCAGAACTGCATCTGACCATCGCGCTCGACGATCGTGTGGCTGAACTGGTGAGCGAAGGCGTGGATATCGCGTTGCGCCTGAGTGAAATGCCGCCTGAGATGTTTCCGGCGCGCTTACTGGCGCGTATTGAAACGCCGCTGTTTGCTGCGCCTGAGCGGGTACGCGCAACACCGATTACCTCGCTGGCAGAGCTAGCCGCGCATCCGCATGTTCGCTTTAGCGGTATCGACAAACAGGCACCGCTGCGTCTGATATCCAACCAGGAAACCGTCGCGCTAACCGTGAATACCGTGTTTCGCGCCAACAGCAGCGAAGGGTTGTTGCAGGCGCTGCAGGCGGACATCGGCGTCGGGGGCATGCAGTTACCGCTGGTGCAGGAGGCATTAAAATCAGGTTCGCTGGTACGCATCTTGCCACAATATCGTCTGCCAGACCGTTTTCTCTACGCGGTATTCCCCGATGCGCGCTTTATCCCGCTGCGCGTCAAACGTGTGGTGGAAGTGATCGAACAGGTTGTGGATGCGTTAATTCCTGCGGCCGGTTAAGCCGCTCTCCATGGTGGCGCAAGACTGCGCCATTTTCGTGCTTCCTATCGCAACCGCTGCATTGTAAAGAAACATAAGTATTCGATCTTGTATCCAAGAGCGTATCCCATCTGGCCTGGCCGCTAGCGCCCTCGTTTATGGAATTTTCTGGCACGCAAACTGCAACGTTTCCGATAAGTGATAAATCGGGAGTATTCGCATGTTTGATGCACTGTTGGATGAAGATGCCACTACGCTGGCGGCGTTAATTCGCGGCGGAGACGTTTCGGCGCAGGAAGTGACGCAAGCCGCCATCAATCGCATGGAGCAGCGCGAGCCGCAGATTCAGGCGTTTTGTACCGCTACGCCACAGCTGGCGCTGCAACAGGCGGCCGCTGTTGATGCAAAACGCGCGCGCGGCGAAACGCTGGGGGCGCTGGCGGGCGTTCCACTGGCGGTGAAAGACTTGATTTGTACCGCAGGCGTGAAAACCACTTCTGGATCGCATGCCTACGCTGATTTTGTCCCGGAAGAAGATGACATCACCGTTGAGCGCCTGCTGGCGGCCGATGCGGTGCTGCTGGGGAAAACCACCGCACCGGAGTTTGGCTATAGCGGCGTTGGGCACAATCCACTGTTTCCATCACCGCGTAATCCGTGGGATCTCTCTAAAACGCCGGGCGGATCGAGCGCCGGTTCCGGAGCGGCATTGGCGGCGCGCCTGTGTCCGATTGCGCTGGGCAGCGACGGCGGCGGTTCGGTAAGAATTCCCGCCGCGCACTGCGGCGTGTTTGGCCTGAAAGCGTCGATGGGGCGCGTACCCTTATGGCCGGGCTGTCGCGACGAGCGTTATCCCGGCGTTTCCAGCTGGGAGTCGCTGGAGCATATCGGCCCGATGACGCGTTCGGTGCGCGACAGCGCGCTGATGATGTCGGTGATGGCGGGGCCAGATATGCGCGATCGCCACTCGATTCCCTGCAACGACGTGGATTGGCTGGCCTCGCTGGAAAAACCGCTGAGCGGTCTGCGCATCGCTTTCAGCGCGGATTTCGGCTACATTGCCATTGATCCCGAAGTGCGTGACATTGTCACGCACGCCGCGCGTCGTTTTGCCCGTGAGCTTGGCGCTGAACTGGATGAAGTCGATCCCGGTATCGCCGATGAATGTGCCACCTTTGCTGCGCTGGTGGCTTTTGAGAGCGATCTCACCGGCATGCGTCACATGCACGCCGAACTGGGTGCACGCATGTCACCGCATCTCAGCGCCATGCTGCAACATGACTGGCGCGCTGAAACTTTTACCGACGCCAATACCGCACGCAAAAAGCTGTGTAACCAGATGTGGCGCTTCATGCAGCATTACGATCTGCTGCTGTCGCCGACGCTGGCGGTGCCGCCGTTCCCGCTCAATATGCAGGGACCCGAGATCATCGATGGCCGCATGGTGCGCAGCGATCACTGGCTCTCATTCTGCTTCCCGTTCAATTTCACCGGCCAACCGGCGGCGTCTGTTCCTGCGGGCTTTACCGCCAGCGGATTGCCGATTGGCATGCAAATCGTGGGTCGTCATCTGGACGATGGCCTGGTGCTGGCGGCGAGTGCCGCGTTCGAGCGCATACAACCCTGGAATCACATCACACCTGTTTCAATCGGAGTTGCCCATGACTAACAAAAATTCACCGGCTTTAGAGCAGGAGTTCGAGCATGAACCGGTTCCGCTCAGCCATCGCCACTCGACGGGTTCGGTGTCGGCGGTGTGGTTTGGTTTCCCGATGATCCTCACCAATGCGCTATTTGGCGGCATCATTACCTGGCATCTCGGCTTCTGGCCGGCGCTGATTGCCATTCTGCTGGGAAATCTGGTGCTGTTTGCCTATGTGGGTGCGCTGAGCTGGTTCGCCGGTAATACCGGCATGAACTTCGCGTTGCAGGCGAAACGCACTTTTGGCACCAAAGGCTACATTTTGGTTTCGGGCTTCCTTTCTACTGTAGTGATCGGTTGGTACGCCTTCCAGACCGGGTTAACCGGCACGGTGATCAACCAAACCTTTGGCTGGAATGCGCTGGCGGTGACGGCGTTTGCCATGGTGCTGTATACCGCCATCACCTTCCTCGGCGTGCGCGCATTGTCCGTGCTCGGCATGATCGCTGCGCCGCTGTTCGTGGTGTTGGGATTGGTGGCGCTGTGGCTGATCAGTAAGGATCACGATTTCAGCACCATCACGCAGTTTACCGGCAGCAGCAGCGCAGTGGGCGCAATGAGCATGGGCACCGCCGTCACCATGGTGGTGGCCGGTTTCGCCGATTCCGGCACCATGACGGCAGATTTCACCCGCTGGTCAAAAGACGGTAAATCGGCGGTGATTGCCGCGTTCTCAGCGTTCCCGGTGGCGAACGTTATCTCTTATCTGTTTGGCGTGGTGATTGTGGCGGTGGGCGCGGCGGTTGATCCGGCGAGTAACGGCGGCAACTTCCTGCCAATGCTAATGGGGCACGGCATGCTGCTGTCGGTGATTGCTTTCCTGTTTGTGTTTATCAATCTCGGTTCGGTGTGTACGCACTGTCTGTATAACGGCGCAGTCGGCTTTAGTCATCTGTTCAGCAGCAAAATGCGTCTGTGGACGGTGATCCTTGGCGTGATTGGCGGGGCGCTGGCGCTGGCTGGCGTGTGGTCCTATTTCCTCGAATGGCTGAGCTTGCTCGGCATCGTGGTGCCGCCGTTTGGCGCGGTGATGATTGTCGATTTGATCTTCATGGCCAAAATCAGCGAACAGCGCCAATTGCGCCGCATGCGCGGTAGCGCCTTTGCCGCCTGGGCGATTGGTAGCTTGTGTGCGGTGATTGCGCACATCGCCTTCCCACAGTTCGGTGAAGCGGTGATTGGCCTGGTGACTGCTGCCGCCAGCTATACGCTGATTGTGAAACTAAAAGGTGAAAGCACAGTAACGGTGATGGAGGAAAAAAATGCCTGATTACGCCATTGATTCAACCCCTTACTCGTGGCCGTATGACGGTCGCTGCAGCCCGCAGGATACCGCACTGATCGTTATCGATATGCAAACCGATTTCTGCGGTAAAGGCGGTTACGTCGATAGCATGGGCTACGATATTGCCTTAACGCGCGCGCCTATCAAACCGCTGCAGCAGGTGCTGGCAACGATGCGCGAGTTGGGCTTCCCGATCATCCATACGCGCGAAGGGCATCGGCCGGATTTAAGTGATCTGCCCGCAAATAAGCGTTGGCGATCCAGGCGCATGCAGGCGGAAATCGGCGCGCCCGGTCCGTGCGGGCGCATTCTGGTGCGCGGTGAACCGGGCTGGGAAATTATCCCGGAACTGGCGCCATTGCCGGGAGAAGTCATCATCGATAAACCGGGCAAAGGCTCGTTTTACGCTACCGATCTCGAACTGATTCTGCGTAGCCGCGGCATTCGCAATCTGATCATCAGCGGCATCACCACTGATGTCTGCGTCCACACCACACTGCGCGAGGCTAACGATCGCGGCTTTGAGTGTTTGGTGTTGTCAGATTGCTGCGCGGCGACGGAGCTGAAACACCACGAAGCGGCGCTCAGCATGATCCATATGCAGGGCGGGATTTTTGGTGCCGTAGCCAGTTCGCAGACCCTGCTGGCGGGATTAATTAGCAAGCAAACGGTTGAGGTGGATTAGCTCTTTAACCACTTTTCATAGTGCTCTGGCCACGCCATGGTCGGCGTGCCGGGCCTGCCCATACCAAATCCATGTCCGCCGCTGCTGTAGCGATGCATCTCAACCGGCACATGCTCACGCTTACAGGCGTCAGACATAATCAGCGTGTTATGCGGATCGGAGATCGGATCGTCCTCTGCCTGCACCAGAAAGAAGGGCGGCGATTGCGGATTGACAAACTCCTGCACTGACCATGCTGCGTTTTCACTGGCGGGCGCGTGGTTGCCAACCAGCATTTTATGGGTTGAAGTGTGGGTGTAAGGCGCTTCCAGCGTGATGACGGGATAGATCAGCGCCGCGCGATCGGCCGTGGCGGGCAGGTTATCCAGGGTATCGGTTGCCCTGTAAGATCGAAAATCTGCTCGCGTGACCGTCATACCGAGCAGATGACCGCCAGCGGAAAAGCCCAACACGCTGACATATTTTTCCCGTTGCCGCACCAGGCGCAGCGCGCGCTGTGCATCCTGCAGTGAAACCATCGCACCATCTTTCCAGCCTTCATGCGGTAAACGATAACTCAGCACATAAACGGTATATCCGCGCGCCGTCAGCCAGGCTGCGGCAGGCCAGGCTTCTTTACCCATTTCAATGCGCGAATAGCCGCCACCTGCGGCAATCAATACCGCGCGACCATTAGGCGAGGGCGGCGTTAATAAGGTGAGTGTGGGCTGTACGATATTACGCTGCGCGCCTTTGGTAGAAATCACCAGATCGCCAGCAGGACCGCCACCGCCCGGCGGTAAATCTGGCCATAGCGGCAAGATTTGAGTTGTTACGCGTTTCGAAGCAGCCCAGATTAGCCCGCTGCGCACTGTCAGCGCGGAAAGAGTGAGATACGACAAAAAATGGCGGCGCTCCATGGCAGCTCCTCATGAAATTGGCGATTTATTGAAGCAGAAAAATCAGCAGAAAAGATGAAGAGGGCGGTGCTATGTATGAACAAATGCGACGGGAAAAGCATTAAGGTTTGTAGTTACAACATACTTTTACTTGTTTCCTTAATCGTGAGCCTGGCAGCAGTGCGGTTGTCGTTGTGACAGTGAAACGCGGCTAAAGATGCTACGACGAAAGTGACAATGTCCTTGGATGTGTCTGGTACTCCGATTGGTGCTAATGATGCGGCGATCGCCGGACATGCCATTGCGGCAGGCACAATTTTAGTCACTAACAATACGCGGGTATTCGCTCGGGTAGTGGATTTTGATCTTCAGGATTGGGCTAGTTAGCCACCAAAGAAAAGGGCGACCAACGTCGCCCCTAAATCAACCTCAACCACGCATCGGTTCAGTGCGGACCGGTTTATCACCGGCAACAAAGTAATCCGCTTCGCTGCGCGGCAGCGGCTGTCGACCACGAATGTTATCTGCGATTTTCTCGCCGATCATGATGGTCGTCGCGTTCAGGTTACCGGTGATGATCAGCGGCATGATTGAAGCATCTACCACGCGCAGGGCTTCAACGCCGTGAACGCGGCCTTCACCATCGACGACAGACATCTCGTCGTTACCCATTTTACAGGTGCCACACGGGTGATAAGCCGTTTCGCCGTGATTTCGCACAAACTCATCCAGCTGTTCATCGGTCTGGCAATCCAGGCCTGGGCTGATCTCTTTACCGCGATATTTATCCAGCGCCGGCTGGTTGATGATCTGGCGCGTGATACGAATCGCATCGCGGAACTCCTGCCAATCCTGCTCATGTGACATGTAGTTGAACAGAATCGCTGGATGACGACGCGGATCGCGTGATTTCAGGCGTACATGACCGCGGCTCGGTGAGCGCATCGAACCAACGTGGCACTGGAAGCCGTGCGCTTCCACCGCGTTCGAGCCGTTGTAGTTAATCGCCACCGGCAGGAAGTGATACTGAATATTCGGCCAGCTGAACTCTTCACGGCTGCGGATAAAGCCGCCGCCTTCAAAGTGGTTGCTGGCACCGACGCCGGTGCCATTAAACAGCCACTCCGCACCGATTTTCGGCTGGTTCCACCACTTCAAGGCCGGGTAGAGCGAAACTGGCTCTTTGCACTCATATTGCAGGTACATTTCGAGGTGATCCTGCAAGTTCTCACCCACGCCCGGCAAATCATGCACCAGCGGGATATCGAACTGTTTCAGCAATTCAGCGGATCCGACTCCGGAACGCTGCAGAATCTGCGGCGAGGCGATGGCTCCGGCGCACAGCAGCACTTCACGACGTGCATGCGCCTGGTGCGAGGTATTGCTGGAACCCAGCAGATACTGCACGCCAACTGCGCGTTTACCTTCAAACAGAATGCGGTCGGTGGTCGCATGGGTGACGATTTTCAGGTTCGGACGGGTTTTCGCGGTATCGAGATAACCGCGCGCGGTGCTGGAGCGGCGACCTTTCGGCGTCACAAAGCGATCCATTGGCCCGAAACCTTCCTGCTGATAGCCATTCAGGTCATCAGTGCGCGGATAACCTGCCTGCACGCCGGCTTCAATCATCGCCGCAAACAGCGGATTGTTATCAGGTTTACAGGTGGTGATGCTCACCGGACCTTCGCCGCCGTGATAATCATTGGCACCGATATCGCGCGTTTCTGATTTGCGATAGTAGGGCAGGCAGTTCAGGTAGCTCCAGTTTTCCAGACCAGGCTCCCTGGCCCAGTTATCGAGGTCCATCGCGTTACCACGGATGTAGCACATGCCGTTGATCAGCGACGAACCGCCCAAACCTTTACCGCGGCCGCACTCCATTCGGCGGTTGTTCATGTACGGCTCAGGTTCAGTTTCATACGCCCAGTTGTAGCGTTTTCCCTGCAGCGGGAACGCCAGCGCCGCAGGCATCTGCGTGCGGAAGTCGAAGCGGTAATCTGGGCCGCCGGCTTCTAAAAGCAGCACATTGACGCTGCTATCTTCGGTCAGTCTTGTTGCCAAAACGTTCCCTGCGGATCCGGCTCCGATAATGATGTAATCAAATTCCATTAGTCGTTCCTCAGGTTAAAAGCCAAAATTAAAATACGGACTGAAAACGGGTCATTTCGAGCTGCACAGATTTCACCTGCGTGTAGTTTTGCAGCGTCATCAGGCCATTTTCACGGCCCACACCCGAATGTTTGTAACCGCCCACCGGCATTGCGGCGTCAGATTCGCCCCAGGTATTGATCCAGCAAATGCCCGCTTCAATCTGGTGAATTACGCGGTGCGCGCGGTTAAGATCCTGGGTTACCACACCGGCCGCCAGGCCAAATTCGGTGGCGTTGGCGCGGCGAACCACTTCTTCTTCGCTTTCATAAGTCAGAATCGACATCACTGGCCCGAAGATCTCTTCACGCACAATGGTCATCTCATCGCGGCAGTCGGTGAACACGGTCGGTTCCACCCATGCGCCGTTATCGAAAGCCGCACCGCTCAGACGTTTACCGCCGCACAGCAGGCGCGCACCTTCGCTGATGCCGGATTCAATAAAGCGCATCACGTTGTCGCGATGCGCGAAGCTCACCAGCGGACCGAAGTTGGTATCTGGATGGTTGAGATCGCCGGCCTTAATACGCGCCACGCGCTCAGCGATTTTGGCTTCAAACGCCGCTTGCAAATTAGCTGGGATAAACACGCGCGTGCCGTTGGTGCAAACCTGGCCCGAGCTGTAGAAGTTCGCCATCATCGCGATGTCAGCGGCGAGATCGAGGTCAGCGTCATCGAAAATGATCAGCGGAGATTTGCCGCCCAGCTCCATGGTGACATCTTTCAGCGTCGAACCGGCCGCATTGGCCATCACTTTCTTACCGCTGGCAACGCCGCCGGTGAAGGAGACTTTATCGATGCCCGGATGATCGGTAAGCAGCTGGCCGGTGACCGCGCCGCGACCGTTCAACACGTTGAACACGCCGTTCGGCACGCCCGCTTCAGTATAGATTTCCGCCAGTTTCAGCGCGGTCAGCGGCGTGACTTCGCTGGGTTTGAAGATCATCGCGTTACCGGCGGCCAATGCTGGCGCGGATTTCCACAGCGCGATCTGAATCGGATAGTTCCACGCACCGATCCCGGCCACCACGCCCAGCGGTTCGCGGCGGGTGTAAACGAACGAGGTATCGCGCAGCGGGATCTGCTGGCCTTCCAGAGAAGGAATCAAGCCCGCGTAGTACTCGAGCACGTCGGCACCGGTGACGATGTCCACGTATTGGGTTTCGCTCAGCGGTTTGCCGGTGTCGAGGGTTTCCAGCGCGGCCAGTTCGTCATTGCGCTCACGCAGAATATCAACCGCACGGCGCAGAATGCGTGAACGTTCCATCGCGGTCATCGCCGCCCAGATTTTCTGGCCTTTTTTCGCGGCGGCAACAGCGCGATCAACGTCTGCGCGTTCCGCTTCATGCACGTCGGCCAGCACTTCGCCGTTCGCCGGGTTGATGGTCTGGAATGTCTTACCTGCCGCAGCGGGAACCAATGCGCCATCAATATAAAGGTGTTGCTCGGTGAATCGGGACATGATTTCTCCTTCCTCAGTGATTCTGGTCAGCCAATTGCTGACGAATGAATTGGGTGGTGAGCTGTCTGGCGATAGCCAAATCGAACGGTTTGCCGCTGAGCGCCGCGCGCAGCCACAGGCCATCAATCAATGACGCGAGGCCATGTGCCGCCAGACGCGCCTTTTCGCGCGGGATAACGCGACGAAACTCGGCTGCCAATGTGGAAAACAGGCGACGGCTGCTCACGCGTTCTAAGCGGCCCAACTGTGGCTGATGCATGCTGCTGGCCCAGAAATCCAGCCAGGCTTTCATTGCGGCGCTGTGCACCTGCGAATCATCAAAGTTGCCTTCCACAATCGCCAGCAGGCGCGCTTCCGTTGTGGCGTCTGCTAGCGGTTTTAACCTTGCTGCTACCGCATCACGTAGCTGACGTGTTACGTCACGCATTGTGGCTTCCAGCAGACCGTTCTTGTCTTTGAAGTAGTGGCTAATGATGCCTGTCGATACGCCAGCACGTCGCGCAATCTGCGCAATGGTGGCATCGTTGATCCCGACTTCGTTGATGGTGCTCAGGGTCGCATCAATCAGTTGCCGACGACGTATCGGCTGCATTCCCACCTTTGGCATAACACTCCAGCTCCACTTCAATCTTAGAACACTATTAAAACTTTTTTTGATTGCACGTTCAATATAAAAAAGAAATTTGTTAGGATGCTGTGCTTGGATTGTTACAAAAACGAAGCGGGGAAGCGAAGGGACTCAGCGGATGCGTATGCACGCGCATCCCACGAAAACCGCATTTTGCCTCGTCGGGATGCCGTTAATGGTGATCTCGGCGAGCTTCTTTGGCACGTACTACAGGAAATTAACCAGAGGTAATCGATGATTAATCCACCTGCCAGTGAAAAAGACAGAATCAATCCTGTGGTGTTTTACACCTCCGCCGGACTGATTCTGACATTTTCACTTGTCACGATTTTTTACAGCGAACTCGCTGCCAGCTGGCTTCTGACCGCCGTTAACTGGGTCACCTCCACGTTTGGCTGGTACTACATGCTCGCTGCCACGCTGTACATCGTGTTCGTCATCTACATGGCGTGTTCGCGCTACGGCGCTATCAAGCTGGGGCCGGAGCAATCTAAACCCGAGTTCAGCTTACTGAGCTGGTCGGCGATGCTGTTTGCCGCCGGCATCGGTATTGACCTGATGTTCTTCTCGGTTGCCGAGCCGGTAACCCAATATATGCAGCCGCCAGAAGGTGCAGGGCAGACCATGGAAGCCGCGCGTCAGGCGATGGTGTGGACGCTGTTCCACTACGGCGTCACCGGCTGGTCGATGTACGCATTAATGGGCATCGCGCTCGGCTACTTCAGCTATCGCTACAACCTGCCGCTCACCATCCGTTCGGCGCTCTATCCGATTTTCGGCAAACGCATTAATGGCCCTATTGGTCACACGGTGGATATCGCCGCGGTGATCGGCACCATCTTTGGAATCGCCACCACGTTGGGGATTGGTGTGGTGCAGCTGAACTACGGCCTCAACGTGCTGTTCGATGTGCCGGAAGGTTTCACGGCGCAGGCCGCGCTGATTGTGCTGTCAGTGATCATCGCCACCATCTCAGTAACATCCGGCGTGGATAAAGGCATCCGTATTCTTTCTGAGCTGAACGTCGCGCTGGCGCTGGGCTTAATTCTGTTCGTGCTGTTTATGGGCAAAACCGATTTCCTGCTCAACGCACTGGTGCTGAACGTTGGTGATTACATCAATCGCTTTATGGGCATGACGTTGAATACCTTCGCCTTCGATCAGCCACGCGAGTGGATGAATAGCTGGACGCTGTTCTTCTGGGCGTGGTGGGTTGCCTGGTCGCCGTTTGTCGGTCTGTTCCTCGCACGTATTTCGCGCGGTCGTACCATTCGTGAGTTCGTGTTGGGTACGCTGATTATTCCGTTCACCTTTACGCTGCTGTGGCTGTCGGTGTTTGGTAACGCGGCGCTGTATGAAATCATTCACGGCGATGCCGGCTTTGCGCAGGAAGTGATGGCGCATGCCGAACGCGGCTTCTATAGCCTGCTGGCGCAGTATCCGGCGTTTAAATTCAGTGCTTCGGTGGCCACCATCACCGGCATGCTGTTCTACGTGACGTCGGCGGATTCCGGTTCGCTGGTGCTGGGTAACTTCACCTCGAAGCTGAAAGACATCAACAGCGATGCACCGAACTGGCTGCGTATCTTCTGGTCGATTGCGATTGGTGTGCTAACGATGGGCATGCTGATGACCAACGGGATTTCTGCCCTGCAAAACGCCACGGTGATCATGGGCTTACCGTTTAGCTTTGTGATCTTCTTTGTGATGGCCGGGCTGTACAAATCGCTGAAGGTGGAAGATCACCGCCGCGCCAGCGCCAGCCGCGACACTGCGCCGTACATTCCGGCCAGTAACGATCGCCTGAGCTGGAAGAAGCGCCTGTCGCGTCTGATGAACTATCCGGGCACGCGCTATACGCAGAAGATGATGGAAGAGGTGCTGTTCCCGGCGATGCAGGATGTGGCGAAAGAGCTGGAGCTGCGCGGTGGACGTGTATCGCTGGAGCGTGCCGAGCCAGAAGAGGGGCAGCCGCTGGGCCACCTTGATCTGCGCGTGTTGTTGGGCGAGGAGCAGGATTTCGTTTATCAAATCTGGCCACAGCAGTATTCGGTACCGGGCTTTACCTATCGCGCACGTAGCGGTAAATCGACCTATTACCGCCTGGAAACCTTCTTGCTGGAAGGCAGCCAGGGCAATGATTTGATGGACTACAACAAAGAGCAGGTGATCATCGATATTCTCGATCAGTACGAACGTCACCTGAACTTTATCCATCTGCATCGTGAAGCGCCGGGCAGCAATATGACCTTCCCAGACGTATGATGTCAGCCAGGTGCGCCGCGATGCGCACCTGGCACTTTCTCCGATCGCAGCTACACTTTCACGCTGATTAAACGGGGGATGAAATGAAATTAGGCTTTGCTTGTAAGTATCTGGATCAACAGGCTAAACAGCCGTATCCCTTCAAAAGCACCACCCGCACGCGCTTTCTCGGCCTCGATGATGAATCACGCATCACGCTGCTGAACCAACTGGCGCAAAACAATCTGCAAAATCTCACTCTCACGCTTGAAAAGCTGGCCACGCAGCCCGACGCGCTGCGCATGATGCGCATCGGCAGCGATCTATTGCCGCTTTACACGGTGCCGCAAGCAATGCAGTTATATGGTGAATTATTGCCCGATCTTACGCCGTTACTGCGCCGCTGCGGCGAGCTGGCGCGCGCTAATAATATTCGGCTTTCATTCCACCCCGGCCAATATACGGTGCTGGCCTCCGATAATGACGGCGTGGTCGATCGCGCGATTGAGGATGTGGAGTATCACGCCACCTGTGCGGTATTAATGGGTTATGGCCGACAGTTTCAGGATTTCAAAATCAACATCCATATGAACGGCAAAAAAGGCTTTGATGGATTCCGCGCCGCGTTTCTGCGGCTCACCCCTGAAGCGCGCAATATGCTGACGGTGGAGAATGATGAAATATCCTGTTCGCTGGACGATGTGTTGCAGGCGCGTGAGTTGTGTCCGGTAGTGCTGGATATTCACCATCATTGGGTGAAAGAGAATCACTATATTCAGGCTGATGATGCGCGCATCGCGCTGATAAAAGCGTCGTGGCGCGGTGTGCGGCCAGTTTTGCACTATTCGATTGCGCAGGAAGGTTTGATTCCCGATCACGTTTTCCCGGATCAGCAGGATTTAGCGGTGTCGAAAACCAAACTTCGCGCCCATGCCGATTATTACTTCAATCAAAGCTTAAATGATTGGGCGCTGTCGTTTGATGCCTTCGATATTATGTGCGAAGTGAAGATGAAGAATTTAGCGCGCGACCGTTTGTACGATTATGCAGTCGAGCGCCAGATCATCACGGCGCCGTAATCACAATCGCCACGCGGCGGTTTTGCGCCCGGCCCTGCGGGTTATTGTTGCTGGCAATCGGCGCGCTCATTCCTAAGCCGCGCGTAACGATATTTTCGCGCGGAATTCCCGCGCCTTGCGCCCATTGTGTCGCAACGGCGTTGGCTCTTTTCAACGACAGCTGCTGGTTGTAATCCGCTTTGCCGTAATTATCGGTATGACCATCAATACGCACATGCTTAATGCCGGTCGTCGCCAGATTTTTCGCCATTGTCTGAATGGTGTTTTTACTGGCGGGAGTGAGTTCAGATTCGTTGACGCCAAACAGAATTTTGTCCGACAAACCTAATCCCCAACCTTCGCTATTTTGGCTGAAACCGGCATTACGCATCGCTGCGATCTGTTCATCGCTGAAACGTCCCTTTGCCTGGCAACCGACCAGCGCCAGCACACACACCATCAGGAAAATTTTCATCTTCATCTCCGCACCTTACTCTTTCCCTTATTTTTGTACATGTTCATATCTGCGCGTTCCAGAATCGACTCAACCGTATCGCCGTGCTGCGACCAGGCGTAGCCAATGGTCACCGAGGTGGAAATCGGAGTGCCTTCAGCAATAACAATTTTCTGGCTGATGGCTTCATTAATATCCTGCATCAGCAACTGCAATTGCGCCTCGCTGGCGCGGCTGCTCACCAGCATGGCAAACTCATCGCCGCCTAAACGCGCGACTAAATCCTGTTTATACGCCAATGCGGAAAGGCGCGAACCAATCGCTTTCAGTACTTCATCACCGGCGGCATGGCCCCAGTTATCATTGATGCTTTTAAAGCGATCGCCATCGAGAAACAGCAAAACAAAGCGCTCTTTCGCCAGTTGCTGATCGAGCAGTTGAGTTAGACGCGCCACAAAGGCGGCGCGATTGGCGAGGCCGGTTAGCGGGTCTTCCAGCGCTTTGGCGGCCAGCGTGCGATTATCGCGGATCAGAGAAGCCTGCAGCGTCTGCATCTCTGTCAGCAACGAGTTGAGGTCATTGGAAAACAGCTGAAATTCGCGCGTCGGGCTTTCCGGGATACGTAAGGAAAAATCACCGGAATGGATCACGTAGTGGATCGAGCTGGTGATATTACGCAACGAGGCAAGTATGCCGCGATGGAGAAATTCACTCAGCAGGAAGGAGATGATTAACACGCACAGCATGCCGCTGGTCAGAATCATCAGCGAATAACGGATGAAATCGGCCGCACCGGTAACGGTGCCTTCCAGCGTCAGCGTACCGACATTGGCTTCCGAGTGGTTAATATTAACGCTGAGCGGTTTAAGATAAATCCACTCACGTAATAATCGCGGATACCAGCCGGTCTGTTCTTGTCGATCATGCCAGTCAACTAAAACAGTGTGATCGTCAGTCACCAGTTTGGCGGAATCGAACATGCCTTCATTGCCGAGGCGCGCGATTTTATTATGCGCGTCGTAGCTGTCTTCAAATACCGTGGCGGCCGTCAGCGTGGTGCTGAGCGTGGCGGCAATTAATTCCAGATTTCTTTTCTCGTAGCTTTTAATAAACAGCAGGGAAGTCGATGAGAGCAGCAGCCAGCACAGCAATAAAATCACCGCAGAGTTGATGGTGCTAATCTTGCGCAGCTTGTTACGAATCGATGATTTGTCATTTAGTGAATTTTCTATTTTCATCTTATTTGCTTCCATTGCGGGACAGCAACAGTACGTCCGGACTCACCTTGACGCCGCTCCTGGCTAGCGAATCAAGGTTGACTGAGAACAGCGTGTGGTCGGGTTTAAAAATCAGGCAGAAGGCGGCGCCAATGGTACATTCCGCATTGTTTTCAGCGAGGGTTAATACCGCCTTACCTTTGAGGTGATTAAAAAGTTCAACCTGTTGTTGCGGCGTCTGATCGCCAAAATAGACCGCATCGCAATGCTGCGTTGCCAGTTCACTTTCACTGGCGAGATAAATCACGCTAAACGGAACGGCTGAAGGCACACTATTTTGTGGCAATGAGAGATGTTGCGCGGAGGAAAATACGCAGAGTTGCGGCGCGCCGGTTAAACCCGGCCAATGGGTAAAACTAATAATACCGCTGACAATGCGATTGGCTTTATCGTCTTTTATTTCAGCAATTGCTGAGCGAGAAATAAACAGCAGCAGAAATAGGGCAGTTACGACGATTTTGCAGATATGGAGCAGGGAGAGCAGGACGTCGGCTTCCCGATGAAGTTGATGTTTACGTAACATACTGCGTTCCCGAGAGTTCTTCGCATTATTCAGCGCGCAAATAGTAGCACCGCTACGGTTAAAAATGTACTTACAGTTCGTAGGGTCGCTATTCATGGCGACTTTTCTCGAAAATACTCACCCGAGCATTCCACAAATTTCTGCGATATTTGTAGACGGCATTGCGCGAAATTATTTTATGGATAAACGACCAAAAAGGGCGCACTTCACCAAAGTGTGATCCAGCACACATTTATCGGCCTGATAACTGCTACGCGTTAAAACGGCTTAAATCGCTGATGCCGGATAAATTAGCGACAAAACCGCATCTTTAACGTGGATTTTCATTAGCCGTGCTTACGCATCTGCGCCACGTGCAAACCGCGCGATGAACATGGTTTTCGATTACGAAATAATTCGACATATTTATCGAGGTGAGGCTTTTTCACATTCTGGCAGGATACGCAACATTCAGTACATCCTGGTCACCGTGTCATGCAGTGGTTTTCAAAAAACGCCGTTTTTTTTGCTGTAAAAACCTGTCTGGCCGCCTTTCTGGCACTCTATTTCGCACTCGAACTGAATCTGGATAAACCGGCGTGGGCGGTGACCACGGTATTGCTCGCATCACAGCTCTATTCCGCCTCAACCATTTCCAAATCGGTGTTCCGTCTGCTGGGGACACTATTGGGCGGCGTATTCGTCTTCTTTATCTTTCCGCCGACCGTTCAGCATCCGCTGCTGTTCTGTTTCTGCATTTCGTTATGGGTCAGCGTTTGCCTCTATCTGTCACTGCACGACCGCACGCCGAAGAGTTACGTGTTTATGCTGGCCGGTTACAGCGCGGCGATCATGGGTTTTCCGGAAGTCACCACGCCGCTGTCGATCACCAGCACGGTGATTTCGCGTATAGAAGAGATCACGCTCGGCATCGTCTGCAGCAGCCTTGTGCATGCGCTGTTGTTTCCGGTATCGATGCGCAGTCTGTTGGAGCAGAGTGTCAGCCACTGGTATCTTAACGCGCGCAAACTGTGCAGCGATTTGCTTTCCGGCATTCCCAGCGATAGTTCGCCCGAGCGTGACGATATTCTGATCCGCATGGCAACGCATCCGCAGCAGGTGGAAGTGCTGATCACCCACTGCGTTTATGAAGGTGACGCCGCGCGGAGACTGATTCGCCTGGTTAGCGTGCAGTATCAACATCTCTCCTATTTGATCCCGACTCTCACGGCTATCGAGATGCGCCTGCAGCGGCTCTCGATACTGCAGATCGCCTTTCCGGAAAACGTGGCGCAAACCTTTCAGCTGTTTCTACAGTGGCTCAATGATGGTGAAGCGGTAGGGGAAACCGGCGGCATCCAGCAGACGTTAAGCGCTTGTCAGGCTGAACTTAACCTCGCCTGGCAAAACGGCGACTTGCCTACTGAAAACTGGCTGCTTTTTACCGGATTAATGGAACGGCTGGCGGATTTTGTCCGTATTGCCGGGGCCTATCAAAGCGTTGGTGGATTGGTAAGCGACCTGTCGGGCGACACCACACTGGCGCGCGGCAAACGCACGCACCGCTTTTTCGATAAAGGGTTAATTCGGCTTTCGGCGCTAACCGCGTTCTGTGCCACCTTCGGTTCCTGCTTGCTGTGGATGGGATCAGGCTGGCGTGATGGCGCATCGGCACCGGTGATGGCGGCGATTCTCTGCTCATTGCTCGCCAGCCAGGATACGCCGCTAACTTCAATGAAGCTGTTTGTACGTGGCGTAATCGTGGCGATCATTATCAGCGTAATTTATGTGGCGCTGCTGCTGCCGCAAGCCACCTCGTTTGAAGCGCTGATGATTTGTCTTGCACCCGGACTGATGATTCTGGCGCTGATGATCGCGCGGCCCTCGACCAACATGATAGGCCTGAGCGTAGCGATTCAGATCCCCGGCTTTATCGGCCTCGGCCACCATTTAAAACCCGATTTGGTCCTGCTAATCAATAACGCGATTGCCACCATGGCGGGCGTGATGTTTGCGGTAATCATCACCGCCATCATGCGTAACAAACGCCCATCATGGACCGCGCGCCGCGCCGTGCGACAAGGTCTGCGCGAGCTGTTGCGCTTTATTAAAGAGACCGAACGAAACGGTTCGTCACTGCTGGGACGGCAACGTTTTATCAGCCTGATGCTGGATAAAGTGAATGTGGTGTTGCCGCGCTTACGGCTCGATCCGCATCCCGATATGCGTTCAGCTGGCATGTTGCTCAAGGAAGTGTGGCTGGGCGTGAATAGCTTTGATTATTACGCGCGCCACAAAGAGCTGCTGCAGCAATATCATCTGGATAGTGGACAGATGTTTCATGAGCTGGCGCTGTTTCTCAAACGCCGCCTGAAGTCACTGCAAACCCCACCGCATGCGGATTTGCAGGATGAGCTGGATTTACTGTTGCTGAAGCTGGAACAACTGGCGAAGCGCGACGAAAGGGTGCTGACGCCGCTGTTCCATCTGTTCAGTATTCGGCTCTATCTGTTCCCGCAACAAGCGTGGCCAATCATTAAGTAGGGTCGCCATTCATGGAGTAATGCTCGTCAGTTAAGACATGAAACCCTCATCACCGAGAGCACACATTGTAGCGGCGCAATTCATTGCGCGATAAATCGCGCCGCTACGGAAGGTGCGGTGATTTGAAACGGCGCTTAACTGATCGGCATTACGCCATTCATGGCGACCACTTATTTACAGCGCCTCCAGATTCCGCCCGTTGCTGGCGATCACTTGCTTGTACCACCAGAATGATTTTTTGCGGATGCGTTCCAGGCTGCCGTTGCCTTTGTCATCACGATCGACATAAACAAACCCATAACGCTTACTCATTTCGCCGGTCGAGGCCGCCACCAAATCGATGCAGCCCCACGTGGTATAACCGATCAGCGGGATACCATCGGCAATCGCTTCGCCCATCGCCTGAATATGCTCTTTCAGATAGCTGATGCGGTAATCGTCGTTAATCTCGCCGTCGGCATTGATTTCATCGTGCGCGCCGAGGCCGTTTTCCACCAGAAACAGCGGCTTCTGGTAGCGGTCATACATCATGTTCATGGTGATACGCAGACCGAGTGGATCGATGCCCCAGCCCCAATCGCTGCGTTTGACATGCGGATTGGTCAGCGATTTCACCACGTTGGCGGCGCTGCTGTTTTGTTCGTTCATCTCTGCCGAGGCGCAGCGTGAGGCGTAATAGCTGAAGGAGACGAAATCAACGGTGTGACGCAGTGTAGCGGCATCTTCCGCTTCCATCGCAATCTCTACGCCTTTCTCGCGGAACACCCGCGCGGCATACGAAGGATAAGCGCCGCGCGCCTGCACATCGATAAAGAACAGGTTTTCGCGATCCTTCTCCAGCGCGGCCCATACATCCTCCGGCTTACATGACCACGGATAGAAGTTGCCACCCGCCAGCATGCAGCCGACCTGGTTTTCCGGGTTAATTTCATGGGCGATTTTGGTCACCAGCGCGCTTGCCACCAGCTCGTGATGCGCCGCCTGATACTTCACCTGCTCCGGGTTTTCGCCCGGTTCAAACACCAAACCTGCACCGGAAAACGGGCTGTGCAGCAGGATATTGATCTCGTTAAAGGTCAGCCAATACTTCACCAGACCCTTGAATTCTTCAAAGCAGGTACGCGCGTAGCGGCTGAAAAATTCGATCATTTTGCGATTGCGCCACGAACCGTATTCGGTCACCAAATGCATCGGCACATCGAAGTGGCACAGCGTCACCAGCGGCGTGATGCCATATTTCTGGCACTCTTCAAACAGGCTGCGATAGAACGCGATGCCTTCCGCGTTTGGCGTCAATTCATCGCCTTGCGGATAAATACGGCTCCAGGCAATCGAGGTACGGAACACGGTAAAACCCATTTCTGCCATCAGCGCGATATCGTCTTTATAGCGACGGTAAAAATCGATGGCGTTATGGCTTGGGTAATACTCATCGCTGCGCAGTTCGAAGCGCTTTTCCTGGCCCAACTTTACCGGCATGCGATGCGTGCCGTGAGGAATCATATCCACCGTGGTTAAACCTTTACCACCCGCCAGATAGCTCCCCTCTGACTGATTAGCGGCTAATGCGCCGCCCCACAAAAATCCCTTTGGAAATGTCACTTCAGACATAAAAACCTCTTTTACACCTTGGATAAATTAACGTTGGCGGGTTTGGCATCATCTGTCACCGGCTTTGGCTGTGCGGGCTCGGTGACCGGGATATCTTCAAAGCCGAGAATCAACGTCAGAATGAAGGAGAGCACCACCGACAGCACCATCACGCCAGCAACCCACACGATGCTCATCGGATTGGTGGGATCGAAAAACTGTACGCTGGTGAACAAGCCCGGCGAGGCCATTGAATGGCTGGCGAGCCCACCAATCCCGGCCACCGCGCCGCAGATAAAGCCGCTGATCAGGCTAGCGATCAGCGGACGTTTCAACCTGACCGCCACGCCATACAGCGCCGGTTCAGAAATGCCCGCGACAATCGCCGATGCCGCCGCTGCAAACGCGGTTTGACGCAGTTCAGGATTCTTGGTTTTGAATGCCACCGCCAGCGAAGAACCGCCCAGCGACAGGTTGGCCCCAATTTCCGACGGCATCACCATGCCTTCTTTGCCGGTTTCGGCGATGGTTTGAATGATGGTTGGGGTAAACACGCGATGCATCCCGGTCATCACCAGCAGCGGCCACAGTGCGCCCATAATCGCCACCGACAACCAGCCAAGATAGTCGTGAATGGTGTAGACCAGCGCGGAAATGCCGCTACCAATCCAGATGCCGAGCGGTCCAATCAGTACAATGGCAATCGGCGCGGCCACCAGCACAATCAGCATCGGCTTGAGGAAGTTCTTGGTAACCGCAGGCGTGATGCGATCAACCCAGTATTCGATATGCGACAGAATCCACGTCATCACTAACGCCGGAATAACCGTGTAGGTGTACTTCACCGCCGTCACTGGAATGTAAGCAAATTCCACCGCCTGGCCTTGTGCGGCTTTCGCCATTAAATCGACAAAGTTGGGATGCACCAGCACGCCCGCGATGGCAATCGCCAGCGACATGTTGGTTTTGAATTTCAGCGCGGCGGAGGCGGCCACCATAATCGGCAGGAAGAAGAACGCGCCGTCACCTATCACGTTGAGGATGATCAGTGTGGAAGAGCCTTTCTCCAGCACGCCGCTCATCTCCAGCACCATCGCCAACAGCTTTACCATCGAGCCACCAATAATCGCCGGGATCAACGGTGACATGGTGCCCACCAGCGCATCCAGGATGCCGGCACCGATGCTGCGCAAGGTGATTTTGCGTTTCACTGGCGCGGCGCCTTCGCTGTTCGGCGTGCCGAGCTTTAATACTTCCTGATAGGCGAGGTTAACGTTGTTACCAATGATCACCTGACACTGCGTGTCGGTGTGCACCACGCCCATCACGCCGGGAATGGCTTTCAGTGTGGCGTTATCAATGCTGGCGCTGTCTTTCACCACGAAACGCAGGCGCGTCATGCAGTGCGTCACCGCTTCGATATTGTTCAGGCCGCCGAGCGCAGCCACGATGGCGCGCGAGACATCCGCATAATTTTTAGCCATGGATTTTTAATCTCTGATTATTTGGTAGGGGTACAACAGTTTCTGCGTGATTTTTCATCATGAGAAACCGGTTTCACAAAATCATGAAGATGCAATGTAATCCAGGCAAGAAATTTAAAATTCGATAGTTGAAAGTGTGAAGTTGATCGCTTTGAGTAACTGGACGGCTATGCGGTAATGGCAGAAAAATTGCCGCCTATTTCGTGGCTTAGGTACACTGCTGCAATGAGCATGGAAAAAGAGTGAATCATGGCGACGATAATCGAGGTGGCAAAAGTAGCAGGCGTTTCCAAAGCGACTGTGTCGCGTGTGCTGTCTGGCAACGGCTATGTCAGCCAGGAAAAACGCGAGAAGGTGTATCAGGCGATTGCCGCTACTGATTTCCGCCCTAACTTGCTGGCGCGCAATCTGGCGACCAAATCCAGCCAGACGATTGGGCTAGTGATCACCAATACCCTTTACACCGGCAGCTACTTCAGCGAGTTGATGCAGCACTCTGCGCGCCTGATGGAACAGCAGGGACGTCAGTTGTTGCTGGTGGATGGTAAACACAGCGCCGAAGAGGAGCGTGCGGCCATTCAGTTCCTGCTCGATTTGCGCTGCGATGGCGTGATCATCTATCCGCGTTTTCTCACCACCGATGAAATGGACAGCATCATTGCGCAGCATAAACACCCGATATTGGTGATCAACCGCCGTCTGCGTCAGCACGACAGTTACTGCATTTACTCGGATCAACAGCGCAGCAGCAGCGCAGCGGTGGAGCAGCTGATTGCGCTGGGCCATCGCGACATCGCCTTTATCACCGGTTCGCTGGATTCGCCGACCGGCCGCGAACGTCTGGCGGGCTACCACGCCGCGCTGACCAAACATGGCATTGCCGTTGAAGATGCGCTGGTGGTCGAAGGAAAATGGCAGGCGCAAAACGGCATGACAGCGGTACAACAGTTACTGAACCAGGGCAGAAATTTCACGGCGCTGGTGGCCAGTAACGATGATATGGCGGTGGGCGCGCTCAAAGCGCTGGCGGCCGCGCAGATTGCGGTGCCTGCACAAGTGGCAGTGATCGGTTTCGATGATATCCCGCTGGCGCCGTTTACCATTCCGGCGTTATCCAGCGTGAAAATGCCGGTAACCGAGATGATTCAGGAAACCATTGAACGCCTGATTTCCATGCTGGATGGCGGCGAAATGCGCAACGACAAAACCTTTGCCGGGGAATTAATTATGCGTGAATCAGTTGGGCCGGGACCGCATCACCATCAGTGATGAAAAATTGGGGTTTCTTATTCCAGTCATTTAGCCACTGATGTTATGTGGAAATTTATTTCTCTATTAACAGGCTGAGGGGAAAACGGGTTCCCCCCGCACCGCAATCCGGTGCGGGAGCGTAATTTTGCCCTGTTTAAACTCTTCTTCAATATCGATACCTAAAGCTTCACGCATATAAGCGTGGCGCGTCCACTCCATATAAAACGGATAATAAAGGCCATCGACCACGCCCTGAAAATCGATATGCTTTTCATCCACCTCATACTGCTTTGCAAACATTTTTATATCCTTATCTGAGAGTTAGGGGAATAAGGAGGGTGGTATACCTCAGAACGCACGTCCGGTAAACGCCGGTTAGTCGGCAGGTGATGGTGTTCACAATTTAATGCTAAAAATCATCACCGTTAGCTCCTTCGGATTTTTTAAAGCAACACCTCGGTTAATGCTGTTTTCGCTGCCAGGCGTAGGAGGGTATACCTTGCGAAACAATTTTTCGCATAGCAGGCCAGCATGACCACACATACTCGCATCCGTAAATTCAACACCAAAGAAACCTATCCCAATCAGGCACTGGATAACGATCTCTGTCAGGCGGTGCGCGCAGGCAATACCGTGTATGTCCGTGGGCAGATTGGCACCGACTTTGCGGGCAACCTGGTAGGATTAGGCGATCCCGCCGCGCAAGCCGAACAGGCGATGAAAAACGTTAAACAGCTACTGGAAGAAGCGGGCAGCGATTTATCGCATATCGTCAAAACCACCACTTACATCATTGATCCCCGCTATCGCGAGCCGGTGTATCAGGTGGTCGGCAAATGGCTGAAAGGTGTGTTCCCGATCTCCACCGGTTTGGTGATTTCCGGTTTAGGTCAGCCGCAATGGTTGATGGAAATCGATGTGATCGCGGTTATTCCTGACGACTGGCAAGCGGAATAAGAGGCGCGAAACGATGACGTTATCCATTGTGGGACGCTGCGACGCAACCGGTCAAATCGGCATTGCCATTAGCTCATCCAGCATTGCGGTAGGCGCACGTTGCCCATGGCTACGCGCGGCAGTGGGCGCAGTATCAACCCAGAACATTACCTTACCCGCGCTAGGCCCGCGCATTCTTGATCGCCTGCAACAAGGCGACACCGCAGAAGCCGCGCTCAGAGCCGGACTCGCCAGCGACGACTATTCCTCTTATCGCCAGGTGACGGTGTTAGCCGCCGATGGCCAAGCGGCCTGCTTTAGCGGCGACAAAACGCTGGGCATTCATAACGCGCAAACCGGTCATCACTGTGTTGCGGCGGGCAATCTGCTGGCTAATCCTGAGGTGATTCCGGCGATGGTAAGCGCCTTCGAACAGCATTCCGGTCATTTAGCCGAGCGCTTAATGGCGGCGATGCAAGCGGGCATGCAGGCGGGCGGGGAAGCGGGGCCGGTGCACTCTTCTGCCTTGTCGATCGTTGATGATCAGGTGTGGCCGATTGTCGATCTGCGTGTTGACTGGACGGATGGCGAGCCAATTAGCGAACTCGTCCAGTTGTGGCTGGCTTATCAACCGCAAATGAACGATTACGTGACGCGCGCCATTGATCCAACGCAGGCACCCAGTTATGGCGTGCCGGGCGACGAGTAGGAGTTTCCATGTTTACCAGCCGACAACTGCTTGAAAAGCTGGTGGCGTTTGACACCACCAGCCGTGAATCCAACCTGGCATTGATCGATTTCGTCTGGCGTTACCTGAATGATTTGGGTGTAAGCGGTGAGCTAATTCACAACGCGGAACGCAGTAAAGCCAATTTGTATGCACGTCTTGGACCCGCTGGCGATGGCGGCGTGATGCTCTCCGGCCACAGCGATGTGGTGCCGGTGGAGGGACAAAACTGGAGCGTGCCACCGTTCACGCTCACCGAACGTGACGGCAAGTTATACGGGCGCGGCACTGCTGATATGAAAGGTTACATCGCCTGCATGCTGGCGGCAGTGCCCCATTTTCTGGCACAGCCGCTAAAGCAGCCGCTGCATCTGGCAATCTCCTATGACGAAGAGGTCGGCTGCCTGGGCGTGCGCACCTTGCTGGAGGCGCTGTCGCAGCGCCCGGAAAAGCCGTCAATCTGCCTGATTGGTGAACCCACTGAATTGCAACCGGTGCTCGGTCATAAGGGAAAACTGGGTGTGCGCTGCGAAGTGAAGGGCGCGGCTTGTCATTCTGCCTATGCGCCGCAGGGTGTCAATGCCATCGAATATGCTGCGAAGCTTGTTCATCAATTAACGGCGATCGGCGAGCGCCTTGCGCAGACTGAACAACATGACACACGTTTTGATCCCCCTTTTACGACGGTGCAAACCGGCATTATCCGTGGCGGCACTGTATTGAACATTGTGCCCGCTGAATGTGTTTTTGATTTTGAAGTGCGCACCTTGCCACAGCATGACGCGCAAGCCGTTGCCGCTGAGATCGAGACCTTCGCGCAATCAGAGCTGGTGCCGCGTATGCAGGCCGTCGCAGTGGACAGCGCGATCCGTTTTTATCCTATCAGTGGCTATCCCGGGTTATTAACCGATGCGCAAAGTGACGCTGCGCGATTGATCGCCTATCTCACTCAATCCAGCGACTTCAGCACGGTAGCCTTTGGCACCGAAGGCGGCTTGTTCCACCAGGCCGGTATTCCCAGCGTGATTTGTGGGCCTGGCAGCATGGCGCAAGGTCATAAACCCGACGAATTCATCAGCATCGCTCAGTTGGATGCCTGTGACGCCATGATGCAGCGCTTAGCCGCATGGATGAGTCAATAATTACTGTGACAACGTCACACCAATTGCTTTGGAGAGTTCATGGTTAGTGCAGAAATCACCCGATTGCCACAGCCCGATATGCCGCGCGCCGCAGTGAAAAGCAGCAACATCGCCGTACAATTAGATGGCGTGCTGAAAAAGTTTGGCGACGCTATCGCGCTGCACAAAATTTCCCTGACTATTGAGGAAGGGGAATTTATTACCCTGCTCGGCCCCTCGGGCTGCGGCAAAACCACGTTGCTCAATTTGATGGCCGGTTTTGCTGAAGCAGATGGCGGCGAGATTTTTATTGATGGCGAATTGGTCACGGAAATCCCCCCTTACCAGCGTGAAATCGGCATCGTGTTCCAGAACTACGCGCTGTTTCCGCATATGACGGTGGAAAAAAATGTGGGTTATGGTCTGCGTATGCGCGGGGTGCCAAAGGCCGAAATCGCGGAGCGCGTTGAGCAAGCATTAGCGTTGGTCAAACTGGCGGGTTACGGCCATCGCAAACCGCGTGAACTCTCCGGCGGACAACAGCAGCGTGTGGCACTGGCGCGTGCGCTGGTGATCCGTCCAAAAGTCTTGTTGCTGGATGAGCCATTTTCCGCGCTAGACAAGAATCTGCGTTTATCGATGCAGGTCGAGCTGAAAGCCATCCAGCGTAAGTTAGGCGTCACCACGGTGTTTGTCACCCACGATCAGGGCGAAGCGCTTAGCATGAGCGATCGTGTGGTGGTGATGTCAGCGGGGCATGTGCGCCAAATCGGTACACCGGATGAAATCTATCGCCAGCCGCGCGATCCGTTTGTGGCGGGCTTTGTCGGTGACGTCAACATCTTGCCTGGACGTTATGCCGGGCGCGATCACGCTGCGGTGCTTGAGCTGGGCGGCAATGTGCTGCGTCTGCCGGCAGAGCGCGTGCAGGCGAGCGTTGGCGAGCGACTCGATGTGTATGTGCGTCCGGAAAACATTCAATTGGGGCCGCTCTCTTCGCACTGTTTCCTGAGCGCCACGGTGATCACCCATGTGTTTCAGGGCGATCACGTTGATGTGCATCTTGATGTGCCAGCGCTCGGCAGCGCCTCGCTGTTTGCGCGCCAGTCGGGTCTGGAATCCCTAACCCGCTGGCCAGTGGGTAGCGTAGTGGGCATCACCTTTGATGATGAAGGCGTGTGCGCCTTTACCGCCGCTAAGCAAGGATAAGATCCGATGGTGCCTGAAATGATGAACGCGGTAATTGCCCGCCAGCCGGGCGGCGCAGAGGTGTTAACGGTGGTAGAACGTACAGTGCCACAACCTGCGGCGGGTGAAGTATTGATTCGCGTCGCCAGCGCGGGTGTTAATCGTCCTGACATTATGCAGCGTAGCGGCATGCCAATCCCACCGGGCAGCTCAGATGTATTCGGTCTGGAGGTAGCAGGTAACGTGGTGGCGTTAGGTGCAGGGGTTAGTGGTTTCACCATCGGCGACGCAGTAATGGCGCTGCTGAACGGTGGCGGTTATGCCGACTATTGCGTGGCGCGCGCTGAATTGTGTTTGCCGGTGCCCGATAATCTGCCGTTGTCGCATGCAGCGGGCATCCCCGAAGCGGCATTTACTGTGTGGCACAACCTGTTTGAGCTGGGCCGTTTAGCCCCCGGTGAAACCGTGCTGATTCACGGTGCCGCCAGCGGTGTTGGCACCTTTGCCATCCAATGTGCGCACGCCTGTGGTGCACGTGTGGTGGCCACCGCAGGCGGTGCCGACAAAATTGCGGCGCTGCAACAGCTTGGCGTCTGGCGCGCCATCGATCGTCATAAAGAGGATTTTGTCGCGGTGATTGCAGCGGAAACCGCAGGGCAAGGCGTGGATGTGGTGCTGGATAACGTGGGTGGTGATTACGTGGCGCGTAATCTTAGCGTGTTAGCGCAAGGCGGACGTCATGTGAGCTTGTCATTTATGCAGGGTGCGAAGATCGAGCTCGATCTGCAATTGGTGATGCGTAAAGGACTGAGTTTGACCTCTTCCACGCTGCGCCCCAAAAGTGCTGCTGAAAAGGCGCGCCTGGCAACGTGCATCCGTAAACATCTGCTGCCGCTGATCGTAGCAGGCAAAATCAAACCCACGCTGCATCAAATTTTGCCGCTGGCGCAGGCAGCGGACGCTCATCGTATCCTCGAGGCCAACGCCAACATTGGCAAAGTGTTGCTGAGCGTGGATCAGTAGGGAGCGTTGGCATGATGCAACTGTTTTACGCCACCACCTCTGCCTATGTGCGTAAAGTGATGGTGACTGCGCATTGTCTTGGGCTCATGAATGAGATTGAGCTTCTGGATTCGGCGGCGCATCCGGTTGAACGTGATGAGCGCATCGCCATCGTTAATCCGTTAGCCAAAGTGCCCGCACTGCGAACCGAACAAGGGGCATGTCTGTACGACAGCCGCGTGATATGCGAATACCTCAATGCCCGCGCGAAGGGCGACTTAATCCCGTCACAGGGTGATGCGCGCTGGTTGAGTTTGTCGCGCCAGGCATTGGGCGACGGTTTGATCGATGCCGCCTTGCTGGCGCGTTACGAGTTCAGTGCCCGCCCATTGGAAAAGCAGTGGCAAGGCTGGGCCGATGCTCAGCTGAAAAAAGTCCATGCGGCGCTACGGGAAATTGAGTGTCAGGTTGCGGGTTTTAGTACGCAGCCTGATGACGTGGGTTTGATTGCCATTGGCTGCGCGCTCGGTTATCTCGATTTTCGCTTCGATGTTCTTAACTGGCGGGCAAACCATCCGCGGACTGCCGCGTGGTTCGCCCTGTTCGATGCCCATCCCGCGATGGCCGCCACGCGCCCGCATTGATCGCCATTAATCGTCATTTGGTCACCCTTTCGGGCGACAACTGCACAGTGACTCAGGAGCTCAGATGACACAGCAGATTTTTTTTCTTAACGGCCCGAACGCTAATCTGTACGGCATGGACAAGAACGGCACTTACGGCAGCGAAAGCTTTGCCAGCATTGATGAACGCTGCCAGCGCCGGGCAGCATCACACAACATCACACTGCAATTTCGCCAAAGCAATCACGAAGGCGTGCTGGTTGACTGGATTCAGGAAGCGCGTCAGCAGGCTGCCGGATTGATCATTAACGCCGCCGGTTTAACCTACAGTTCGGTGCCGATTCTCGATGCATTGCTGATGTTTGATGGCCCGATCATCGAAGCGCACATGAGTAACATCTGGAAACGCGAGCCGTTCCGCCATCATTCACTGGTATCAAAAGCCGCCACTGGCGTGATTGCAGGCTTGGGCGTGATTGGTTACGAACTGGCAATAGATGCGGTAGTTGAGTTGATCAAGGCGAATGCGGCATGAGTATTTTGGTCTTTTACAGCGAGTTCGACAGTTTTGAACAGTGGTCAGCGTTGCTCGCACTGCATCTGCCGGGCGTAACGCTTTGTCGGGCGGAAGAGGTGCAAAACGATGATGAGGTGCATTTCGCGTTGGTGTGGAAGCCGCCGCACGGTTTTTTCGCCCCTTATCGCAACCTGAAACTGCTTATAAATCTGGGCGCGGGCGTTGATTCGCTGGTCGGGCGCGATGATTTACCGGATATCCCTATTGTTCGTTTGTCTGACCCGCATATGGCGCGGATGATGGCCAGCTTCGTGCTGTTTGCCGTGCTGCGTTATGTGCGTGACATTCCGGCTTTTGAGCGGGCACAACGTGAACGACGCTGGCATTACCTGCATCCGCGTTCGCCGGAAACCGTGCGCGTTGGCGTGCTGGGATTGGGTGAATTGGGCGCGCACGCCGCGCAGGAGCTGGCGCGCCAGGGATTGGATGTGCGCGGCTGGTCACGATCGCAGAAAACCATCGATGGCATTATCTGTAGCAGCGGAATAGACGCGCTGGATGCTTTCCTCGCCAGCAGCGATATTTTGGTAGTGATGCTGCCGCTCACGCCGCAAACCCAGGGCTTACTGAGTGCTGAACGACTGGCACGGTTACCGCACGGCTGCGCGTTTATCAATGTGTCGCGCGGAGCGATTGTTGATCAGGCGGCGTTAACGCAGGCGTTGCAGCGTGGACAGATCGCCGAGGCGACGCTGGATGTGTTTGACCGCGAACCGTTGCCGCCCGAAGATGCGTTGTGGGGTATGGATAATGTATTGATCACGCCGCATCTGGCTTCGGTTGCCATTCCGGCCAGCGCGGCATCGCAGGTCGCCGCGAATATCCAGCGCGCCGCACGCGGCGAAGCGGTATTGCATCAGGTCTTCCCGCAGCAGGGGTATTAACCGTTGGTCGCCATTCATGGCGACCAGGGATCTCACGCTACTCGCACCACTTGCGGATCGAAATAACTCGGAGCCGCCATGCCGGGAATGTATTGGTCGGAAATAAACATGCGGCAACGCTCGGCAAAAGCGCTTACCACCCTGGATTGCTGTACCTGCGCCATGGTGGCATAACCCAACTGCATCGCCTTATTAACCCCCGCCAACCGCACGCGAATCAAGCGTTTACCATCCTGCGACATATGCGCTTTAGGTCGTACGTTAGCGATACCAAAGCCGACACCGTTGGCCACCATCGCGCGCACCGTTTCCATGCTGCTGGAGCGCATCACCACATTCGGCGTCACCCCGGCTTCGCTGAACAAGCCAAGAAAATACTCACGACTCCACGGCATATCCAGCAGCACCATCGGCGCTGCAGCCAGATCCTGCATCGAAACCGCGGACTGTGTGGCGAACGGATGATGCTCGCCCACCATCACGTAGGGCGGCAGTTGCGCCAGCGACTGGAAAGTCACATCGCTGGCGGGCACCAAATCATAGGTGAGGGCGATATCGATATCCGCTGAGCGCAGCTGTTTTAACAGCAACTCATGATTACCTTCCACCAGCGAGATACGCACGCCGGGAAAGGCGCGGCCGAAGCCAAACACCAATTCCGGCGTCAACATTGGCGCTAACGTATCGAGGCAACCAACACGCAGCGGGCCGCGTACGTTGTTCATTGATTCCGATGCAATGGTGTAAAGGTTCGACATCTGTTCGAGGATCAGTTTGGCCTCTTTTAATACCTGGTGGCCGATTGCGGTGAGTGAAACGCCCTGGGCATGGTGACGCACAAACAGCTGCACGCCAAGCTCAGACTCAATGTGGGTGATGGCGGCGGAAATCGACGGAGAGGAGACGTGAATACGCTCCGAGGCGCCAATAATGCTGCCCGCTTCACCGGAAGCGACAAAATATTCCAGCTGACGCTGGGTGATGCGACTGAGCATGCAGGTTCTCCTGAGATCGCTGACACGCTCATGTCGCGTCAGTCATTCTAATAAGGTCGATTCAACTCAAGCATTTCTCATGCCAAATTCCGACTTACAGCATAATCACCTGTCAATGCGCCAGCGACCATTCGCGTCTGCCTCACTCCTGCTTCAGAAAATCCTTGTTAAGCAGGCCACTTTTTTAGCCTCAGAAATCCTGATGCAACAGCGAGGGAAATGCTGTTTTACCCAATCTCACCGCAACGGCATTATCGCTTCAACACCCGAGAGCCGCCTTCGCACTGTTTTAGAGCATTGCGACGCGATGGACCAGACGGTGGTGCAAAGCAGCGACAACAGCCATTTCATTCATTGGGGACAAGAATATGTTGCGTAAGATAGGTGCCTTAACGTTATTGACCACGTGTGTATTAAGCGCAGGGAATGCAGTGGCCGCAGATAAGCTTATTGTCAGCACCTGGGGTGGCAGCTTTAAGGATCTGATTGATCAAACTATCGCCAAAGAGTTCACCAAAGAAACCGGCGTAGAAGTGCAGTTCGTCACCGGTGGCACCATCGATCGTTTGAACAAAGCGAAGCTGGCGGGCGGTTCGCCGGAAACTGACGTCACCTTTACCACCGCGCATGTCGGTTACCTGTATGCCAACAGCGGCCTGTTTGAAAAGCTCGACATGAACAAAATCCCTAACGCGGTGAATCTGGTACAGCAGGCCAAAGTCAGCCCGTATCACCTTGGCGTGTGGGGCTACGTTTACACCATCGGTTACCGTCCAGATTTAGTGCCGAAGGGCGAAGAATTTACCAGCTGGAACGATCTGTGGCGTCCGGAACTGAAGAGCTCGATTGCGCTGCCAGATTGGGATCCGAGCCATATCATCGCGGTGTCCGCCAAACTTTCTGGCTCGGACGCAGCGCATTGGGAACAAGGCCAGTCCAGGCTGAAAGCGCTGATCCCGAACATCAAATCCTTCTATACCGATGATGCCAACAGCCAGCAGCTGATCTCCACAGGTGAAACGCCGGTACAGGTGATGCTGTCGATGAACGCCTACAGCATGATTGCAGAAGGCGTCAACATTAAGCTGGCAGTGCCAAAAGAGGGCGCGATTTTGGGCGTCGATACCGTCGGTATCAATAAAGGCAGCAAACATGCGGAACTGGCCTACAAGTTCATAAATATCGCGCTGAAACCGGAAATCCAGCAGGAAGTGGCGAAAATTTATCGCGGCAGCCCAACGGTGACCAATGCGCATATCGATCCAGAACTGGCGAAGCTGCCTGGCATGCTGACCACGCCTGAGCAGTGGAATGCCACCATCAACACCGATCCGCAACTGCGCGCGGAGAAAACCGCCGAGTGGCGGCAGTGGTTCTCTGAAAACATTATGTCACATTGATAAATAGCGGCGGCCGATTGGCCGCCCGGTGAGTCGCAACACTTTATTCAGGCAGCAACGTCTATGACGAAAAAACCGACATTCTTACCCTGGTTCATTATCCCCGCTACGTTCACGGCGCTTGGGCTGGTGGTGGCCATGTTTGCCGTGATGCAGTTTAGCGTGCGGGCCTATATTCCAGGATCGCTTGATGTAGGCGGATTCACGCTGGCGAACTTTAACGGTCTATTTAAGAAAATCTATGCCGATGCGTTTATCAACACGGTGATGCTCAGTGCGAAAACGGCGATTTTTGGGCTGCTGATGAGTTATCCGCTGGCGTATGCGCTGGTGAGAACGCGCACCACCTGGATCAAATCCACCATCTTGATTATCGCCATTACGCCGCTGTTTCTCGGCGAAGTGGTACGGACATATTCGTGGATCATCGTGCTGGGTAATAGCGGCTTCCTCAATAGCTTGCTGCTGGCGATGGGTCTGATAAACAAGCCGATCCAGTTTATGTTTACCCAAACCGGCGTGGTAGTTGCGCTGGTGCATGTGACCATGCCAATCATGGTGATGATGCTGGCAACTGCGCTGTCGCACATCAATCCTGATTATGAGAAAGCCGCGACCAGTCTGGGGGCGGGGCCGATTCGCACCTTGCTGACGGTGACCATTCCGCTATCGATTCCCGGCATCGTTTCCAGCCTGACCACCGCGTTTGCCTGGACGTTCAGCGCCTTCGCTACGCCGCAGCTCATTGGTGGTGGACGCGTCAGCACCGTGGCTACCATGGTGTATCAGCTGGGTTTCTCATCGATGAATTTTCCGTTTGCCGCTGCGCTCAGCATAGCGGGTTTGATTCTGACCATTCTGCTGCTGATGGCGCTGAAACGTATGAGCCGCTTCCTCCATGCGATGGGAGACCACTGAAATGACCCGATCCCTCAACGACAAACTGATTACCCTGGCGGGACGCTCGCTGGTGATTGCGATTTTGTTGTTCGTGTTGCTGCCAACCATTGTGGTGTTGATCTCTTCCTTCAGCAGCACCTCGGTGCTGTTCTTCCCACCGAAAGGCTGGTCGCTGCGTTGGTTTGAGCGTGCTGTGAACTACGATGACTTCCGCCACGGCTTCTATTCAGGTTTGATTGTGACGGCATGGGCCTCAACGCTGGCGGTAATTATTGGCGCCACGCTGGCGATTGCCATTGAACGTTACACTTTCCCCTGTAAACAGGTGCTGGAAGGCGTGCTGTTGTCACCGCTGTTTATTCCGCACTTCACCATTGGCCTCGGCTTACTGATGCTGGTCTCGCAGTTGGGCATTGGACGCGGTTATTCACTGGTGATCTTCTGCCATGTTGTGCTGGTACTGCCGTTTGTGCTGCGCAGCGTGTATGTGTCGCTGAAAAACCTTGAGCAACGTATTGAAATGGCGGCTGCAAGCCTCGGCGCTTCGCCGTTGCGTGTGGTATGGACCATAACCGTGCCGTTGATTTTACCAGGCTTGTTTGGCGGATGGTTATTTGCCGCAATTCTCTCCTTCAACGAATTTACCGCTTCGCTGTTTATTACCACGCAAGCGACGCAGACCTTGCCGGTGGCAATGTACAACTATGTGCGTGAATTTGCCGACCCAACGCTGGCTGCACTGTCGGTTATTTATATTGCCGTAACGGCGACGATGTTAATTATCGCGAATAAGTTTTTAGGCTTGGGGAGAATATTGAACGTCGAAGCAGGGCATTAATGTATTCGCACGGAATGCTGTGCTTATTGAATAGCACAGCATTTATTAATCTGAATAGTAGTCATCCGGCACCTGATTACTCTTTTCCATGAAAAGATCGGGGTCGATCATCTTTAGGGATCTCACATGTCAGTAGAAAAAATTAATACCGTGGTGGTCGGAGCGGGTCAGGCAGGTATTGCGATGAGTGAACATCTGTCGTTAATGGGCGTGCCACATGTGGTGTTAGAGCGTAGCCGTATTGCTGAACGCTGGCGTTCAGAACGTTGGGATTCATTGGTGGCCAATGGCCCAGCCTGGCACGATCGTTTTCCTTCAATGAAATTCGATAATATTTCCCAGGAAGCGTTCCCACCGAAAGAGCGGATGGCGCAATATTTCGAAGACTACGTAAAAATGCTCGATGCGCCGGTGCGCACCGGCGTGGAAGTCCATTCGGTTGAGCGTCTACCAGAACGTAGCGGTTTTAAGATACTGACGTCGGCCGGTGAATTTGAAGCTGACAATGTGGTGGCGGCAACCGGTCCTTTCCAGAAACCCGCTTTTCCGCAGATCGTGCCGGAAAGCGCTGCGCTGCATCAGATCCATTCATCGGCGTATAAAAATCCGCAGCAGCTGCCGCAGGGCGGCGTGCTGGTGGTGGGCGCTGGTGCTTCAGGCTCACAAATTGCGGAAGAGTTGCGTAAATCTGGCCGTGAAGTGACGCTCTCCATCGGCGAACATTATCGTCCGCCACGCTCCTATCGTGACCGCGATTATTGCTGGTGGCTGGGCGCGCTGGGCTTATGGGATGAAGTCAAAATCAAGCCGAAGAAACAGCACGTTGCTTTTGCCGTGAGTGGTTATGAAGGTGGCAAAACGGTCGATTTTCGCCGACTGGCGCACTTGGGCATTACGTTGGTGGGGATCACTAAAACCTGGGATAACGGCGTGCTGAGCTTTGCTGAGGGTATAATGGACAATATTGCTGAAGGCGACAAAGCGTATTTCGACGTACTGCGTGATGCCGATGCCTATATTGAACGTAATGGCCTGAACTTACCGCCCGAACCGCAAGCATGGGAATTATTGCCAGATCCAGAATGTTTAATTAATCCATTATCAAAACTGGATCTACAGGCCGCAGGTATTACCAGCATTATCTGGGCCACCGGTTTTAAATTTGATTTTAGTTGGCTGAAAGTGGATGCCTTTGATGCCAATGGTGCGCCGTTCCATAAACGCGGTATTTCCGCCGAACGGGGTATTTACTTCCTTGGTTTGCCCAATCTGGTGAATCGCGCATCATCGTTTATTTATGGCGTATGGCACGATGCCAAATATATTGCCGACCATGTGGTTTTACAAAACGCCTACACCGATTATAAAAAGTCGTAAAAATATTCGTGAGGTCGCCATTAATTCGGCCCTTACAAAAGACAATAAAAAAGCCGGACAGTGTCCGGCTTGATTCACTTCTGGCGGGAATTACAGCGCCATATCCTGTTTGCCTGATTCGGTACGCGGCTTAGCCTGCGTTGGCGCAACCGTTTGATCACCCATGTTGATGACCGGCGGCTTGGTCAACAGCAGCGTCGCTGCGGTGTTGTCCCAAACTTGCTGCGTCAGCGCGGTGTTGCCGTTCAGCTTCTGACCGAAGCTTGGCACGATAGCGCGGATCTTCTGCTGCCACTCTGGCGAAGCGAACTGCTCTGGGAACAGCTTCTTCATCACGTCGAGGGTGATTGGTGCAGCAGTCGATGCGCCCGGTGACGCGCCCAACAGTGCCGCCAGGGTTTTCTGCTGATCGGTCACGATTTCGGTACCCAGTTTCAGCAAGCCACCTTTTTCGGCATCTTTCTTGATGATCTGCACACGTTGACCCGCCTGAATCAGTTTCCAGTCCTCTTTACGCGCGTTCGGATAGTACTCTTTCAGCGCAGCAAAACGGTCGTCGTCATTCAGCATCACCTGACCAATCAGGTATTTCACCAGATCGAAGTTGTCGATGCCCACATGCGTCATCGGCATAATGTTGCTGGTGGTGGTCGCGCTCAGCAGATCGAACAGCGAACCGTTTTTCAGGTACTTGGTGGAGAAGGTAGCGAAAGGACCAAACAGCACCACTTTCTTACCGTCGAGGGTACGTGAATCGATGTGTGGAACCGACATCGGTGGCGCACCCACAGAAGCCTGACCGTATACTTTTTCCAGGTGACGATTAGCGATCTCTGGGTTCTCGGTCATCAGGAACGAACCGCCGACCGGGAAGCCGCCGTAGTTATCTGCTTCCGGAATGCCGGTTTTCTGCAGCAGCTTAATCGCGCCGCCGCCTGCACCGATGAACACGTATTTCGCATCAACTGAACGCTTATCGCCGCTCTTCACATCTTTAATAGTGACGTGCCACGAGTTATCGCCGTTACGCTTGAAATCAGTGACTTCTGACGAGGTTTCCAGCTTGAAGTTCTGATCTTTCTTCAGGCTACCGATCAGCTGACGGGTGATTTCACCGTAGTTTACATCGGTGCCGACTGGCGTCCAGGTTGCCGCAACTTTCTGGTTCGGGTCACGACCTTCCATCACCAGCGGTGCCCATTGCTGGATCTGCTGATGATCGGTAGAGAATTTCATGCCCTGGAACAGGGTGGTTTTCTGCAGCGCATCGTAACGCTTCGTCAGGTACTCGACGTTTTTGTCGCCCCAGACGAAGCTCATGTGCGGCGTCGAGTTAATGAAGGAGTGCGGATCATGCAACACACCGCGCTGCACCTGCGACGTCCAGAACTGGCGCGAAATCATGAAGGATTCGTTAATTTCCAGCGCTTTGCTAACGTCGATTGAACCGTCTGCACGCTCGGGCGTGTAGTTCAGCTCCATGTTAGCAGAGTGACCCGTACCGGCATTGTTCCAGCCGTTGGACGATTCCAGCGCGACGCCGTCCAGCTTCTCAACCATCAGCTGTTTCCAGCCCGGTTGCAGCTCTTGCAGCCAGGTGCCAAGCGAGGCGCTCATGATGCCGCCGCCAATCAGCAGAACGTCAGTTTTTTCTGGTGCGTCTTCAGCGCGAACCGCTGAAGAGACAAGCAGCGCTGCCAGCGATAGGGCAGACACGATCTTTTTGGTGTGAGTCATTCCAGTCCTACTTATTATGCAATGCAGGTGAACGTTAAAAATTCGGTTTGCACATTAAGAGATTGTTACGGAATGATTAACTTGTTTTTAGTTAATAAAGTATTGGTGTTAATTAATTAACTTACAAAAAAGAAAATAGCGTGAAATATAAGCAGAAGGGGGAATTAATCGGAGATAAACCGCTTAAGCTGCGCGGTTATTCTTTATATCGGTAGACGCGACTTAGGTCAAATAAAACTCCTGCTATTTTACGCACATTGCGTAGCGGCGCGATTCATCGCGCAATCAATTGCGCCGCTACAATGCGTGCGCGATGTTCTGCCATTCATGGCGACCAACTTACCTACTGCACATTTCATAAAACATCACTTCACGAAGCGTGTTCGTTCCCCGCGCACAAACTGATTTACCCTAACATCTCTAATGACTTGTTTTACTTTTCGCGTGGGCAACGGCATGGCTAACAAAACACTGTATGAAAAACTGATCGATCAGCATGTGGTTCGTAAGTTAGATGATGAAGGGCATGTGCTGCTCTATATCGATCGTTCGATTCTCAATGAATACACCAGCCCGCAGGCGTTTAGCGGCCTGCGCGATCACCAGCGTCTTGTGCGCAATCCGGGCACCATTTTGCTGAATGTCGATCACGTTAACCCGACGCGCCCCGAGCGTGATGAGGCGATGACCGACGCGGGTGGACAGTTACAAGTCGATTACTTTCGCCAGAACGCCGCGCATTTTGGCATCGAACTGTTCGATGTGCTTGACCCGCGTCAAGGCATCGAACACGTCGTCGCACACGAGCAAGGCCTGGTAATGCCCGGTATGGTGATTGCCGCAGGCGACAGCCATACCACCACTTACGGCGCGTTTGGCGCGCTCGGTTTCGGCATCGGCACCTCGGAAATCGAGCACCTGCTGGCGACGCAAACCCTGATTTATCGCACCCTAAAAACCATGTTGGTGACGTTGAGCGGTGAGCTGCCGTTTGGGTGTTCGGCGAAGGACATCATCATGGCGCTGATCGAGCAGATTGGCGCATCAGGCGCGACCGGATTTGCCATTGAATTTGCCGGTGTTGCCATCGAAGCGCTGAGCATGGAAGGGCGCATGACGCTGTGCAACATGGCAGTGGAAGCCGGTGCGCGCGGTGCGATTATCGCGCCGGATGAAAAAGTGTTTGCCTATATCGCCGGCAAACCGCAAATGCCGACCGGCGAGCTGTGGCAGCAGGCCGTTGCGGAGTGGCGCGATTTACGCAGCGATGCGGACGCGCATTTCGACAGCCGCATCGCTATCGACTGCAGCGATCTTGAACCCAAAGTGACATGGGGAATCAGCCCGGACCAAGCCAGTGCCATTACCGGCCACGTGCCCGACCCGGCGCAGGAAACAGATGTGGTGAAACAGCAGACGCTGCGGAGCGCGCTGCAATATATGGGGCTGGAACCCGGCACGCCGTTAGCGGAGATCGCCATCACGCATGCCTTTATTGGTTCCTGTACCAACGGGCGCATTGAAGATCTGCGCGCTGCCGCTGCGATTATCGACGGACACAAAATCGCGCCGCACGTACGCGGCATTATCGTGCCGGGATCGACGCAGGTGCGTCAGCAGGCAGAAGCGGAAGGTTTAGCCGCGATATTCGTCAACGCCGGTTTCGAATGGCGTCAATCGGGCTGCTCGATGTGCCTGGCGATGAACGAAGATGTGTTAGCGCCCGGCGATCGCTGTGCGTCCGGCACCAACCGCAATTTCCCTGGCCGCCAGGGCGCGGGTGCGCGCACGCACTTAATGAGCCCGGCGATGGTCGCCGCCGCCGCGATTGCCGGCCATCTGGTTGATGTCCGCAAATTCATGACTGCAGAGGTTTGAGATGGAAGCATTTAACAACATGACGGGCACGCTGGCGCCACTACCGGCGGCCAATATTGATACCGATGTGATCATGCCAAAGCAGTTTCTCAAAGGCATCGATCGTAAGAATTTGGATCGCGGTGTGTTCTTCGACCTGCGCTTCCTGCCCGACGGCCGCCCAAATCCCGCTTTCATTCTTAATCAAGCCGGTTGGGAAAACGCCGCCTTCTTACTGGTGGGCGCCAATTTCGGCTGCGGCTCCAGCCGCGAACATGCGGTGTGGGGACTCAATCAGCTTGGTATCCGCGCCATTATCGGTACCAGCTTTGCCGGCATCTTCGACGATAACTGCCAGCGCAATGGCGTTTTGACGCTGACGTTAAGCGAAGAGGATTATCAGCGCCTGAGCGCGGTAGCGAACGATGCCGCCAGTAATCGCATTACCGTGTCGCTGGAACAACAGGCAATCCTCTTCAATAATCAACGCATTGCCTTTTCAGTTAGTGCGTTGAAACGCGAGATGTTATTGGGCGGCGGCAGCGCGGTGGACTGGACGTTACAGTACGAATCCGATATCACCCAGTTTGAAGCGCAGCATTTTGCCCAGCGTCCGTGGCTAAAACGCGATCAAATCCAACAGGATGCACCAGCATGAGTGAGATTACGCCACGCGGTGATTCACCCTTTATCAGCGGCTTTACGCTGAGCGATGTGCGTCTGGCGAACGGCGTGACGCTGCGCGTTGCGATGGGCGGCGAAGGTCCGCCACTGCTGATGCTGCACGGACATCCGCAAAATCATCTGGCGTGGCGCAAAATTGCACCGCAGCTGGCGCAGCAGTATCGCGTAATCCTGCCGGATCTGCGCGGTTACGGCGACAGCGACAAGCCGCCGAGTGATGAGGCGCATCGCGCTTACTCGAAACGGGTGATGGCGCAGGATATCAGCCTGTTAATCGAGGCGTTGGGATTAGAGCGCGTGGCATTTGTCGGGCACGATCGCGGTGCGCGCGTGGGCCATCGGCTGGCGCTTGATCATCCGGAAAAACTTTCCTGCTGCGTGTTTGTGGATATTGCGCCGACCGCGACCATGTACGCCTTAACCAACAAAGCGTTTGCCACGCGCTATTTCTGGTGGTTTTTCCTGATTCAACCTTATCCATTACCTGAAACCCTGATCGGCCACGATCCGGCATTATTCCTGCGTAAACACATTGATGGGCAATTAAAAACGCCGGGCGCCACCGAGGAGGTCATCTTCAACGATTACCTGCGCTGTTATCAAAATAAAGAGATGATTCACGCGGTGTGCGAAGATTATCGCGCCGCGGCGACGATTGATTTAGACGATGATGCGCAGGACAGCGATAAACGCATTGAGGCGCCGCTCCTGTTGTTATGGGGAGAAAAGGGCACGGTTGGCCAGTTATATAACGTGGTGGAAACCTGGCGGGACAAAGCGCGCAATATTCAGGGCAACGCATTACCTTGCGGTCATTCACCGCATGAGGAAGTGCCTGAACTGTTTTTAAGTCAGCTTCAGTGCTTTCTGGATTCTGTGTTATAACCGGCTAAATTTCGCTAACGCCGTGGTGGTGATGAAAATACTGCTTGCCGGAAAAAGTTATCAGAAGCCGCTTCAGGGTTGGCCGTCCGTCGAAGATCTGTATGTCTTTATCAGCGTAGCGCGCTATGAAGGTTTTGGCCGCGCTGCGATTGAGCTCGGCCAGTCGCCATCCTATATCAGCAAGCGTATTGCCATCCTCGAAAAGCAGCTGGAAACCCGGCTGTTTTTCCGCACCAACCGCGTAATGCGCCTGACGCCAGAAGGTGAAAAGGCGTTGGAAGGTGCGTTGCAAGTGGTGCACGAAATGGATTCCTTCCTGAATAACTTTCAGCAGTGGCGCGGCGAATTAACCGGCGATCTGACTGTGGCCTGTTCATTTGGCTTTGGCCAGGATTATTTGTCCGATGCGATTGCCGAATTTATGACGCGTCATCCGTCACTGAACATCAAATTGATGCTCAGCGATCGCGATATTGATTTATTGCAGTCAGGCACTGACGTCGATATTCGGGTGGGTGATGATGTGAATCACGCCTACATTGCACGAAAATTAGCCGCCAATCGGCGCATTCTTTGTGCTACTGCAGATTATTTAGCCCGGTCACGTCCGCTGGAGACGCTGGATGATTTAATCGATCACAGCTGTCTTATTATTAATGAAAATAATAATACCTTTGGGCATTGGACGTTAACCGACGGCGAAAATAAAATAGTTTGTCGCCTGAATAGCCATTACTCATCGAACAGCGGAAAAGTGATTCTGAATTGGACATTAAAATCGCACGGGATTGCGTTGCGTTCTGTGTGGGATGTGGCGCCGTATTTACGCGAAAACCAATTGCTGCACGTATTACCGCAATGGTATCAGGAAGCGAATATCTGGGCGGTTTACACCCAGCGTGCTTCTGAATCGCCGCGCATTAAAGTGTTTATTGATTTTCTTGTCGACTATTTTGCAGAAAAAAGCCTGCCGATGATGAAGGGTAAATTATAAATACCCTAAATAATTCGAGTTGCAGGAAGGCGGCAAGTATGTGAATCCCAGGAGCTTACATTAGTAAGTGACTGGGGTGAACATGCGCGGCCAACGCTCCTGCAACTTGAAGTATGACGGGTATTAACATTAGCCATAAGCCACTTTGCTATTGATGTGATAAAGGGTGGCAGTGGCGGCCATGACGTGCTGACCATCGTGCGCCGGTTCGTGGGATTCCACTTCGGTGATGTGATAACCCACCGCACCGGCAGCAACGGCTTTCTGCACAAAGGCGTCATTCAGCTCTTCCATTGAAGTCGCCCAGCTCACCGAAGTAAAGCCTACCGGATGAATCGATGAAAGCTCGCGATGGGTTAAATCGCCGCGAATTAAAACCGGTTTAACGGATTGCGGTGTGAAAATTGATATTACGTCATTAATTAATTGTTTCATGGCGATACTCCTCGCAAATAATAACTGAGCCAATGGCCGCAGCTACGAATCTTTCAATTGTTGGTAATGTGCTGACACCCTAAATGTTTACGGCGAGTGATGATGGCCGGTGAAGTTAATAAACACCTTTTCAGGTTAAGCGTTTTAGCTTTAATTGCTAATTAGATGTTAAGAAAGATTCAGCCACAACTCATTCAACCTTACGCGACTATTTTTGCATCTGGTTACATTTGGTGTGTTAACCCTAACAGTCGACAGGAAGTTGAATATAAAGCCTGATCGTAGCGGCGCGATTTATCGCGCAATGAACTGCGCCGCTACAATCCCTGCGCTTTATGTCATCGGCAGATTAAAATTCGCGCTGCCCGCCCAATTCAATGACTCGATTCGGCGGGATATTGAATTGCTCATGTGCGCGCTGCGCATTGCGCTGGCAGAAGTGGAAAATACCGCCTTTAATGCGCATCAAACCTTTTCTCTTCTTCATCACCAGCGTGTCGTGCGAGGTAAAGAACGAGGCTTCATTGACGGTACAACCCAATCCTTCCAACCCGCACAAATGCAGGATCTCGGCCATCGATGGCGTCTCGCGCCAGCCGTAAGCGGCGGTCACCTGCCAGAACGTTGGCGACAATTGAGTGATGCTCAGACGCTTCTGGTTATAGACGCGCGGGATATCGGTAGTGCGAATATGCAGCAGCACCACACGTTTATGCAGCACGCGGTTGTGTTTAAGGTTATGTAACAGCGCCTGCGGAATCTCATGCTCTTTACGTGAGAGGAAGATTGCGGTGCCCGGCACACGACTGGGCGGATGGGTTTCCAGCGATCGCACCAGCGCCTGCAGGCTCTCAGGATCGTTATTCAACTTGCGGATTAGGCGATTACGCTCGCTGCTCCAAATGAGCATCAATCCCATCATGCTCAGCGCCAGCAGCACCGGCACCCAACCACCGGACAGCAGTTTCATCAGGTTGGCGCTGAACAGCGGCACATCTATGCTTAACATACACAGCAGGAAAACCAGCGCCACCGGCAGCGGCCACTTCCAGTTACGCAGCGCTACCACGCCCGCCAGACAAGCGGTGATCACCATTGTGCCGGTCACCACAATGCCGTACGCCGAAGAGAGCGCCGAAGATTGTCGGAACGCCAGCACAATCACCGTCACCGCGACAAACAGCAGCCAGTTCACCACCGGAATATAGATCTGACCGGATTCCGTGTGCGAGGTGAAGATGATGCGCATCGGCGGCAGAAATCCCTGACGGATCGCCTGATGCGTCAGCGTATACACGCCGGTAATCACCGACTGCGCGGCGATCACCGTGGCCAGCGTTGACAGCACAATCAGTGGGATCTGTCCCCAACCCGGCGCGAGATTAAAGAACGGATTATTGAGAGCCTGCGCATCGGCAATGACCAGCGCGCCCTGCCCAAAGTAGTTGAGCACCAGCGCGGGCATGGCGATCACCAGCCAGGCCATGCGAATCGGCGCTTTGCCCAGATGTCCCATATCGGCGTACAGCGCCTCCGCGCCGGTCACCGCCAGCACCACCATGCCCAGCGCGGCAAACGACAGCGCTTTGTGGCTAAGCAGGAACGTCAGCGCATAGGAGGGATTCAGCGCGTAAAGCACTTCAGGATTAAGCAGGATGCCGCGAATGCCTAACAGGGCAATCGACACAAACCAGACAAACATCACCGGGCCAAAAACCTTACTGACCTTCTCGGTGCCGTGTTTTTGAATCATAAACAGTAGCGTGAGAATCGCCACTGCCAGCGGCACCACATATTTATCCAGCTCAGGTGACACCACTTCGATACCTTCGATCGCCGACAGCACCGAAATCGCCGGTGTGATCACGCCATCGCCGTAGAAGAACGCGCCGCCAATCAAGCCCGCTAACACAATGATGTGCGAGGCTTTCGGCCCAACATGCTGGCGTGCCAGCGACATCAGCGTTAATACGCCGCCTTCGCCATCATGATCGGCGCGCATCACAAAGCAGACGTATTTCAGCGTCACGATCAGCGTCAGCGCCCAGAAAATCAGCGACAAAAATCCCATCACTGCGGTGGTGGAGACGGCGCCATTAGGCAAAATGGAGAGGCACTCTTTAAGGGTATAAAGCGGGCTGGTGCCGATATCCCCAAACACGATCCCCGCGGCCGCCAGCATGCCAGCAGGCAAGGACTGTTTTTCACTTTGACTCATAGATTTCCTGTGGTTTATCAGGGTTGAGGCTAATGAGGGCGAACATACCTGTTTGCGATCGAAGCGAACAGTGGCAGGCGAATTTACGTACAGCATTTTTACGCGTAACGCCGATATTTTTACACCATTTTTATATCGCGCTCATTTTTCACGCTGAGCGTAGTGGAATATTTGACTGCGCACTGAGGCCCAAATATCACATTTGAACATATATAAACCAATGCTCACTGGAGCGGTTTTACCCGCAGGAAAGCACAGGGCATTTATTCATCATTTACCCACGCGAGCATAGATTCTAGCCAGCTAAATGCACAGTTTTTCCTGTAACGAACCGGTGGGTTAAAAAATATGAATACAGTACTCATAACGGGTGCAACTGGATTTTTGGGCGGTGCGGTCGCGGTTAATCTGCTCAAGAAAAGTGATCATTACCGACTACTTTTATTAGTGCGGGCTAATAGTCAAGCTGCAGGATTAGAGCGAATTAAGGAAAACCTGATTAAATTTGGCGTTGAAGCCGGTCAATTAAACAGGCTCACCCACGAGAACATCTTAATAGGCGATCTTGCTGAGCCGGAACGGTTTATTGACGATGCGCGCTTGACCAAGGTTACGCATGTGCTTAACTGCGCCGCTGTCGCCTCTTTTGGCGCGAATCCCCTCATCTGGAAAGTCAATGTAGAAGGCACCTTCGCATTTGCCAGTCGTATGGCGCGGGTGAAAGGGCTCAAGCGCTTTGTGCATGTCGGTACCGCTATGTCGTGTGCGCCCGAAGCCAATTCGCTGGTGGTGGAAAGTGAGTTGAATACGCTGCGCGAACAACACGTTGTGGAATATACGTGGAGTAAAGCGACGGTTGAAAGAATGATGAGCGAGATGTTACCTAATCTGCCCTTAGTCATCGCGCGACCATCCATTGTGGTGGGGCATTCGGACTGTGGCTGTGCGCCGTCCCCAAGCATTTTTTGGGTATTTCGCATGGTGCTCACGTTAGGCAAATTTATGTGTGAGCTGAATGACCGTATCGATGTGGTGCCGGTCGATTACTGTGCCGATGCGCTGGAGTTGTTATTGACGGCTCCCAACGTGGAGAAAACGATTATTCATATTTCAGCGGGCGAAAATAGCAGCGTCACGTTTGCCGAGATTGATCGGGCGATGGCACAAGCCTCGGGACACGTTGCGGTGGCCGAAACGTATCAGAAAGTGAATTACCGTGAACTGGCAGCGAGCAGGAGCTCATTTTCTACCCTGTTTGGTCCCTGTAATGAACGCATCTTATTACGCGCCATGAATCTGTATGGACATTTTTCAAAACTGAATGTGGTGTTTAGCAATGAAAAATTGCTGGAGCTGGGTATGCCGCCATCGTCAAAGTTTACTGACTATTTGCATCATTGTGTCGCTTCAACGCGTAATGCAACTATTGCGGAGCTGATGGAGGTCGATTTTAAATAAGCTGAAACTGCGCAGTTAATATCTGCGCAGTTTTCGCCGAATTACCAGCCTTTAATAATATCGCCTTTGTAGATCTCGTTGGCTTTATCCAGCACTTCCTGTGACTGGAAGGCTTGTTTCAGCTTCTGCACGTTGGCGCTGTCTTTATTATCTTCACGCGCCACAATCGCATTCACATAAGGCGAGGCTTTGCCTTCCATAAACATGCCGTCACGCGAGGCAGAGAGATTAACCAGCGCGGCGAAGTTGTTGTTGATGATCGAAAGATAAACCTGCGGATCGTCCAGCGTACGCGCCAGCTGCGGCGTATCCACCTCAACAATTTTCAGCTTCTTCGGATTGTCGGTGATATCCAGCGTGGTTGGCAGCAAGCCCGCTTCGGGTTTCACTTTGATCAAGCCCTGCGCCTGCAACAGCAGCAGGCTGCGGCCGAGCGTGGTGGCTTCGTTGGAGAGGGTCACGGTGGCGCCGTCAGGCAACGCTTTCAGCGATTTAATCTTGCGCGAGTAGCCTGCAATCGGGAACACGAAGGTGTTGGTGACCACGGCGAAGTGGTAGCCGCGCTCTTTGGATTGCATCTCCAGATAAGGCAGGCTCTGGAAGGCGTTGGCATCGACATCTTTGTTGAACAGCGCTTCATTCGGCTGCACATAATCATTGAAGGCCACCACATCGACATCCAGCTGATATTTGTCGTGCGCCACTTGCTTCACGGTATCCCACAGCGCCTGGTCTGGTCCGGTATTAATGGCCACTTTGATTTGATTTTCATCGTCTTTGTTGCAGCCACTAAGCAGCGCCACGGATGCAGCCAGCAGCGTCGTGAGTAAAATTTTCTTCATTACGCGGATTCCCTTTAAACGTAGGGAACGGACTATAATGGATGTTTAGACGTCTGTACATCCATCCACGGCGCGTTTGCTTACAATTCGTTCAGGAGAGAGACTTCTGCAAGCAGGCAATATATTTCTCGCCCGACTGCATCACGATCCGCTGCGCGTCAGTGAGAATTTGGCGATGCTCGAACGCGCCGTATAAGCGCGAAAATTTTAGCGCCGCCAGCCGACGCATAATATCGCTGACTGCCGCCGCCGGTAACGGCAGCATATTTGGATAGCTCCACATAAATGACACCGCATCCGCGCCAGGCGTGACTTGCACGATATCGCCACTCAACAGCACGCCGTCATCGTGCGTCCAATGCAATACGCATCCGCCAGCAAAATGCCCGCCAAGGCGGACCAGTTTCACTTCCGGCACAATTTCCAGCTCGTCATTTTGCCAAAGATGAATATGCGGGCTGTCGCGCATAATCCATTGACTATCGTTAGCATGCAGATAGATCGGCGCGTCGAATGCCGCTGCCCAATCCTGCATGGTGCTGTAATAGTGCGGATGCGATATAGCGATGGCGTGAATACCACCGAGCGCGGTAACAATCGCTTTGGTGGCATCATCGAAATTAGCGATGCAATCCCACAAAATATTGCCGTGCGGCGTTTGCAGCAGAAACGCGCGTTGATTAATAGCAAAGCTGGGCACGGTTTGCAGACTGAACACGTTGGCAGCATGCTGCTGCCATTTATTGCAGTGTGTGGCTTGCAGGCTATGCAGTGGAGTCCATTTTTGCCCGCTGGCCGGCACAAACTGTCGTTCATCTTCACATATTTTGCAGTGTTCGATTTGACTCTGTTGCTCATCGTAAGATGTGCCGCAGGCGGTGCAGACTTTGATCATCATGAATTCCTCTCGTCTATTTGAGATTCATTCTAGAAGCCGAAATCAGGGCGTGCGCAGATCATTACAGATTGTATTGAGGACGTTGCACCGCATTGGGGGTGGAAGAGGAAATCGGGCGTAAATACTGGCATTGTGAAGTTAAAGTTGCGGCTGCAACTGATAAATCCACGCCGTGATCAGCTCGCCATTGCTGGTGGTGACATCAACTTCCACGCGATCGTAGCCATCTTCAAACTCATCGAGCATCGGCCAATGCGGTTCAAGTTTCTCTGAGATAAACAGATAACCCGGCACGCGTGGGCCGTTTTCCTGCAACACAATGCCGGGGAAATCTGCTGCTGCGCCCCAGCCGCGCTCATAAAAGGTGCCAGAAACCGTTCCCGCCAGCCATTCGCCACCGATGTTTTCCAGAACATGCGCATTTGAATGGCCGGGCTGGAGCGTACCGTAAACAAATAAACGTTTCATTTTCCCTCATAAAATCAAGCAAAAGCGTTAATTTAACTCTCGGCGTTAGCGAAGTCATCAACCGCCCAATATGCGATGTGCGTTGCCGTAAAAGTGACTATTCTGAAGGACCCGGGATGAGAGGTAAAAGATCAATGTTGAATAGTTCGAGCATTTGTCGCTGCAATATAAAACGCTATCCGCAATCCGCTCAGTTTGATGGCAAAAGGTTTAACAATAAGATCCCACGCCAGCAGTTAGGATTAACTGAGTTCGCCAAACTATTCTGGGATTTTGCCTTTAACAAACCGAAAAATACCGCACCTGAATCTGCGCTGCCGCTCATCAAACTCGACGCGCAGCAACTTGCGGCTGCGGCGGATAACAGCGTATTTCGCCTTGGCCACTCATCATTGCTATTTAAAATGCAGGGCAAATACTGGCTGACCGATCCGGTATTTACGCAGCGCGCCTCACCCTTTAAGTGGTTTGGCCCGAAACGCTTCCAGCCTGCGCCGATTGCGCTTGAAGATTTGCCGCCCATCGAAGGGGTCATTCTTTCGCATGATCATTACGATCATCTGGATTATCACACCATTTTGCAGCTCAAAGATCGCGTGTGCTATTTCCTGACGCCGCTGGGTGTCGGTGATTTACTGATATCCTGGGGCGTTGCGCCGGAAAAAATCACCCAGCTGGATTGGTGGGAATCAAAGAATATCGGCGGTATTCATTTTGTCGCCACGCCATCGCAGCATTTTTCTGGCCGTGGCATGTTCGACAGTAATAAGCGGCTGTGGTGCTCATGGAGCATTATCAGCGATGATTTCCGCCTGTTCTATGGCGGGGATTCCGGTTATTTCGATGGTTTCAAACAGATCGGTAATAAATTCGGTCCGTTCGATATGGCCTTTCTGGAAAACGGCGCTTATGACCGTCGCTGGGCCGATATTCATATGCTGCCACAAGACACCATCAAAGCCTTTATCGACCTCAACGCGAAATGGCTGTTTCCGATTCACAATGCCGCTTTCGATTTAGCGTTTCATGCATGGAATGATCCGCTTAATCAAATCGTGACGCTGGCACAGGAACAGCAGATTAATGTGTCGATGCCCCAACTCGGGCAGGGCGTGCAATTTTTGCAGCCGCAGCAAGAGAAAAAGTGGTGGTAAATGATGCCCGATTGCCAGGCAATCGGGTCATCCGGTTATTTCGTCAGTTCGCCCGCGAATGAACGCATTTAACTTAGTGCGGCAGGCGGTGATTGCCGACATCAGCAGTGAATCCTGCGCCATCACGCTTACCCGGCGTCGCTGGATTTGGGCGGATTATTCTCTGGCTGCGGACGCGTTTCACCTCGCTCATCATAACGACCATGCCAGTCGCAGCGATCGTGATGACCACGATGACCAAAGCGATTGCGGCGATGCTGCATAAACTCTTCGCGCTGTTCTGGCGTCATCTGCATCCAACGTTCGTGCATGCGGCGACGCGCCATGCCGAACATGCCCGGACGGAATCCCAAACCGCCAAACAAGATGCGGCACAACGCCAGCAAGCCCAGCGCCTGCCAGAAACCGATGCTTTTCACACCGATGATGCCCGGCAGCAACGCATTCCACAGCGACATCACCAACAAGCCCAGCGCGGCGATAATCACCGCGCCCATCAGCAGCGGTTTCGCCAGGCGATGACCGCCAAAATGCTCCCGATGACCGTGTCTGTGCATATCAAAATCTCTCATTGTTTTGTCCTCATGACATTAACGGATAACTGCTGGTGATGAGGTAGACGAATGAGCAGTGAGAATATTGCTAAAAAAACGTAAAAAAGAAAAAGGCCGCCGTAAGGCAGCCTCGCGTTATGGATTTTTCACTGCTGAATCAGCGCCTGGCTTTATCGCGGCGTGGACGAATCACAATATCTGCAATCTGCGTATCTTCCGGACTATCCACAATAAACCGCACGGCGCGCGCCACCGAACTCGCATCGAGATACTCCTGCGGATTGATCGGCGCATGGTTACCCGCGCGGGCACGCGAGGCTTGATTCATCGGCGTATCGGTTGGGCCGGGCGCGACTGTCGCGACCCGCACGCCATGTTCGCTCTCTTCGCTACGCAGCGCATGCGCCAGCGCGGTAAGGGCAAATTTGGAGGCGGAGTAAATGACGTGTCCCGCTAACGCCAGCGTCCCGGAGCCGGAGTTGATAAACACCACTTTGCCCTGTGAGGCGCGCAGGGCGGGCAAGGTTAAGCGCGTGAGTTCTGCAGGCGCAATGACATTAATGTTCAGGTGCTGTTGCCACAGTTCTGGCGTGGCGGAGAAGGTAGTGCTGAGAATCGAGATCGCCGCCGAATGCACCAGTACATCAACCCGATTTAATGTGGCGGTGAACGCGGCCACGGCGGCAAAATCTGTGATATCCAGTGCAACCGGAATTACATTGGTGACCTGTTCTAAAGCCTGCAACGTTTGCTGATTGCGCCCAATCGCGTAAACCTGATGGTCGGCCGCCAATAACTTCACGGTTTCCAGGCCAATGCCGCTGTTGCCGCCGGTGACAATCGCGACCGGTAGTGCTGATGCTGTCATAGGTTCCTCTCCTGTTGATGATTTCAAGCTATGGAAAAGGACGGCCGCAGGCAAATGCCTAAATTGACTATGTTTACCTGGTGCGCATGAATGCGCACTCGTTGTAGCGGCGCCATTCATGGCGGCCAATATCAAAAACTCATACCATCAACTCACGCATAAACCCCAAATCATGCTGTTGTTCGAGCTGCAGCAGTTGCTGATAGATATTCCCAGCGTTGGGCAAATCCGCACAGCAGTCATGAAATTTCGCCTCGCGCTCCGCTGCGCTAAAAGGTTCATCGTGCGCGCCGCGCGCATGGCGACGTGAATGCACCATTTCGCGGCCATCTTTAAAGCGCAATGTGAGAATGTGGGGTAAATCGCGGCTTTCCGCTTCCTGTTCTGCCGTCCACGGCGACATGCTGATACTTGCCATCAGCGCGTTATCCGTCTGCGCCCGCACGCTTTGCGCGGTAAAGTCCGTGACGCTCAGCGCCCCTTTTTCCAGCATCATCGCCACACAATATTGCATCGAGAAGCGCGCCTGCATTTCATCCTGCGGCTGTGCATAGGCGAGGTTGCGCCAGTTGGCGATGCCCACCTGACAATGCACGCTTTTGATCTCGTCCAGTGATAGCGTCTGGCGCTGCTGCAAATCGGCAATGGCGTCGAGAATGCGATGCGTTGAACCGCAGCACGGATGCTTTTTCGGCATCACGCCGATGCGCTCGATAACGTGTTCATTCTCACAAGGCAACGCGGACACACTGAGTTTCCCCGCGTACAACTCAGCAAAACCCTGCGCGCATTCAATGATATCAGTGCGGCCTTGCATGCCAGTTTGCGCCAGCAGCGCGGCATCGACGGCGCTACGTGCGGCCATTCCGGCATGAAAGGGTTTGAGCGGCGTGCCGAACTGTCCTTTCACACCGCTGGCGAGACTCACCGCGATGCTGAGTGCGCGCGCAATGCCCGCCGTATCCATGCCCAGCAGCGCCGCAACGCCCGCCGCGCTGCCGATGCAGCCGACAGTGGATGTGCCGTGCCAGCCGGCGGTGTAGTGCTGATAGCCAATCGACTCGCCCACAAAGGCTTGTGCCTGCAGGCCAATCAGGTAAGCACGGACAAGCTGCGCACCATCGCATTGTTGCGCCACCGCTAGCAGTGCGGGCACCAGCACCGCCGAGGCGTGACTCATGCCAGGCGCAAAGTTGTCGTCATAATCGATGGCGTGCGCGGCGGTGGCGTTAAACAGCGCATCCAGTGAGCGGGTGCGTGGGTGTTCGGGCCAGGTTTGCAGCACCGCGCGGGTTGAGAAATCATTGCGCCCCGCGACCATGCAGCCGAGCGTATCGGCAATGGCATCGCAGGCTAGCTGGCGAGCATGAGGCGAGAAGGCGGGCGGCGTGAAGCACCACTGCGCCAGCTTTTCAATAAGTGTCATGAACGAATCCTCATAGTCAGGCCTCGCTGGCCGCGAGAAACTCACGCGTGTAGTTTTCCTGCGTCAGCCCTTGCCGCACGTTGTCGGCGTTCAGCTCTTCCAGCAGTTTGCCGTGATGCATGATGCCAACACGGCTGCACAGATGCGTAACTACGGCTAAATCGTGCGTTACCATCAGATAGGTCAGCCCTCGCTGGCGGCGCATGTTGCTGAGTAAGTTGAGGATCTCCGCTTGCACCGACACATCCAGCGCCGACGTCGGTTCATCCAGCAGCAGCACCGAGGGTTCAAGAATCAACGCGCGCGCAATCGCCACGCGTTGTCGCTGTCCGCCAGAGAGCTGATGCGGATAGCGATAACGGAAGGCATCGGAAAGTCCCACCGCGTGTAATACCTCGCTGATGCGCGCCTCATGGCGATCCAATCCGTGCAGCTTGAGCGGTTCACGCAGGCTGGCCCATACCATTTTGCGCGGATGCAGTGAGGCATACGGATCCTGAAACACCATCTGCACCTGGCGATAAAAAGCTTTATCGCGCTGTGGCTGCTGTTCGCGGTTATTGAACAGAATATGGCCGTGATAATCGTGATTAAGGCCAGCCAGAGCGCGCAAAATTGTCGATTTGCCGCAGCCGGATTCACCAATCAGGCCGTAACTTTCGCCGTACGCCAGCGTAAAACTCACGCTATCCACCACCTGACGACGACGCGTTCCGCTACCGAAAGCGATGGTGAGATCGACCAGTTCGATGCTGCGTTCTGACGTTGGGATCATATTCATAGCGCCACTCCATCGCGGTAGCAGGGACCGTGAAGCCAGTTGGCTTCACGCAGCGGCACGCGCAGCATCTCAACCGGCTGATGCAGACGCGGCTGGCTGGCTAATAGCGCTTGCGTATAGGGATGTTGCGCCTGTTCAAGGCGGTCGGCGCGGATCTCTTCGACGATGCGCCCGGCGTACATCACCAACACGCGGTCACAGAAGCGCGACACAAGATTGAGGTCGTGGCTGATAAACAGCAGCCCGGTTTGGCGGCGCGCCAGTTGCTCGTTGAGAATGCTCAACACCTGCTGGCGCACCGTCACATCCAGCGCCGACGTCGGTTCATCGGCAATGATCAAATCAGGCTCCGGGATTAGCATCATAGCAATCATCACGCGCTGTCCCATGCCGCCGGAGATTTCATGCGGATAGCGCTGCGCGACGCTTTCGACATCGCGAATATGCACCGATTCCAGCATCGCCAGCGCCCGCAGTCGTGCTTCGCCTTTGCTGACACGACGATGCAGCCGCCAGGCTTCCGCCACCTGATCGCCGATGCGCATCAGCGGGTTCAGTGAGAAGCGGGGATCCTGCAGGATCATTGAGATGCGATTGCCGCGAATAGCGCGCATCTGTTTTTCGCTGCAGCTGAGCAGGTCGATATCGCCAAACTGCATCTGATCGGCGCTGACGTGGCCGATTTTCGGCGTCAGCTTCAGCAACGCGCGGCAGGTTTGTGACTTGCCCGAGCCTGATTCGCCGACGATCGCCACTTTTTCACGACCGACCTGAAAACTGACGTCGCGCACCGCATGCTGCTCGCCATGCGCGCTGCGGAATACGATATTCAGGTTCTTGACCTGAAGCAGGGAATTAGTCATGGCGGATATCCATTACGTCGCGCAGGCCATCACCCAACAGGTTGAAGGCGAGGCTGGTGAACAGGATGGCTAAACCGGGAATGGCGGCAACCCAGCCGTTGTTAAGCATGAATTCACGCCCGGAAGCCAGCATCGCGCCCCATTCCGGGCTCGGCGCTTGTGCGCCGAGGCCAAGAAAGCCAAGTCCGGCGGCAGTGAGGATAATCGCCGCCATATTGAGCGTGACGCGCACCACCACGGAAGGCAGACACATCGGCACAATGTGGCGCACGATGATGTGCCACGACGATGCGCCTTGTAAGCGCACGGCAGCGATGTAATCCATTTTGCGGATGGCCAGCGTTTCGGCGCGCGCCAGACGCGCAATCGGCGGCCACGATGAGAGTGAAATCGCGATGATGGCATTCTCGATGCCGGGACCAAGCGCGGCGACGAACGCCAGCGCTAGAATCAGGCTGGGAAAGGCGAGAAAAATATCCACCAGCCGCATCAGAACGGTATCGACCCAACCGCCGAGATAACCGGCGGTGGTGCCGACCAGCAGCCCGAGCGGCGTAATAATCAAGGCGGTCAGCCCGGCGATATACAGCGTGATGCGTGCGCCATACAGCAGGCGGCTGTAGATATCGCGGCCCAGCTCATCCGTGCCGAGCCAATGCTCAGCGTTGGCGGGTTGCAGGCGCAGCGCCAGATTTTGTGCGTAGATATCGTGGCTGACGATCCACGGTGCCAGCAGCGCGGCAGCGATAATCACCAGCAACACCAGCAGACCAAACAGCGCGGAGTGATTGGCGCAAAAGCGGCGCCATTGAATCCACATCAGCTGCACTTGCGCCTGCAACGGCGATTGCGGTGCCGGATCGCGCAGCCAGGCGCGTAAGCTCCGCGAGGCGGGCAGCGTCGGGGATTTGTTCACGGAATCGGTCATGGTTCCTCCTGACGCGTGCGGGGATCAAACAGGCGATAGAGCAGATCGCACAGCAGGTTGAGGGCAACGAAGATGGCACCAATCAGCAAGGTGCAGCCAACCACCGCATTCATGTCGCCGGCCAGCAGCGCATTGGTGAGGTAGCGGCCAAAACCGGGCCAGGCGAACACCGTTTCAGTTAGCACCGCGCCTTCCAGCAGCCAGGCCCACGACAGCGCAACCACGGTCAAGGTCGGCACCGCGATGTTGCGCAGCGCATGCACCCAAACGCAGCGCGCCCACGACAAACCTTTCACCCGCGCGGTAATGATGTACTCCTGCGAAAGCTGCTCCAGCATGAAGCTGCGCACCATGCGGCTGATATAGGCGAGTGCGCTGAGACCCAAAATCGAGGCGGGCAGAATGATGTGACCCAACACGTTGCGTAACACCTCCCATTTGCCGCTCAGCGCGCTATCAATCAACCAAAAGCCGGTCACCGGTTGCAGATCGAACTCGTAGATGAAATCAATGCGTCCTGGACCGCCAATCCAGCCCAGCGTGGCGTAAAATAGTAGCAACCCCATTAGTCCCAGCCAGAAGTGCGGCGTGGAGTAGCTGAGCAAACCGACAAAGCGCATCAGATGATCGAACCAGGTGTTGTGATACATGGCGGAGAGCACGCCCGCCGGTACGCCCAATCCCACGCCGATAATCGCCGCCACCGTTGCCAGCTCCAGCGTGGCGGGAAACACACGGGCGATGTCCTGTGCCACCGGATGGCTGGTGGTGAGCGCGATACCAAAATCAAGATGCAGCAGTTGCCAGACGTAAGCGACAAACTGCTGCCACAGCGGCTGATCGAGGCCGAGCTGCTGGAACATCTTGTCGTACGCTTCCTGGCTGGCGTTATCCCCAATGATCGCCACCACCGGATCGATCGGCAGCAAACGGCCAATAAAGAAGGTGAGTGCGGCCAGCCCCAACAGCGTGCAACCGATCGAAATAACGCCCTTAGAAAGGCGTCGCAACAGACGCCAGCCAGCGGAAGGTGTGTTCTGTGCTAGCGGTGAGATCACCTGAGACATCAGCCACCTCCATTATTTACTTGCGTCACCGTACCAAACGCGGAAACCGTTCCATGTCCAGTTCTTCACCACGGCGTTAATGCCCGCGCTGTTGTACATCTGGAACATGATCGCCATCGGGCCTTTCTGCATCTGCTCTTGCTGCAAATCGGCGTACAGCGCGCTGCGTTTGCTGTCATCCGGCTCCAGCAGCGCGGTCTCCACTTTCTGGTTCATCTGCGGGTCGAAATACGCGGCTCGCCAGCTCGGATACTGCGTGGCGCGCGCCTCTTTGCTGTTATCCGGGTTATAAACCAGACGCGAAGCGTTGCCGTAGGCATCCGGCACCGAGGTTTGCCACGCCATCATCGCGCTCTGGAACTCGCGGCCGCGCACGCGGCTAAACAGCTGCGCATTCGCCATGCGTTCGAGATTGAGTTTCACGCCAATTTTAGCGGCGTTTTGCTGGATGCTTTGCGCGATCGGCGCTGAGTGTGGCAGCGTGCCAAACAGCACCGAGGCGCTAAAGCCGTTGGGATAGCCCGCTTCGGTCAGCAGCTGTTTGGCTTTGTCTAAATCGAGATGGAAGGGCTGTCCTTGTTTGGCATCCAACGCGCCAAAGGCACCTTGCTGTACAAAGCTGGCGCGCGGCACGCCGAGATAAGGCATCACGCTGTTGCCGAGGCCGTCGTAATCGATCAGATAACGCATCGCCAGACGCACTTTTTCATTTTTGAAAATCGGGTCTTCGTTGTTGTAGGTCCAGAAGAACAGCTGCGGCTTCAGCACCTTCTCCACTTTGACCTTGCCGCCTTCATCCAGCGTTTTCAGATCATCTGCCGACAGATCGCGTGCGATATCCACATCACCTTGCGTCACCAGCAAACGCTGTGTGCCGGTTTCGGCGACGTGACGGATCAGAATGCGCTTCAGCAGCGGCGCTTTGCCCCAGTAGTTGGGTGAGGCTTGTAGCACCACGCCTTCACCGGCGTTCCAGCGCACCAATTGATACGGACCGACGCACGCCGTGTGGGTGGAGAGATATTTGTGGCCGAGATCGCTGTCCACCGCTTGCTTCTCAAGCAGTTTGCGATCCAGCAGCGATGAGACGTTATTGGCGGCGATTGCCTGCAGTACCAGATTGGTGGGATAGGCTTTGTCGAAACTCATCACCAGCGTTTTATCATCCGGCGCGGTGATGCGGTTATCAACATTCTCTTTGCTGAAGCCATACTCCTTGATGGCGGCGGCGTTGCCGTATCCGAGTTTCACCACGCGCTGCATCGACCAGGCTAAATCGCCTGCCGTCGCCGGTGAGCCGTCGGCAAACTTCAGGTTGTCCTGCAGATGAAAGGTGATGGTTTTACGATCGGCTGAAACGTCCCAGCTTTTCGCCATGCCGGGATCGAGCTGGGTTTCATCGCTGACGCGAAAATCCACCAGCGTGTCACAGGTATTGGAGTAGATCTCGCTAGTAACCACTTCACCAATTTGTGCCGGATCCCAGGTGCTGATGGCGTCAATGTTCCATGCCATCACCAGCGAGTCGGGCGGCGTGGCGGCCTGCGAAGCGGCGCAGCAACCTGCTGCCAGCGCGATGGCGGCAGTGAGTGTTTTCATCGTCATGCTTCTCTCCTGAGTGGTTACAGATTGTCCGGACGTGGCTGAATCGGCGGCTTAACCTCCGCAGGGATCGGGCAGTGGTACGGTTTCTCGCTCACCTGTTCGAAGTGTGCTTTTTTCACCTGCGCCAGTAGCACTTTGTCGGTCAGCACATCCACCGCCGTCGCTGCCATCACTTTGGCGACATGCGACAGCGCTTTGTGCGCCGCGGGCATTTTGCCCTGCGCGGTAAGCTGCCATGAGTGGCCGGGCGTACCTATCGCCATGGTCGGCACGTGTGCCTGCACGGTGGGGATCACCCAGCTGACATCGCCGACATCGGTGGAGCCGATCATCACTTCGCCGTGAGTATCCAGCGGGATGATGTAGTCGCTGAGTGGTTTAGGATTGGCGGGCTTTACGCCGGTTTTGCGGTAACAGTTTTCGATCTCTTCGGGGGTTAAAGTAGCCTGAATTTCAGCGGCAAAGGCGAGGTCTGCCTGGTCAAACGGCACTGGACCCAGCGCTTCGAGATTGAACTGCATCGCCTGTTCCAGCGGGCGATTGCCGAGCAGATTGGAGACGGCGCTCATGATGCTGATATCGACCTGAGTATCGGTCATCATTGCCGCACCAGCGGCCACGCGCTTAACGCGCTCATTGAGATCAAACATGGTGTGCACATCGCGCGAACGAATCGCGTAGCGCACGGTGGATTTGGCCTGCACCACATTAGGCGCGACGCCGCCGGCATCAAGAAAAGCGTAGTGAATGCGCGAATCCTGCGGCACGTGTTCACGTAAAAACTGCACGCCGACATTCATCAGTTCAGCGGCATCCAACGCGCTGCGCCCGAGATGCGGCGAGGCGGCAGCGTGTGACGATCGGCCACTGAAGGCAAAATCCATCCGCGTGTTGGCTAATGACAGCGGTTTGGCGACTTCATGGTGCGCGCTTGGATGCCAGGTAATAGCAACATCGACGCCATCAAAGGCACCGGCGCGGGCCATAAAGGATTTTGCTGCACCGCCTTCTTCTGCCGGACAGCCGTAATAGCGTACGCGACCCGGCACGCCAGTTTCTTCGAGCCAGGCTTTCAACGCCGTTGCTGCCAGCATAGCGGCTGAACCCAGTAGGTTATGCCCGCAACCGTGGCCATGACCGTTGCCCGGCAGCGGCGAATAGTGCGCAACACCGGCTGCCTGGCTCAGGCCCGGCAGCGCATCGTATTCGCCAAGAAACGCGATGATCGGCCCACCTTCACCGGCTTCGCCCATCACGGCGGTGGGAATCTCCGCCACGTTCTCCGTGACGCGAAAGCCTTGCTGTTTCAGCATCGCGGTATGCTCCGCCACCGAGCGATATTCCGTATAACAGATTTCCGGCATGCCCCACACGCGATCGCTCAGATCACAAAAGTCCGCTTGATGCGTTTCCACCCATTTCCACACTAACGCTTTGTTTTCCATCATGGTCCTCAGCTTGGTTGGTCAGGTATCGCCAGAGGCGGCAGCCTCTCTGAACTCGCAGCATGGAGGAAAACAACAGCGTTAGGCCAATGAGCAATTCACACTCCCCATTCCAAAATTGCATAGTTTGCCGTCAGGCGGCGTCTGCCGTATCGCTGGCGCAAGCGCGCAACCACAGCTGTTCTGCCTGCGGGTTTTGCAGCACCGGCTGACGATAAAGCCGAATTGCCAGCGAGATATCCCAACTGCTTTCATCGGCACGTACCAGGTTGCCGCTGGTCAGCTCTTCGTGGATCAAACTCAGCGGCAGCCAGGCCACACCCGCGCCGGCCAACACCATCGCTTTGAGGTTCACCGACATGCCGTTTTCATACACGGCTTCCAGCGGCAGCGGCCGTTTACTCAGCATCTGCGCCAGCGCGTGGGCGAAGAAGGTGTGCTGGCCGTAACTCAGCCACGGAATTGGTCCGCCGTCAGCGCGCACCGGATAGAGCGGTTTGCCGCTGCTGTCGGGGCGACACACGGCGATAGCGCGCTCGCGGCCCAGTTGAATCATCGGGTACGCCGCCAGCTGATGAATTAAGGAAACTGCATCGTTGGCGTAGGTCAGCAGGAAATCGGTTTCACCGCTGTGCAGAGTAGAAATGTGTTCGACGAAGCTCGGCTTCTGATTACATAAGCGGATATAGCTGAGGTGCGGCTGCAAATTTAGCCGCTGGATCCAGTCGGGAAAGAAGGTCAGCGAAAGGGTATTCAGCATCGCAAAGCGCAGCACGGCGGTGCGTGAACTATAACGCTGATGCAGATCGTTTCGCAGATGCGTCATGGAGAATACCGTTTCGCTGGCGGTGGCGAGAAAGGTTTGGCCTTCCGGCGTTAGGGTGACGGGATAGGTTTTGCGGTCAAACAGCGGCACACCCAGCCACTCTTCTAGCTGGCGGATGCGCCGACTAAGCGCCGATTGCGTGATATGCCGCTCATTGGCGGCGCGGGTAAAACTGTAACAGCGGGCGACACTGAGAAAATCTTCAAACCATTTCAATTCCATAGCGCAGACCTCTTTGGACGAAAGGGAACGATAAGTCACAATTTGTTACACGCAAGAAACGCGCCAGTCTGCGGATGGCCTGATAGCTCGCGTATCAGCTTGATGAGATGAATAAACTGCCGCTGTTGGAGCAGCAACTGCACCCCGCAGGTGCAAGTGAGGATTTTCCCCGTAGGGTGCGCATTGATGCGCACCAAATCGAAATTTACACCTTTCTCAAGCTGCCAAACGCTTGTTTGCCGTTAAAGAACGTCGCCATCACCGGCGCGATGTGCGCAACAGCTTCCGCAGAGCAACTGGCGTTAACCAGCATCATGGTGGCGTGGTCCTGCGCTTTCGGCCATTGCTGTTCGCCGTGGCTATTCAGCGGCAACACCTCGTTGGTGGCGATACCTAACGCGCGGCTCAGAGAATACTCATCCGGCCCACGATAGAGCTGCGAATAGACGTTGGCTTTCTCCAGCATGCTGCCGCTGCCAAAGGGCTGCCAGTGATCGGCGATGGTGTCGGTGCCCGACCACACCGGCACGCCAGCGGCGCGCAATTGCGGCAGCGGCATGATTACGCGACCAATCGGTAAGGTGGTGGCGATACTAAACTGCTGCTCTTTCAGTTCCTCAATCATCGCCGTCAGTTCGTTACCCTGTAACGTCCCCAGGGCAAAGGCGTGGCTGAGGGTGACTTTGCCTTTCAGCTGCGGATTGTCGCGCACCGTTTTTAGCATGTAGCGGATCGCCGCCACACCGTGCGGTTCGGTTTCGTGCAAGTGAATATCGATGGGTGCAGCGAAATCGAGCGCGATGCTGAACAGGGTATCCAGTGACTTCTCCATCGCGCCGTCAACATTAGTTGGGTCCAGTCCGCCGACGTAGTGCGCGCCCATCTTCATCGCTTCACGCATCATGCCTTCAACCTGTGAACGCAATAATCCGTGCTGTGGGAAGGCGACAATGTCGGCATGAAAATCATCGCGATGGCTGGCAATCGCCTGCTGCAGATGCTCCAGACCGTGTAATTTGCTGACCGGATCGATGTTGCAATGGCTGCGTGCAGAACTGCTGCCTTTGGATTGCAGCAGGCCAATTAGTTTCCCGGCACGGATTTCAGAAGTCGGCAGCAGTTCGGGCAGGATCTGCTCTTCCTGATGGATCATATCGATCACGCTGTGGCGCGGCAGCGGCGCGCGCCAGCCTTCGCCGTAGAAGGTTTTATCGAGATGGATGTGCATGTCGCGCGTGGCGGGCAGCAGCAGATAGCCGGCGGCGTCCCACGTTGGCAGATTAAGGCTGACGCCCGCAGGATGAATGGCGGCAATCTTGCCAGCATTCACCTCAACATCATACAAACCGGTTTGCGTGGCGGTGATCACATCTTTATTGCGGATAAAGGCTTCTTCCAGGCGCACATTGCGCAGCAAAAAGTGCGTGGCATCAACGCGGCTGGCAGGCGCCAGTTGGCAGGTTTCTACCGCCTGAATGCTGCGGCTCATGCCCGCGCTGAGTAAGGTACCTGCGGCGGTGAGTTTTATGCCGGCGGAAAGAAAATCCCGGCGATTGCCGGGTGATAAGAGGCTCATGAATTATTCTCCTTGTAGGGGAGAATAACCCTAAAATAGCCGCTGGCAGGGCGCTGCGATATTTTCCACTGCTGGCTATGGTAAAAACTAATGACCTTAGTGATTGCTACTCAGCGAGATGAATTCGTACCTGATGATTTCCGACGTCGCAGCTGAGTGTGATGGCATCATCGGCGCTCAGCACATCATCCAGCCACAGCTGATAAGCGCCGGGCGTGCGCCGCATCTCAATCTCATAGCGCGCGGACCCTTCATGATAAATCACCTTCGCGCCCGGCCATGCTTTGGGCAGACGCGGACGCAGCCGCAATTTATCGCCGTGGCGCGTGATACCAAGCAGGCTTTCGATGATCAGCTGATAAGTCCAGCCCGCCGATCCGGTGTACCACGTCCAGCCGCCGCGACCTTCATGGTTCTCGGCGCTGTAGACATCCGCCGCCATCACATAAGGTTCGACTTTGTAAGTTGCAACAGCATTCGCATCCAGGCTGTGATTGATCGGATTGATCAGCGCCAGCAACGCCCATGCGCGCTCGACCTGGCCCATCTCGGCGAACGCCATAATTGCCCACAGCGCGCCGTGCGTGTATTGCCCACCGTTTTCACGGATGCCAGGCAGATAACCGCGAATGTATCCCGGATTGGGGCCTGCGCCATTGAACGGCGGCGTCAGCAGTTTAATCAGGCCGTTATCGCTATCCACCAATTGCTGATCGAGCGCCTGCATCGCCGAGGCGCATTTGTCGTGATCGCCAGCCGCAGACAGCACCGACCAACTCTGCGCGATGGCATCAATGCGACATTCGGCGTTGCGCTGTGAACCCAGGGTTTCACCGTTATCGAAGTAGCCACGCAGGAACCATTCACCATCCCAGGCGAGCTGATTCAGTGCCGTTTTCAGCTTGTCAGCTTGCTGTTCGCACAAGCTGGCGGCTTCCGGCTGATCGATACGGGTGGAGAGCGCGGCAAAGCGCGTGAGCACGCTGTAAAGGAAAAAGCCGAGCCAGACGCTTTCACCTTTACCGGCAATACCCACTTCGCTCATGCCGTCATTCCAGTCGCCGGAACCCATCAGCGGCAAACCATGCTCACCAAACCTCAGACCATGCTGGATGGCACGCAAGCCATGCTGCCACAGGTTTTCCTGCAGCTGACTGACGTTCGGCAGGCTGTAAACCGACTCTTCTTCGGCGGTGAGCAGTGGCGCTTCAAGATAGCTAATCGGCTGTTCTAACAGCGCAAGATCCTCCGTAGCGGTGATGTAGTGGCAGAGTGCAAAGGGCAGCCAGAGATAATCATCTGAGCAGCGGGTGCGCACGCCGCGTCCGGTGGGCGGATGCCACCAATGCTGCACATCGCCTTCAGGGAACTGGCGGGAAGCGCACAGCACCAGCTGATCGCGCAGTAAGTTGGGCGCGGCGTGGGTGAGCGACAACGTATCCTGCAGTTGATCGCGGAAGCCAAACGCGCCACCGGACTGATAATAACCGCTGCGCGCCAGCAAACGACTGGCCAGCGTTTGGTACAGCAGCCAGTTATTCGCCAGCAGATTCACCGCTGTATCGGGCGTCTGCACCTCGACTTTGTTTAACAGATTGCGCCATTGCTGCTGCACTTTCGCCAGTTCGGCTTCCGCCTGTTCGCTGGGAAGAAATTGCTGCATCAGCGTCAACGCCGCTGCGGTATCTTCCGCCGCGCCTAACACGAACACCAGCGTGCGCGTATCGCCGTCAATCAAGGTGGTCAGCGTTTGCAGAGTGGCGCAGGGATCGAGTCCCGCGCCGGTGTTACCCGACAAGCCTCGCGCTTGCATTATCGCTGGCTTGCGCGTCGAACCATTGCGGCCCAGACACTCAAGGCGATTACCGCTGAAAGCAATCTGATTGCCGGATGCGGCGAAGAAGGCGGTGCGCATCGATCCGCTGCTGGTATAGGGATTTACCGCCAGAATGGCGCTGCCATCTGCCACTATCGCCGCAGAAGTTTGTACATGGCGGGCAGATTGGCTCATCAGCTCACCCAGAACCCATTCGACGTAGCCGGTGATCGACAAATGACGGGTTTTGCCAGACAGATTACTGAGCTGAATCAGGGTGATTTTCGCCGCCTGCTCGCCAGCTACGAAGGTGGTGAGCGTGCTGCTAATGCCTTGCTCCTGATGCATAAAGCGGCTGTAACCCATGCCGTGCTGCGTCAAATAATCTCCGGCGCCGCGCATCGGCAGCGGCATAGGTGACCAGACATCGCCGCTCTCCTCATCGCGCAAATAAAAGGCTTCGCCCGACGTATCGCTGACCGGATCGTTGTGCCACGGCGTCAGGCGGTATTCATGCGCATTTTCATACCATGTGTAGGCCTGACCACTTTCTGAAATCACGCTACCAAACTGTTTATTTGCCAGCACATTGCACCAGGGCGCGGGCGTCTGCTGATGTGGGGACAACAAAATGTGATATTCACTGCCATCGGCGCTGTAGCCGCCGGTGCCATTAAACAACTGCACGCTTTCCGGCGCAGCGAGGCGGGCGGGCGCGGGAAAGGCCTGTTTATGCGCCAGGAAGCGGCAAGGCGGCGCCACCGGCTGCGGTTTTAACAGCACCGTCAGCTGGTCGGCCAAACTGCCGTTGCGGCCTTCCAGCACCACGGCAGCTACGCTGAGTAGCAGCGTGACATCTTCGGGCGCAAAGTGCTCGCTTTGGCGCAGGAAGATGCCGCCAGGCTTGTCGGTCAGCATCTGCATCTCGCCTGATGAAATCATTTTGATCAGCTGATTTTGCAACAGCTGCTGATAGCCGATTTGCTCGCCGTTGAGGATCACCAAATCTACCGTCAATCCTTTCTGGCGCCAGTATTGATGCGCTTTAATCAGATTGCTCACCAGGCTGAGCTGGGTACCGTTTTCGATGCGCACCAGCACGATCGGTAAGTCGCCAGACAGCGAGTGTCGCCACAGCGACGATTGTCCCAGGCGATTCTGCTGCAGACGCTGGCTTTCGCCGCGCATTTCAGGGCTGGCAAAAATCACCGCGCTGGCGAGCTGGTTATACAAACTGGCATCTTCAGCGAGGATATTCAGCTGACGCAGCGCCACCTGGCTGTGAGAAGCCGCCATTTCAAATACCCGATTGGCGTAGACATTGTTGCGATACTTCTCAATCAAGCCAAGGCAGACATCACGCTGCGTGGTGACGCCATACACCAGATCGAGGGTGACGGATTTACCCGCTTTGATGGCGATTTTCTGGCGAATCGACAGCAATGGATCGAGCACCGCACCTGCGCTGCCGCTGAGTACGCCATCGGCTGCCATCGCCTGCGGATCGGCGGCAGTTCTGCCGCGACCAATAAACTGCGCGCGGTCGGTTTCATAATGCGTATCGCGCTCGCTGGTGCCGTGAATCAGCAGGGCGTGGAACATCCACAGCGGCTCGGTTTTCTCATCGCGCGGGCGGCGATGCGCCAAAATCGCTTCCAGTTCAGTGACGATTTCGGTTTGCACAAACAGGTTGCTGAACGCCGGATGCGCCATATCGCTGGCGGCAGAAGCCAGCACCACTTCCGCATAGCTGGTGATGTCTATTTCACGCAGCTGGCGTGAATGGTTGGTCAGGACGATGCGGCGGATTTCCACATCATCTTCTGGCGACACCACCACCTGAGTGCGGGTGCTGAGCGTTTCCATGCGCGATTCAAACTCCGCGCCGGCGTCGGTAAAGCGCGCAATGTGCTGCGGGCGCGCATCACCGCTGGGCTGGAACGTCGGGCTAATCAGCTCGCCGGATTGGCGATCGCGGATGTAGCAGAAGATACCGTGCTGATTGCTGGTGCCATCGGCGCGCCAGCGGGTTAACGCCAATCCTTTCCACTGGCTATACCCGGTGCCGGATTGCGTCACCATCACATGATAATTGGCATTCGACAGCAGCTGGATTTGCGGCAGATGCGCCGCCGAGCCGCTGAACTCGCGCAGTTCGGGCGTATCTGAACGCGGTTTGATCTCGCTGGTGTCAACGAACTGCCGACGCGGGGTATACAGCTCAATGTCATCCGGCACGCGCTCCTGCAGCAGCAAGTAGGAAGACTGGAAGCGCGCACTCGACATAAACCGCGCCACCATCGGCGCTTCATGCAGCAGGTGCGAAATCGCCAGAAAACCCATGCCCTGGTGGTGCGCCATGTAGGTTTTCACCGCGACAAATTGCTGGCCGCGCGCCAGGCGCTGCGCGGTGAAATCGAGCGCCTCGTAGAAACCGTATTTGCCGCAGGCACCCATTTTTTTCAATCGCATCAGGTTGTCGGTGGCCTGATGCGGCAGCACCATCAGCGCCAACAGCGAGGCGTAGGGCGCAACCACATGATCATCGTTGAGGCCACGCTTCAGCCCTAACTCTGGGGTACCAAAGGCTTTGTATTGATAGTTTTGGCTGTCATCGAACGCGGCGTAAGCCGACTCGGAGACGCCCCACGGAATCTGCGCGGCATCACCGGACGCGATCTGCTGCTTCACCGCCGACAGTGCCATTTTTTCCAGCAGCGTATCCGGGTAAACCGGCATCACCAGATGCGGCATCAGGTACTCAAACATCGAGCCGCTCCACGACATCACCGCCGGTTTGTTATCCAGTTGGGTGAACAAACGGCCCAGCACGAACCAGCTTTTTACCGGCAGCTGATTAGCAGAGATGGCGTAGTAGTGCGTCAGGCGCACTTCGGACGGGAAGAGATCGTAATGGCCTTTATCGAGCGCGCCGCTGTCGAGATTGTAACCCACGCTGAGCAGCGCGGTTTTTTCGACATAGAGAAAGCGGAAATCCATTTTTGCATGATCTTCCAGCCGTCCTTCCAGCTCCAGCAAGGTCGCCATGCGTTCACGTGCGGCCCACATCACAGACGCCGCGAGCTGAGAATGGAGGCCGGGGCGATGACGCTCTAACTCACTCAGCCACAGCAGAGAAGGTAAGGCGGCAGGCAGATCATCATCCGGCGTGAGCCAGCTGAAAAACAGCGTCCACTCCTGCTGCAAATCGCTGAGCTGGTGGATAAACCGTTCGAACCATTTCACCTGCAACGGCGGCAGCTGCATCTGCGCCAGCAGAATTTCACTCTGCGCGATCAGCGACGAGAGATGGTTGGCAATCGCAGCGGGCGAGGCCTGCTGTAGCGCAGTAAACTGCTCGCTTAACTCATCCCAGCGATCGTTACGCTCTGTGCCCATTTGCGCTTTCGCCAGCAACAAGGTGTCATTCAAGCCCGCCATAATCACCGGTAAAGCCAGCACCGGTAGATGCTTCCACTGCGCCAGTCCGGCTTGCAGGGTGGCGAGGTGCGCGGCGAGATTGCCGCTATCGACGGTAGAAATGTAGCGCGGATTTAACGGTTTCAGCGTGTAAGTGTCATACCAGTTGTAGAGATGTCCACGAAAATGCTCCATGCGATCGAGGCTATCCAGCGTGGCGAGCGAACGGGCTATCACCTGTTTCTGCGTAATGTAGCCAAAATCCCATGCGGTTAAATTGGCCAGCAGCGACAGCCCGATATTGGTCGGCGAGGTGCGATGCGCTACCACCGGCTGCAACACTTCTTGAAAGTTATCCGGCGGCAAGTGGTTATGTTCGGCGGTGACGAAATCTTCAAACCAAGCCCAAGTGTGACGCGCGGTGTGGCGTAAAAACTGTTGCTGCTCGGTGGAGAGCTTTTTCTGGCGCGAATGGGCCGGTTTACTCAACTGCCACAACAGCCACGGTGTGATCAGCCACAGCAGCGAGATCGGCAGCGCCACCGCAATCAATTCAGGATTAACCAGCGCGGTTAAAAGTGACAGTGCAACGCCCGCCGCTGGGTTAAACCACATCGCCTGATAAAAATGGCGCAGTGACGGCGTGGGCGATGAACTGCCCGCCGAGGCGCTTTTCCATTCATGGAGAAACTGCCCGCTCACGTTGAGTCGCCACAGCGTGACAATAATCGCCTTCAGCGACCAGTAGCTTTCATGCGGTAGTGTCGCCAGCGTCAGTCCCGCGCGGCTCAGGCGCATTAACGCATCCGAAGACAGGATAGAGAGATGATGCTGCCAGGCGCGCGTCTTGTTTTTGCGCATGCCTTCCATGCTCAACGCTAAGGCGCTGGGCAACAGCAGGAACAGCGCAATGCAGCCGAGCCAAAACGGCGGATTCGCCACCCAACTAAATGCCAGAAACATCAGCAGCAGCAAGGCGGGCGCAATCAGACTGCGACGCAGGTTGTCGAACAATTTCCAGCGCGACAGTGCACTGAGCGGATTGGCCTGATAGCCGCCATCCTCCAGTCGCACGCGTAGTTTCAGCCAGTTCAGCAGCTGCCAGTCACCGCGTACCCAGCGGAAACGCCGCGCGACATCGCTGAGATAGTTATCCGGATAGTGTTCGTACAGCACCACATTGCTGACCACACCGGAGCGCGCATAACAGCCTTCCAGCAAATCATGGCTGAGCACCAGATTTTCCGGGCAGGTATTACGCGTCGCGCGGGTAAAGGCCGCCACATCGTAAATGCCTTTGCCGACAAACGAACCTTCGCCAAACAGATCCTGATAGATATCGGAAGACATCGATGAATACGCATCGTTGCCCGGCACGCTGCTGGAGAGACGCGCGTAGCGGCCCTGGCCAAAGGGCGGAATCTCCTCCGCCAGACGGGGCTGCAGAATGGCATAACCTTCCACCACGCGATTCAGGCTGTCATCAAACACCGGCGCATTGAGCGGATGCGCCATAATGCCAATCAGCTTGTGCGCGGTTTCTCGCGGCAGAATGGTGTCGCTATCGAGGGTAATGACGTATTTCACCGTGCGCATTTGCGCCTGGCTGGCGCCGACGATGACGTTAAACATCTCCGCTTCGCCCTGCAGCCAGCGATTGAGCGCATGCAGTTTGCCGCGCTTACGCTCATAACCCATCCACACGCCCTGCGAAGGGTTGTGCACGCGGTTGCGATGCAGCAGAGAAAACAGCACATCACTGTGCGACTTGCTGCTGTAACGGCGGTTGAGCGCCTGAATTTTCAGCACCGCGTAACCGATGATTTCGGCATCATCGTCATCGTGTTCGGCCGCGCTGTCGGTGAAATCGGCCAGCAGCATAAAGCTGATGTTGTCGAGCGCGTTACCGAGATAGCTGGTTTCAATCGACCGCAACAGCGCATCGGTGCCATGTTTGCTGCTGATTAAACAGGGGATCACCACCAGCGTGCGATCGCCATCCGGTACCGCCCGCTCGTAATCAAGTCGCGGAAGCGGTACCGGATGGCGGGTGCGGGTTGTCACTTCGCTGAGCAGCTGCAGGGCGAGCTGGCTGCTGATTAAAATTACCGCCGGCACCAGTAACAGCCACAGCACCACCGACATCGCGGATTGATGAGTGAAAAACAGCGCTTCGGCGCTGAAAGCGGTGGTCAATAACGTCAGGCTGCCCAGCCAGGAGAGCAGCGGCGTTTGGCTGAGATGATGGCGCGCCTGATTCAGCCAGGAACGGCGCGGCTTTAGCTGTTGCTCAAGCTGCGCACGCCCTTTATCCAGTAGGAAGTAACCAATATGCTGTTGGCGCGCTGGCAATGCAGCCTGACGACTCAGCGCCAAAACCTGATTAGCAACGTTTAGCTCGTCGAATTCGCTCTGGCGAGCCAGCTCTTCAACCACATGCCGATATTGATCGCGGCTGTCAAAATGCATCTGGGGATAAATCCCGGCGGGATCCTGCGCCAGCACTTGCTCGACCAGGCTCAGCGACTCCACCAAATCCTGCCAGTTGATTTCGCCAAGCTGGCGCAATCCGGCAATGCTGTTGCTGACCGAGAGCTGACTTAGTGCCAGCTGGCGGTTGAATTGTTCAATCACATCCGCAGTATTACGCCCGGTGTTCAGCAGGTGTTGCTCCACCCAGGTCAACGCCAGCGAGTGATTCTGCCCATTCAGTTTGCGCGCCAGTTCGGCGACAAACGCTCCGGAAAGCTGATCGTTTTTGTGCGCCATATCGGCGATCACCTGAATCACGCGAGTGGCGTCCCTGGCGGAGTGATGAACGATCTCATTAATCCACGCTTCGGCCTGGCTGCGCTCCTGATGAATCTCAGCAACGCCTTGCGCAATACGTGCGAGGTTATCGAGCAGCGCAAAGCGCAGCATGGCGGGAAGCGCCCAGAGTTCACCCATCAGCAGCGGCGTCACGCGTTGATAAGCATGAATAAAGGTCGCCAACACTGCTGACTCTAAGCGGCCATCACTGTGGCTGATCATCTCATCCGCGATCGCCTGAATGCGCAAAGAGTGCGCGGGGTCTTTCAGCGCAGGTAAACCCTGACCAAATTGGGTGGGCAACAGATGGCGCACCATCCGAATTTGCTCTTCAATAATATAAAAATTATCCAGCAACCATTCGCCAGCCGGTGTCAAATTACGCTTCTCACCGGTACTTAATATTTCAGCGCTTTTTATCAGCGCCTGTTCGTTTTCCGTCAGCCGCTGCAATAATTTATAGCTTTTTTTGGCGTCGGAAAGATGATGCGTTTTTGCCAGACGCTCGCCATATATTTCCATTTGCCGCTCGGAAAAAACATCTGGCCGGTTCGCCTGGTAAACACCGCTGTGATGTAAAAACTCAAAACTACTGCGTGCCGTTGCCGGAAGCGCACTACTGCTAATGAATGACCCGGTGGGAAGTTTATTTTTCATAATGGCGTCGCAAAAAATCCAATGGATTATAAAAGTCAGCACTATCAACAGGAAAGTCGACGGTATAAGAGAGGGCGAGGGAAAATATTTGTCTTATTTGAGTATAGTGCCAAATCGATCTTACGGTTGGTTTATAAAATAAAAGTTAATTTAAAACATTTAACTGAACGTAATGATGGGGTTGAGGATCTTTAACGTTGCTGTCAAGTGTGAGTGGCAATGAAAAAAATCAGGTGTGTTAGAATCAGTTAACGGAAAAAGGAAATAAATTATGAGCTGGTTAAATCAATTTTTAGAAAGCTTATCACGCCGGGAAGTCAAAACTCAGTGTCCAGTCTGTAAAAAGTTTTGCCCACAATCTTCCTTAAAGCAAGCGCGCGGACAGGCTATGTTGTGCCCGCACTGTAAATCACTGTTTATTGCCGAGGAGTAAGCGAATGCGCCATATTCTTGAATGGATTGATGTAAATGAACAAGCGCCCGGCTACAAGCAGGAGTGCATCGTGCAATTTGAAAATGGTGAGGTGCAGGGCGGATGGCTTTACGGCGGGCAATCGCGCAGCGGCGAGCATATTTTCCTTGAAGCGCATGCGGAATATGAAACCAGCATGGAGGTGAATTTCTGGATGTCATTGCCGCCAGCGCAACCGGACCAACTCGCTGCGTTTCACTCGCCGATATGAAAGAGCACAAGATAATATTATCTCTCATATTCGATAAATGACCGTTGCGCTTCAGCCTGATCGACAAACTGAAAAGCGTAAGGATGTATCAGTTGTTCATCACAATACCAGCAGTCATTAACACGTTTAAAAACGGCACCCTGATGAAAGGGTTGAGTTTTATCCAAACGCATAACGGCATATTTGCCATTGTTGAAGGTAACTTCATACAGAGAAATTAATCCGAGCGGCATTAATCTGCGTTCGTGAATAATTTCGCCGTTGAGCTCTGGCGGGTCTGGCTTTTTCATTATGTTCTCTCCGATTGACCTGGTTTAAGTCTGGCAATGATTTAAACAATTCGATGAGTTTATTTTCAGGCTTCGCTTGTGAATTATTTATTGTCCGCCAGGATTAAGTCAGGCTTATGTGCCGGCGTAATTCCTTATTCACTCTCGCCCACGTTTTTACCTACCTGATATTCTATTTTACTAAAAGGCCATATTATGACGATTAAAACACTGCAAGATCTGTTTGTGCATGATCTTTCTGATATTTACAGCGCAGAAAAACAGATCACCAAAGCGTTACCAAAAATGATTCGCGCCGCCTCTGATCCTAATCTGGTTGCGGCTTTTAAACAGCACCTCGAAGAAACACGCGGACAAATTGAACGTATTGATCAACTGGTTGAGCTCACGGAAGGCGTGCAGATCAAACGAATGAAATGCCATGCGCTGGAAGGTCTGGCCGAAGAGGCGCAGGAAATTATCGATGAAGTAGAAAAAGGGCCGGTTTGCGATGCTGGACTGATCGGTGCCGCACAGAAAGTTGAGCACTATGAGATCGCCACCTACGGCACCTTGCGCGCCTTAGCTCTGAAGCTGGATTATCAGGATGCCGCCAGGTTACTGGGTGAAACGCTGGAAGAAGAAAAAGCCACTGATGAAAAACTGACGCTGATTGCTGAAGAGCAGGATTAATTCCTCGTAGAGGAGGTTGATGCATCGGCTAAAAATGCCCAACCTCTTCGATCCTGAAAAATCCGCTTGCGAATTCCTGGGTTAAAAATCACTTCATTCTCAGTATGCTAATCCCTATTTTTTCAAACTAACGTTTGAACACTGTTCTGAATACAGAGGGATTTGCATGTCTGCTCATCATCACTCCGCAGAGCCCAAAACGATTTTACGTGCTGGGCGCTTCTTATTGATGCAGAAACTGTTACGCCGCGACAAAACGCCGATCGCACTATTACTGCTGGCTGCGCTGGTCGGTGTGCTAACCGGTTTGGTTGGCGTAGCCTTTGATAAAGCGGTGAATTTTGCGGTGCAGACGCGATTGAGCTGGCTCGCGGATGCCGGTGACAATCTGCTGGTGAAAATAATCGGTGCGTTTTTCCTTTCGGCATTATTAGGCGCTATTGGCTATTTCCTGGTGCGACGTTACGCGCCAGAAGCGGGCGGATCGGGTATTCCTGAAATCGAAGGCGCGCTAGAGGAGCTCCGACCGGTGCGCTGGTGGCGCGTACTACCGGTGAAATTCATTGGTGGTATGGGCGCATTAGGTTCAGGCATGGTGTTGGGTCGCGAAGGGCCAACCGTGCAGTTGGGTGGCAATATCGGCGGCATGTGTGTCGATCTGTTCCGCGTTAAATCTTCTGAATCTCGCCACACGTTGCTGGCAACCGGCGCTGCCGCGGGTTTATCGGCCGCCTTCAATGCGCCGCTGGCGGGCATCCTGTTTATTATTGAAGAGATGCGTCCGCAATTTCGCTACAGCCTGATTTCCATCAAAGCGGTGTTTGTCGGCGTTATCGTCTCCAGCATTGTTTTCCGCGTGTGTAATGGTAATGAGGCGATCATCAATATTGGTCAGTTGCAGGATGCGCCAACTAATACGCTGTGGCTTTATCTGGTATTAGGTGTGTTATTCGGTGGCTGCGGCGTGGCATTTAATCGCTTCATTTTCCTCGCGCAGGATCAGTTTCAGCGCTTGCACCAAGGTCGCGTGGCACCTTGGGTGATGTGGGGAAGCTTACTGGCTGGCGCGTGCGGCGTGATTGGCCTGGTGCTGCCACAAGCCATCAACGGCGGGATTGCCCTGATCCCCGATTTCTCCAGCGGTAGCTATAGCGCGCTGGCCTTGTTTCTGCTCTTCGCACTGCGCACGCTCATCACTGTCTGCTGTTTCTCCTCCGGCGCGCCAGGCGGTATTTTCGCCCCGATGCTGACGCTAGGCACGCTGCTCGGCACCTGCTTCGGCCAGCTCTGCATGCAGTGGCTGCCGGGTTTACATTTGGAGCCGGCAACCTTTGCCGTGGCCGGAATGGGCGCGCTGTTTGCGGCGTCGGTGCGCGCGCCGCTGACCGGCATTGTGCTGGTGCTGGAGATGACCAACAATTATCAGCTGATTTTGCCGATGATCATTACCTGTCTCGGCGCAACGCTGGCCGCGCAATTCTTCGGCGGCAAACCGCTGTACTCCGCGCTTCTTGCGCGCACGCTGGCGAAGGCGAAACAAACTGCGTAATGCTTTCCCTGCGGGCGCTGACGCGTCTGGCAAAAGTGACCTCGGGCTGCGCATTGTGCTACGAAGCATACGTCCGCGTCCCGGGCAGAAATGCACTCATCAACCAACCCGAAAACGCCGTCATCGCTGCGCTTTCTGGCCGCGATTGCAAACGCGTTAACCAGTAGCCGCCGAGATCGATTTCAGCGGCGAAAGGGCGCACCAGCTTCTCACTTTGCAGCAGGTGATTGAAAATCCTCACCGGTGCCAGCGCAATCCCCGCACCTAACAACGCCGCTTCAATCATCGTCAGCGACGAGTCAAAAATCATCACCGGATGCGCAGGCGATGGCGCATGTTCGTTAATGCTTTGCAGCCATTGGCTCCACTCATCACGGCGGAATGAGCGCAGCAGGGTAAATTTGTGCACGTCTGCAGGCTGTTGCAACTGCCGGGCAATGTCCGGAATACACAGCGGTGATAACGGCGCAGGACAAATAAACTGCGCCTCGGTGCCGTGCCAGGCGCCGCTACCAAAGCGAATGGTGTAATCGTGGCCTTCAGCAGCCGGATCGACGCGATTGTTGTGGGTGGAGAGCTGCAGCTCAATGTGCGGATAACGGCGGTTAAAATCCTCTAATCGCGGCAACAGCAAGCCGGTGGCAAAGCTTCCCACCACGCCAACTTTCAATTTTTCACGCATTTGACCGGACGAGAAACGATCCAGCGTATCAGCAATCCGATCGAAAGAGTCATTGAGCACTGGCAACAGGCTTTCGCCTTCTGTGGTTAGCATCAATCCGCGCGACACCCGCACAAACAGCTGGCAACCGAGCTGCTGCTCCAGCGATTTTACCTGCTGGCTCACGGCTGCATGGGTTACGTGCAGCTCAATCGCCGCATTAGTAAAACTTAGATGACGTGCAGCGGCTTCAAAGGCTCTGAGCGCGTTTAGGGGAATATAGGGTCGTGTCATGCGCCAACCTGTAAGATTTTCTATTGTCTGACGCTAAAATTAACAGTTTGTTGCACCCTGTCAAATTGGTCAAACTGCCTGCGGAACAACAACCCGGAAGGTTAACTACAGTGAAATTGATTTCTCAAACATTGATAGCAACAGCGCTGACCTCGGCGTGCTCCATGGCGTTCGCCGCGAAGGCGGATGTGCAGGCAACCGTTGATCAGGCGATCAAACCGCTAATGCAGCAGCAATCGATTCCCGGCATGGCGGTGGCGGTGGTGGTTAAAGGCCAGCCTCACTATTTCACCTGGGGCATGGCGGATGTCAAACAGCAGCGCCCGGTCACCCAAGACACGCTGTTTGAGCTGGGTTCGGTGAGTAAAACCTTCACCGGCGTGCTGAGTGGCGTTGCGGTGAATAAAGGAGAGATCGCGCTGAGCGATGCTGCCAGCAAATATTGGCCGGCACTGAACACGCCGCAGTGGCGCGACATCACGCTGCTGCAGCTGGCGACTTACACCGCTGGCGGCTTGCCGCTGCAGGTGCCCGATGCCGTGACCGAAGAAAAGGCGCTGGCGAACTTCTATCAACAGTGGCAACCGCAGTGGGCGCCGGGCAACACGCGTCAATATGCCAACAGCAGCATCGGCTTATTTGGCTGGCTGGCGACGAAACCCAGCGGGCTGACTTTTGAACAGGCAATGCAGCAGCGCGTATTCACGCCATTGCAGCTCAAGCACACCTTTATAACCGTGCCTGACGCCGCGAAAAATGCTTACGCATGGGGCTACCGCGAAGGCAAACCGGTGCGCGTGTCGCCGGGCATGCTGGATGCTGAAGCCTATGGCGTGAAGTCGTCGATTAAAGATATGGCGCGCTGGATGCAGGCCAATATGGATCCGCAGCAGGTTAACGATAAGCCGCTGCAGCAGGCGCTGGATTTCGCGCAAACGCGTTTCTATCGCACCGATGCGCTCTATCAAGGTTTGGGGTGGGAGATGCTGGATTGGCCCGCTCAGGCGGAGATGGCGGTGAAGGGCGCGGATAACAAGGTGGCGCTTGGGCCGCAGCCGGTGCGGGATGCCGAATCACATCCGCGTGTCAGCGCGTCGTGGGTGCATAAGACCGGCGCAACCGGTGGGTTCGGTGCTTATGTCGCCTTCATCCCGGAGAAGCAGGTCGGCATTGTGATATTGGCGAACAAAAATTATCCCAATACCGAGCGGGTTAAAGTCGCGATGCAGATTCTGAAAGCGTTGCAGTAAGCGTATGGGGCGAACGCCTCGCCCCATCAACTACACTTAATGGGTGATCAACAAAGGAGCTTCAGATGAGCAATCACCCTAAAGATAAACGCGACGTGAATGATGAAAAGCATCCCGCCAAGGACAATCCCAGCGAACACGGTGAGATCCCCAGAACGCGCGATGACAGTGAAGACGACAAAAAAGATCCGTTTAACGACGAATAACAAACATCATTAGCAACGGCAGCGCGGCAAACAGCGTTAATGCGGTTGGCGCGCCTGCCAGCATAAAGAGTTGTCCAAACAGCAGTGATCCCATCACCTGACCCGCCGCCAACATAACGAACAAGATGCCTACGCCAACGGCGGGGGCATTGTTGGTTGCTTCTGCGCCCCACACCAGCAACACGCCCGAGAGCGTAACATACGCCGCGCCACCCAGCGCCACGGCGGGAAACAGCCAGGCTGAATAGTGATGGCTGAACGCCAGTAGCAATAAGGGCACGGCAAGGCAGCATTGCGACAGCCAATAAACCCGCTTCATCCCCATCCATTTCGCCATCGGGCCGGTGAGCGCGCCGATAATGCCTGCTGCGCCAGCGATGAGCCACAACAGGCTAACCATGCGGTCGCTGACGTGAATGTGATGCAGCAGATCCGGGCCGAAGCTCCACCAAGCCGCGCTGGCGACGCCGCTGAACAGTGCAATGAAGATAAGGCGCTGCAGCGAACGCTGCCGCAGGTGGCTTAACCAGGATTCACGTTGAGCGTTTTCACTGTGATTGGGTAGCAGGCGCCAAATCGGCACCAGGCAGATCATCGCCAGCGCGGCAAAAACCGCACAGGCGATGCGCCAGCCGCCGGGCAGCCAGTACAAAATTGGCACTGACAACATAATGCCCATGCTGGTTCCGGCATTGATAACCGTGTTCATCTGCGGCTGTTGCTCAGCCTCAATACGCTGGCTGACGGCGCTCGCTAACGCAGGCGAGGCGAGACCGGCGCTCATACCGGCGATAAACAATCCCACGCCCAGCATCCACGGCGATACCGCGCTCGCGATGATCAACAAACCCAACGCGGCACACAGCGCGGCAATCGCAGCTGGAAATCGCGGCCCGGCGCGGGCGGTCATCATCGGCGCGATCAACACCGCCACACAGTAAGCGGCAAAGCTACAGGCCGAAAGCACGCCAGAAACGCGCCGGGTAAAGGGGATGTCGTGCATCACCTCGGGCATCATCAAGCCCCAGGCGAAACGCGCCATACCGTAGGTCACCGCGATAAGTGCAAATCCGGTGATGCCGAGCGCCGTACCCTTCATGTCTGTTCACTGAACGCGATAAGCTGCAGCGCGGCGTTTTTACCGGCTTCGCACGCCTGCGCCGCGCCGATGATCAGCGCGGAAGTCAGCACACCTTCAAACAGCAGCCAAACCGCATCCGCTAGCGCGACATGCTGCTTGCCGAGCGCCTGTTGAATGGCGCGTGCAATGTAATCGCGCATCTTGTGGCGGTAAGCCAGCGCCTGTTCAGCTAGCGCGGCATCTTCTCCGGCGTATTCGCCCCATGCCTTGAGAAACAAGCAGCCATTATTGCCATATTGCTGCATCCAGTCGGCCATCGCATCGAACATGTGGCTGACCGCTTGTGGATGGTCCGGCGATTGCAACGCGGCGAAGAAACGATCTTGTCGCGCCTCCAGCACCGCGGCCGTTAGCGCTTCACGCGAGGGGAAATAGCGATACAAGGTGCGCGTCGAGACATTCGCCTCGCTGCAAATGCGATCGGTGCTGATGGCGTGAAAGCCGTTGAGATAGAACAGCCGCTCAGCGGCATTGATGATATCGAGTTTCTTTTTCATCCTTAAAAAGTAAACCGATCGTTTTACTTTTGCAAATTTGGCTTGTCATCCATTTCGCCCATTTTGTAGGACATTTCCCCGGAATTGGGAATATCGCACCGCTTATCTGATTGTTTTATTGGTAAGTTATTTTAAACTACATGGAACAACTCCTGTCGTCGTAGAAGAGGTGAAGATGGCGAGTATTTTGATAATTGATGATCATCCAGTCGCACGTCTTGCGGTTCGTTTTTTACTGGAAAAAGATGGGCATACGGTGGTAGCCGAAGCGGAAGAGGGCCACCAGGCGTTGAAAATGATCAACGAACATCATCCCGATCTCATCGTGCTTGACCTCGATATTCCTGGACTAAGCGGCATTGAGCTGATCGTGAAATTGCGCGCAGCGGAATATCGCGGTGGCATTCTGGTGTTAACCGCTCGCGATGATGACCACTATTTGAGTCGCTGTATGAGCACCGGGGCCGATGGTTTTGTCGGTAAGCGTAATAATCTGGAAGAGCTGGGTGATGCGGTGCGCGCCGTGATGCGCGGTTACGGCTACTTCCCACTGAAGCGCCGCGATAATAAGGGCACCAATAAAATGCCCGAAGCGGAAGTGGATGCGATTAAAAATCTCTCAAGCCGCGAATTTCAGGTTCTGCAGCATCTGGCGCGCGGTATGAAAGTGATCGATATCTCTGAGATCATGCACATCAGCAATAAAACTGTCAGTACTTACAAAACCCGCATCCTGACCAAACTGGCGCTGAATTCTACACTCGAATTAATCGATTTCGCGCGTCGTCATCATCTCGATTAGTGTGCTGCGTTGCACAGAAAGAGGCTCTCTTGGCTAAATCTGCAAAATCCTTAGATTCACTACTTAGCCTGGAGCGCCTGCGCACGTTAACTGGCCACGATGAATCCCTGCTTTACGCCATGCTTGCCATGACACTAAAAAGTAATTCCACGGATTTAAACGTAGCTGCAGCGCTTTATGCCCGCGCGGATTGGGGTGAACTCGCCAAAAGCGTGCACCGTATTGCCGGAGCCGCGCAGATCACCGGCGCTCGTCGCGCTGAACATGCCTGTCGCCAGTTAGAAACAGCCTGCCTGCAATATCTCCCTGACAACATCCTCTTAGCCAATCTGTGGTCGGAAGTCTCTTCAACAGTTGAAGAGATCAATGCCAGTATTGCTGATTACCTCGAGCAGCATTCTGCTCAATAAATCCTGACGCCCGCATCAATGCTTACATTGGACTACAGCGGCCTACAAAATGGACTACAAGAATTACAGCCTATCTTGACAAATGTAGGCCTCCGCTCTGATACCTGACATCCCCTGTAAACCGTAATCTTTACGCCATCAGACGGACACCTTCCCTTAAGCAACACCAGGTCTTCTTAAGGGTACTCAGTCTGAGGACCGGAGCGATTAGCCTCCACGTAAAAACGACAAACAGGGAATCATTCTCGTGAGCAAAACTACTCAATCTATTTTCGCTGCTTCCGCTTTGGCTCTGCTGGTGATGAGCGCGTCGTCTCAGGCATCAGACGGTACCATCACCTTTAATGGTGAACTGACTGCCAGTACCTGTGACGTTATCGTTGACGGCCAGGGGGCAGATGCCACTATCCAGCTGCCAATAGTATCAACTGCCGACCTGAAAGCCGCGTCTAAGGTTGCGGGTCGTACCGGCTTCAACATGGCGCTGAATAACTGTAGCGGCACGTTGAAAACGGCATCAGCCTTCTTCGAAGCGGGTGCAACAGTGGACACCGTAACCGGTCGTCTGAAAAATACGGTCACGGCCCCCAACGGTGGTGCAACCAACGTTAGCCTGCAGTTGCTGGATGGGGACAACTCGAACGTGATTCAGGCGGGCAACCAGAATCAAATCACAAACAATTCCTTCGTCGACGTAGCCTCCGGAAGTGGAACGCTGAGCTATGCCGTGCAGTATTACGCCGAAAATGCCACCACCCCGGGTTTGGTATCAAGCAACGTCGTTTACTCAATTATGTATAAGTAGTCATCGTCAGGTGGGAGAAATCCCACCTTTCTTTCTCAGGATTTCAACATGAACATCTCCCGTAACAAAACCCTGCCTTTTTTTGCTTTGCTTTGGGCAACTTTAATGAGTGGCCAGGCATTAGCCAGCATCGTCATTACCGGTACGCGCGTTATCTATCATCAGGATGACAAAGAAGTCTCCGTGCAACTGAAAAACGTGGGAGCTTCACCCGTGTTGATCCAAAGCTGGGTTGATAACGGAGATGCCAATGCGACACCTGAGAACATTCAAACGCCTTACATCATCACGCCACCGGTGAACCGTGTTGATGCAGGGAAAGGGCAGACTTTACGTTTGTCTTTAAGCAATTCTGGTGCGTTTGCACACGATCGTGAATCAGTGTCATGGCTAAACGTGCTGGAGATTCCGGCTAAAACCAAAGACAAGGCGGAACTTAATACCTTACAGATGGCGTTCCGCACCCGTATCAAACTGTTTTATCGTCCAGCAGGACTGAAGGGCGATGCGAATGAAGCGGTGAAATCGCTGAATTGGTCTGTGAGTAATGGCCAGCTGAAAGCCAGCAATCCAACGCCTTACAACGTCTCGCTAGTGACGGTTACGGTGAATGGACGCACGATTGACGGTGAAATGGTGCCGCCACTCTCCTCGTTGACTTTCAAAATCAGCGCCAGCGCAGGTGCCAACGTAAGCGGCGACTACGTTAACGATTTCGGGGCCGTTCAGCCTTTTACCGCTGCCATTAAATAACTTCTCTCTTGAATCTCTATCTCCTATAGCCGGCATGTCAGGACGTGCCGGAAGGCACGCTTATGACTTTTACCAGAGAATCTTCAATGCCACTGCGTTACACCTTATTAGCGAGCGCGGTGTTTACCGCGTTATTAAGTGGCGCAAATCAAGCCTTTGCCGCTGAAGAGGCGGAGTTTGACGCCAGTTTTTTACAGGTCAGCAAAGGGGGAGCCATTGATCTGGCGCGCTTTAACCAGGGCGCATCGGCTACACCGGGCACCTATCGCACGTTGGTGTACGTTAATGAACACTTGATTGCCAATCAGGATATCAACTTCCGCGAGATGGCAAATAAGCAAGTTCGCGCCTGCATACCTTCATCATTGCTGAAAAAGATCCCGTTTAATGCCTCGGCGCTGCCCGCGTCGGCTGCGGATCTGCTCACGAGTGAAAAGGATTGCAGCGATTTAACGTCTGTATTGCCGGACGCCAGCGTGAGCTACGACAGCAACCAGTTGCGTCTCGACATCTCCATTCCGCAAATCTATCTGAATAAGGTGCCACAGGATTACGTTGATCCAGCGTTATGGGATGAAGGGATCCCGGCCTTCATGTTGGGATACTCGACCAATGCCTACACCAGCCGCTCGGCGGGACAGGTGTATAAATCCTTCTTTGGCGGCGTGAACGCAGGGTTGAACATCGGCGGTTGGTACCTGCGTCACAACGGCAACTACAACTGGCAGCAACAAGGCGGCAGCGGTTATCAGTCGCTTAATACCTATGTGCAGCATGATGTAGTGCCATTGCGTGGACGCCTTGTCGTCGGGCAATCAAATACCAGCGGTGTGATTTTCGATACGCTGCCGTTCAGTGGCGTTCAACTGGCCAGCGACGAGCGCATGTTGCCGGAATCTCAGCGCGGCTATGCGCCGGAAATTCGCGGTATCGCGCGCACCAACGCACGCGTAACGGTTAGTCAGCAAGGTCAGGTGATTTATGAAACCACCGTGTCGCCGGGCGAGTTCCTAATCGACGATCTTTATCCTACCGGCTACGGTGGCGATCTCGAGGTAACGGTGATTGAAGCGGATGGCAGCAAAAGCAGTTTCCGCGTGCCTTATGCAGCGGTAGCGCAATTGCTGCGCCCAGGAACATTCCGCTATGACGTGACGGCGGGTAAATTGCGTGCCAACTACATTCGTGATGACGTCGCGCTCTATCAGGGCACTTGGCAATATGGCTTAACTAACAATGTTACCGGTTACGCAGGATTGCAGGCGAGCCAGAATTATTATGCGCTGCAAGGCGGAACGGCGTTAGGTACACCTCTGGGTGCTTTTGCTTTTGATATTACGCAGGCACGCACCCATCTGCGCAATGTTGATGAGCAGCAAGATGCCAGCATGACCGGGCAAAGTTACCGTATTAGCTACAGCAAAGCGGTGCCGGAAAGCGGCAGTAATCTGTCAATCGCTGCTTACCGCTTCTCAACGTCCGGTTATATGGATTTTATGACAGCGATGCAAAGCCGTGATGTGCTACAGCGTGGCGCTAGCCTGGATTCCGTATATCGTGCCAAAAATCGTTTCTCGGTCACCGCCGGACAAACGCTGCCGGATATATGGGGAAATGTCTACCTCAGTGGCTCGATGCAGGATTACTGGAATCGTGAAGGCAACCAGAAACAGTTCCAGCTTGGCTATAACAATCGCACTGGTTCCGTGTCATGGGGCATTTCCGTCAACCGTAGCTACAGCAGCTATGGCAGCTCGCAAAACAGTTACTTGCTGAGTTTCAGTATGCCGTTGGGTAGTGATAATCAACGCCATACGCCGCTATTACGCACTGAACTTTCACATGACAATGATGGGCGTTGGGGGCAACTCGCCTCGATCGCCGGTACGGCGGGAGATGATAACCAGTTCAGCTATGGCGCAACGGCGCGTCATGCTGCGGCAGGTGATGGCAGCAGCGGCTCGCTCAATGGACAATATCGCGCCAGTGCTACTAACCTCAGCGGTTCATTGAGTACGGGTAAAGGTTACCAGAGCGGTTCTGTGGGACTTAATGGTACGATCGTGGCACACAGCGGTGGTGTAACCTTGAGCCCGTACACCGGCGATACCTATGCACTGGTGGAAGCCAAAGGTGCGCAGGGCGCGAGCGTGTCGTCCTATCCGGGCGTGTTTGTCGATAACAGCGGATATGCGCTGGTACCTTATCTCAATCCCTATCAGATGAATGAGATCGTGGTGGATCCCAAAGGCACGTCAGCGGGCGTGGAGCTTGAGAACACCTCTTCACGCGTCGCACCTTATTCAGGTGCGGTGGTGAAAGTGAAATACAAGGCGCACCGTGGTCTGCCAATACTGATTTCCGCGAACTGGCAAGGCAAACCCTTACCGTTTGGCGCCGATGTGCTGGACAGCAAAGGCAAGCAGGTGGGTTCCGTGGGTCAGGCAGGACAGGCATACGCCTTGGTAGAACAAGAGCAGGGCAAATTGACGGTGCGCTGGGGTAACGATGCCAATCAATCGTGTCAGTTACCATACAAACGTATGCCTGAAGCAAAAAACAGCAAACCTGCACTGCAATCCTTTAATGCGGTTTGTGGTCGCTAAATGTCAAGTGCCTGGTGGAGCAACTCCGCCGGGCAGTTAAACATCTCTAAAAACTTTAGTTTTACTCAATCTGGCCGATTATTAAGATGTCATTCTTGATAAGAGGCCACAACATGACTTTCCGCAACGCCATCCTGTTTGCCTTTCTCTCCAGCTTATATTCAGCCAATGTGCCAGCTTCGGGCAGCACGCTTCATTTTCAGGGTTATTTAAAAGAAGAGACGTGCGAGATAACCTTGCAGCAAAAAAACGTTAAGACCCATTGTCCCAGAACCACTCAACCGCGTATTTCAGCAATTCACTCTGATGTCCGATTCAAGGCTTTGCCTGGTCATCAAGGCAGTATGAAGTTAGTGTGGATTGATAATACAAAGCAGAAAGGAATTATTACGACGACCTATCGTTGAGTATTGCAGGTGAATGGAACGCGATTGACTGCGACCTAACCAAAACGGTTGGTTTGCGTGTTTCCTACTAACATGATGGGATTCAGATATAAAAAAGGGAATAAGGTATACAACCTTATTCCCGCTCATTTAACAATGCTTAATCAGTAATAGCTTATATTGAAAATCACTTTACCATTTGCAACACCAGGCGAAACGGTGCCGCCTGTTTTGATATAGCGCGCGGAGAAAGGCAGTAAAACCGTCCCCACCGCGTTACTGGCCATATTTTTATCGAGCGTCTGGTTGAGATTGACCGGTGCAGGTGAAACCTTTCCGTCGGCAATTTGAATACCTATACCTTGTGCGGAATCAGCACTGTTGTCCAGACTCATAATGCCCTGAGCGGCGTCAATGACCCCATTACTCGGTGTGAATCTAATCTTGATACTGTTCGTCACCCAGGTTCCTGCGGCAAATCCGCTGCCAGTATGATACGTAGGCGGTGCGCTGGGATTGGAATAATTACCCTGAAATGCTGGGCAGTTAGTCAATCGAATATCGAATGGCACCCATGAGGTGGCATTGGCTTTGCCTGTACCAAACCAGCTATTGATTTCCCATTTGCCCATGTTGACGTTGACATCGGGTGTGGTACAACTGGCGGCAATCACATTCAGACTGCCGGAGAAGTTAAGTCGATAGGGCGTATCAGGAATATTCACTACAGGCGTAACAGATCCGGTGGTTAATAAAACGGTTGGCAGCTGTGCACCATTAACTGTGCCTGCACTCATTGGGCCGGTCTTAATAAAATGAAGAGTAAATGAGTTACCATAATAAAAATGATAGGCTGTATTTCCCACCGGCGTCGTCCACTTTTTTACCGCTGAAGTGGTAATGGCTTGATTGGCGGTAGTACCGTCATTATTGACAATGGCGACACCTAGACCGGGAACACCTGTTTGAAATACTGCGCCCGCATAATTTCCAGTCCAGCCCGGAACTAATGCCGGTGCATTGGTCAGGCTAAGATACTGGTCAATACTGAACCCATTTGATGTTCCTTCAGGACGACAAACTAACCAAGGTTGTTTACCTGTACTGCCTATCACCTTAAGGGTATGCACTGTCGAGCCAACCGGAACGTCAGCGCCAACTGAAATATTCGCAACTGAAAGCGGAACAGTTAAATTTACCGGGCCAGAACCGGGATCATAATCACAGCGATCTGCCCAAGCCAATTGGCTTGTGGTATTAATCAGTAAAAATAATATAGCGACGATAATTTTCTTCATGACAAACTCGAATTCACGCGTTTAGTGGAATGTGCTAAAGGCAAAGTTAGGGATTGGACGTCATTTTAATAATTGTTTTACCGGCACTCCATCAGAGTGGAATCGCAATTATGTAAGGCATTTCGTACAAACAGCGTTAGCGAGATTTTTATCTACTTTGAAAAAATAGTGTTCTGCTCATTCACAGGTCACGCCTCTCATCCTTATGCACCGTTCTGCAACGGGCGTATCAGAAAAAAGCTATGCCACGACTCACATCCATCTTCCCGCTGGGTAAAAATTCTCTGAGTCCTACAATTTGGTAAAATGTGTTGTTAAGTTATATTGTTACAGCAGGACGAGTAGGATCGGATTGGCACAAAACTGCTGAAAAGCTCAGGGTCAGGAATAGGAAGCATAAGTAATTTCCTACAGACCATTCTGTTAAAACCGGATAGTGTAATCCGCCCTGGGAACTCATTGATAACCCGCTCAGCGTAGTCATCAGGATCTCATTTCTATGAAAAAAGTAATCATTGTTGATGACCATCCGGTTATCCGATTTGCCGTAAAAATGTTGCTGGAACGCAATGAGATGGAAGTGGTGGCCGAAACCAATAACGGTGTCGACGCTATTCAGAAAACACGGGAATGTTTGCCAGATTTAGTGCTGCTGGATATTGGGCTGCCAAAAATTGATGGTTTCCAGGTGCTGGAGCGGCTGCGCACCCTGAATTTGTCGCTAAAGATCTTAGTGCTGACATCGCAGTCCAGCAGCCATTTTGCCCAGCGCTGTAAACAAGCCGGTGCAGATGGCTTCGTCACCAAATCTGATGATATGAGCGAATTATTAGATGCCATCAAAATGGTGATGCGCGGGTACAGTTTTTTTCCGCAATCAACCTATCAATCGTATGAGCAAACTGACAGCTATCATGATGACGACGGCTTGTTAGAGCAACTTTCCGATCGTGAATTGAGCGTGTTAGTTAGCATCGGTAAGGGCATGGGTAATAAACAGATTGGCGAACAATTGCTGCTGAGTGAAAAAACGATCAGCACTTATAAACATCGTCTAAAGCAGAAGCTCAATGCGCAGTCGCTGATCGAGCTAATCGATTTTGCCCGTCGTAACAACCTGATCAAATAGCCGGTGCTATGCGTACGCTTTGCTGCATTTTCCTGATATTGCTCTGTGCCGCGCGGGTTCCTGTGCAGGCGAAAGAGTTTCATTTACTGACTCGCGCCTCATTTGAGGGGCTCAAACCGCTAGTGCTTTCGACGGAAGACCGTCATCTGCTGCAGGATAAAAAGCAGTTAGTAATGGGCATTTTTCCCAGCGAGTCACCGCCTTATGGCATGACTAACATGCGGGACGAATATGAAGGATTGAGCGCCGACTATGCTGGACTGGTAGCTAAACAGCTCGGCTTAACGCTGCACATTGAGCAATATGCGTCGCTGGAGCAAGCACTCAATGCGTTGAAAAGTGGCAAGATCGATTTGGTGCCGTCGCTCACTGCGCGGCAGGATGAGAGCCCGCTGCTTTTTTCTGATCCTTATGCCAGTGAACAACCGGTTCTCGGCATGCGCGCCAACGATAACGACCCTTTGCCCGGCGATCTCCACAATATTGATGTTGCCGTGGTGAAGACCTATCTGCCTTTAAGCCTGCTGCGTCAGGCTTATCCGCACGCTAATTTCCGCATGTATGAAAATTATCAGGATGCGCTGAGCGCCGTCTCCTTTGGAACCGCGCGTGTCTATCTGGGCAACAGTTTTTCCCTCAGCCGTAACTTTTTAAATAATTTGCGCATGGTCCGCTTTAGCCAGCTGCCGCAGAAGATGATCAGTTTTGCGTTTTCCGAGCAGGCGACAGAACTTCAAACGCTGGTGAATCGTGCAATCAGTAACGTGCCGCAGGAAGAGAAAAACGAACTGTTGCGTATTTGGCAGCCCGACATGGTGGGGATGAACCAGTCGCTGAATACCCCACCTTTCACCGCTGAGGAACGTAAATGGATGATGGCGCATCCGGTGATAAAAATGGTGATGTTCAGCCAGGACAAAGCCGCGCCCATGACCATTATCGATCAGAGTGGCGCGCTGCGTGGCATGGTGAGCGACCTCATTACGCTGGTGACATTAAAAACCGGCTTGCGCTTCAGTTTTGAAACCGTGGATACCTCCCAAGAGTTGGTAAACCGCGTCAACAGCGCCGATTTTGATATGTTCGCCTCGCTGACACCCAGCGCTCAGCGCGAACAGCAAATTCTGTTTACCCGACCTTATCTGCGCAGCACCTTTGCCCTGACCACGCGCGTGGGTAACAACGATATTCATTCGCTGCCCGATCTGCGAGGCAAGCGGCTGGCGATGGTCGCCAACACCAGCGTCGAAAATATGGTGCATGCGCGTTATCCGGAAATCGAGATTGTGCCGGTACAGAACATCACAGAAATGATGGCGAAGGTGGAAAAAGGCCAGGCCGATGCGGGCGTCGATATTCTGGTGATGGTGGATTATCAGATCAAAACTCACTTCCAGAATAAGTTAAAGATGGTCAGCGCCATTGGCAGTTCGCCCGCGTGGGTTTCGTTTGGCGTTGGACGCGCCGATCCCGAACTGCGCAGCATTCTCGATAAAGTGCTGCTGAGCATTCCGCCGGTGGAGATTGAGGAGCTGGCCAACCGCTGGCGGCCCAGCGACCTGATTGTTTACGACAGCTTCTGGCAGCGCTATCAGGCGGTGCTGATCGCCAGCATCATCTTCTTTGTATTGCTCATGTTGATGGTGATTGGCTGGGCGCTGTATCAGCGACAAATCATCCGCCGAAAAGCCGAGCTGCGGCGTGAACTGAATGTGCAGCTGGCACAGTTACAAGCGTTGGTGACCAGCATGCCGTTCCCGGTTTCACTGCGCGACAAAGATGGTCGTTTAACCTACTGTAACCAACGCTATTTAGTGGAAACCGGTGTGATTTATGAAGAGGCTTTGGGCAAAACCATGCCCGAACATCCCGGCTTACGCACGCCAGAGCAGGCGGCGTTTTATCACAATCAGCTGATTGATGTGGTAAAAACTGGCGTTCCGATCGTTGAAGATCGCCGTTATGACCTCTGGGATAACCCGGATTCTTCGATTGGCGTCACCGTTTATCAGTGGATCCAGCCGTTTAACGACAGCGATGGCAACGTGGTCGGTGTTATCGCCGGTTGGATGGACATCTCCGAGCGTGAAGCGCTGTTTGCCGAACTACGCGAGGCCAAAGAGCGGGCCGAAGATTCCAGCCGCGCTAAATCAGTTTTTCTCTCGACCATGAGCCATGAAATCCGTACGCCAATGAACGCCATTATCGGCATGCTGGATATGGCGCTGAAAAAAGGGCGCAGCGGCGAGCAGGATTTGCAGGCATTAGAAGTGGCGTACGATTCAGCGGAAAGTCTGGTGGGGCTGATTGGCGATATCCTCGACATCTCGCGCATTGAAGGCGGCCAGCTGGAATATCATCCGGAAGCGGTGCATCCCGGCAAGCTGATCGATAACCTGATGAAGGTGTTTCAGGGGCTAGCGATTGACAAAAATATCACGCTGACCAGGCACATTCCCGAAGATGGGTTGGAGCAGGTGCTCGCCGATCCGTTGCGCATCAAGCAGGTGCTGTCCAATCTGTTAAGCAACGCGATCAAATTCACCGATCAGGGCGGCGTCTCACTGACACTCACCCAACGGAAAGATGTCGCTGCCGGCCACGTGTATCTGGTGATTGAAGTGCAGGACAGCGGCATTGGTATTGATGAAAAACAGCAGGCCGCGCTGTTTAAACCCTTCAGCCAGGCCGATAACCGCCGCGCCGGAACCGGGCTTGGTCTTTATATCAGCCGTACCATTTGTGAAAAGATGGGCGGAACCTTAACGCTGAGCAGTGAAAAAGGTGTGGGAACCTGCGCCCGCGCTACGTTGATGTTGCCGATGGCGGAAAGTCAGAGCCTCGAGCTGGAAGAGAAAGCGGAAGAGGGTGAAAAACTGCCGCTCCGTTCGGTGCTGGTGGTGGATGATAACGCAGCTAACCGTATGCTGCTGGCGAAACAGTTGAGTTGGTTGGGGCAACATGCGGATTTGGCCGCTGATGGTCATGAAGCATTACAGATGTGGCAGCGTGGCAATTACGATGTGGTGATCACCGACTGCAATATGCCGGGTTTAAATGGTTATCAACTAACCGAGATTATTCGTGAATCGGAAGAAGATTTAGGGCGTGAACCGATTTGGATCATGGGCTTTACCGCGAATGCCATGCATGTGGTAATCAAACGCTGCCTGGAAGCCGGCATGAACAGCTGTCTGTTTAAACCCTGCTCGATCAGCAGCCTGGCGGCCGCACTGCGCGCGATTGGTGCAGAACAATCTCCAGCGGACGTCACCGTGCCTGCAGCGCCAGAGAGTAGCGATGTTGATCGCCAGATGGAAGCGGCCATGCGCGATTTAATGGTTGCCACGCTGGCGGAAGATTTGGCGCAGTTAGACGATTTCAACCTCGACCATCATCGTGCTGAAATTGCCGATCTGGTACATCGCATCGCGGGCAGCGTGCGTATCGCCCGCCAGCATCGGTTGGCTGATGCCTGTCTGCAACTGGAGATTGCCTGCCGCGATCCACAACAGCAAAGCGACGAATTGCAGCCACGCTTGAGTGAGCTGGTCACGCGGTTGGCAGCTTATCAGGCGCAGCTGGAGAGTGCAGCGGTTCTGAGTGATATCGCCGAAGAGGAGTAAATAGTTAAAAGCCGGCGCGCTGGGCGGAATCTGTGGTTTCCTTTGTGCGCAGACAATTCGACAGAATTTCACGTAACTCTGTTGGCGTAATCGGCTTGGTCAGGCAGCCATCAATGCCTGCGCTGCGGCAATCTTCGGCGGCATCAAAACTGCTCATCGCTGTTAAAGCGTAGATGGGTGTTGCTGCCAGCTGCTGGTTTTTCTCCTGTTGCCGAATCGCAAGGCTCATGGCAAAACCGTCCATCTGCGGCATGGTGCAGTCGGTAATGACTAATCCAATCTCATGCCGATGTTGCTGCCAAAGCGTCAGACCTTGTTGGCCATCTAACGCGCTCAGTACCTCGCAACCTGCCTTTTGCAACTGCTGGCTCAGTAACAGACGAGCGGGGGGATAATCGTCAACAATTAGCACTTTCGGGGTGGGCTGTGCCGGAGCGCGCGGTGCAGCTGGCGATGCGTTTACCGGCGCCGCAGAGAAGTGCAAGCTCACGCTGTTGCTTTCACCGGCAACGCTGTTGACTTTGAGCTGCGCACCGGCGTCCTGCGCCATACGCTGGCAGGCGGCCAGGCTAAAGCCGGTTTCCGCCCAGGCGCGCGTATCGTCAGCGCCTTGCAAGCTTTCCCAGCGCTCGGCCAGCAAGCCGTCGCTCTGATTGCTAACCGCGATCGCCAGCGGTAAATAGCCATTAGGTTCCTGCGTTTCACAGCACAGCGTCACCGTGATATCGCCTTGCTGAGTGTGTTGAATGGCATTACGTAACAGGCTGGAGGTGATCCGAATGATCAGCAGCGGATCGAACTCCACGCGCGGCGCATGGGGATCGAGTGTGACATGCAGGCGCAAACCTTTCTCCTCAGCTTGCTGCTGAAATAGCGCCACCGTACTGCTCAGTAATGAAGGCAGGTTTACCACGCGGATGCGGCTCTGTTCATCACGCGCTTCGGCGCGGAAAATATCAAACACATCGCCGGTGATGGAGAGCAGCGAGCAGGCGGATTCATACACCGTTTGCAAATTTTCATTGTGCTGATGCTGGCTGTGTAATCGCTCCAGCTCTAACTCCAGCAGGCCGGTAATGGCGTTGAGCGGGGTGCGAATTTCGTGGCCCATGCTCTTCATAAACGCGTTACGCGCCGCGAGCACCCGGTCATTTTCTGCTTTGGCTTCCTGCAGTTGACGAATCAAAGTTTGATTACTGTTGAGACGTTCACGCAGGGCCTTTAGCGACTGGCACAATCGACCAATCCACCAGCCTACCAACAGGAACAGCAGCAACCCCAGCAACAGGGTGATCGCGATTAAGGTGGGGGAAAACGCGCGTGCTGATTTCTGATCCGGCGCCAGGAGTGTGTCACGCCAGGAACTGGCCATACTCATCAGCCTATCGGGAGGCGTTTGTTGTAGCGCTTTGTTGAGAATACTGAGAGCAGGTGAGTCTGCGCGTTGGGCGGCAAAGCCCACACTGTAAGGTTTTACCGGCAGCGAAAGCGACTGGTTTAGACGGTGGAATGGGTTGCGCTTCAGCTGATACTGTACCGAGAATTGCGATCCAATCGCGCCGTGCGCCTCGCCGTTGTTGACCAGCACCAGCGCCTGCTGCAGCGTGTCGGTGACGATCAGTTGCAACGTGGGATACCAGGTTTCCAGCCACGGAATCAGCGGATTATTCTGCTGGATCGTAATTCTCTCGCCCTCCAGCTCGTGCAGTGAAGCAGGCTGAATGGTGTTGCGTTGCATCACCAGCACTGCTGGCGTCACCAGCCAGGGCTCACTTTGCGTCATCGACAGATCGGCGGCTTCCGGTTCCCCCGGTATCGTTAGGCTGCTGGCCAGCACCGCCTGCGGATATTTCACCCACAGCGCGGTCAGCTGTGCATCGTCTTCAGCTATCTGATAGTTGAACTGTAAGCCGAAGCGCTCGCTGATGTGCCGCAGCACATCGACCGCCAGTCCAGAGGGTTCACCTTGCTGGCTGATATAACTGATAGGTTCGCGACGACCATCCAGCAATACAGTGATGGCCGGATTTTGCTGGCTCCATGTCAGCTCTTCCGGCGAGAGTGATAGCGCGGGATGACCGATCACCGCTTCACGATCCATGCCCCAGCCTTGTGCAATGCGCAAACGGCTTACCAGCGGCAGATGAGTGAGCACATTATTGATGGCGCTCAGCAATTGCGGTTCGGCAGCCGGCACGCCAAAAGTGAGCCGGAACTCGCCGAGTGAAGGATGCGGCAGTAGCCACAGATTATCGAGTTGATTATTACGCTGAAGATAGCTGGCGGTAGCATGGCTAAAACCGGCGGCAGCGGATTGACCAAAGGCGATGGAATTGATCGCCTGATAGTAATCTTCAAACGCTTCCGGCGAAGGACTGATATCTGGCAGCGTTTGACTATCCAGCATAAGTAACGGCAGCTTACCGCGCGGCGCTTGCTGTCCGGCGCGCGTGACGATCACCGCTCGGTCGTTTAGCCATGGCAATGAAGCATGCACCGACATGTGCGGCGAGAGATCGGGTGTCCAGATCGCCAGCATGTCGACTTTTTTATGATTCATCGCGCGAATCGCCTCTTCACGGCTGCGATAGTGAGTCAGCTCAAAATGTACCTGTAGCGTCGATTCGAGCAGCGCCAGGTAATCTGCGTCAATGCCCGCCAACTGTCCACGCTCCATGCCCAAGCTAACCGGCGGTTGTGACGCGCCCCAGACGCCGACGCGCACCACGGGATGCGTTAGCAGCCACGCGCGAACATTCGCGGCAAAGGTCACCGGCGGCGGATTGACTTCAATGCGCGGGGCCAGCGTCAGCACGTTTCCTTGCGCATGTGGCAGCCCTGGCATAAAAACCAGCGTCAGGAGAGCAAGCAAGAGGTAAAAAAGCAGTCCGTTTTTCATCGTCAAATAATCGGTAATTTTTCTACCTTGATTTTGACGTAATACTGCCTGGAATCAGCCAGGCCAGGTCTTGGTTTTTAGTAGTAAGTGTATGAAAAATAATATAAGTATTTTCCTACGCGCGCCTAAGCATTCAGCGCTTCAGAAAAGTCCCGGTAATGCCTATGCTGGGCCAAACCGTATCAATATGAGTTTCAGGTTACCGAGGTGGCAGATGGCCGTGTTTCACGCGAACAAAATTAAGGTGGTGATGCTGGATGATCATCCCATGATGCGCTTCTCATTCGAAGTTGCTGCCACACGTGAACCCGATATCAACATGCTGGCGACATTTGGCACCAGCAAAGCGCTGTTGGCCTGGCTTGGGCAGAACAGTGCCGACGTATTGGTGCTGGATTACATTCTGGGTAACGACCAGTTAGATGGCTTATCGCTAATTAAACACATCCGGATGCATCATCCGCAGTTGAAAATTTTGCTCTCAACGTCGATGGAAAGTGTTGCGGTAATTCGTGCGGCTCTGCATCTGGGCATTAAAGGCTATATCACTAAACGTGAAGAGACCCCGGCTTACTTTGCGGCAATCCGTAATATTGCTGCTGGCAAGCGCTCGCTGCCGGATGACATCGCCAGCCTGCTAAGCCAATTGCCAGGCCGTAAGCGGGATCGTCCTATTTTGCAGGAAGATTCGAACGAGGTTTCGCGTGTTTCACAGCTGAGTAAATTGCTCACGGCGCGTGAAGCGGAAGTGATTCGCTGTTTTATTGATGGCATGCAAGTGTTCGAAATCGCTGCAAAACTCAATCGCAGCCGCAAAACCATCAGCGCTCATAAGCAGACCGGCATGAAAAAACTCGGCATCGCGTCGGATTTGGAGCTGTTTAAATATCGTGGCGATCTGTTTCAGTAACCGCTGTGCTTAAAGCGCCGCTTCCAGCCGATCCAGCGCAAACAAAATGCCGTAACGGCGCGCGTGTTGCGCTTCCGGCAGCGGCAGCCAAATATCGGCTTGATTGGCGAGATCTAATGTCTTCGCACAAAGCGCAATCACCGGCGTTTTTTGAATGTGCGCATGGTGTACTGCGCTAAGCACGTGGCTGTTAACCGTATCAGGCGCGAGAATCAGCAACAGATCGTCCGGTTGCAAACGGCTCAGCGTCATGCTCAGCAGGTTATCATCCTGAATCCACGCGCTGGCCAGTCCGGCGTTTTGCAGGCGCTGATGGACGTCCGCCACCAGCGTAGTATGCAGCCCCGATGCGCCAATCAGCAGTACGCTTCGGGCTTTACGCAACATCTCTGCGGCACGCTGCCAGGTCGCCGCTTCCGCTTGACCATATTGCTGGGTTAACGCTTGAGTAATGGCCTCAATCGGCGCAATCGCGTGAGTGGTTTGTCTCTGTGGCGCGCGCGCCAGCCGCATACGCAAATCGCGGATATCTTCGCAACCCAGCGAACGCGCAAAGCGGGTGATGGTGGCGGCGCTGACTTCTGCGCGGCCGGCAAGTTGCTCGATGGTAGCGGAAGCGGCAAAAGCAGTGTCGCTGAGAATCGCCTCGGCAACGCGTTTCTCCTGCTGACTCAGCGACGATTGCCGCTGGCGGATGACATCGATAAATTCAACATCCTGCTGCTGACCGGCTTTCCGCACCTGATGGAGAAAATCATCAAGATCCTGACAGCCCGCCGAAGTGGCAAAGCGTCGCAGCACATCCGGACTCACACCAGCCTGTGTAGCCAGACTCTCCATGGTGACGTGTACATTGGCGTTCAGGTTCGCCAGAATAAAACGCGCCAGCCTCGATTCCTGCGCATCCGCGCGCTCCGACTGCTGTCGTAATTGCCAGACAATATCCATCAGCTCATCACATCCTCAGTAGCGAAGATCCATCATGCATGAAATTATTTTTCATGTTGAGTTTTTTTTCATCTCATCGCGGGGTGTTAGCGCCGTTTGTTGGGCTTTTTACTGTTAAATTACGGTTAAGATCACACTCATGAAAAATATTTTCATGACGATTTTAATCGTATCCATCTGACTTGTATTAATAAATTATCTATCCATCAGAAAATCCTCTGCCCACAGCCACTTTACAGCGTCTCTGAGACAGGTCTTAAATGGCCGGAACAAATTACAGGAGAAGAAATTATGCGCATCGTACTTTGCTGTGCTGCAGGCATGTCAACCAGCATGCTGGTGAGCAAAATGCAGCATGCCGCTGCAGGTCGCGGTCTGGAGATTGACATTAAAGCCGTGCCGGTGGCGGAATTCGAACGCATTCTGCCAGATGCCGATGTGGTTCTGCTTGGCCCGCAGGTGCAGTTCGAAGCAGCCCGTCTTAGCGCTATTGCCGCGCCGCAAGGCAAATCTGTCGCCGTCATCGACATGATGGATTACGGCATGATGCGTGGCGAACAGGTGCTCGATAAAGCGCTGGCCTTACACGCCTCTTAAACGTCCTTTTTAACCCATCCAACTGACATTACACGGCGTTGTGCTGTGGGGGATTCTGCATGTCTGAAATCGTGGCTATCGAGTTTGAAGAGGAAATTATGCTGTTGCTGGTGCAGGCCGGCGCAGCCCGCAGCGCGGCCATCAGCGCGCTACGACTGGCGCGAGAAGGGCGCTTCAGCGAGGCGCAGCAACAGCTGGCGGCGGCAGGCGAAAGCATCAGCGCTGCGCACCAGCAGCAGACCGCGCTGATTGGTCTGGATGAAGGCAGCGGTAAGTTGCCGGTCACGCTGATTCTGGTGCACGCCCAGGATCATCTTATGAACGCCATGCTGATTCAGGATTTGGCTGGCGAAATCATTGAACTCTACCGCCGCACAGCGGCAGGAGGCATAGATGCTTAAGATCGCAATTATTGGTGGTGGCAGCAGCTATTCACCGGAGCTGGTGGAAGGGATCATCAATCGCTATGCGCAGCTGCCGGTGACGGAACTGGCGCTGGTGGATATTGAGCAAGGGCGCGAAAAGGTTAATGTCATCGCCGATCTTACTCGTCGCATGCTGCAGCAAAACGGGCTGGAGCAGGTAAAAGTGAGCGTCCATTTTGAGCTGGATGACGCGATTCGCGGTGCTCGTTTTGTTCTGACGCAGCTGCGTGTGGGATTGTTGGCCGCGCGCGCGGCGGATGAGCGCCTCGGGCTGAAATATGGTCGGCTCGGCCAGGAAACCACTGGCGTTGGCGGCTTTGCCAAAGCGTTGCGCACCATTCCGGTGATGCTCAAAGTAGCGCGCAAAGTCGAGGAGCTGGCGCCGGACGCCTTCATCATCAACTTCACTAATCCTGCAGGGATTGTGACGGAAGCGGTTTCCCGCTATAGCAAGGCGAAAATCATCGGGCTGTGCAATGTGCCGGTGAATATGCATCACATGATTGCTGACATGCTCGACGCGCCCTGGGATGACGTGCGGCTGCGCTTCGCCGGGCTCAATCATCTGGTGTGGGTGCATCAGGTGACCTGTCGCGGCGAGGATGTGACCGCGCAGGTGATCGAGCAACTGTGCGACGGCCAATCGCTCACCATGAACAACATCAAAGATATGCCGTGGTCGCCGCAGTTCCTGCGCGCGCTCAAGGCGATTCCGTGCCCGTATCACCGTTATTACTGGCAAACGCCGCAGATGCTGGCCGAAGAGCAGGAGAAAGCGCAAAACGGTCATGAAGGCACGCGCGCGGAGCAGGTGATGAAAGTGGAAGCGGAACTGTTCGCGCTGTATGCCGACCCACATCTGGCGCACAAACCTGAGCAGCTGAGTTTCCGTGGCGGCGCGTATTACTCCGAAGTGGCGGTCGAGCTGATCAGCGCAATTCACAATAACAGCGGCAAAAATCTGGTGGTGAACTGTCGCAACAACGGCGCGATTCATGGCTTGCCGGATGACGCGGTGGTGGAGGTGAACTGTCTGGTTGATGCGCAAGGCGCGCATCCGCTGGCGTTTGGTGAGTTGCCGCCGCTGATGAATGGTCTGACGCAGCAGATCAAAGCGTTTGAACGCCTGACTATCGAAGCCGCGGTGCATGGCGATCGTGAGCAAGCGCTGCTGGCGCTGCTCGGCAATCCGTTAGTCGGTGATGTCGCGACCGCCGAAGCTTTGCTTGACGAAGTACTGACCCTAAACAAGCCGTGGCTGCCGCAGTTCGCCACGCCATAATCCGTTGCGCCACTGAGCCAGAGGAATACCTATGTCTAACCGTACTTTTATAGACCGTTATGTCTTGCCCGTCGCACTGAAAATCGCCGGTCAGAAGCATGTGCTCTCCGTGCGCGATGGCATCATTCTCAACATGCCGTTTATGCTGATTGGCAGCTTCTTCCTGATCTTTGCCTATCTGCCGATTCCGGCGTGGGGCCATTTAATGGCGGATCTGTTTGGCGAGACGTGGCGCAACAAACTGCTTTATCCGGTGCGCGCTACCTACGACATCATGGCGCTGATCTCCAGCTTCGGCATCGCTTACCGCCTGGCGGAGAAGTATCGCACGCTCGATCCGCTCACCAGCGGCGCGATGGCGTTAGTGGCATTTGTGATGACCATTCCGCAGCAGACGCTGTTTGCCCCGGTGGAAGGCGCGCCGACGCAGTTGGTCACCGGCGTGTTGCCGATTTCACTGATTGGCAGCCAGGGTTTGTTCGTGGCTATCGTGGTTGCGCTGCTCTCGACCGAGATTTACCGCTTTGTGCACAACCGTAATCTGGTGATCAAGATGCCGGAGGGCGTGCCGCCTGCGGTGGCAAAATCCTTCCTCGCGCTGGTGCCCGGTTTTTGCGTGCTGGCGGTGGTGTTGGTGATTCGTCTGGCGGTGGAAGCATCGCCGTTCGGCGATATCAATAACCTGATTGCTACTGTAATTGGTTTGCCGATGCATCACGTGGGCGGCACCTTGCCTGGCATGATTTTCTCGGTGCTGCTGATTGGGATTCTCTGGACGCTTGGACTGCACGGCGATGCGATTGTGCTGGTATTCATTCAGCCGGTTTGGCTGTCGAATATGAGTGAAAACCTCGAGGCGTTTCAGCACAACCAACCGATCCCGCACATCTTTACCCAGCAGTTTTATGATTTGTGGATTGCACCGGGCGGCACCGGCGCGCTGCTGGGATTGGTGATTTTCATGCTGATTCGTTCACGCAGTCGCCAGATGAAACAGCTCGGTAAAATTGCCGCGCCGGCGGCGCTGTTTAACATCAGTGAGCCATTAGTGTTCGGCATTCCGCTGGTGATGAACCCGTATCTGTTCCTGCCCTTTATCCTGACGCCGGTGGTGCTGGTGATTGTGTCGTGGGCGGCGATGAGCACCGGTTTGGTGGCGCCTCCGGCGGGGATTGCGCTGCCGTTTACCACACCGATTTTCGTCAGCGGCTATCTGGCCACCGGCGGGCATATTTCCGGCACCGTTTTGCAGGTGGTGAATCTAACGATTTCGCTGGTGATTTACTATCCGTTCTTCCGGGTCTGGGATCGTCTGAAATTCCGCGAGGAAGAGGCCAGCCTGCAGCAAGCAAAAGTGGTGAGCGGCGAAGCGGTAACGCCTTGAACACCGGGGCAGAAGCGCATCAAAGTGCGCTTCTGCAATCTATAATCCGATAAACAACAATGCGCATTAATCACCTAACAGGACTAATTTACAATTCTCTTTGGACTCTAACTATCACTCAACTGACTGTTATCGCTGATTTTATTTCAATTGCTTAAAATAACAGCGGTTTTATTAAAAGAAAATTCTGTACTCTTATTCCGTGTTTGTATATTTTTGTGATCAAGTGGTGACATAACTTCTTTCACCCCGAAACCCACGCTACTCAATGTAAACGTCAGCAGGCTCTCTTGATAGACATTTTCTCTAAAATTAACAACATTCCCCTTTTATTAAATTCAATCAGCTTAACGGGATCATTTGCGATCTCATTTTTCAGACTATTCCATTAATTTTTTATTACTCAATAAAGTGCTGGCACTAACGTCGCCAGGGGAAACGCATGCAAAAAATGAATATCAGTACCGATTTTATCGCTTATTTCAATTGTGGTTCTGTAAAGCTGAAATCTGAGGCCGAAATATTGGGCTCAATTATCACCGCTATCATAAAAGACAAAAAAACTGTTACCAATAAGAGCATTATTGCCTATCTGCTGGCAGAGCTTGAGAGCACCAATGATTTGATTTTCCAGGATTGCCTGCGGAATACGCTGCAAATCGTGGTAGGAAAGACGCCGGATGATGACGGCTTTTTCAGTTAAGATAATCTCCCATAATTAAGAACGTGGGTTTTAAAGCGATTCAATTTTAAAAGTTCAGGATTTATCTGACAGTATCAGGCCATGAGAATGGCGTTATAATTACTGGCCCGACCAGAATAATCTGGCACACAGATAAATCCAACAATAAGTGATATTTTATGAATTACAGCAATTTTTCAGCAAAAGTGAGTTTCTGGCCCAATATGCATTTCACCGCAATTGAAATTGTACAGTGTGGCGATCTCTACGAAATATATGCGACGGACATTTCCCGTCTCGCTAAAAGTAAGCTTTTTGTCGGGCGCACCCATGATAAAAATCTGGCGGATTCCTACGCGAAACAGTTCGAAGAGTGGTTACCTAAAGTTAATCGTGAAATGAAACTGCGTGACATTGCGCCGTTAACAGGAAATATGCCGTCGCAGGCTTTTTGTGGAAAACGCGATCTTGAAATTTTGCCGAGCCAGGCTGAATTTTTGCGTAACCCTCATCAATGGTAGTCCTCAGTAAGTAGTCTTAAAATGCGAGCTTGCGATTAAGATTATTACTCTTCTAAAGGCGGTGCTGCCCATCACCGCCATCAGAAATAAACTTTTACTTATTCACCGGTTAAATCGTATACGTTTAGCCTGCTCATCGCTTTCGCATTATACAAAACTGAACCAGGCTCAACATGTCATGGTTAATTATGTATACAAGCGAGGAACGAATGGATTTTGTACAACGCACGATCGATTTAGCAATGAAAAACGTTGAAGAGGGCGGTCGCCCATTTGCAACAGTCATTGTTCGCGATGGCAAGGTAATCGCTGAGCGCGCAAACCAGGTCGCACAGACGAATGATCCCACGGCTCATGCTGAAATACTGGCCATCCGCGAAGCCTGCCGTGAATCAGGCAGCGAAAACCTCACTGACTGCGACATTTACATTCTCGCCAGCCCTTGTCCAATGTGTTTGGGTGCACTCTATTATTGCAGTCCAAAGCAGGTGATATACATCACCAAACGCGAAGAGTATTCGACGTATTACCGTGACGATCGTAAATACTTTGAACTTGACACCTTTTACGCTGAATACAGCAAGCCAATTGAACAACGTCGCTTGCCGATGAAATATCAGCCTCGACCGCAAGCGCTCGACGTTTATAAACGCTGGCAGGTTTTAAATAAATAAACGCGTGTTAGCTGCTCGCGGCTCCATCCCTCCCAGGATGATCATCACCCTTACCACGTACCCAACTGGTGCAAATCCCCTCGATTTGCACCAGCAAAATGCATAATGTCCACTTATTACTCCGCACAAAATTCATTCAATTCAGCATATTAATATTCTGGCACGCGCGTTGCTATTCGATTGGTAGAGATGTTGGACCAATTAAGGCATTGCCATGCAGATACCGGCTGAGCTTCATCCTATTTCCACGCCGCGCAGCGATACGCTGATTCTCGACGCGCTAACGCGCTATATGGCGCAGTCGGGTGCGCAGCCCGGCAGCCGCTTGCCGCCGGAACGCGTGCTGGCGGAGAAGCTTGGCGTCAGCCGCAATACGGTGCGTGAAGCACTCAAACGCTGGGAAGCGCTAGGCATTATTCTGCGTAAAAAGGGCAGCGGGACTTTTTTGCAGGCGGAAGTGGGCGTCAACGACAGCTTCTTATCGCTGCGCTTTAAAAACGACTCGGCCAACATGCTGCACGCGCTGGAAGTGCGCCGCATTATCGAGTCGGAATCTTGCGCGTTGGCGGCTCAACGTGCCTCGGCTGGCGATCTGATCGAAATCGAACAACGTCTTAATAAGATGGAAAAAGTGCATCTGGCGATCGGTTCTGCCGGTGCGGAAGACTGGGCATTTCACGCCAGTATCTATCGGGCTGCCGGAAATCCATTGCTGCTACAAATGCTCAACGGCATTTACGACTCATTTCATGCATTTTTTGAATCACCGCCGGAACAGGCGCTGTTTTCAGACTCTTTCCCGCTGCATCGTGAACTCTTTAACGCTATCCGCCAGCGCGATTGCACGGCAGCGCGCGCGATCTGCCATCAAATTCTCGATATCACCGAACGCGACATGAAGGATGTAATGAATGCCAAACGATAAGTTGATTTCGCAACAAACGCTGCTCACTCACGATCAACGCCATGAAATGGGCGCGGTCACTACGCCGATTTACCAATCTTCGCTGTTCACCTTCAGTGATTACGACAGCATGATCGCGCGCTTTCGCGGCGAGAGCGATCAGCCGCTCTATTCGCGCGTCGATAACCCGACGGTAAAAGCGCTGCAGGATAAGATGGCGGCGCTGGAGGGCGGCGAAGCCTGTCTGGCTTTTGGCAGCGGCATGGCGGCGATCAGCAATGCGATTCTCAGCGTGGTGGCGCCGGGTAAAAAAGTGGTGTGCGTTAATCACGTTTATCCCGATACCTATCGCTTTCTGCGTGGCTTCTGCCAGCGCTTTGGCATCGTCACCGAGTTTGTCGATGGCGATGACGAAGCTGCAATTGGTGCGGCCTTATCGGATGCCAGCCTGCTGTATCTGGAAAGTCCCTCAAGCTGGGTGATGAGTGAACAGAATCTGAATAAGCTCGGCGCGATGGCGCGCGAAGCGGGCGTGGTCAGCATGATCGATAACAGCTGGGCTTCACCGATTTTCCAGCAGCCGCTGCTGTGCGGCATCGATATCGTGGTGCACTCGGCGTCGAAATATATCAGCGGCCACAGCGATGTGGTGGCTGGTCTGGTGATCGCCAGCCAGCAGCACATCAACAACATTACGCGTCACATCAGTCCTTACCTCGGCGGCAAACTTTCGGCGCATGAAGCGTCACTGCTGATGCGCGGCCTGCGCACGCTGCCGCTGCGCATGAAACATCACCACCAAAGCGCGCTGACTATTGCTGAGAAACTGGCGGAGCATCCGCTGGTGACCGACGTCTGCCATCCGGGGCTGAAACCGCAGTCGTGGTCCACCTTGCGCGGCTACAGCGGTCTGTTTGCCTTTGAAGTGGCGGAGCAGGTGGATATTCCACAGCTGTGTAACTCGCTAGAGCTGTTCCACATGGGCGTGAGCTGGGGCGGATTTGAAAGTCTGGTGATGCCGGCGATTTCGGTGATCAACCAGGCCAGTGAATTTAACTCGGCGGTGGATTTCGGCGTCTCGCCACGCCTGATCCGCATCTCGGTCGGCCTTGAAGAGACCAACGATTTGTGGGCCGATTTGCAGCAAGCCCTTGCCAGCGCGAATCGCGCGTAATCACTCACTGGAGAAAAGTCATGACGCAACGTTTTGCCGTGAAAGCATTAGTGTTAGCCGTGGGTTTGAGTGCAGCGATGAGCAGCCTCGCCGCCAAGCTTACCGTAGTGGAAGTGATTACCAGCCCGCCGCGCACCGCGCTGCTGCAAAAATTGCTCGATGAGTATAAAACCCAGCATCCCGGCACGGAGATTGAACTGATTTCATTGCCGTGGGGCCAGGCGTTTGAAAAGCTCGGCACCATGCTGCAGAGCGGTCAGGTGCCGGATGTGGTGGAGATGCCGGATACCTGGCAAGGATTGTATGCCAGTAACAATATGCTGGAAGACCTCGAGCCGCGCCTGAAAAGCTGGGATGCCACGCCGCAGCTCACCGATAAAACGTTGGCCATGGCGCGCGCCGCCAACGGCAAAGCCACCATGGTGCCGTACGGCTTTTATCTGCGCGCGCTGTTCTGGAATAAAAAGCTGTTCCAGCAGGCAGGATTGAACGAACCGCCCAAAACCATGGAGGAATTCGCCAGCGATGCCCAGCGCATCAGCAAATTGGGGAATGGCATCAGCGGCTACTGCATGCGTGGTGGCGTGGGCGGCACCAACGCCTGGATGATGTTTATGGCGGCGATGAACGGTTCACCGGAGTTCTTCGATAAACAAGGTAACAGCACGCTGACCGAGCCGGGTGCGATGAAAGGCGCGCAGCTGCTGGTGGATATGTATCAAAAGGGTGGCGCCTCGAAAGACAGCGTTAACTGGGGCTTCAATGAGATCGTTTCGGGCTTCTATTCAGGTAAATGCGCAATGCTCGATCAGGATCCCGACGCGCTGATCGCGATTAAAAACAGCATGGCGGCCGATGATTTCGCTGTGGCTCCGATGCCGGTTGGCCCGTCAGGCAAAGCCTTCCCGACTATTGGCTATACCGGCTGGTCGATGTTCAAGCAGGGTAAACAGAAGGATCTCGCCTGGCCGCTGATTACCTTCCTCAGTGACAAAACCAACAACCTCGCATGGTCAAAATTCGTCGGCACGCTGCCGATTTACAAAGGCGCCGAGCAGGATCCGTTCTACCAAACGCCGCAGTTCGCCGGCTGGTTCAAAGAGCTGAACGATCCTAACTATGTGCCGCTAACCATGCCAACCCATCTCAAAGGCTGGGGCTATTTCAACTCGGTGATTGTGAAAGAGAGCAGCCAGGAAACCTTGCTGGGTGAGAACGATACCGAAAGCATGGTGAAGGATTGGGCGAACTATCTCAGCAAAGAGCAGAAAGCCTGGCTTGCCACGCAGTAACCTCTAACCACGCGGAGTGTGATTATGATGCTTGATGCTTCTCTGCCCAACAGTCCGGCGCGCCGCCGCCTCCGCTGGAGTCGGCTGGCTGAGCCGTGGTGGTATCTCTCGCCTGGCCTGTTGCTGATCGCTTTGTTCATCTTTGTGCCGATGGCGATCGGTATCTCCTATGCGTTTCAGAGCATTAACCTGCTGAATCCGCTGGAGACCGGTTGGGTCGGCTGGGATAACTTCAGCGAGATGTTTGATGACCGGCGCTTTTTCAAAGCGCTGGGCCACACTCTGAACTGGACGCTCAGCTCGCTGCTGCTGCAGTTCTTTTTCGGTTTGGCGCTGGCGCTGCTGCTCAATCGTGAATTCCGTTTTCGCCGTTGGGTGCAGGCGCTGGTGTTCTTGCCGTGGGCGGTTCCGGCGTTTCTCTCTGGCTTGACCTGGTCATGGTTGTTCAATCCGGTAGTCGGCCCGTTGCCGCAGTGGCTGAGCGATTTGGGCGTGCTGAGTGAGCCGTACAACATCCTGTCCGATCCGCAGCTGGCAATGTGGGGACCGGTGATCGCCAACGTCTGGTTTGGCATTCCATTCTTTGCCATCACGCTGCTGGCGGCGCTGCAGTCGATCCCCAAAGACCTGTACGAAGCGGCCTCGATTGATGGTGCCAGCGGCTGGCAGCAGTTTCGTCGCGTCACGCTCCCGTTTCTGGCACCGATGATCGCTATCACCGTGATGCTGCGCACCATCTGGATCGCCAATTTTGCCGATCTCATTGTGGTGATGACCGATGGCGGTCCGGCGGGATCGACCTCGATTCTCTCCAGCTACATCTTCACCACCGCCTATCGCAAGCTCGACTTTGGCTATGCCTCAGCGATGGCGGTGTTTCTGTTACTGCTGATGACCTGTTATGCGCTGGTGTTGCTGCGCATCCGTCATCAGCTGCTGAAATAGGAGGCGACGATGCGACTCTTACCGCTGATTGGCCATCGCCTGAGTATTGCGGCGTATCTGCTGTTCGCGCTGTTTCCGCTGTATTGGATCATCAAAATCTCGCTGACGCCGGACCAACTGCTGTTTAGTCAGGGCGTAAGGTTATTGCCGAGCGGCGTGACCTTTGGTCATTTCAAAAAAGTGCTGACCGACAGTGATTTCCCGACCTTTTTTACCAACAGCCTGATTGTCTCGTTTAGCACCGCGTTTCTTACCACGCTGATTGCCGCTGCGGCCGGCTATGCCTTTTCGCGCTTTCAGTTTCGCGGCAAAGTGCTAATCGCCGGACTGCTGCTGTTCACGCAGATGTTTCCGCTGGTGATGATCATCGCGCCGATTTACAAGGTGATGGCGCCGCTGGGCCTGACCAACAGCTTGCTGGGGCTGATTCTGATCTACACCGCGTTTAACGTGCCGTTTGCCACCTTCCTGATGCAATCCTTCTTTGATGCGATTCCCAAAGATTTGGAGGAGTCGGCGATGCTGGAAGGCTGCACGCGTTTTCAGGCGCTGTATCGCGTGCTGGTGCCGCTGACCTTGCCGGGCATGGCGGCCACATTGGGCTTTGTGTTTACCGCAGCGTGGAGCGAGCTGCTGTTCTCGCTGATGCTGATCAACAAAAACGAAGTGATGACGTTCCCGGTTGGACTGCTCAGCTTTGTGTCGAAATTTGCCGTTTCCTGGGGCGAGATGATGGCAGCGGTGGTGCTAGCGCTGATCCCGGCCTGTCTGTTCTTCGCCTTCATTCAACGCTATTTGGTTCAGGGACTCACCGCCGGTGCGGTTAAGGGGTAAATCATGGCTGAAATCACGCTCAAACAGATCGACAAGCGCTATGGCAACGTTGAGGTGCTGCGCGATATTAACCTCACCATCAAAGACGGCGAATTCGTGGTACTGGTGGGACCTTCCGGCTGTGGCAAATCGACGCTGCTGCGCACCATCGCCGGACTGGAGCTGGCGACCGGCGGCGATATTCGTATCGGCAACCAGCTGATGAACGATGTGGCGCCCAAAGATCGCGATATCTCGATGGTGTTTCAAAGTTACGCGCTCTATCCGCATCTAACGGTGGCGCGCAATATGGGCTTCAGCCTGGAAATTCAGAAGCGTCCGCGCGCGGAAATTGAAGAGAAGGTGAGGCGTGCGGCGGAAATTCTCAGCCTGACGCATCTGCTTGATCGCCGACCCAAAGAGTTATCCGGCGGTCAGCGGCAGCGTGTGGCCATGGGACGCGCCATCGTGCGTCAACCGCAGGTGTTTCTGTTTGATGAACCGCTGTCGAACCTGGATGCGCAGCTGCGCGGTCAGATGCGCGTCGAAATCAAGAAGCTGCATCAGCAGATGAACAACACCATTGTGTACGTGACGCACGATCAGGTTGAAGCCATGACGCTGGCGGATCGTATTGTGGTGCTGAACAACGGTGTGATTCAGCAGGTCGGTACGCCGCTCGAGCTGTATGACACACCGGCGAACAAGTTTGTCGCCAGCTTTATTGGCTCGCCATCAATGAACTTCATCAATGGCATGATGACCGCGCAGGGCGTGCGTATTGGCGATAGCGCACAGCTGCCGTTGAATCAGCATTGGTCGCAGCATCAGGCTGGGCGAGCGGTAATTTACGGTATCCGACCAGAGAATGTGGCGATTGCCGAAGCGGGCGCGATGAATGCGCTGCCGTTAGAAGTGTCGCTGGTGGAGCCGACGGGATTATCCGAGCTGATTCATGGATCGCTGTTAGGGCATGACATCATGCTATTCACCACGCAACGTTCTGGCGCACAGGCGGGGGATATTCTGCCTGTGACCATTGATGCGGATCGCGCGATGCTGTTTGATGCGGATTCGCAAAAACGTTTATAACGCGTGTTACAGCTGCCTGTTTGCACAGGCAGCTCAGGGAATTACTTAGACTGCTGCTGTTTGCTGTCCGCTTCTTTCTGCTTTTTGTTCGCCATATGGTGACCAACCGCACAACCCGCTGCTGCACCCGCAACGCCGTGATGCGCCACGTGGCCCGCCACGCCGCCGACAACCGCTCCTTTGATGCAGCCCTTCGCTTCGACCTGAGAAGTGACCGACAGCAGCACGCCCGCAGTTAATACAATCAGAGAAAATTTACGCACTGGATTTATTCCTTATAAAGTTAATAGCGTGTAAATACACGCTTCCAGTGTAGTAAGTGGAATAAATCCTACCGTTATAAACTGTAAACAAAGATATTTTAGCGAAATACCCTAAAGCGGTTTAGTGAACGCTTTTTAATCGGCTTATTTAACGTTATTAATCATTGATAAAAGTCACAGACGAATGGAATGTGCTGGCGAGTGTTCATCACGCCTGTAGAAGAAAGTGCAGCCTCCTTGCTGCCCGCATTATCGTTAACGTTTCAGTCTGGCCCAATCGACAAACTGGCCATCCTTCATCACCGCAGCTTTTTCCGGAAAATAGTGATAGAAAATAACGGTTAATCCATCGCCTTGCATAACACGCGCAGAGTCGGTGGTGGCTATCTCCGCCATCATCTTGCCGTCGCAGGTGACTTCATGATTCTTCACATTAAAAGTGAATTTTCTGAACTGATAGATTTTCAATTTCGCTGCATCCTAACCGATAACAGCAAGGCAAAGTGAGGTGAGAAAAGCAGGGGTTGCGGCTTTCATACTATTTATTTCCTGTGGTGATTATTCGCCATGAAAACGTACGCGAGGCCACTAAGACTTTTCTTATCTTTAATCAAGTTGGATGAGCTTGTTTTTATCGGGGAATGTCATCGCGCCGCGGCGATCATTTTTTATGCGGCAGGACTTGCTGATAGCGCTGCTGAATTAGATTGGATTTTACAAAACAATTGTTTTCTCTTAACCTGACTGACGCACGTTGATTTTCTCAAGATAACAACGCAATTGGTTAATAACTCTTAAGCTTGAGTAAATATGACTACACAGAGAATTAAATGACCAGCAGTTACGATGAACAGATGAAGGACCGAATGATCGGTGAGGCGCTGCTTGCTCTTTTAGAAGACCAGGTTGCGGTATCCTCTGCGGCGCTGATAGCCAAACTTGAAGAGATGGCGGAAACAGAAGAGGAAAGCTACAGGCGAGTTGCCTGCCAACGCGCACTGGCGGATGTCAGAAATCATAGCGTCAGGACCAACACGCAACGCGACGGACAAGATTTCAGTAGTGAGAAGCATGCTTATATCCCGAATCAGAAAAAGCACTGATTACGACGCTAAACACTTTTCCGCAATCTTACTCATCGCGTTGACATAATCCTGCTTGAGCTGAACGGGCGCGGCTTCTTCATGCTGCTTCAATAGCGCAGTAATGTGGTCAAGTTGCAAAGGTTGATCGGATTTAAGCAGGCATGACACGGCGTGACCAATGACAGCATGAATGTCATCCATATTTTCCGCTTTCTCGTCTGACATCACCTTCTCCTTAATTCCTTTGCTAATTAACATTTTTCAGCTTGCTCCAAAGCATTCATAGGAATGTATTATTTCGCGCCCTCAGGGCAGGGCGTTGATCAGTTTCTGGCGCAGCGTGGTAACACGTGCAGTGAGATCGGCCAGTTCTTCATAAGGCGTATCCATCACTGACACCATGTCAGCCGGAACGCCGGCCGCCGCGATCTTTAATTCTTGTCCCTGCTCAGTGACGGAGATCAACACTCTGCGCTCATCGCCACCAACATCGCGTTTTCTACTGATAATGCCAGCCTGCTCCAGTCGCTTTAAAAGCTGGCTGAGCGTGCCTGAATCCAGCTGCACGCGCGCGCCCAATTCTGAAACGGTGACATGGTCTTTTTCCCACAGCGCCAGCAGCACCAGATACTGCGGATAGGTCAAACCCAGTGGTTTCAGTCGCGACTGATAAAGTTTGGTCATCGCAAGGGACGCGGAATAGAGCGCGAAGCAGAGAAACTGGTCGACAGTCACCGGCGCTTCACTCTCAGGACCTACACAGCAAACTTCATCGTTTAACTCTTTCATATCACCACTATTTTTAAGGCAGAGTTGCAGTCATTGAGACTGAAAAACGTGAATATATTGACATAAATTAGATTGAAGTCAATCTAATTTGGATTGGCTATTTTTTGTTAATATCTATTATAAATCATATGATTAGCTATAATTTCATTAACAATCGATGGTAACGCAAGGTTTAAAACTTCTATGGATTCAGCAACGCCCGGCATTCTCATCCTCGCGGCAGGTAAAGGTTCGCGTTATATCGCCAGCGGCGGCAGCGGCAATAAGTTGCTGGCCAGCATAAACGACGATGCGCCGAAGGTAATTGAAACGGTGATTGAACAGGCAAAGCTGAGTGGCTTGCCGGTGGCGCTGGTGACGCGTCCCGACTATCTGGCGGTGCGTCAGCATGCAGTAAAGGCAGGCGTGCAGCTTGTGCTGTGTGAAAGTGGCGGCAGCGGCGAATCCATTGCGGCGGGTGTGGCGATGACCGCTCACTGGAACGGATGGATCATTACGCTGGGAGATATGCCGTGGCTAACGGTGGATCATTATCGGCACGTAAAAGAGGCGTTAGAAAAGGGCGCGGCGCAGGTGCGTCTTACTTATAAAGGCAAACCCGGCCATCCGGTCGGGTTTGCTGGATGCTACGCTGAGGCGTTACGCAATTTGCAGGGCGATGAAGGTGCCAGAGCGCTGCTGGACCCGCGCTTACTGGTCACTCTTGAAGCGGACGCTGCTGTACAGCGCGATCTCGATGTGGTGGCTAAACCACGTTGAGCCGAGCCGCCGCGACATCCGCGACAATTGATAGCGCTAGCGTGCGCGCATCGCGCGCCTGGGCAAAGATGCCTATCGGCGCTTTGATACGCGCAATCTCTTCCTCACTAAACCCTAGCGACAGCAATTTCTTAATACGCGTTGCATGCGTGCGCCGACTTCCCAATGCTCCGATATAGAAGGGCGCAGAACGCAGCGCTGCCAGAAGCACCGGGAGTTCGCGATCGAGATCGTGATACAGCAAAATCACCGCCGTAAAGGGATCAACGGCCTGCGCCTGCACATCCTCGCCAGAAAGCACCTCGTAACCAGCGGCCTGCGCAATCGACGCCGTCGCCAACGCTTCGACTGAACGTCCATATACCGCCACGCGTGTTTTTGGCAGATAGCCGGTGATAAAGGCATCCTCCTGCCAGCCGGTTATCTCAGTGCAAGCAGCGCTCGCCAGCCGCTGAAACGTCGGCAGATAGCGCAGCGCTGCGGGTTGACGCTTTGCCAGCAAATCCAGCACGTTTCTCAGCGGTTGCGCGTCACGTAGCTGATGGAAAGCCAGCGTGATGCCGCCGCCACAGGGCAGCACAATATCCAGATAAGGCGATCCTTCGCCATATCTCACAAAGCGATCTTTGCCAGTGGCGATGACTTGCAACGCTTCATAAGCCGCCGCCGCTTCCACACAGCCGCCGGAAACATAGCCGCAATAGCGGCCATCTTCCCGCACCACCATCTGCGCACCCAATGCCCGCGCCGCGCCACCGCGAATCTCAACCAGCGTGACCAGCACGGCAGCGGAATCTGCTTTCATTGCTTCAAGCGCGAAGCGCAGGATGCTTTCACTGTCATCGGTCTGCAAAGCCTGCTGCGGCTTGATCTGCGGTTGCAGATCGTCATCAATCAGTAGCTGCTGCAATGCGCTTCTCCTCAACTTTAGACAAGGGCAGGCAAGCCTTTAAGTAACTTATCCAGCGTCACCGGATAGTCGCGTACGCGTACGCCGGTGGCGTTGTAAATGGCATTGACGATTGCCGCGCTGACGCCGCACAAACCCAGTTCACCTACGCCCTTTGCTTTCATCGGTGAGGAGATGGGATCGGTGTCATCAAGGAAAATCACCTCCTGCTGCGGGATATCGGCGTGAACCGGCACTTCGTAGCCCGCCATATCGTGGTTAACGAAATAACCGAGGCGTTCATCGACGAACAGCTCCTCCATCAACGCGCCGCCAAGGCCCATCGTCATGGCACCAATCACCTGACTGCGCGCCGTTTTGGGATTGAGAATGCGCCCGGCGGCACAAACCGCCAGCATGCGCCGCACGCGCACTTCACCGGTTGCGACGTCCACGCCGACTTCAATGAAGTGTCCGGCGAAAGTGGATTGCTGATATTGCTCGTCAAGATCGCCAAACTCGATGGTGTCTTCCACGGTGATGGTGGCTTCAGCGGCGGCCTGGGCGAGCGGCGCGCTCTGGTTTCCGTCATGCACCTGACCGTCGCTGAAGGTAGCGCGTTGCGCATCAAAGCCCAGTTTGCTGGCGACCGCTTCACGCAATTTCACGCAGGCAGCGTAAACGCCGGATGTTGAGGTGTTCGCGCCCCATTGGCCGCCGGAACCGGCAGAAACCGGGAAGTCTGAATCGCCTAAACGAACCGCCACACGCTCAATCGGCACGCCCATCATCTCCGCCGCCGTTTGCGCGAGGATGGTGTAGCTGCCGGTGCCGATGTCGGTCATGTCGGTTTCAACGGTGATGATGCCTTTATTGTCGAGATGCACACGCGCACCGGAAGGCGCCACCATGTTGTTACGGAAACCGGCCGCAACCCCCATGCCGACCAGCCAGCGTCCCTCTTTGACCATTGCCGGTTTGGCGTTGCGTCGTGACCAGCCAAAGCGCTCGGCGCCGGTATTCAGGCACTCAACCAGCTGGCGGCGTGAGAAAGGGCGCTCGGGTTTGGCCGGATCGACCTGCGTATCATTGAGGATGCGGAAGGCGATCGGATCAATGCCCACTTTTTCCGCTATTTCATCGATGGCAATTTCAAGCGCCATGAGTCCAGGCGCTTCACCCGGTGCGCGCATGGCGTTACCTTCGGGCAGATCCAGCGTCGCCAGTCGTAATCCGGTAAAGCGGTTAGCACCGGCGTACAGCAGTTCCGTTTGCTGCACGGCGGTTTCAGGTGTGCCTCCCGGCAGGTTCCCCGACCAGCTTTCATGCGCGATGGCCTGAATCTTGCTGGCTTTATCGGTGCCGATGCGGATGTGCTGAATGGTGGCCGGTCGATGTGTGGTGTTATTGGCGATTAATGGCCGAGGCAGCATCACTTTGACCGGACGCTTTACCGCGCGCGCACCCAACGCCGCTAATACCGCATCGCTGCGCAGGAACAGCTTGCCGCCAAAGCCGCCGCCAATATAAGGCGACACGATGCGGATCTTCTCCATCGGCATGTTGAGCGTGGCGGCCAGATCGGTGCGGCACCAGTCGATCATCTGATTCGAGGTCCAGACGGTGAGTTTATCGCCTTGCCATGTCGCCATCGAGGCGTGCGGTTCCATCGCGGTGTGGCTTTGGTCAGGCGTGGTGTAATGCGCATCCAGCTTGACGTCAGCGGCAGCAAACGCACCGGCGAAATCACCCACGGACTTATCTGGCGTATCTTCGGGCGCGGAGGTAACGCCCGGCTTTTGCTGCGCGAGATCATAAGCGCCGCGCTCACGCTGATAATCCACCTTCACTAAACTGGCCGCAGCACGCGCCTGCTCAAACGTCTCCGCCACGACCAGTGCGACGGCCTGGTGATAGTGTTCGATGGTGTCGCCCGCCAACAGGCGAGCGGTATTTTTATCGCCTTTGCCCAGTTTTCCCGCGTTGATAGCCGTCACCACCGCTAACACGCCCGGCGCATTTTGCGCTGCCTGCACATCAATGGCGGTGATTTTTCCTTTGGCGATTGGCGCGCCGACCACATAGCCGTACGCCGCATCGGGCGCTTCGTGATGCCATTCGTAGGCGTAATGCGCCAGGCCGGAGGTTTTCAGCGGTCCGTCGATGCGATTGAGTGGCTGACCAACTACCTTGAGCTGATCAATTGGGTTATTGCCTGCGGATTTTTCGAATTTCATCAGTTATCCCCTCGCTTCGGCCAATACGGAAGCGAGCGTTCGCTGCGCCAGAATGATCTTGAACTCGTTTTCAGCGGTAGGTTGCGCCGTGGCGAACAGCCGATCGCTCACCGCCTGCGCGCCCTGAATCACCGCCTTATCCGCCTCTTCCAACCGCCACGGCTGATGTGCTACGCCACCGAGCGCCACACGACCAGATTTATCCGGCTGAATGATGGCGGCAACAGAGACCAACGCAAAAGCGTAGGACGCGCGGTCGCGCACCTTGCGGTAAATGTGTGTGCCGCCCAGCGGAGCCGGCAGTGAAACGGCCACAATCAGCTCGCCAGGAGTGAGCACGGTTTCCAGATGCGGCGTATTGCCAGGCGCACGATAAAATTCAGCAATCGGGATTTTGCGCTCACGGCCATCCGGGCTGACCGTTTCCACTACCGCATCCAGCAAACGCATCGCCACTGCCATATCGCTCGGATGGGTGGCGATACAGGCCTGGCTGGTTCCGACCACCGCATGCTGGCGACTGAAGCCATCCAGCGCCGCGCAGCCGCTGCCGGGTAAGCGCTTGTTGCACGGTTGGTTGGTGTCATAGAAGTAGGGGCAACGCGTGCGCTGCAGCAGATTCCCTGCGGTGGTTGCCTGATTACGTAGCTGGCCGGAAGCGCCAGCCACTAACGCGCGCGACAGCACGCCATAATCGCGGCGAATACGCGCATCGGCCGCCAGATCGGTGTTACGCACCAACGCGCCGATGCGTAATCCGCCATCGGCTGTGGCCTCGATTTTGTCCAGCTCAAGCCCATTCACATCAATAAGATGCGCGGGCGTCTCAATCTCCAGCTTCATCAGATCGAGCAGATTGGTGCCGCCGGCGATGAATTTGGCATTGGTATGTTGCTGGGCGCTGGTAGCGGCTTCAGCCGGGGTTTTGACCCGCTGGTAAGTGAAGGCTTTCATGATTCCAGGCCCTCCGCGTACTCTTCAATCGCCGCAAGAATGTTGGAATAGGCACCGCAGCGACAAATATTGCCACTCATACGCTCACGGATTTCATCCGCAGTCACGTTGGGCGCGGAAACCAGATCGTGTGTGACGTGGCTGGGAATGCCCGCTTTGATCTCTTCCAGCACCGCCATCGATGAACATATTTGCCCAGGCGTGCAGTAGCCGCACTGGTAACCATCATGTTTGATGAACGCCGCCTGCAAGGGATGAAGCTCATCCGGATTTCCCAAACCTTCAATGGTGGTGATTTCTGCATCCTGCTGCATTACCGCTAAGGTCAGGCACGCGTTGATGCGACGTCCGTTGACCATCACCGTACAGGCACCACATTGGCCGTGATCGCAGCCTTTTTTGGTGCCGGTCAAATGCAGATGCTCACGCAATGCATCCAGCAGCGTGGTGCGGGTATCAACGTTTAATTGCTGCTGTATACCGTTGACTTTGAAGCTGATCGGCACCATTGACGGCACAGGTGTTGTTAAGTGTTGGCTGCTCATGCCAAACCTCCAGTAAAAGGGTTAAATGTTGGGGTACAACTTATTTTTGTATGGTTTTAGAAGGGTAAGCATAGTCGGCATCTGCGAAAGCATTATCCGTAATCACTAAATGGGTTTATGAGCGGGAGTAATAAAAGCAGGTTAGGGCGCTGAATGGCCCGAGAAAACGGCGCTTTTCCGGGGCCGCAGCGGCTATCTATTTCGCCAGGTTTTTGATGTTTTCGTCAATGCGCGCCTGGAGAAAGCGCAGCGTTTCCGCAGTGATTTGCTCTGGGAACATATCGGCCGCTTTGCGGGCAAAGCCAGTTGCAACCGAACAGTAATTATCGATGATATCGCCTGCCTGCGCTGGCGTGAGTTCAGTTTCCTGTTGCCCGAGCGCTAACAGGTGAGCGCGTTTAATCTCTCCGCAACCGGGGACCTTTCAGAGGGGCGAACAGCGCTTCCAGCTCGTTAACCCGACCGAGCACCATCGCCACTTTCACCAGGTTTTCAAAGCCGACGTTACGACCCGCTTCCAGATTAGAAACCGTATTTACGCCAATTCCCGCTCTGGCCGCGACATCCGCCTGCTTCATCCGCTCAACAGCTTGACGATTTCTTCGGGTTTGCTAAGAGTTAAATCCAGCATATTGTGGCTTAACGTCCAAAAATGACTTTAACACCCAATATTATGGAGTTAATCAACGCTTTCGGCGAGCTGTTGTTCCAGAAACCCAATAAACGCTCTTACCTTTGCATTCAGCGCCGAACGCTCGTTGACGCAGGCATAAATATTCATCGGTGAAGCCACAATGTCGCTTTTCTCACCTTGATCTAAGTGGAACAAAGGTATGAGTTGGCCACTCTCGAGCAACGGCTGAGCAATAAAACTCGCCAGCCGGGCAATTCCACCGCCGTTTTCGGCAATTTTCGCGATGATATCAATATCATCGCTGATGAATTCTGGGTTGAGCTTTGCATTCACCGGCTGGCCATTGACCATAAACGTCCACGGAAGAAAGCGTCCGTCGGTTGGATAGCGGAAAACCAAACAGGCGTGCTGGCTCAGATCTTCAGGCGTTTTAGGGATGCCCGCACGCGCCAGATAAGAGGGTGCCGCGCAGAAGATAAAGGGTAATGAGGCAATTTTGCGGGCGATCAATTGAACACTCAGTTGCGCCTCAATACGAATACTGACGTCAACGCCTTCCAGGCGGTGGTCAACATTGCGATCGGTACTGATCAGTTCGATATCAATATCGGGGTAAGTTTGTTTAAAGGCAGGCATCAGTGGGGCGAGAACGTGTCTGCCAAATGCCGCCGTGGTGGCGATGCAAAGCGAACCCTGCGGTTTGGTTTCAATCGCTGCGGCCTGCGAGGCAAGGTCAATATCATGGGGAATGTGTCGGACTTTTTCGAAATAGCGTTTACCGCTTTCGGTTAACGTCATGCTTCGGGTAGTGCGTGAAAGCAGCCGCACACCCAAATGTGTCTCCAGACGCGCAACACTTTGGCTTACCGCCGCTGGACTCATTCCTTTCGCCCGCGCGGCGGCGGCAATGCTGCCGTTCTCAACTACGCGAATAAAAGTGTTGATCAACCCCAGTAAATCCATAGATCCCTCAATGCGTGATTCGTTACTTTTACTTAATAATGATTAAAGCAGAAGCGTTCTACTCGCATCCTGATTCACTTGATAGGTTAGCGGCTGTTTTGCTTAAACTTACTGAAAAGGATCACGCTATGACAATAGCAACCGAGAAAAGTAGTGCTCGTCTACGCCTGCCAAAGCACGTTTCACCTTACATCTTCGCGCTGTATATGGCGACAATCATGGCGTTTCTGATGAGCCTGGTCATTACCTTCGCCGAATTTGGCATCGGGCCGCATTATATGGAAAATGTGATGAATGCATATCAAGTTGCGATGCCCGCAGCTTTTGTTTGCATACTGGTAGTGCGCCCGATTGTGGTTCGGTTGGTGGGATTAACGGTGCATGGTCATTGAGTCGTTTGATGCTCCCTCACATCAGTTTTATTGGGGGCTTCCAACTCTGCTCTGTAAAAAATCGATGAACGCTCGTACTTTTTCAGGTACATGGCGCGTGTTGGGGTAAAGCGCATAAATTCCTTGACGGGGAAAATGATGATCTGGCAGTAGTTGGATCAAATTCCCCAGGCGCAACTCTTCCTGCACAAGCCAGGCAGGTAAGAGGGCAACGCCAGCCCCTCCAAGAGCAAAAGCCAAGAGCGAAGCAGCGTTGTCAGCCATGATCATGGCAGGACTATGTACGTTGAAAACTACGCTCTCACCTTCGGGTGTTGAAACTTGCAAACCTGAGATGTCCAATATTCTGTAATAACATATGATTTAACTTTGGCTCTATTTTATTTTTATCCTCAAAATCAGTTATGCTGACCTGCATTGAAAATGAAAAAGGAATTATCCATTGCGTACCCGTGATTCTGCGCGTTTGCTTATTATGAACTCCCTCAATCAGGTCTTATTATTCAAGTTCAGGCATGAGAAGGATGCGCTGGCAGGTAAAGTATACTGGGCAACTCCCGTTGGAGGCGTGGAATCAGAAGAGACTTTTGAGCAGGCAGCCATTCGGGAACTTAGAGAAGAAACAGGCATTTATGTTAATGATGTAGGACAGGTGTTAACGGAGAGAACCTTTGAAATGACTCTGCCCAGCGGTGAGGTGGTTCTGGCACATGAGCGATTTAATTTTATTAAAATAGGCGATGAAGATATCAGTACCAGCGGATGGACTGAAAATGAAAAATCAGTCATCAATAGTTATCATTGGTGGGATCTTAATGAACTCCGAAATACAGACGACGTTGTTTATCCCTCAAATATTCCTGATATCTGCTCAATTGCCTCATCAATCTAAGTGCGCATAATCATGATTATGTTAAATGAGGTGTCTCATCACGCACTCTAGCCACGTCTAAACCCGATATCAACCGTCACCCTTTCAAGTGACGTTTTAGGTTAAACACCCGCGTTAAGGCGGCTGGTAATAATCTCAAGGCCAATCTGTTGGCCATATGAAAGTTCAAGCGTGTTGCCATCGGGATCGGCGAAGAATGCCCAATAACCGACGGGAGCGGCTGATTGTTGCGCTGGGCGGCGTAACACACCTTCGCATTCAGCCTGAGCAACCCTGGCATCAATCTCTTCTTTACTGTCACACGCAACGCCTATATGACCAAACGGACCCAGAGGCGTATCCACTGTGGTTTGAGATTGCACCAACACCAACGCAAATGGACGCGTTAAATCAGAAAGCCATGCGACTTTTTGCGCTTCTGCAATGCCTGGTGCCCGCTCATGGATCACCTGCATCCCTGCGTAACGTTGATAGAAATCGATGCTGCGTTCTATATCTCTCACTTGCAGCGCTATGTGGCTAAAACCAATATCGTGCTCTTTCATATTCCAATCCTGTAAAATAAGAAGAATTGGAATATGACATAAAATGTTAATGGCACTTGTTCACGAATGCCTAAAGATGAAGCTCATACACCACGCAAGGCACATCGTAGTGTTGCTCAATCGCTTTGTAGGTCATGCCCAGCCGCTGCATCACCTTTTGCGAAGCGTTATTTTCAGGATCGGCCACCGCGACCAAATATTTAACGCCAACTTTTTCTACCGCAAACTTAACTATCGCCTGCGCGGCTTCGGTGGCAAAACCTTTGCCGTGATAATTGGCATTGAGACGCCAGCCAATTTCCAATGGTGCACCATCCTGATTGGCTAAATGCTGCAGACAGCAAGCACCGACGATTTCGCCAGACTCTTTTTCCCGCATCGCCCACCAGGAAAAACCATATTGCTGCCAGCGCGATTGAACGCGTTCGATACTCGTCAGGGTCTCTTCTGGCGTTTTAACTATGCCATTGCTGATGTAACGCATAATTTCCGGATCGCTTTCCATCGCTCGCAGTCCGTCAAAATGCGCGAGCTCAAAGGGTTCCAGCCGCAGTCGGGTTGTTTCTAATTTCATTATTCCTCCACTTTATCAAGAGCCTACACCAGCGTCATCGCATACGGTGACGCTTCAGAAATATCCAGCTGCTGCTCCAGTTAACTATGTCGGCTATTTTCCTCAACAGCAAATGAAAGGCGCCAGGCTGATACACCACCCGCTACCTTTCCTGGCTGTGAATCGCTTTATGTTCTTATTTTCGTTGCACATTTTTTCCAGCGGCAGGCCCGATGCAAGGCTAACGCCCAGCGCGTCCATACGTTCACCCAGCGGTTATATCTCAACAACACTGACATGCCTTTAAATATGTAATCGTGAATTTGGGAAATTTCGTACAAACCTTCCTTCCCCAGTCCGATATTCATAGCGTCGGGATCGCGCTTTAATGCCGGCATAATAAAGATGGGGATAACTATGTTGTCATTGACGCTGATAGACAATAACAAATGGATTACTGAAGGGATTTCGCGTTATTTTTCCGGGAAATTTATTCATGTAAAAAATATAGATAGTGACGATATTGACTCAGCGCTGAGTAAGATCGCAGGAACGGATTTGCTCATCAGTGAATTAACCGCTTATGGCCGCGATGTGCAATTCTTTACCGAATTATTGCTGAAAGTCCAACGGACTTCGCCAGACACGCGGATTATCGTGCTAACCGATTTGCATGAGAAAGCGGTCATAAGCTATGTGGTCAGTTTGCTGCCAGGTGTTACTTTTCTCTCTAAAAAGTGCAGTCTGAAAGCGCTTTCTGATGCTGTATTAGGTTTACCGTTGGCTACAGAATTTGAGGCGGATGTTCGCCGCACCAAGCAAACCCTTTCAGCGCGGGAGTTCGGCTTATTGCGCATGCTGGGGCAAACCAGCAATCTCACCGATATTGGCTACAAACTGCATCTCAGTTGCAAAACCATCAGCCATCATCGGCAGAGTATTATTCGCAAGCTCAACTGCGCCAACAATAAAGAGTTATTCAGCCGGTTAAGCCGGATGGGATATCACAGCAAACAGGTTTGAACAAAGGGGCATGGCATCGAATATTGTGTGATTACGGTTGCATTTCCGTCAATGATTGCTGGTTAACTGCGCACGCCGAGGCGCAGAATGGAATATATAACCATATATGAATATATATTCAATGACGCAATCATCTGAGGAGAAGGTCAAATGAGTTCCTACACGTATCCGAAATTCGGTGCCGGATTGTGGCACTTCGCCAACTATATCGATCGCTACGCCGTAGATGGTTACGGGCCAGCGCTTAGTACCCTCGATCAGATTAAACTCGCTGGCAGCGTCGAGGACCTATCCTATGTTGATGTGCCCTATCCCTTCACCGAAGGCGTAACCGTAGCGCAGGTTAAACAAGCGCTCGCCGATGCCGGATTGAAAGCCATTGGCGTGACGCCAGAAATCTATCTGCGCCGCTTTTCACGCGGTGCTTTCACCAATCCCGACGCCGCCATTCGCCAACAGGCGTTTGATTTAATGCACGAAGCCGCCACCGTAGTGCGTGAGCTGGGGGCTAACTACGTGAAAGTCTGGCCGGGTCAGGATGGCTGGGATTATCCGTTCCAGGTCGATCATAAAAACCTGTGGAAGATGGCCGTAGAGGGTATGCGCGAACTGGCGAGCGCCAATCCAGACGTCAAATTTGCTATCGAGTACAAACCGCGTGAACCACGCGTGAAAATGACCTGGGATTCAGCTGCGCGTACGCTGCTTGGCATTGAGGATATTGGACTGGATAACGTTGGCGTGCTGCTCGATTTTGGTCATGCACTGTTTGCCGGTGAATCCCCAGCGGATTCCGCTCAGCTGATTATCGATCGTGGTCGGCTATTTGGTATGGACGTCAACGACAACCTGCGCGGCTGGGATGACGATTTGGTGGTCGGTACCGTGCACATGACCGAGATTTTTGAGTTCTTCTATGTACTGAAGATCAATAACTGGGACGGCGTGTGGCAGCTTGATCAATTCCCGTTCCGTGAAGATCATGTTGAAGCCGCCAATCTGTCGATTCGCTTCCTCAAACATATCTATCGCGCGCTGGATAAGCTGGATATCGCCGCGTTGCAGGAAGCGCAGCATGAGCAAAACCCGCTAAAAGCGCAGAGGATTATTCAGAATGCGTTGCTGACCAGCATAGAACAGTGATTTTACGTCGTGGGTCGTCATTTATGGCGACCTCAAATGCGAACGCCGTACTCGCATTTCACCCCGCCGCCAATGCTCATCCGCACTCTCGCGACCATCAATCAATCGGTTTAACGCTTCGGCGATCAGCAGATCAATACGTTGGCTAAAGGTGGTGAGTTGGCAGCCTGGCGCGCTGGCTTCTTCAATATCATCGAATCCCACCACCGCAATCCTTGGCCTGGTCGGGGCGGCGCGCATCGCTTCCATCGCGCCGAGCGCCAGCACATCGTTTTCACAGAACAGCGCATCAATTGCGGGCGCATCCGGTTGATGCAGATAATCGCTCATCGCTTGCCAGCTGCGTGCACGATCGTAGCTGCCGGCTTTAAGCAGCACATCAATTTGACAGCCTGCTTGTTGCAGCGTCGCTTCAAATCCCTCTTTGCGCAGCAGATGTGACGTTGGTGTATCCGGACCTTGCATAAAACCAAACCGTTGCGCGCCCTGCGCCAGCAACAGCTCGGCGATCTGCTTGCCGGCGGCATAACCATCAATCGCCACCACATCGATGCCCTGCGCATGCGTATTGCGGCACAGCTGCACCAGCGGAATGTTGTACATATCCTCCACCAGCGTAATCAGCTGCGCCGATAACACCGTACCGAGAAACAAAATGCCGTCGATCTGCAATTGATCCGCCTGCGTCATTACCGATCGATACGGCTCGCCGTCGGTGATGTTGAGGATCATCGCCATATAGCCGCGACGTTGTAGCTGCTGCGTAGCTTCATTGAGAATCATCAGCGTATGCGGATTTTTCAGCTCGTCGATTACTACGCCAATAATATGCGTTTTCTTCTTTACCAGACTACGCGCCAGCAAATTTGGCCGATATCCCAGCTCTTTAGCGATGCGCATCACCTTCTCGCGCGCCTTCTCAGAGATTGAAGCGCCGGGCATAAACGCGCGCGATACCGTCCATTTCGATACGCCGGCAAGAAGCGCCACATCGCTGGCCGTGGCTTTTTTCACTGTTCTCGTCATCGCCTCCCTTCCGCAAATTAGCTGGCAAAAAGTGAGCATAAAGCGATTCCTCAGGTAAACAAGAGGCGACTTTGAAAAACTTTGCACCCGGTTGCATTTTTGTAATGCACTCGGGTGCAAATCGTGATGATTTTGTGATCGTGGTGATGAAATCGCTTTTTGCTGCGTTGACTAATTTTCAACCGTGCCAGAAAGTGAATGCAGCACATCGCGTTGTCCGTCTGAACATGATGTCAATCAGCGGGACTCATCCCGTTGATTTTGCACCCGGATGCAAAATAATTGAAACCTCCCCTACAGAGATAAAAAAATGAAATTATTCAAAGTACTAATGCTTATCTGCGGTTTGCTCAGTGTGTTCACTGCCCAGGCGAAAACCTACATGGTTGGCGTCGCTCTGGCTAATCTCGATCTCAATTTTGTTTCCATCTTACGAAGCCAGATGGAAAAGCAGCTTAAAGACAAAGGGCTTAACAGCCAGTTTGCCGATGCTAAAGGCGATGTATCTCTGCAAATCCAGCAGGTGGATGATTTCATCAATCAGGGCGCAGACGCGATCATCATCAACCCGGTTGATACGCAAGGCGTAATGCCGGTGATCGCCGCCGCGCAAAAAGCCAATATCCCGCTGATCTTCGTGAACCGTAAACCCGAAGTGAAACTGACCGGCAAAATGGCTTACGTCGGTTCAGATTCGGCGTTAAGCGGCAAGATGGAGATCGAAGCCTTAGCCAAACGTCTGGATAACAAAGGAAATATCGCCATTCTGATGGGCGCCCTCTCCACCGAAGAAGCACGTCAGCGCACCAAAGCGGTTGAAGATTATGTGAAGGATCATCCCGGCCTGAAAGTGATCCAGAAACAGAGCGCCAACTGGCAGCGCAACGAAGCGGTCGATAAAACCCTGTCATGGTTGCAGGATGGTAATGACATCAATGCCATTATTGCGAACAACGATGAAATGGCGATCGGGGCGATTATGGCGCTCGATCAGTTGAAGAAAAGCAATGTGTTAGTCGCCGGCATCGACGGTACGCCGGATGGTTTGCAATTTATTAAGAACGGCAAAATGGCGGTGACGATCTTCCAGGATGCGAAAGGCCAGGCGACCGGTGCAGTCGATGTGGCTTACGACATGCTGAGCGGCAAAAAGACCGAAGCCTACAACTGGGTGCCATACCAGACGGTGACCACAGAAAATTATCAGGAATTCACCAGTAAAAATCAGAAGTAACGCCGCTCTTGTTGGGTCGCCGATCATTCATGGCGACCTGCTTATGACCATTGCCTTTAAAGCAACGCTAAGTGCGAATTTTGTTGCTTCCATTGCACTATTAACCCGCTATGTTGGGGTTAAAAAATGGAGGTCAACATGCTCAAACCGTCTTCGCCCTGGTGGTGGGATCTCTCAACCCGGGAATTCAGTGAACTTGATATGGCGAATATCGTCGCCGTGCTGCCGATTGGCGCAGTTGAACAACATGGCCCGCATCTGCCGGTGCGTGTGGATGCGGCGATCAACGCCGGCATTATTCAACGCGCGGTGGAATTATTGCCCGACGATCTTCCTTTGCTGGTGCTGCCCGCGCTGCCGATGGGTAAATCGGATGAACATCTTGCCTATCCCGGCACCCTTTCGCTGCCGTATGACGTGTTAGGCAAAGTGTGGTTCGAAGTCGCAAAAAGCGCCTGGCGCGCCGGAATTCGCAAGCTGATTTTCTGGAACTCGCACGGCGGACAGCCGCAGCTGATGGAGATCGTCTGTCGCCAGCTGCGCATCGAACTGGGCATGTTTGCCGTCAGCGCCAGCTGGTTCCGTACCATTGATGCATCGGATCTCTACAGCGCGCATGAACTTAATCACGGCATTCACGGCGGTGAATCAGAAACCAGCATGATGCTGCATTTGCACCCTGAACTGGTGCAGATGCAGCACGCCGCTCATTTCGTTTCCACTTCGGTGGCGCTTGAAGCGACCGGCGGTATTTTAACGCCGGAAGGCGGCATTGGTTTTGGCTGGATGGCGCAGGATCTGCATCTGTCTGGTGCTACCGGCAACGCCGCAGCGGCGGATGCTGAGCGCGGTGCGATTGCCACCGATCGTGCTGCACATGCGCTGCTGAAGCTGGCACGCGAAGTGAACGATTTCGATATTCATTTCCTGACCGATCGCACCGCAGTCTCGTAGGGTCGCCATGTAAGGTGACCAAGTGCGCATTAATGCGCACCCTACGATTAACGCAATTCCGACATCATCCCTTTAATGGTTTCGGCGAACACGCTACCAATCGCGCTGGTACCGCGATCGTGGCCGATCAACATCAGCGTTTGCGTGTGCTGCGCCAGTTCGCGCACCGGAATATAGATTAACCGGCCGCTGCGTTGGTCAGATTCAATGTCAATCGGCGTGAGAAACGTGAGAGTTTGATCCATCATCGCCGACTGGCGCATTACCTCGATCGAATTGGTTTCAATAACCGGCTGCATATTGATCGAGGCGCGCGCGAACACTTCATTCAGGTACGGCCGAATCACCATCGATTTGTCGGCAATCACCACCGGATAAGGCAAGCAATCACTCAAACGCAAACTGGATTTCTCCGCCAGCGGGTGCCCCGCGCCCACCACCGCGCCCAATCGCACCGGCACGCTGGCAATATTGCGATGCACCGGCTGCAAGTCGAAATCAAATCCAATCCCCAAATCGGCCTCGCCACTTGCCACCGCGTTAGTGATGTTCTCGCCGGTGGTGAGTTGTTGCAGCAGCAATTTCACCCGCGGATTGGCGCGGCGAAACTCCGCTGCCACGCGCGGAATCAGGTTTGCTGCTAATCCGCTCATCATTGCTACCGTCACTTCGCCGCGCCGCAGTCCTTTCAGCTCTTCGATTTTCATCTGCGCGATTTCAATCTCTTTAAAGCTCTGACGCACATGATGAATCAGCGCTTCACCGGCGGCGGTAAGGATCATTTTGCGCGGCAAACGCTGAAACAGCGGCGTGCCAAGCTCCTCTTCAAGCGCAATCAGCTGGCGGTTAATCGCCGACGCGGAGATGTGTAGCCGTTCAGCCGCTTTGCGAATTGAACCGCTGCGCGCCACCTGATCGATATACACAAACAAACGATGTTGCAGCATATTCCCCCTGCGTTGCCTTTTAGGCATCGGTAAGTACTAAAAATGATGCTTTTAAGATAATGCTCTTCCGGTGATTAATACATCAAAACCACACCAGGAGAACACATGATGGCAGACGTATCCCGCAGAAAGTTTGCGAAGTTAGTGGCTGGCGCACTGTTGTTACCCGCGCTGGCACCGATGTTGTCGCGCAAAGCGATGGCGGCGAATAACACCATAAAAATCGCCCTGCTGTTGCCCGGCTCGGTTGCCGATGGCGGCTGGAGTTCGCTGGCGTATGCCGGATTGCAGAGCCTGCAAAAAGCCGGTTTCAGCGTGGCGCACAGCGAAAGCGTGTCGCAGGCGCAGATGTATCAAACCATACGTGGCTACGCCGATGACGGTTACACGCTGATCATTGGCCACAGCTTTGAATACGGCTCGGCGTTTGCCGAAATCGCGCCGGAATATCCTGATACCTACTTCTTCGCGTCCACCTTCAAGCCAGGCGAAAAATCACCGGACAACGTGGAATACGTCAACCTCGCCTATCTGCAAGGCGCCTATGCCGCCGGTGCGCTGGCGGCGCTGATCTCCGCAAAAGGCAAAGCGGTTGGTTTTGTGGGCGGCGGCGATAATCCCACGCAGCAGGCAATGATGCGCGCCTTTATTCAGGCCGCTGAGAAAACCCGTCCGGGCATCAAAGGCATGGGCGTGGTGACCGGCGATTACGACAACGCCGCCAAAGGCCGTGAAGCTGCCACCACCATGATTGGTAACGGCGCGGATGTGATTTGGCATGCCGCAGACGTCACCGGCCTCGGCGCGATGCAAGGCGCGGCAGCGGCGAAAGTCAAAGCTATCGGCTGCTATGTCGATCAGCGTGATGTCGCGCCCGATTATGTTGCCTGCAGCTTCCGCCAGAACCTCGACTGGATGGTGGAACAGGTTGGCGAGTCGGTGGCGAATAAAACCTTCAAAGGCGGCGACGAATGGCACCCCACCGTTGGCAAAGCCTGGTCGGTGGTCAATGGCAGCGAACACTACAACGCCAAACTGGTGAGTGCCAGCGCATGGGCGCGCTTCCAGCAGATCTGGCAGCAGCTTGATAGCGGCGCGCTGAAGCCAGTGGTTTAACCATCATGACAGCAATAGCAAATATCCGCGTCGCGCTGAAAAACATCACCAAACGCTTTGCGCGCGTGGTGGCCAATGATGACGTGTCGCTCAGCATTAAAGCCGGCGAAATCCACGCGCTGCTAGGGGAAAACGGCGCGGGAAAAAGCACGCTGATGCAAATCCTTTACGGCCTGTATCAGGCCGATGAAGGCAGCATTGAGGTGGATGGCCAGGCGCAGCGTTTTCGCGATCCCAGCGATGCTATCGCCTGCGGCATTGGCATGGTGCATCAGGAATTTATGCTGGTACAGCCGATGAGCGTGGTGGAAAACGTGGTGCTGGGATTGAAAGAAGGCGCTAGCGGCGTACTTAATCTGCGCGCGGCGGCGGCGCGTTTGCAGGCGCTGTCGGATAAACACGGGCTGGCGATCGATCCCTGGGCGAAAGTGCAGCATTTGCCGATTGGCGTGCAGCAGCGTGTGGAGATCCTCAAGCTGTTATACCGTGATGCGCAGGTGCTGATTCTCGACGAACCGACGGCGGTGCTGACGCCGCAGGAGAAAGCCGGCCTATTCGCTACCCTGAAATCACTGTGCGCAGAAGGCCGTTCGGTAGTGATTGTCACTCACAAACTGTATGAAATCATGGCGATTGCCCATCACGTTTCGGTGATGCGCGGCGGCAAAATGGTGGATTCAGTGGATATTAAAGACACTTCGGAGCGCGATCTGGCACGCCGCATGGTTGGGCGCGATGTGGTGCTGCGCGTCGAAAAAACGCCGTGCCAGCCGGGCAAAACCGTGTTGCAGGTGGATAGCATTGCGGTGCGTGATGCCAGCGGCCAGCAGAAAATCTGGCGCGTGTCGCTCAACGTCGCCGCTGGCGAAATCCTCGGCATTGCCGGTGTGGAAGGCAACGGTCAATCGGAGCTGGCGGAAGCGCTCCTTAACCTGCGTGAACTGGAAGCAGGCCGCATTCTGCTGAATGGCGAAGACATCAGCGACGATTCCCCCGCTACGCGCCGCCATAAAGGCATCAGTTTTATTCCGGCAGATCGGCGTGGCGTCGGTTCGGTGACCGATTTATCGATTACTGATAACGCCATGCTTGGCCGCCAGCGCACCTTTACCCGCGCGGGCGGCTGGCTGCTGGATCGCCAGCGCATTAGTCAGCATGCGCGCGACATCATCGCCCGCTTTGCGGTACGCACGCCGGATGCCGATTTCGAAGCCGGAAAACTCTCCGGCGGTAACCTGCAAAAGTTGATTCTCGGGCGCGAAGTCGCCAGCAATCCCTGCTTATTAGTGGTTGAACAGCCTACGCGCGGGCTGGATGTCGGCGCGATCGAGAGCGTGTGGCAAGGTTTGATGGCGGCGCGCGATCGCGGATGCGCCATTCTGATGATCTCCGCCGAGCTGGAGGAGATCATCAATCTCTCCGATCGCATCGCGGTGATGTACAGCGGCCAGATTGCCGGAGAAATGGACGCCGCCGACGCCACGCCAGAACGCCTCGGCGAACTGATGGCGGGCGCGCACCTGAAAAAAACCGGAGGCAACCATGAAGAAGCTGCTTGAGCGACGTCTGGCGCCCGCCGAATCCAGCGGCGCGCTGGTGTTAACCAGTTTTTGCGGCATCCTTGCCGCTTTCATCATTGCCGGCTTGCTGTTTATCCCGTTTGGCGGCAGTCCGCTCTCGGCTTATGGCTTCCTGTTTGATGCCGCTTTTGGCTCGCTGCGCAGCTTCGGTCTCAGCCTGGTGCAATCCACGCCGCTGATGCTGATCGCGCTGGCAACCATCGTGGTGTGGCGCGCCGGGCTCGGTTATATCGGCTTTGAAGGCTGTTTTCTGCTAGGTGCCACGGCGGCCAGCTGGATCGCGCTGTCGGGTACGCCGCAGGGCTTTCCGTGGGCGATTCCCGCACTGCTCTACTGGCCGATGGTGCTGATTGCCGCCTTCCTTGCGGGCGCGCTTTGGGCCGGTTGGGTTGGCGCGTTACGGGTAAAATTTGGCGGCAACGATGTGCTGATTTCGCTGATGGCCAACTATGTGGCGCTGTTCATGGTGCAGTATCTGGTTTCCGGCCCAATGCGCGCGCCGGGCGATCTGCCGCAGACGCCACGTTTGCCGGTGGAGAGCTGGCTGCCGTTTGTGATGAACGGCATGCGCGCACATTGGGGCATCGCCATCGCGCTAGTCGCCACGCTGTTTGTCTTCTGGCTGATGCGTGCCACGCCCGCCGGTTTCGAAATCAAAATTGCCGGGCTGAATCCGCGCGCGGCGCGCTACAGCGGCGTGGATGTCAATCGCCGCCAAATGGGCGCGGTGCTGCTCGGCGGCGGATTGGCTGCACTGGCGGGATTGTGCGCGGTATTAGGCGTGCAACATCGCCTGATGGAAGGCATTTCCGGCGGCGTCGGCTTTATCGGCGTGGTGGTGGCTTTGCTGGCACGCCTCAATCCGCTGCTGGTGATCCCGACCGCCATTCTCTACGGCGGGCTGGAAGTGGGCGGCAGCGCCATGCAGCGCCAAACCGGCTTGCCCACTTCGGTAGTGTTGATTCTGCAAAGTCTGGTGGTGTTACTGATTCTGGCGGGCGATCTGCTGCGCTATTACCGCATCAACCTGCCCGGCGGGCGTAAGTCGCGCAGCCAGCTGGCGGAGGAACACTCATGAATCTGTGGATGAATCTCGATACCGCCTTTTTCGTCAGCTGGCTAGCCGCCGCAGTGCGCCTTGCCGGTCCGGTGTTACTGGCGGCGCTCGGTGAAATCTATGCCGAACGCTCCGGCGTACTGAATATCGGTATTGAAGGCACTATTCTGCTCGGCGCGCTTTCCAGCTACATGACGGCGGTTGAGAGCGGATCGACCGCGCTGGGCTTCATCGCCGGGGGCGTCGGCGGACTGCTGGTTGGCTGCGTGCTGGCGGCGCTCTACCTGCGCGCCCATGCCAGCCAGATTGTGGTGGGCATCGTCTTCAATATATTGGCAGCGGGATTAGCCACCTGGATTTACGCGCTGGTAATGGGCAATGCATCCTCTCCCACCATCCCAATGCTCGAACCCTGGCATGTGCCGCTGCTCTCTTCGCTGCCGTTTATTGGCCCGATCCTGTTCCAGCAGCCGCTGCCGCTCTATCTCACTTTGCTGCTGGCGGTGCTGGCGCACTTGGGTCTGTTTCATACCCGCTTTGGCCTGTCACTGCGCGCGGTGGGCGAAAACCCGCGTGCGGCGCATGCCGCCGGGCTCAACGTGTTGAAGATTCGCACATGGGGCGTGCTGTCCTCCTGCGTGGGCGCTGGATTGGCGGGCAGCTATCTGGTCACCGCGCAGATCGGCCTGTTCCGCGACAACATCGTCAGCGGGCAAGGTTTTATCGCGCTGGCGATTGTCATCTTTGGTCGCTGGAGCCCGCTTAAAGCGCTGGTCGCCGCTTTTATCTTTGGCGCTGCAGATGCCCTGCAACTCTCGCTACAGCTGTTTGAAAACACGCTGCCGCCTCAGGTGCTGCTGGCGCTGCCTTACTTGCTCACCATTCTGGCGATGTCCGGCGTGGTGGGACGCACATTGCAACCCGGCGCATTAACGCAGCCTTATCGAAAGGAATAACTTATGAAATCGTTTCGTTTCAACAATCTTGCGGATGTTAAGGCGTTCCGTATCAGTCCGGACAGCAGCAACTATTTCGCCATCTTGTTCGACAAACCGTTAGACGGTATTGAGAACATTTTCGTGGTGGAGATTTTCAACGTCGGCGGTGCTACGCCACCGAATGAACACGCCACCGCGCACGAGTTCTTTTATGTACTGCACGGCGAAGGCGTGGCGCGCTGTAACGATGATGAACTTGAGATAAGGAAAGGCGATTCTCTGCTGCTGCATCCGGGCAACGATCACGCCATTCGTAATACCGGCAACAGCAAACTCTATACGCTGACGGTGATGACGCCAAATGAAGGCTTTTCCGAACTGATTCGTAGCGGTGACCCTGTCACGCTCGATGCAGAAGATATTCGCGTATTAACGGGAGCCTGATATGCCGGAGAACGTTTTAGGCAGCAGTCGACACAATCAGTGGCGCGTTTCAGCGCAAGTGGTTGATACGCGGCGTCCAGCGCAGGTGTCGCGCAGCGTGCAGCTTACATCGCGTGAACGTTCAGTGATTTTTGATCTGCAGCGCACGGCTATCCTGGTGATTGATATGCAGAACGACTTTTGTCATGCCGAAGGCTGGCTCGGGCATATCGGCGTCGATGTCACGCCCGCGCGCGCGCCAATTGCGCCGCTGCAAGCCTTGCTGCCGACGCTGCGCGCTGCACAGGTGCCGGTGATTTGGCTCAATTGGGGCAATCGCGCTGATAAACTCAATCTCAGCCCTGCGCTGCTGCACGTCTATAACCCGAATGGTGATGGCGTGGGATTAGGCGATCCGCTGCCGGTTTCCGGCGCGCCGGTGTTGCAGGCCGGCAGTTGGGCGGCGGAAGTGGTGGACGAATTGACGCCGGATGCCAATGACATTCGCGTCAACAAATACCGCATGTCCGGTTTTCAGGACAGCGAGCTCGACAGCATTCTGCGCAATCTCAACGTCACCACGCTGCTGTTTGCCGGTGTTAACGTCGATCAGTGCGTGCTTTGCACCTTACAGGATGCCAACTTTCGCGGTTACGACTGCCTGCTGCTGGAAGATTGCAGCGCCACCACCTCGCCTGCTTATTGCCGCGATGCCACGCTGTATAACGTGCAGCAATGCTTTGGTTTTGTGGTTAATGCCGCTGAATTACAGCAGCAACTGGAGAACGCCTCATGAGTTATCTGCTGGCTGACGGCTGGATGATCACCATGAATCCGCAACGCGAGATTCTGGAACAGGCCAGTTTGCTGATTGAAGATAAGACCATTCGCGCCATCGGCACGCGCGACGCTTTGCAGCAGCGCTATCCTGAAGCGGAAATTATCGACTGCCGCGAACGCATTATTATGCCGGGCATGGTGAACACGCATACGCATCTGTTTCAGACGCTGCTGAAAGGTCTCGGCGATGACATGGTGCTGAAAAAGTGGTTCACCTGCATGACCGGACCCAGCGCCGTAGCGTTGACCGAAGAGGATGTTTACGCCGCCGCGCTGCACGGCTGCATGGAATCACTGCGTTCGGGCGTCACTTCGCTGGTCGATTTTATGTACGCGCATCCGCGTCCAGGATTAACCGCCAAAGTGATCGAGGCCTTTGAAGTCAGCGGTATTCGTGGTCATGTGTGTCGCGGTTTTCTCACCAGCGGCGCTGAGCACGGCATTCCTGCTGAACTGATCGAAACGCCTGAACAGGCGCTGGCCGATGCGCGCGCGGTGATCAATCGTCATCACCAGATCGATGGCCGGGTAAAAGTCGGTCTGGCACCGAGTATGATTTGGGCGCTGGATGAGAAAGTGCTGCGCGGCACGCGCCAGCTGGCGGATGAAACCGGCGTGCTGATCACTACGCATGTGGCGGAAACCGATTTTGAGATCGAGCAGGCAAAGCTGCGTTTTCAGGCCAGCGATACCGAATTCCTCAGCGATATCGGTTTCCTCGGCCCGGACGTGCTGGCGGTGCATTGCGTGCAGTGCAATTCGCGCGACATCCGCGCACTCAAACATCATGACACGCGCGTGTCGCACAATCCCTGCAGCAATCTCTACCTCGCTTCCGGCGTGCCGCCGATTCCGGATATGCTGGCTGCCGGCCTGACCGTTGGTTTGGGTTCAGACGGCCCGGCCAGTAGCAACAATCACAACCTTTTTCAGGCGATGAAAGTGGCGGCGCTGCTGCAAAAAGGCGTGCACCGCGATCCCACCATTATGACGGCGGAAAAAGTGCTGGAGATGGCCACCATCGACGGAGCGCGGGCAATTGGACTTGAACATCTGGTGGGTTCGCTGGAAGTCGGCAAACGCGCCGATGTGGTGATCGTTGATACTTCGCATCCGGCGATGACGCCAATCCATCATCCGGTTTCATCGTTGGTCTACTCGGCGCTCGGCCACGAGGTCAGCGATGTGTTTGTTGATGGCGCTTATCTGCTGCGGAATGGTGAGTTTACCCAGCTCAATCAAAAAGAGGTGATGGCGCGTTCGCAACGTGCAGCGCATTCACTGGCGGTGCGCACCGACAATGATAACGCGCGCGGCTGGCGATCGGCGGCGTTTTAAATTGAAGTGCTAATATTTTATCTTTTATGTTCATTAAATGATAATTTATTAGCACTTTTTCGTTTTTATTTTAATCATTAAAAATGGAATGCAGATCGACAAAGTGCTAATATTTTATCCATTAACCCCATTTAAAGATAAAATAGTGACACAATGGCACAGCGAACTTCTCTGCTTCTTCCTCAAACGAGCGAAATGCTTGCCGCTTTTGCAGAGCGATTAAAACTCGCTCGTAAAAGAAGAAAACTGACGGCTAAACAGGTGGCGGAACGCGCGGGAATGACCCCGATGACGTTGCGTTCGCTTGAAGCGGGTAGCGCGGGTGTGACTATCGGAGCCTATCTGGCTGTGATGCAGGTGTTAGGACTCGAACAGGATCTCAATCTGCTGGCTGCTGAGGATACTTTGGGTCGCCAACTGCAGGATGCACGTCTTACCTCAACGACTAAATTATTTGCAGCTAAATCAGCGTATAAGGTTGATGAGGGTGAGAACAGCACGCAGGTAGCTGAGGCTAATGAGCGCGGAGTTGAGCAAAAAAACGCTCAGACAGTCACCTCTGCCGGCCTCGCCTCACTGCTAATTTCAGGGAAGAAAAAATAGGACCCGACAATGACCATGATTAGCGTCTACGCCGACTGGAACGGACTCAAGCAACCAAAACGTCTCGGTTATCTGCATATTCGCCGCAGCCGGGCGCGTGAATCTTTTGAATTTCAGTATGACCCGCAAGCGCTTCGCGATCCCGATTTGCTGTTGATCCAGTTAGATCCCGGCATCCACTTATTCGAAGGGCCACAATATCCTGCCAACAATCGTGCTGGATTTGGTGTGTTTGGCGATTCCAGCCCCGACAGATGGGGACGCTTATTGATGGAGCGTCGCCTGGAACGCGATATCCGTGGCGGATTATTGCCTTCCGGCACGCGCATGTTTGAATCCGATTTTTTACTGGGGGTTCATGACCTGTATCGCGTGGGTGCTTTGCGTTACCGGCTGGAGGATCAGGGGGAATTTCTTGATAACAGATTGGAAATTGCGACTCCCCCATTTACTGAAATCGCAGCACTTGAACGTGCAAGCCGCGCGCTGGAAAGCGATCCGGATAACCGTGCTGCTCAGGGACATGAATGGCTCAGGATGTTGATCGCTCCAGGCGGTTCTCTGGGTGGCGCACGGCCCAAAGCCAGTGTGGTTGATGAGGAAGGTCAGCTATTTATCGCCAAGTTCCCCAGCATCCGCGATGAATATGATGTGGGTGGATGGGAAATGGTCGTCAATGCTCTCGCCACGGCTTGTGAACTTGACGTTGCCGCTGCGATGGCGAAAAAATTTGCCAGCGATTATCACTGTTTCATGGTGCGCCGTTTCGATCGCACGCCCGAAGGAAAGCGTCTGCACTTTGCCTCCGCGATGACCATGACTGGCCATATTGATGGCGAAGATGCGTCCACCGGAGTGAGTTATCTCGAACTGGCAGAAGTATTGATTCGTCATGGCTCCCAAACCAATGCTGATTTACGCGAGCTGTGGTCGCGGATAGTCTTTAATATGCTGGTTTCTAACAGCGATGATCATCTGCGTAATCATGGATTTATTCTGGTTCCAGACAAGGGCTGGCGGTTATCTGCCGCCTTCGATCTCAATCCAGTGCCCTATGCTGATGGCCTAAAATTAAATGTGACGGCAGCTGATAATGCGCTTGATCTCGATTTGGCGCGGGAAGTTGCGCCCTATTTCCGGCTGAAGGCACCTGAAGCCGAAACTATCATTGAAAAATTCAGCAGCATTGTTGCGCAATGGCGCATAGTCGCCAGACATTTGGGGTTATCACAACGTGAGCAGGAAAAAATGTCTGATGCGTTTCGACTTGCGGCGGCACATTCCGCTTAACTTACTTTTTGCTACAACATTCAAACTCATAGCCCTCTGCAAAATGCGCTTTTCGCCCTAAGCTTAAAGCCATTCAGCCACTGAAGATGAGGTTTCAATGAGTTTACTGTTTAGTACAACACAACTGGGTAAGTTAACGCTCGATAATCGCATCGTCATCGCGCCGATGTGCCAATACTCTGCGGAGGATGGCAAAGCCAGCGCCTGGCACCGCATTCATCTCGGGCAACTGGCACTTTCCGGCGCCGGTTTGCTGATCATTGAGGCGACAGCAGTGGAAGCCGCCGGACGTATTTCTCCGGGCGATTTAGGCTTGTGGGATGATGCAACGGAAGCGGCTTTAGCCAGCGTTCTGCAAGATATCCGTCACTATTCTGACACTCCCATTGGTATTCAACTCGGTCACGCCGGACGCAAAGCGTCCTGCGCCGCGCCGTGGCTGGGCGGCAATCAGCTTTCGCTGGAGCAAGGTGGCTGGCAAACCGTTGCACCATCCGCGCAAGCCTTTAATCCTGAAGATCGCGCACCGATTGCGCTAACTAAACAGGACCTTGAGCGCCTGAAACTGGCCTTCGTTGACAGCGCGCAGCGTGCGGCGAAACTTGGTATCCAGTTGATTGAACTGCATGCTGCGCACGGCTATTTGCTGCATCAGTTCCTGTCGCCACTGAGTAACCAGCGTGAGGATGAGTACGGCGGCTCGCTGGAGAATCGTCTGCGTTTCCCTCTGGAAGTGTTCCATGCGGTGCGCAGCGCCGTGCCAGATTCAGTGGCGGTGGGTGTGCGCCTCTCGGCAACCGATTGGGTTGACGGCGGCTGGGATGTGGAGCAGTCGATTGTCTTCAGCCAGCAACTCGAAGCGGCGGGCAGCGATTACGTGCACGTCTCCAGCGGCGGCTTGTCACCGCAGCAGAAAATCACGGTCGGTCCCGGTTATCAATTGCCTTTTGCACGCGACATCCGCAAACAGGTAAAGATTCCGGTGATTGGCGTAGGCTTGATTACGGAACCAAAGCAGGCAGAACAAGCATTGCAGGTAGGTGACGCAGATTTGATCGCGCTGGCGCGGGCAGTACTTTACGACCCGCGCTGGCCGTGGCATGCCGCCGCTGAATTGGGTGCGCAGGCCAAAGCGCCACCGCAGTATCTGCGCTCCGAGCCGCACGGCCTGAAAGGCACGTTGGTAGCCAACAAAGAGTAATTGTTTTAATCAGGTACCGGTTAAAAGTCGAGTCGCCATTTCTGGCGACTCATCTCATCCACCAAATTCCGGTAATACCCCAAACCAGCTCAACAGCCAGGCCAATATATTCATCGCGCCAAACACCAACAGTAAAACCACCGCCAGCGAACAGCGTTGCTGAGATTTCCATGCCAGCAGCGCGGGGATGATCACCGCCCACAAGGTGGCAAACAGTCCGGCAAAACCAATCGCGGCGACAAAGCCATTTGGCCACCAAATCGAGGCGAGTAACGGCGGCAGGAAAGTCAGGCTGGCGGTTTTCAGGCGTGAGACGGGTGAATTCGCGAATCCCAGGCGATCGGCGATGAAATCAAACAGACCGGCGGTGACGCCAAGGAATGAGGCAATCACGGCGAAATGCGAGAAGATCGACATCATCAGCGCCAGCGCATTGACGTGCAGATGCGCACGCAGCGCCGCCATCAGCGCAGCGATATCGCCGCCCTGCTTCACAATCTCAGGAAACGCGTCGCGCGGTAGATTTCCCATGGTGCTGGTTAGCCAAAACAGATACAGCGCCAGCGACAGCAGCGTTCCCAACACCAAAGCCCGCGTGATGTTCTGCTTATTGCCGCCGTAATAGCTCACCAGACCGGTGATGTTGCCGTGGTAACCAAACGAAGCGAGACAAAACGGCAGCACGCCAAGTGCATAAGGCCAGTAACGTTCACCGGCAGCGGGTCCGCTTAGTAACGACGGCATGTTCACCTGTGTCAGAAGGCCGCCAAACAGCACGATTAACAGCAAAATTTTCGCCAGCACACAAAAGGTCATGAGGCGACTGACGCCGGTCGTACCGAGCCAAACGACGACGGCGACGCACAGCGTCAGCAACACCTTGGCTTCTGCAGTTGAGATCGGTAATCCCAACTGACTGATTGAGTGCTGATAGACCGGGCCGCTGGCTGAAATATACGCGTATGTCAGGATGCCAAGGACGAATAAGATGCTGAGGCCGTTTAGCGCCGCCCAGCCGCGTCCAAGCAAATCTTTGGTTAAAGTGTCGTAACCCGCGCCCGGCGGATACGTGAGGCTGACGCGCATAAACAACAAGCCGGACAGCAACATGCCGCCCCAGCTGATCAGCAGTAACATCATCGCCCAGCCAAACCACGCGCCCGCCATCACCACCGGCAGCGTAAACATCCCTGCGCCCACCACGGTGCCGCAAATAATCATCGCGCCCCACCATACGGAAGGCTGGCGGCGGGACAATGTCATCTCCGTCATCACTTATTCCCTACAAAACATCTTAAAGGCGGCGATGATACACGGGAAAACGCTGAGAAGAGAGTGTGATACGCGATAATACGCGCGCCAGTTCAACCTAACGCGCGTTTAAGGAAGGGAAAGCAACTTAGTTATAAAACGCCGGTTTCGCTGGCATAGTGACCGGTACGATGTCTTCGGATTTTTGCGCCGCAACACAGGCATCGGCAGCAACCGCCGCAGCGAAGCCATCCCAAGCAGACGGGCCGGTCATCTCACCCGACAACACGTTATTGATGAAGTCCTGCAACTCCACGTCATAGGCATCGATGAAACGCTTTTTCCAGTCGGTAAGAATGCTGGTGGAGAGTTTGGCCGCGCTGCGCGTCTGTACCGACATCGGTTCAGGCAGGCGCGCAATGCCGCTTTCGCCGACCACTTCACATTGAATATCGTAGCCGTAAGCGCAGTTAACGAAGATTTCGACGTCGATGCGCACGCCTTTGGCGGTTTCCAGCAGCACGATTTGCGGATCTTTCAGATGCGAAGCGGCTTTACTGGTTGAGCGCGGGTAGATCACCTGCGCACTGACGTAATCATCTTTCAGCAACCAGCGCAGCACATCAAGCTCATGAATCAGCGTATCGGTGATCGCCATATCAGTAGTGTAGGAATCGCCGACTTCGGGGTTGCGATGTGCGCAATGCAGCATCAGCGGTTCGCCGATGTCACCGTTATCAATCACCGCCTTCAGCGCGCGGTAGCCCGCGTCGTAAGGACGCATAAAGCCGACCTGCACTAGCTTCTTACCGGCGGCGATTTCCGCTTCCACGATGTTCATACAACCCTGCGCGGTGACCGCCAGCGGCTTTTCGCAGAACACCGCCTTGCCGGCTTTGATCGCTGCCAGCACAAACTCTTCATGGGTTGGGCCCCACGAGGTGACCAGAATCGCCTGCACCTCTGGCGCGTTAATCAGATCATGTGCGTTGTCGTAAATCTCCGCCTGAATGCCGAGATCGTGGATGATCTGCTCGCAGTTGCTGCGGTTGATGTCATTCAGCGCCACCACACGCGAATGTTGCAGCACCTGGCTGCAACGACGAATGTGTTCGCGACCGATCGCGCCCGTGCCAATTACACCGATATTGAGCGTCATGGAAGTGTTCCTTAGTTATTCAGGTAAGCAATGCTGGAGTGGATTTCACGAGCAATTTGTTCTTCGCTCCAGTTATCCATCACCGACGAAAACGGTTCGAAAGCGTAAATACCGCGATAGCCCATCTCTTCCAGACGCTGCACTTGTTGTTTCGATTTCAGCATATCGTCGGCGCTTAACATGATGCGCTCTTCGTCGGTTAACTGATGCGTTGGGCGCGCGTCGGTCACGCCGGACAAATGCACCAGCCCGATATTGTTGACGTCGATGCCGCCAGCAAAGTCTTGTTCAGCCCCTTCGTACAAATGATGGTGAAAGGTATCCAGTACGATTTTGAACGGCGCGCCGGCTTGTTTGATCAGCTGCTGTGCCAGCGCCGCTGAACGCAGCGAGCTTTGCGGGAAACCGAGCGGTTCCACCAGACCGGCAATGCCAAATTCGGCAAACAGTGGCGCCAGCGTTTTTAACGCATCGACGGTTTGCTGCTGGGAAATAACGGTGCCGTCATTCAGTGGGCAAAGGACTAACGCTTTCGCACCGGTGGCATGCGCGTCTTTTAATAAAGCGCGCGTTTTCTCCAGCACGTCATCGCTTAATTGGTTAAACGGATAAACCGCATTAATAGTTTCAATAGTAAAAGCATGCTGAGTCGCGAGATGGCGAACTTCTTCGCCTGTTAAATTATCGGTCACGCTACCACTTTTCATATCATTGCGGATTTCGACTTTATTTAACCCCAGCTTTTCAACTAGCGAGAAAAAACGCTCGAGACTAAGATTAGGCGCGATTTTACGATTAACGCAGAGTCGGTCATGGCTTATTTTGTAGGTCATGGTGTGTTCTATCCTGAAAGAGTAATATTTATTAGCTTCTGTTTTGTTATGTCGCGTCGATATCTTGCGATAGTAAGCGATGTTGTTTTGCTGCTCTGCCAGAACCTTGATTGATTTACATCAATGCAACATCATTTATACAACTCATGGAAATAGTGCTCGACCTGTTCCAGGCTGCGTCCTTTGGTTTCCGGGATGGTGCGCAACACGAACATCGATCCCCCAATACCAATCACGGCAAAGGTTAAGAAGGCACCGGCCAGACCAAATGCCGCCAACAGCAACGGGAACGCCATGGAAATGGCGAAGTTGGCCATCCACAACGCAAACACCGCGCCGCCCATGCAAATACCGCGCATCCGCGCTGGAAAGATCTCGGAAAGTAATAGCCAGGTAACCGGCGACAACGCGCCTTGCTGGAAGCACAGAAACATCAGCATGCCCGCTAGCACCAGATAGGCGCGCAGCAGATTGACGTCACCCGCCGGGTGATATTCCGGCATGAAGAAGCACACCGCGGCGATAAAAAACAGGCACGCGGTGCAACCCATCTGGCCAATCAGCACCAGCGGACGACGGCCGATTTTGCCGATCATCCAGATACCGATCAGCGTCATCAGCACTGAAATCACGCCGTTGGCAATGGTGGCGAACAGCGCGGCATCGTTGCTCAAGCCGGTTGCCGTCAGCATGGTCGGCGCGTAATACATGATGGTGTTGACGCCGGTCAGCTGCTGAATCGCCGCGATGCCGATACCAAGCAGGAACACTTTGCGCAGCCACGGCGTACGCAAATCGCGCAGGCGGCCTTTGCCCTGTTGCCGGTTCTCTTCGATGGTTTCTTCAATCTCTTCCAGCTCCCATTCAACGTCATCGGCCGCGCGGGTTTTTTCCAGTACTTTGCGTGCTTGCTGGCTATTACCGCGCATTACGTGCCAGCGCGGGCTTTCCGGCATAAAGATCATGCCCAACCACAGCAATACCGCTGGCACAGTTGAGATAGCGATCATCCAGCGCCACGTGTGTTCTCCACCCCAGATTTCATTGAAAGTGGCGTTGGACACGTACGCCAGCAGCTGACCTGAAACAATCATCAGCTCCTGCAAGGTGACCAGTTGACCGCGCTTGTTCGCCGGGGCAATTTCCGCGATATACACCGGCACCGTAGCCGCTGCGCCACCGACGGCGATTCCGAGGAATAGACGTGAAGCGATCATTGAGATGACATCCGGCGCGAAGGCCGAACCGATGGCGCCAAGGGCGAAAATAAAGGCCAGAGAAATGATGATCTTGCGGCGTCCCAGCGCGTCCGCGAAATGACCGGCGAGCAGCGCGCCAAAAGCAGCGCCAAACAGCAGTGAGCTGGTGACTAATCCGGTGGTAAAAGGCGTGAGTTGCAGATCGTCACGCATAAAGAGTAAAGCGCCCGATACCACGCCGGTATCGTAGCCGAACAGCAATCCACCCAGCGTGGCGACCAGCGCAATAATTTTAACAAATGGCTCGGTGCGCGTGGTGCTATTGGGGCCGGAAGCGGTGTTAGTGGATATATAAAGTTCTCTTTCCATAATACCTCCTGGTGAAAAAAATTAAGGAAATACGGCAGAACAAAACAGAGCACTCACGCTAGCGGTGTTTTTATTTCATGTTAATTTTTATTTGGAATTTGCTTTCCGAATTGTGAGTTCAAGCATTTTGGGATTTTTATTTTGATGGATTTACATCAGGATGATGTATTTATTTAGGGATGCCTTTGAGGGGATAAATAAAAAAGATCGCCATGAGTGGCGTAATGCCTTTCAATTAAGCGCCGTGTCACATCACTGTACCTTCCGTAGCGGCGCAATTTATTGCGCAATAAATTGCGCCGCTACGGTATGTGCATAAATAAACACCATCACCTACGGCGCGGCAGCGAAACCAGCATCAAGCCAAACACGATCAGCACCACGCCAGCAAAGCTGCTCCAGCGGAAGTTTTCGCCCAAAATCGGCAAGGAAATCGCGGCCAGCCACACCAATACATAACTCAAACTGAGCAGCGGATAGAGCCGGTTAAGCGGCAGCTGGCGCAGCGCCAGCATCCAGCACAGCATCGACAGCGCATACGCCCCGAGGCCCATCGCCAACAGCAGCAGCGGTTTCCAGTGCTGCACACTCAGCAATTCGCTTAATGGCGGGAAATCCAGCATCGCCAACCGCAGCACCAGCTGCGCCAGCGATACCAGCAACACGCTGCACAGCGCCAGCATCACGCCTTTCATAGATGACTTCCCATCAGCGCCACGCCAGCAACAATCGCCAACGTACCGATCCACTGCTGCACGCTGTAGGTTTCGCGCCAGATCAGACGCGCGGCGATCGCCACCAACACAAAGTTAAGACTCAGCATCGGATACGCCACGCTCACCGGCACCACGCGCAATACCGCCAGCCACAGCAGCATGCCGATACCGAGCAGCAGGATGCTAAGCGCCAGCCAGGAAATCCCCTTTTTGATGCCGAGATGGGCCGCCTGCTTCTGACACAGTTGAGCGGCACAGCTCAGCACGCTCACCAGTAAAATCAGCAGCAGATTCATGGTTTCGCATCGTAGCCGTAGTAAACCAGGCGGCCCTGACGATAGACATCATCCGGTTCCGGCAGGTTTTTATCCGGCGTGCTGTCGCTGGCATTCAGCATCAACACCAGCGAAACCTTGCCCAGCCGACGATGGATACGCAGCCAGTCGGCAAAGCTATCTGCATTTATATAGTGTGACTGTGCATCCGGGTAGCTCAGGCCATATTGCAACTCACCTTTGGCATCGTAGAAATTGATGTCGCTGCGCTGCAGTTCCCAGGCCACCGCTGATGCCACGCCAGGATTGTTTGCCAGCAGATAACGGCTATCCGCCAGCTGATCGTGTACCGCGCTAACAAAACTTTGTGGCTGCTTTGAATCGCGCACCTTGTCAGGAATGGCAAATCCCACCAGTAACGCCAGCGCCAGCGGACAGAGCGCGGCTAACTGCCAGCGACCCTTCTCCGGCTTGCGGCTTAGCCAGCCCATCGCGGCCCAACCTATAAAGGCGAGCGCCGCACAGAGCACGCCCATCCCTTCATCGCCGGTATAAACCGGACGATGCGCAACGCCCCAGGGGGCCAGCACCACTAAAACCACTATGGTGGTGATCAAACCGAACAGCAGATTGATCCAGCCATTTACCTTAAGCGCTTTAATCACCTGCGCCGAACCACTGTGTGCGTAATGCGCCATCAGCAGCGCCAGCGGTGCGAAACACGGCAGAATATAGGTCAGCAATTTGCCTTTGGCGATGCTGAAAAACAGCAGCGGCAGCAGCACCCAGCTCAATAAATAGATCGGCCCGGCTTGCTGGCTGCGCTGACGCCACGCGCCAATCAGCGATCCCGGCAGCAGCGCCAGCCACGGCAAAGTGCCCGCCAGCAACACCGGAATGTAGTACCAGAATGGCGCTTTGTGCTGCGCGTCCGACTCAGCGAAACGCTGAATATGCTCGACCCAGAAGAAGTAGTGCCAAAAATCCCCTTCCTGTTGATTGATCGCCAGCGCCCAAGGCGTGCTGAGCAGCGCAGCGACCAACATCGTCAGCGGCCCCCAACGCAGCAGTTCGCCAAAGCGACGTTGCCAAATGGCCCAAGGTAGAATCGCCAGTACCGGCACCGCCAGCGCGAGAAAACCTTTGGTCATAAAACCCATCGCGCAGGCCGCACCCAGCAACACATATCCGATCAATCGTTGCCGCGTGCTGCTGGCCTGCGACGCCAGCCAGTAACTGCACATCGCCGCGACCAGCCACAGCGTCAGGATCGGATCGAGCACCGCGTAGGTGCCGACGCCGTACACCAGCAACGAGGTGAGAAAAATCATGCTGCCGCTCAGCGCGATTTTACGGCTGGCGAACATCTGCGTGCCGAGCCAATACACCAATACCGCGCTCAACGTGGTGCTGAAAATCGATCCGGCGCGCACGCCAAAGTTAGTGTGACCAAACAGCAACTGGCCGAGGTTATTGACCCAATAACCGGCGATCGGTTTCTCGAAGTAGCGCAGATCGAAGAAGTGCGGCACTACCCAATTGCCGCTAAATAGCATTTCCCGGCTGATTTCGGCATAGCGGGTTTCGTCCGGCTGCCACAAGGCGCGGAACTCAATCGGGATCAGGTAAAACAGCGCGAAGAGCGCGAGGGGTAACGCGGTTTTAGTGACTGTACGCATCCGTGGTTCCTGTAAAAATTAGCGCTGGCAGCCTAGCCAGCCTTCACGTCCGGGAATATGCCCGCGTACGATATTGCCCTGTGGCAGCGTAGTGAGATCGTCGGGTAACAAGGCGCTGAGCGGACAGAACTGAATGTCTTGCTGCTCCGCACGTCTCAGCAGATCGGCGAACGCCTCAAGCCCGACAATCCCTTCCACTTCGGCATGAATGGTGTAAACCGGCGAACCGCTTGCGGTATGGATCTGCTCGAGGATGAAGTCATTAAAACCTTCCGCGCTCACCGATTGCCCAACCACTTCATCCCAGGTCGGCAAGGTCACCGGGATTTGTACCGTGCCGGGGCTGCCATCACTGAGAATCGGTATAAATGGACCGCTGCCGCGACAATCACTGTTGTAGCTGAAACCAAACTGCTGCTTGGCAGCCACCACGCGGCCATCGGCGCGCCAGCCCGCCACCGCTGAACAGGTGACATTGTCACCGATGATCGCTTCCAGCACCTGTTTACCGCGCGCAATTTGCTCAACCAGTTTCTCTTGCGGCCACACGCCCGCCCAGGTTTGCCAGGCAAAGTGATCCCACGCATGCAAACCGACTTCATGATGATCGGCGGTGGCGCTGATGATCTCCTCCAGACCGCGACCAATCTCACGTCCCGGCCAGGCGGTGCCGGCCAGCAAAATATCCCAGCCGTAGAGTGATGCGGCGCGCGACCGCAGCATTTTCCACAGGAAACGCGGTTTTAACAGGCGCCACAAGTGGCGCCCCATATTGTCCGGCCCAACACTGAAGAAAAAACTGGCCTGCAGTTGATGCAAACTGAATTGCTCCAGTAACGCCGGCACGCCAAGTTGGGTGCCGCGCCAGGTATCGACATCGACACGCAAACCGACTTTCTTCATGGTTTATCCTGTAGCTCAACGGTGCGCAGGAAGAAGTCCAGCGTGTTATCGATGGTGGTATCCATCTCTACGGTTGGCGTCCAGTCCAGCAGACGACGCGCGTTTTTGATCGACGGCTTACGGTGTTCCACGTCCTGATAACCTTTGCCGTAATAGCTGCTGCTCTCCACTTCACGGAAGCCGGCAAACGGCGGGAAGTTGCTGCGCAGCGGGTGACGTTCGAAACTCGCCAGCAGACGCTCGGCCAACTCTTTAATGCTGGCTTCGTTATCAGGGTTACCGATGTTGACGATCTGGCCGTCGCAGTTGTTCTGTTTATTTTCGATGATACGGAACAGCGCTTCGATGCCGTCGCGAATATCGGTGAAGCAGCGCTTCTGTGCGCCGCCATCAATCAGCTTAATTGGTGAGCCTTCCACCAGATTGAGGATCAGCTGCGTGATAGCACGAGAACTGCCGATACGCGCGGCATTCAGATTATCGAGGCGCGGCCCCATCCAGTTAAACGGACGGAACAGCGTAAAGCGCAGCCCTTCTTTTTCACCGTAAGCCCAAATCACGCGGTCCAGCAGCTGCTTAGACACCGAATAGATCCAGCGCTGTTTATTAATCGGCCCAACCACCAGATTGGAGTGATCCTCATCGAAATGCTGATCGGTACACATGCCGTACACTTCGGAAGTCGATGGGAAAATGATGCGCTTTTTGTACTTCACGCAGTCACGAATGATTTTGAGGTTCTCTTCAAAGTCGAGCTCAAACACGCGCAGCGGATTGCGTGTGTACTCAATCGGCGTGGCGATAGCCACCAATGGCAGCACCACGTCGCACTTCTTAATGTGATACTCGATCCATTCTGAGTGAATGCTGATGTCGCCTTCAACAAAGTGGAAGCGTGGCTGATCGAGGAAACGGCTGATGGCGTCAGAACCGATGTCTAAACCGTAGACTTCGAAGTTATCATCCTGCAGCAGACGCTCGGTAAGGTGGTTACCGATAAAACCGTTCACGCCGAGAATCAGCACGCGGGTGCGACGTTTCACCGCCGCCACCGGCTGAGAATAGAGCAAGGCGCCCTTCACCATACCGAGGTTTTGCGCCAGTTGGCTGCCGTTCATAAACACGCCGTTATCGCTTTGACCGGTCACCACTTCCAGCGCGCCTTCAGCGCAGGCGATCAGGAATGGCTCAACAGAAAGCACGGTACCCGGTTTGGCCTGATGTTCAGTGCTGTGTACGCGACTTTTCCACACCACGAATTTCACCGTTCCGGCATAGGCGAACGCGCCGGGCCACGGATAGGTCACCGCGCGCACCAGATTATTGACCGTCTGCGCCGGTTGTTCCCATTTTATGCGGCCATCTTCTGGCGTGCGGCGACCCACAACCGTGGCTTCGCGCTCATTTTGTGGTGTGGTAACGATATCGCCGCGTTTCACCGCCGGTAATGCACCTTCCAGCACCTGCGTTGCACAGGCAACCAGCTTGCGATGCAGCGTTAACGCGTTGTCCTGCTCGTCAATCGCCACGCGCTGTTGCGCCACGATGTCACCGGCATCGGCGCGCTTCACCATGCGGTGTAGCGTTACGCCGGTTTCGGTTTCGCCATTGACCAGCACCCAGTTCAGCGGCGCGCGGCCACGATATTTAGGCAGCAGCGAACCGTGCAGGTTAAAGGCACCCAAACGCGCACAGCTGAGAATGCAGTCGTTTAACAAAGCGCGGTAATAGAAGGAAAAGATGTAATCCGGTGCCATGGTTTTAATGCGATCGACCCACAGCGGATGATTGACATCCTCCGGCGCATAGACCGGAATGCCCTGCTCAGCGGCTAAACGCGCAACGGAGTCGAAAAAGTGGCTCTCAGTTCCTGTGTCTGAGTGGGTGAAAATAGCGCTGATTTCATAGCCAGCGTTCAGAAGTGCAGAAATACCCGCACAGCCCATTTCGGCGTAGGCGAAGACGACAGTTTTCATTGCTCAATTTCCTGTACAGATGAGGCGTTTTGCTGTGGGTGAATCACACGTTGGATGAAGTAGCGCGGACGGGCGCGTACGTCGTTGTAAATGCGGCCGATGTATTCGCCGAGTAATCCCATACCGATGAACTGCGCGCCGATAAAAATAAACAGCACCGCGAACAGCAGGAACACGCCATCACCGGCCCATGCCGCGCCGAGGAACAGACGCAGCACAATCAGAATCAGCGAGAAGGCAAAACCGGCCAGCGCAATCAAACTGCCGACGATGCTCAGCAAGCGCAGCGGCGTGGTGGTCAGGCAAGTGACCAGGTCATACATCAGGTTAATCAGCCGCATAAAGCTGTACTTTGAATCGCCAAATTCGCGCTCGGCGTGCGCCACCGGCAGCTCAATGGTGCGGCGCGCAAAGGTGTTGGCGAGGATGGGAATAAAGGTGCTGCGTTCGTGGCAGTTCAGCATCGCATCGACGATATGGCGGCGATAAGCGCGCAGCATGCAGCCGTAATCACCCATCGCTTTGCCGGTGACGCGCTGAATCAGGTGATTAATGGTGCGTGAGGCGCGGCGGCGGAACCAGCTGTCCTGGCGGTTTTGACGCACGGTGCCCACCACGTCATAACCCTGCTTAGCCGCTTTCACCAGGTTCGGGATCTCTTCCGGCGGGTTTTGCAGATCGGCATCCAGCGTGATGATCAGGTCGCCGCTGACGTGGCTAAAGCCCGCCATGATCGCCGAGTGCTGACCGTAATTACGGTTCAGCAACACGCCAACCACATGGCTGCCCGGCATATCGGCGGCATCGGCAATCATCTCGCCCGAGCGATCGCTGCTGCCGTCATCGACCAGCAGAATCTCGTACGCCAGATTTAATCCTGCGCAGGCTGCATCGGTACGACGCACCAGCTCCGGCAGGCTCTCCTCTTCGTTGTACACCGGGATCACCACGGAAACTTTGCGAATGGTTTTTTCTTCCAGCATGTCAAACTCCAGCGATCTGACGTAATGCGCTAATCACGCGCGTGACATCTTCATCGCGCATATCAGGGAATAACGGGATTGAGCAGATGCGATCGCTATTCCATTCGGTGTGCGGCAACGAGAGTTGCGGATAGCGTTCGCGATAATATTTGTGGGTGTGCGCGGCACGGAAATGCAGCCCGGTGCCGATATCCTGTGCCTTCAAGGTTTCCATAAGCGCATCACGACTGATGCCGCACTGCGCCTCATCAACGCGAATAATGAACAGATGCCACGCGTGTTGATGTGACCATTCTGGCTGCGCCAGCGGCAGAAACGGCGTATTCGCCAGTTCAGTGAGATAGCGCTGCGCAATCGCCGCGCGGCGCTGATTGATGGCGGGCAGCTTTTTCAGCTGCACCAAAGCAATCGCTGCGCTGATATCTTGCAGGTTGTATTTGAAACCCGGCATGATCACTTCGGCCTGCGGCTTGCGGCCGTGCGTGTGGCGATCGTACGCATCGACGCCGAGTCCGTGGAATTTCAGACTGCGCATGCGGTCGGCCAACGCCGCATCATCGGTGACAATCAAGCCACCTTCGGCGCAGGTCATGTTTTTGATGGCGTGGAAGGAGAAGATCGCCGTGCCCTGCTGACCAACGTGCTTTCCTTTGTAATAACAGCCTGCGGCGTGCGCCGCATCTTCAATCACCGGAATGCCATGGCGCTCACCAATGGCGCGAATGGCATCTATATCGGCGGGCGCGCCAGCGTAATGCACCGGAATGATGGCGCGCGTACGCGGCGTGATCGCCGCTTCAATCAGCTCCGGCGTTACCATCAAGGTGTCGCGATCGATATCGATCATCACCGGCGTCGCACCCAGCAGCGTGATGATGTTGATGGTGGAAACCCAGGTTAGCGAAGGCGTGATCACCTCATCGCCGGGCTGGATGCCCAGCGCCAGCAGCGTGACGTGCATCCCCGCCGTGGCGGAGCTGACGGCAATCGAATGCTGATTGCCGGTGAGCTGGCCAAAAGTCTCTTCCAGTTCGGCATTTTTCGGGCCGGTGGTGATCCAACCCGACTCAAACACCGATTTAACGGCGGCTAACTCTTCTTCACCCAACGAGGGCCGTGAGAATGGTAGAAAATTCATTATGTTACCTTGGAATTAAGCACTATTTAACGGCCATTTATTCCAAAATACGCGGGTTAACTTAACGCAACATTAAATGAGAAGGGTACTAAGTCGGCTTTTTCTGACACGTTGAGGATTGGTAGAGGAAGGGTCAAATTTGCCGGTTTATCATCATGAACCAGCACACTTCTTAAGGTTAAATTAAGGTTTTGACCCTATACTAAGTCAGGATATGTCTTATAACGTCTGGAGGATAATGCGATGAGTACGGCTACTGACAGACTTTCTCAGGCAGCGCTGCGCCGCCACCATATTGGGGTGAAAACCAAAGGATTGCGCTATCGCGGCGATCTATATGTGTTCCGCTATAACGCCGGCCACTACGATGTGTTCCTTAATAACGACCGCGTAATGTCATTGAATACCAGCAATGTGCAGGAAGCGATTCAGCTGTTCAAGCAGCAAGCTTAATCTTCTCCTCTCCATTTCTGGAGCCCGCTCTGCAATCCCGATGTATGCCGCTGTAACGCCCTTTTACCTCTCGCACCTATCCTCGCTTCGGCGTAAAGTCCTGGCAACGACAAGCCTGGATGGCGCGAGGTATGAGTAATGGAATACGTATATGGCTTAATTAGTGGCCTATTAGGATTGGCCGTAGGCAGCTTTCTTAACGTGGTGATCTCGCGGTTGCCATTGCAAATAGTGCACCCGAACACTCCGCTAAATGTGTGTTGTCCGCCCTCTCACTGCCACCAATGCACCACCGCGCTGCGCTGGCGCGACAACATTCCGCTCATAAGTTGGTTACTGTTACGCGGTAAATGCCGTTATTGCCATTGTAAAATCAGCGGGCGTTATCCACAGGTGGAGATAATTACCGCGCTTCTGACGCTGCTGCTTATCTGGCTGATGCCAGTCAATATGCAATTGCTGGGCGCGCTCATATTGTTCTGGGCGTTAACGGTATTAGCCTTTATTGACCTCGAACATCTGCTTTTACCGGATGTGATTACGCTGCCCTTGCTGTGGATTGCGCTGCTGTTTAAAGCGATGGGATGGCTACCCGGCTCATTACAAGAAGCGGTATGGGGATCCATAGCGGGATATTGCTTGTTGTGGGCGCTATCAATTTTATATCAATGGATTAGAGGGATTGAGGGATTAGGGATGGGCGATGCAAAACTGCTGGCGGCAATCGGCGCCTGGTTGGGCTGGTCGCTTTTACCCTGGGTGCTTTTATTGGCTTCGGGCGGCGCTATTTTATGTGTTTTGATTTCCAGAGTTAGCGGGCAGCGCGAGCTCAATTACGTCATCGCCTTTGGTCCGTGGATCGCCTTAGCGGCTATAAGTCTCTTTATTCATTCGATTATTTTTTAACCACCCCAACTGCGGTGCGAAATTAAGTGGCCAATTTCTGGCCAACGCTCTGATTCATATATGGAAAGAGTAAACAAATCTAAACAAAATTAATCATTGTGATGTAGGTCAAAAGGCTCTATATTGGCCGCGTTTTTTCACAGCTGTTACTTTTTTGTTCAATTAGTCAATTGGCGAGCCTTACGTGCCCCGGTTGAAGGAGAGATATGATGACGGATAAAGTCCGTATTGATAGTTTTGGTGCCAATGCATTCAACGGAAATAACGACGCATTCTTAGCCCGTCAGGCTGAGTTTGAATCTAACGTCAGGAGTTACCCGCGCAAACTGCCTTTAGCTATCGCTAAAGCCCATGGCGTGTGGATCACAGATGTTGAGAATAAACAATATCTTGACTGTCTGGCTGGCGCAGGGACGCTGGCACTGGGTCACAACCATCCTGATGTTCTCCAGAGCATTCAAAATGTCATTACCAGCGGCTTGCCGTTACATACTCTTGATCTGACTACTCCACTGAAAGATCAGTTCTCTGAGTCTCTGCTCTCGCTGCTGCCAGGCCAGGGTAAAGATTATTGCCTGCAGTTCACCGGCCCTTCTGGTGCCGATGCGGTTGAAGCCGCGCTGAAACTGGCGAAGAAAGCCACTGGCCGTAGCGGCGTGATCAGCTTCTCTGGCGGTTATCACGGTATGACGCACGGCGCGCTGTCCGTCACCGGTAACCTGGCACCGAAAGAAGCGGTTGATGGCATGATGCCAGAAGTGCAGTTCATGCCTTATCCGCATCAGTATCGTTGCCCGCTGGGTATCGGTGGTGAAGCTGGCGTGAAAGCGCTGACCTATTATTTCGACAACCTGATCAACGACGTGGAAAGCGGCGTGCGTAAGCCTGCAGCAGTAATCCTCGAAGCCGTTCAGGGCGAAGGCGGCGTGAACCCAGCACCCGCTGAGTGGCTGCAGCGCATCCGTAAAGTGACGCAGGAACACGGCATTCTGTTGATCCTCGACGAAGTTCAGGCTGGCTTTGCCCGTACCGGCAAATTCTTCGCCTTCGAACACGCCGGCATCGAGCCAGACATCATCGTGATGTCTAAAGCTGTTGGCGGCGGTCTGCCACTGGCTGTGCTGGGCATCAAAAAGCAGTTCGACGTTTGGTCACCTGGTCATCACACCGGCACCTTCCGTGGCAACCAGCTGGCGATGGCTACAGGCCTGACCACGCTGAAAATCCTCAAAGAGCAGGATATTGCAGGCAAAGTGGCCGCGCAGGGTGAATGGCTGAAACAGCAGCTGGCCGCAATGCAGAAACGCTTCCCGGTAATTGGTCACGTTCGTGGTCTCGGCATGATGATCGGCATTGAGATCGTTAAACCGAACGAAGCGGCCGATCACATGGGCAGCTTCCCGGCTGACGGCGAGCTCTCTGCGCTGCTGCAGAAGAAGTGCTTCGAAGCAGGTCTGATTCTGGAGCGCGGTGGCCGCCATGGCGCAGTTCTGCGTCTGCTGCCTTCACTGCTGATCACCAACGATGAGCTAGCGATTTTCCTGGATAAATTTGAGCAGGCGCTGATTGGCGCTGGCGTCAAACCTGTTTGATTGGAAGAGTAAATGTCTGAAGTAAACCCGATTCTGGCCGCCTCTGCACAGAGCATTGAGGCGTACCAGCAGGCGATTGCCCAGAGCAGCGCCGCGGTTGTGCAGTGGCTGCAACAGCCTGAGATGTATCAAGGCAAAAGCGTTGCCGAACTGCGCGAGCGTATCACGCTCGACTTCAATCCAAACGGCCTGGGTAACCAGGCCGCGATTGAACGCGCGATTGAATATTTCCTGAAAGACAGTCTTTCAGTGCATCACCCACAATGTGTAGCGCATCTGCACTGCCCGAGTCTGGTGGTAAGTCAGGCGGCAGAAGTCCTGATCAACGCCACCAATCAGAGTATGGATTCGTGGGATCAGAGCCCTTCTGCCACCATCATTGAGATCAAACTGATCGAATGGCTGCGTGCGCAAGTGGGTTACCCGGCTGGCGACGCCGGTGTGTTCACCAGCGGCGGCACCCAGAGCAACCTGATGGGTCTGATGCTGGCACGCGACGCCTTCTATCAGCGTCAGGGTCACTCGGTGCAGCAGCACGGGATCACTGGTGATCTGCGTAAGATCAAAGTGCTGTGTTCTGAAAACGCGCACTTCTCCGTACAGAAGAACATGGCGCTGCTTGGCCATGGCTACCAATCTGTGGTGCAGGTGAAGTCTGATGAGTTCGCCCGTATGGATGTGTCAGACCTGAAAGCCAAACTGGCGCAGGCCGACGCTAACGGCGAACAGATCCTGGCGATCGTGGCGACCGCCGGTACCACCGATGCCGGTGCTATCGATCCGCTGCGTGAAATTGCCGGCATTGCTGCCGAGCGCAACATTTGGGTACACGTTGATGCAGCATGGGGCGGCGCGCTGCTGCTGTCCGAGAAGTATCGCGACTACCTCGATGGCCTGGAGCGGGTGGATTCCGTCACTTTGGACTTCCATAAACAGTATTTCCAGACCATCAGCTGCGGTGCGTTCCTGCTGAAAGATGAGCGTCATTACGAGCTGATGCGTTATCAGGCGGCTTACCTGAACTCTGAGTTTGACGAAGAGGCCGGCGTACCGAATCTGGTATCCAAATCACTGCAGACCACGCGTCGTTTCGATGCGCTGAAACTGTGGATGGGCCTGGAAGCGCTGGGTCAGAAACAGTATGCGGCGATCATCGATCACGGTGTGACGCTGGCGCAGGAAGTGGCGAAATTTGTTACCTCTGAACCACGCCTCGAGCTGGTGATGCAGCCTCAGCTGGCGAGCGTACTGTTCCGCTATCGTCCAGAGCAACTGACCGATACTGCTCAGATTGCGCTGTTCAACCAGCGTATTGGCGATGCGCTGCTGGATTCAGGTCGCGCCAACGTAGGTGTGACCGAGAATCAGGGCGTAACCTGCCTGAAGCTGACCTTGCTGAACCCAACCGTGACGCTGGAAGATGTTAAACTCCTGCTGGCGCTGGTTGAGAAAACCGCGAATCAGCTGCTAAACGCATAATTACCTGTGATGCGAATAAGCCGATAACTGGCAACGGTTATCGGCTTTTTTTCGCTTCTGCACCTGAATTCAGTTCGCGCACATAATCCAGAAACGCCTGTAGCGGCGCCGGAATCAACCGGCGATCGTTGTAATAGAGCCAAAGGCCAGAGAAGCTTTGCCACCAATCCGGCAGAATCGGCTGCAGGCTGCCATCACTCAGCGCCGGTCTAATCCAATCCTCAAATAAGTAGACCACGCCGCAGCCAGCGATTGCCGCTTCTACCGTCAAGTCCATCGCCGCGCCGATACTGCAAATCAGCGGACCTTTCGGCTGCAAGCGCACGGTTTCCTCGCCGCAGGTAAATTCCCATTCAGCAATCACGCCAGTCGCATAGCGTCCGTGTAAACAGCGATGCTGCACTAAGTCGCGCGGATGCTGTGGTTTACCGAATTGCGCCAGATACGCGGGAGATGCCGCCAGGGCAAAGCGCTGGGTGCGCGGACCGATTGGCAGCGCCACCATGTCTTGCTCCAGATGATCGTCATAACGAATGCCGGCATCACAACTATCGCGGAACACATCCTGCACATTACTTTCCGCCACCACTTCCAGCTGGATATCGGGATAGCGCTTTAGAAATCCCGGCACAATCGCCGGTAACACAATGCGCGCGGCGCTCACCGGCACGTTTAAGCGCAAGGTGCCGCCCGGCGTATCGCGGAACATGTTCAACGCATCCAGCGCCGCATCCACTTCGTTCATCGCCGGAAGCAGGCGCGACATCAGCACCCTGCCAGCTTCAGTTAACGCCACAGTGCGCGTGGTGCGATTAAACAACCGCACGCCAAGTTGCTTTTCGGCACGCCGCACCGCATCGCTCAAGCGCGACGGATTACTGCCGATCATGCGCGCCGCCTCACGAAAACCGCCCGCTTTGGCCACCGCCACCACCGCGTGCAGCAAGGCGATATCCAATGCCATTGTTCGCTACCTCGTACACTGTGTCCTGATTTGTACGGATAGTTGCACAGCTTTTTGGCGATTACAATCTAACCACACACTGACGAAGGAGCTTTCCATGTCTCATCCAGCATTGACTTACACCCTTGGCGACCGCCAGGTCGCACGACTCGGTTACGGTGCCATGCAGTTAGCCGGTCCCGGCGTGTTTGGTCCGCCGAAAGATGAAGCGCGTGCTTTGCAGGTGCTGCGCGATGCGGTCGCAGCAGGCGTGAATCACATTGATACCAGCGACTTCTACGGTCCGCATATCACCAATCAGCTGATCAAAAAAGCGTTACACCCTTACGCCGACGATCTGGTTATCGTCACCAAAGTAGGCGCGCGCCGCAACGATAAAGGCGGCTGGTTACCGGCATTCACGCCGGAAGCACTGACGCAAGCGGTGGAAGATAACCTGCGCAATCTTGGGCTTGATGTGATGGAAGTGGTTAATCTGCGTTCGATGCTGGACGTGCACGGACCGAAAGAGGGTTCGCTGGAGCCGCAGGTTGAAGCGATGATCAAGCTAAAAGAGCGCGGGCTGGTTCGACACATTGGTCTGAGCAACGTGACGGCTAAACAGGTGGCCGATGCCCAGGCGATGACGCCGATCGCCTGCGTGCAAAATCTCTATAATCTGGCCAATCGTCAGGATGAGGCGCTGCTCGACCAACTGGCAGCGCAAGGCATTCCTTATGTGCCGTTTTTCCCACTCGGCGGATTTTCACCGCTGCAGTCGGATCAGCTGAGCGAGGTAGCGATTGAGCTCAATGCTACGCCGCTGCAGGTGGCGCTGGCGTGGCTGCTGCAGCGTTCGCCCAATATTCTGCTGATTCCGGGCACGTCATCGCCGGAGCACCTGAAGCAGAACCTGGCGAGTAGCGAAGTGACACTTACGCCAGAAATTGTGCAGCGGCTAAATACCATCGGCCAGCGATAGAGCACCCTTCGTAGCGGCGCCATTTATTGCGCGTGTTTTGCCCATATACATTGCGCAACAAGTTGCGCCGCTACAGATTATTCACTGTTTAAATGATTTTTGCCTCGACCAGACAACCTTTGAGAATACCAAACGCATCCTGACACTGCCGCTCATCGACGCAGGCAAAACCCAACAGCAGGCCGCGCCGCTCCTGCGGATGCATATAATATTGCGACAACGGCCGCACCTTAACGCCGCGCCGTAGCGCCAGCGCGGCGATCGCCACATCGTCGCAGCCGGTTGGCAAATTCATTACCAGGTGCAATCCCGCCTCATGATTCACTACCGGCAGAAAATCGGCGCCCACATAACGCTCAATCAGGCTCACCATAAAGCGCCGCCGCTGGCTGTAGAGCTTGCGCATGCGGCGAATGTGCGACATGTAATGCCCTTTTTGGATGAACTCTGCCAGCGCGCGCTGCACCAGCAAATGCCCGCCGCGATAGAGTTCCGCCGCCGCCACGCGCAGCGGCTGCGCCAGCGCTTTTGGCACCACCAGATAACCGAGACGCAGCGCCGGATAAAGCGTCTTGCTAAAAGTGCCCATATAAATCACCGGCGCATCCGGCTCAAAGCCTTGCAACGACGGGAACGGCTGGCCGGAGAAGCGAAACTCGCTGTCGTAATCATCTTCCACCAGCCAGGTTTTGTGTTTGCGCGCCAGATCGAGCAGCTGCTTGCGCCGCTCCAGGCTGAGATGCACGCCCAGCGGATATTGATGTGACGGTGTCACGAAAATCATCTTCGGTGCACGACTGCGCGGTGGCAAATCGGGGGTCATTCCCTGCTCATCCACTGCAATGGCGTTGATTTTCAGTCCGTTAATGCGCAGCAGATTGCGCGTCCCCCAATAACCAGGCTCTTCGATCCACACCTGATCGCCGGGATCGCATAACACGCGCGAAACCAAATCCACCGCCTGATGAATCCCTTCAGTAATGATGATTTGATCGGCATCGGCGCGTACCGAACGCGCCACGCTCAGGTACTCCGCCAGAGCAGCACGCAGCTGTGCACAGCCGCCGTTGCTGCTGTAGATCAGCCGTTCGATATCCGGTTCACGGTTCAGACGCGCCTGAATCTGGCTGAAGAGTTTATGCGGGAACTGCGTGACATCCGGCGCGCCAGGCACAAAAGCGCCCCACTGATATGGCGAGGCATTGGCATGGCCGAGCAGCGAAGCGCCGCGTTTGGAAATCGCCGCCGGTTTCGCGCTTAACGTTTCGATCGGCGCCACGTTGCGCGGCGTGTTCAGCGATCCCTCCGGCAAATTTTCTGCAATCCATGTTCCGCTGCCGGTACGCGCCGTGACGTAGCCTTGTGCCATCAAATTCTCATACACGTTCAACACCGTGTTGCGCGACACCGACAGCTCGCGCGCCAAATCGCGCGTGGCGGGCAAGCGCGTGGCGCGCGGGAAAATGCCTTCTGCGATAGCGGCTTGCATACAGCTCAGCAAACGCTGCTGCAACGTCCCTTCCGGCATAAACTGCATGCGCTCTAATACATGATCGGCGTACAAACTTCGCAATTGGCTCCCCTCTTTTCACTGAAAGTGGCTCTGGCAAGATAACTCAGCGCAGGCATAAATAAGCGTGTTTGTCGTGATTTGTAAAGACGCTTATCGCTAAGGAAAGGTTATGGAAGGTAAAAACAGCCAGTTGCAGCAACGTAAAGATGATGCCCTGCCACGCGGCACCGGCAATCTTTGTCAGTGGTATGTAGAGCACGCGGAGAACGCCACGCTGCGCGATGGTGAAGGCAACAGCTGGATCGACTTCGCTGGCGGCATCGCGGTGCTGAACACCGGGCATCGCCATCCGCGCATCGTGCAGGCGATTGCCGATCAGTTAGAGAAATTTACCCATACCGCATTCCAGGTGACGCCGTATGAGAGCTATGTGGCGCTGGCGGAACGCCTCAATCGCGTGGTGCCGATTGCCGGTAAAGCCAAGACCGCGTTCTTCTCCACCGGCGCTGAAGCGGTAGAAAACGCGGTAAAAGTAGCGCGTGCGGCTACGCGTCGCCACGGCATCATCACCTTCGGTAACGCCTTCCACGGTCGTACTTTTATGACCATGGCGATGACCGGCAAAGTGGCCCCTTACAAACGCGACTTCGGTCCGATGCCCGCGTCGGTGTGGCACGCGCGCTATCCCAACGGCGTCACCGGCATCAGCGTTGATGATGCGCTGGCCAGCTTGCAGGATATTTTCACGCAGGACATCGCGCCACAGGATGTTGCGGCCATCGTGCTGGAGCCAATTCAGGGCGAAGGCGGCTTCCACGTCGCGCCGCCTGAATTCTTCAACCGCCTGCGGTCGCTGGCCGATGAGCACGGCATTCTGCTGATTGCCGATGAAGTACAAACCGGCTTTGCCCGCACCGGCAAATTGTTCGCGATGGATCACTATACGGTGAAACCGGATCTCATCACCATGGCGAAAAGCCTCGCGGGCGGCATGCCGTTATCGGCGGTCAGCGGCCGGGCCGAGATTATGGATGCGCCGGGTCCAGGCGGCCTGGGCGGCACCTACGCTGGCAATCCGCTGGCGATTGCCTCGGCGCATGCGGTGCTGGACGTGATCGCCGACGAGAAGCTGTGCGAACGTGCGCAACAACTCGGTACTCAGTTAACCGATTTCCTGCACAGCGCACGCAGCCAGTGTTCCTCCATCACCGACATTCGCGGCCTTGGCTCGATGATTGCGGTGGAGTTCGCCAGCGCGCAAACCGCGCAAACCATCCAGCAACACGCGATGGCGCGTGGGCTGCTGCTGCTTACTTGTGGCCCGCAGGGCAATGTCATCCGCTTCCTCTATCCGCTCACCATTCCTGATGCGCAGTTCGGCCAGGCGCTGGAGATCCTCAGCAGTGTGCTGAGTCAACACGCCGATTCGTAACAATCTACCCAGCTCGCGCGGCGGGCTGGGCTTCTCACCTGTTGTAACCCGGCTGCGCGTCGCGCGGCCTGAGAGACGCTTTGGAGAAACATTGATGAGTTCACAGAATGCCGATGTACTGGCGCAAGGCCTGAAGCCGCGCCATGTACGGATGTTATCGATTGGCGGCGTAATTGGTGCCGGATTGTTTGTTGGCTCTGGCCATGCGATCGCCGAAGCCGGTCCGGCGGTACTGCTGGCCTACATCGCCGCGGGCGCGTTGGTGGTGCTGATTATGCGCATGCTGGCAGAAATGGCGGTGGCGTCACCGGATTCCGGCTCTTTCTCCACCTACGCCGACAAATCGCTGGGCCGCTGGGCCGGCTTCACCATCGGTTGGCTTTATTGGTGGTTCTGGGTGTTAGTGATCCCGCTGGAAGCCAACGCCGCTGGCACCATTCTGCATTCGTGGTTTCCGCAGGTTCCGGTGTGGGAATACACGCTGGCGATCACCACGTTCCTGACCATCAGCAACCTATTCAGCGTCAAAAACTATGGCGAGTTTGAATTCTGGTTCGCCCTGCTGAAAGTGGTGGCGATTGTGGCATTCCTCTGCGCGGGAAGTTTAGCGGTATTCGGTTTGATGCCGGGCAGCAGCACGCAGGGAATTTCACATCTCTATGACACGCAAGGCTTTATGCCTAACGGCATCGGCGCGGTGCTGGCGGCCATTCTGACCACTATGTTCTCATTTATGGGCACCGAGATTGTCACCATTGCCGCCGCCGAATCGCGCGAGCCGAAGAAACAAATCACCCAAGCCACCAACTCGGTGATCTGGCGCATCGCGCTGTTCTATCTGCTGTCGATCTTCATCGTGGTAGCGCTGGTGCCGTGGAATACGCCGTCGCTGATGAAAGCCGGTTCTTACCAGACAGCGATGCAGATGATGAACGTGCCTTACGCTAAGCAGATCGTTGATGTGGTGGTATTGATTGCGGTGTGTAGCTGTCTCAATTCTGCGCTGTATACCGCATCGCGCATGATCTATTCGCTTTCACGTCGTGAAGATGCGCCTGCCGTCGCGTCGCGCACTACACGCAGCGGCACGCCGTGGGTAGCGGTGTTGCTCTCCACGGCGGCGGCCTTCCTCGCGGTGATCGCTAACTATCTGGCGCCGAGCGCAGTATTTGAGTTCCTGCTCGCCAGTTCCGGCGCCATCGCGTTGCTGGTGTATCTGGTGATCGCCGCGTCTCATCTGGTGCTGCGTAAAAAGCGCGAAGCGCGCGGTGAAATCCTCAGCTATCGCATGTGGCTATTCCCTGGCCTGACGTGGGCGACGATGGTGTTCATCGTTGGCGTGTTGGTTGCCATGCTTTTCAACCAACAACACCGTCCAGAGATTATCGCCACCGGCCTGTTGACGCTGGGTGTCGTCGCCGCCAGCCGTATTGTGCATCGCAAACGCGTGGCGCGGAAAAACGAGGAGATGGTGGCGTTACGTTCGTAACGCATGACTTCCAGGCAAGGATGCCGCGGAACTTAGTCGTACTGCACGTCGATGCTGATGGCTTCTTCCTGCACGTTGAGGTTTATCGCGCATTTACGCCACACCGGCAGACCGTTGGTCATATTGTTATCCACGAAGTACTGCTGAAAATCTTTCAGCGCCTCCGAGAGATCGCCTATCGCGCGCGCATCGGGTTCAAACCAATCCGGTTCACCGTTTTCATCGATGTAATCGAACTGAAACTGCCCGCCATCATCGTCCGCAAACAGTTCAGCCTGAACGATCAATTCCCGCGCACCTTGCGGGCCACAGCTAAAGATGATCTGGCCGATACGGCGATAAAGGTCTTCGTATTGCATAGGTTTTGGGTTCCTCAAATAAATTTACTGCGTGCAACTCATTGCGACGCTACAAAATCCCGTACTTATCCGTAGCGGCGCGATTCATCGTGCAAACCATGACACCATTATTGACTTTAGTTCGCATGATAAGAGAATGAGGCTCTTCGAACAGAAAGTTGCAAAAAAGAGAGTTTATCATAGCCTGTTCACATCGTTTTCCCTGGGTTAACACCTATAAAAAATCCGCTGCGCTGGTCGCCATTGCTGTCGCCCTCTCACTGGCCAGTTGCTCCTCGCCGCCACCGAAATCGCTGGTCACGCCGTTGCCGACGGTCACCAAACCGCCAATGCCGACTAAACCAGCGCTGAGCAAAGAACCGGTACGCGGCGTGTGGCTCACCACCGTTTCACGCCTCGACTGGCCGCCAATCAATTCCGTGAATGCCAGCCCGGCCAACCGCATCCACCAGCAGCAACAGGCGTTGACCGATAAGCTAGATAAACTGAAAAGCCTCGGCATCAATACGGTATTTTTCCAGGTAAAGCCGGATGGCACCGCGCTGTGGCGCTCCAGCATCTTGCCGTGGTCAGATATGCTCACCGGCAGGATTGGTGAAGATCCCGGCTACGATCCGCTGAAATTTATGCTGGATGAGGCGCACAAACGCGGCATGAAGGTGCACGCGTGGTTCAACCCATATCGCGTCTCGACCAACGTCAAACCTTCCACGGTTAACGCGCTGAATAATACGCTTGCGCTGCAACCGGCCAGCGTATTTGTGCTGCATCGCGACTGGATCCGCACCGCCAGCGACCGCTTCGTGCTCGATCCCGGCATTCCCGCCGCACGCGACTGGATCACCAGCATCGTTGCGGAAGTGGTGTCGCACTATCCGATCGACGGCGTGCAGTTCGATGACTATTTCTATACTGAAACGTCCGGTTCAACCCTCAACGACAGCGCCACGTTCCGCCAGTATGGTCAGGGTTTTGCATCGAAAGCTGACTGGCGGCGCAACAATACGCTGCTGTTAATTGAGCAGGTGTCGCGCACCATCAAGCAACTGAACCCGAACGTAGAATTTGGCGTCAGCCCGGCAGGCGTGTGGCGCAATCTGTCGCATGATGCGGCGGGCTCCGACACGCGTGGCGCGGCCGCCTACGACGAAGCCTACGCCGATACGCGTCGCTGGGTGCAAATGGGACTGCTGGATTACATCGCGCCGCAGCTTTACTGGCCGTTTGCGCGCCAGGCCGCCCGTTACGACGTGTTAGCCCACTGGTGGGCGGACGTGGTGAAGCCAACGCATACGCGGCTCTATATCGGTGTGGCGCTGTACAAAATCGGCGAAGCGTCGAAAAGCGAACCTGACTGGACGGTGAATGGCGGCGTGCCGGAGTTGAAAAAACAACTCGATCTCAACGAGTCGCTACCGCAAATTAACGGCACCATTTTGTTCCGCGAAAATTACCTTAATCAGCCACAAACCCAGGATGCGGTGAATTATTTGCGCAGCCGTTGGGGCGATTAACATTATCGTAAGGTCGCCATCCATGGCGTAATGCTTGTCAGTTAAGCAAGCATTTGCTTTGAACAGGTAGCGGGCGCTGACACATCTGCTGCGTCACGCGCCTTTAGCAAATGTGTCCTTTTCAAAAACACGCACAGAAGTTTAAGCAGGCCGGGGCCACTTTTGGGCAGGCAATCCGCAGCGCTGAACGCAGCGAGGAAGCCAGGAGAGCCCGCAGGACGCGGGCGAAAGGCGGAGCCGGGACAGGACGTCCCGTCTCCGCCGGTCCGTCAGGCAGACGAGCAAAGTGAAGGTACCGCGCTAGCGGCGCGAGGACCGCCGGACCAAAAATGGTACCGGTCTGCGCACTCGTCGTCGGCTTAACTGACGAGCATTACGCCATTCATGGCGACCGATTACGCCAGCAACTCCTCACTCTGCATCAGTGCAAAAAACGACTCCAGCTCGCGCAACATCATCGAAGCGGCAATCGAAAGCTGGCGCTGCGGCGCAACACACAGCGAAAAGGTAAATGGCTTCAGCACCGTATCGATCAGCGGAATAAACTTCAGTTCACCGCGCCGATACTCATCAACGATATCCAGCCAGCACATCAGGCTTATCCCCACATCATCACGCACCAGTGAACGCAGCATATGAATGTTATTGGTGCGCGCCACTTCGTTGATCTTAATGCCCGAACTGTTGATCAGCGCTTCCAGCGGATCGGCCAGCATCAGCGGCGCGGCGGGCACGATAAATGGCCAGGATTCGCAGTGGCTGAAACGGATCGATTCCAGATTGGCCAGCGGATGTTGACTGCTCACCACAATACCCAGACGTAAATCGGCAAACGACTTCACCAGCAACTCGCGCGAACTTTGCGGATTAAGCATGATGCCGAAATCCGCATCGCCCGAGGTCAGCGCATTGGCGATGTGGATGTTGCTCATGGTGGTCAGCGTGAAGGAGATGCCGGGATAGTCACTGCGAATGCGCTGCAAAATCGATGAAAAAAAGCCGCGATTAATCGCATCAATGGTGGCGATATGTACATGGCCGTGACGTAATCCGCGCAAATCATCCAGCTGCGTGCAGACGCGGCCAAAATCCCGCTGCCAGTTTTTCGCCGCATTCAGCAGGATCTCACCCGCTGCGGTCATACGTAATCCTGATGGATGACGCTCAAACAGCGGCATATCCAGCTGTTCCTCCACGCGCAGGATCTGCCGATCAATTGAGGATGCCGAGACGTGCAGCACCTCAGAAGCCTTGCGCAGCGAACCCTGGCGGGCCACCTCAGTGAAATAGAGCAGAAATCGGGAGAAGGCGAACATAAAGGGTGCTCTCTTTTTTGCAACGCATCATGCGAATTAAACAGATGGACGCTTACACATGGGCAAAATAATAATCGCTGCCATGATAAAAACAAGGGTTTGCGCGGCCTCGCAGCTGATGACATCCCTATTCAGGCAGAAAGATGATGAAATCCACTCCTCTCGCCGTCACCGTCATCGCAAAGCAGTTCAACGGTGCAGGCAATGTGTTACTGACGCTGGCGAATCGCAGCGGGCAGCCGCTGCCTGCTTTCACGCCCGGCGCGCACATTGATGTCATTATTCCTGACGGCGGTAAACGCCAGTATTCACTCTGCTCTGCGCCAGCCGAGTATTATGAAATCTGCGTACGTCTGGATGAGTGTTCAACCGGCGGATCGCGCTGGCTGCATCAGCAGTTAACCACCGGCGATAAGCTAGAGATATCCGCGCCACGTAACCACTTTCCGCTGCCGCACGCGCCGCGCACGCTGCTGTTTGCCGCCGGCATCGGCCTGACGCCGCTGTTGGTGATGGCCGAAGCACTGGCGGCGCGTCAGGCGGATTTCACCCTGCACCTTTACCTGAAACGCGCCGACCAACTGGCTTTCAGCCAACGTCTGAGCAAACTCGGCGCGCGCGCCGTCATTCACTACAGCAGCGAAGGCGACAGCCTGCGCCAGCGCATTCCCGAAGCTCTCACCCAGCCAGACAACGCTGCGCTGGTGTTCTGCGGCCCGGCGGGTTTTATGCATCATCTGCAGCAGCTGGCGTTGCAACATGGCTGGGACGAAGCACAGCTGCACAGCGAGCGCTTCCAATCCACATCTTCGCTGATGGCTGGCGCTGCCTTCGAAGTGCAGCTCGCCTCCTCCGGCGCACGCTTTGCCGTGGGCGAGCAACAAACCATCGCTGAAGTACTTGAAGAAGCAGGGATTGAGATTGAACTCTCCTGCGAACAAGGCATGTGCGGCGCCTGCATCACCGGCGTGTTGGCGGGCGAGCCGGATCACCGTGATGATGTGCTGAGCCAGCAAGAGCGTGCGGCTAACGATTGCATCGTGCTGTGCTGTTCACGTGCGCGTTCACCTTTATTGGTACTGGATCTATGAGCGGCTATCCGGGTGCGACCGGCGCACGTTTACCCCGCTGGCTGCTGCCAGAAAACTGGCCTGAAGCCAACAATCAACCGCAGCTGGCGACCTTACATTTCCACGCCGCGGGCCTGCAATTCGAACCCGACCATGCAGCAGCACCCGCTGATTATCTGCCGCTTCACGGCGCGCTGGTGCTGCCCGCGTTTATCGAACCGCACGCGCATCTGGATAAAACCTTCACTATTCAACGCAGCCCGGCGCAACAGCCCGGTTTGCTGGCCGCGATTGCTGCCATGCATCAGGACCGCGTGCACTGGAACACAGCAGATCTGCAGCAGCGCGCTACGCAGGCGCTGCGCTGGGCGGTAGAAGCTGGCGTCGGTTTGCTGCGCACCCACATCGACTGGTTCTCCGTTGATGCACCATTAGCGTGGCAAGTGATTGGCGATCTGCACCATCCGCTGTGCAGCATCGAGCGCGTGGCCCTCGCGCCACTCACCTTCTTTGCCGACGCCAGCGATGCGCAGCATATTGCCGCGCAGGTCGCGACCAGCGGTCCGGGCGCGCTGTTGGGCGGTTTTATTCACAGCAGCAACTGGGATGCGCAGGCGTTTCAGCATCTGATGCAGGCCGCCGAACTGTGGCAGCTGGATATCGATCTGCATATTGATGAAGAACTTAACGTCGAGGCGCAGGGATTGCGCTGGCTGGCGCACTATTTGCAGCAGCATCCGTTTAGCGGCGCGATCACCTGCAGCCACAGCTGCGCGCTGTCGCAGCAGGACGATGCGCAACAGATTCTTGCCGTGCTGGCGCAACACAATGTGACATTGATTGCGCTGCCGCTCACCAATCTGCTGTTGCAGGACGCGGTGCCCGGCCGCACGCCGCGTTTGCGCGGTTTAACGCTGGTGAAAGAGGCGCAGGCGCTGGGCATTCCGCTGCTGCTCGGCGCTGACAACGTGCAGGACGCGTTCTGTCCGTTTGGCAGTTACGATCCGCTCGATACGCTGTTTAGCGGTTTGCTGAGCCTGCAACTCGGCGCGGCGTTTGATCAGGTCTCCGCGCTGATCTGCCAACGCCGCGCGCTGCTGGCCAATGATTTGGTGATTTTTCCGCATGCCGATGTGGCGAGCTGGCCGTTGCGTCAACGTCAGCGCTATCGGCTGAAAAGGGGTGTGCGTTATGGAGAAACAACAGATGGCGCTTGATGCAGGAGCGGGAAAACCGCTGGCGAAATATGCCGCGTGGCGACGCGCGGGTGACTTCATTTTCCTCTCCGGCATTATTCCGGTGAACCCACAAACTGCCACCATTGTGCGCGGCTACGACGACATTCCCGCAGCGGCGCAACAGCTGCTTGGCCGCACCGGCGAATTCTCCACCGACATTAAAGAGGGGCCGATTCTGGCGCAGAGCTGGTACGTGCTGGAGAGCATCCGCGCCACCATCGAAAGCGCCGGCGGCCAGATGAGTGATGTCTTCAAACTGGTGCAGTACTTCCGCAATCTCGACCATTTTCCCCACTACAGCCGAGTACGTAAGCAATTTTTTCCCGATGCGCCGCCGGTTTCTACCGTGGTGCAGGTGAGCGAGATGCTGCCGAGTCCGGACGTCTTAATTGAAGTTGAAGCCACGGCGTGGTTGCCGCAATAACACGAGGAGTTCAAATGTTGCATGGTTATATTCCGGCAAACCGCTTTTTGCCGTACCTGAGCTGGACCGACATCGCCACGCTGGAAAATAAAGCCAACACCGTGATCGTGTTGCCGACCGGCGCGATTGAGCAGCACGGCCCGCATTTGCCGTGCGCGGTGGATAGCGTGATCGCCTCCGGCGTGGTCGGCCATGCGCTGGCGCGCTTACCCGCGGAAATCCCGGCTTACGCCATTCCGCCGATCACCTACGGCAAATCGGATGAGCATCTGCATTTTCCCGGCACGCTAACGCTGACCGGCGAAACCCTGCTGCACACCATTCTGGAGATTGGCGAATCACTCTATCGCGCCGGTTTCCGCAAGTTCCTGATGGTTAACGGCCACGGCGGCCAGCCACAGCCGTTACAGATGGCGGCGCGCGAACTGCGTCTGCGCCACGGCGACATGATCATCATCATGCAAGACACCTTTAAAGTGCCGAACTGTGCGGAAAGCTTTATGGACGACAAAGAGCGGCAGATGGCGATGCACGCGGGACATGCCGAAACCGCGCTGATGCTGGCGCTGGCGCCCGATACCGTGCAGATGGATAAAGCAGTGGCTAATTATCCGCCGGCATTCCCCTGCCCGACGCTTTCGACCAACAAACCGATGGCGGCGTGGGCCTCCTACGATTTCGGCCCAAGCGGCGTGATTGGCGATCCTCTGCCCTCCACGCCCGAGCAAGGTGCAGCCATTCTCGATTCACTGGCAGAAAGCTGGGCGCAGGTGATTACCGAAGTGCACCAGATGACATGGGTAACCCGCGCCGAACCGGCGTGGGGCACCGGCCAGTGGCAAGGCAAAGTATTAGATCACCACGACGCAGCCGCCTTTTTACCACCTCGCTAGGGAATAATGATGAAAAAGACATTGAGCACTGTTGCCGCGCTTGCGCTGGCACTCTCGGCCCCGAGCATGGCGGCGGAGAAATTCACCTTTATGACCAACTGGTATGCGCAGGCCGAACACGGCGGCTTCTATCAGGCGCAGGCGCAGAATCTGTATCGCGATGCCGGCCTTGATGTCACCATCAAGATGGGCGGTCCGCAGGTGCATACCATGCAGCTGATGGCGGCCGGTCAGGCCGACTGCATCATCAGCGATAACATGCAGGCGCTGGAAATCTGGCAGCAAGGCGTGCAGGCGATGCCAGTTGCCACCACCTTCCAGCACTCGGCAATTGCCTTTATCACCCATCCGGATGTGAAAAACCAGGCCGATTTGCAGGGCAAAACCTTCCTGCTGGCGGCGGAAGCCTACACCTCATATTGGCCGTGGGCGCAGAGCGCGCTGAAGCTGAAAAATGCCCGCGTGCGTCCTTACACCTTCAGCATTCAGCCGTTCCTCGCCGATAAAAATCTGGTGCAGCAAGGCTATATCACCTCTGAACCGTTTGCGGTGCAAAAAGCCAATGCGCAGGCCAATGTTTACCCGATCAGCGATTGGGGTTATCCGCCGTACGGCAACAGCATCGTGTGCATGAAATCGACCATCGAGAAACGGCCGGCTGCGGTGGCGGCGTTTGTGAAAGCGTCGATGCAGGGCTGGAAAAACTATCTGCAAGATCCAAGCGCCGGTAACGTGCTGATCAAGAAAGAGAACCCGCAGATGAGCGATGAACAGATCGCTTTCGGCATTGCGCAGATGAAGAAATACCAGATGCTGACCGGCGGCGATGCGCAAACCGGCGGCATCGGCATCATGACCGAAGCGCGCCTCAAGCAAACCTGGCAGCTGCTGGTCGATACCAAGCTGATCGATGCGGCCAAAGTGCCGTTTGACGGCAGCTACACGCTGAAATTCATCCAAGACGTCAAGGTTCTGCCATGAATAGCGCCAGCCATCTAACGCTGCTGCATCCCGATGCGCAAGCGGTGCCGCGTTCTGCGGCGCCACCGGCGATTGAGGTGCTGTCAGCGGAGAAAATTTATCCCAACGGTACGCGCGCACTGCTGCCGGTCGATCTCACTATTCGTCAGGGCGAATTTGTCTCGCTGCTCGGCCCGTCCGGCTGCGGCAAAAGCACCTTGCTGAAAATGATCGCCGGGCTGATTGAGCCCACCGATGGCAAGTTAATGCTGTTTCGCCGCGATCGGCGCGAAAATCAGCGCGATCTGCCGCTGTCGTTTGTGTTTCAGGAAGCGACGCTGATGCCGTGGAGCAACGTGCACAAAAACGTGCGTCTTCCGCTCGATTTGGCAGGCGTGCCGCGTGCCGAAGCGGACACCCGCGTGCGCGAAATCCTCGAGCTGGTCGGTCTCGGCCAGTTTGGTCACGTATTGCCGCGCGAGCTTTCCGGCGGCATGCAGATGCGCGTGTCGATAGCGCGCGGCCTGGTCACGCGCCCGAAGGTGCTGCTGATGGATGAGCCGTTTGGCGCGCTGGACGAGATCACCCGTAACAAGCTGGACAGCGATCTGCTGCATTTGTGGCAGGAGCAGAAGCTGACGGTGGTGTTTGTCACCCACTCAATTCAGGAAGCGGTATTTCTGTCGCAGCGGGTGATTATGATGGCGGCGCGCCCCGGACGCGTGGTAGATGACATCCGCATTGAAACCACGTTGCCGCGCGACGATGAGTTCCGCGTCAGCCAGGATTTCACGCATTATGCGCAACAGCTGCAACGCGGCCTGCTGGCGGCGAGCAAGGAGAGTCAATGATGAAACCCTTAGCGTCCCATCGACAATTTCAGCAGTGGCTGTTCCCCGCCATCGTCGCGGTCGCCATGCTGCTGTTGTGGCAGTTTCTGGTCACCACCTTCAAGGTGCCGGTATTTCTGGTGCCCTCGCCGCTAGTGGTGGCGCAAAGTCTGGTGCAGAACTTCCCGACGCTATTTATGTCATTGCTCTACACCCTGAAAATCACCGTTATCTCTTTTGCGGTGGCGATTGTGATTGGTTCGATTGTGGCGTTTCTGCTGGTGCAAAATCGTTTTATTGAGACCGCCCTTTTTCCCTATATCGTGTTCTTGCAGGTGACGCCGATTGTCGCTATCGCACCGCTGATCATCATCTGGGTGAAAGACACCACGCTATCGCTGGTGGTGTGCGCCACCTTAATGGCGGTGTTTCCAATAATCTCCAATACCACGCAAGGTCTGCGCAGCGTGTCGCCAGGATTGCTGAGCTATTTCCGCCTTAATCATGCGTCACGCATGCAGATTCTGCTGCGCCTGCGTATTCCTTCGGCGCTGCCGTACTTCTTCGGCGCGCTGCGCATCTCCAGCGGCTTGTCGCTGATTGGCGCGGTGGTGGCAGAGTTTGTCGCTGGCACCGGCGGCACCGATACCGGGCTGGCGTACCAGATTTTGCAGGCCGGTTATCAGCTCAATATCCCGCTGATGTTTGCCGCGCTGCTGCTGATTTCACTGGCAGGCTTCCTGCTGTTCGCGCTGATGTCGTGGCTAACGCGCCGCGTGCTGGCGGCATGGCATGAGAGTGAATTGAGCCCCAGTTAAGAAACACGCATGCGCCGTAGCGGCGCAATAACCCTTTTCACACAGGAAATAAACATGTCTGATTCCGATCGCCAGTCTGCACTGGCGGCGCTGGTCGCGGCGTTGCCTGAACTCGACTGGATCAAAGAAGCGCCGAAGGTCAAACGTCTGTCGCGCGATTTCCACTGGTTCAGTCCGGTCTTGAAACCGCAGCTGGAAGCGAAGTTTGCCGAACTGGCGGTACGTCCGCGTGATGAGCAGGAGCTGGCACTGATCGTGGCAGCCTGCGCCAAACAGCGCGTGCCGCTCAATCTGCGCGGCGGCGGCACCGGTAATTACGGTCAGCTGATTCCGCTGCACGGTGGCGTGATGGTTGATATGACGCGCCTCAACGCCGTCACGGCTGTCGGCCACGGCACGGTGCGTGCGCAGGCAGGCATTCGCCTTGGCGACCTCGAAGCGCATACCCGCCCACTCGGCTGGGAGCTGCGCTGCATGCCCTCCACCTGGAAACTGGCGACGCTCGGCGGCCTGTTTGGCGGCGGATTTGGCGGCGTAGGTTCGATTAATTACGGTCCGCTGGCCGCGCCAGGCAACGTGTTGTCGGTGCGCCTGATGACCATGGAAGAGACGCCGCGCATTATCACCCTGCAAGCGCCGGATGCGCTGCTGCTGCATCACGCGTACGGCAGCAATGGCATCGTGCTGGAGATTGAACTGGCGCTGGCACCGCGCCACGACTGGATCGAACGTCTCGACACTTTCAACGACTTCCCTACGGCGATGGCCTTTGCCGATGCGCTGGCGCGTTCGCCAGGCATGGTGAAGCGCCAAATTGCGGTGTTCGCGGCGCCGGTGCTTGATTACTTCAGCGATCTGGCCGATGCCGATGTGGCGCGCAAACATGGGGTGATTTCCGTGGTGGGCAGCGAAAGCGACGGGCTGTTACCTGCGCTGCTGAGCCAGCATACGGGCCGCAATGCGCTGCATTTTGCCGCAGGGGAAAATAGCGGGCATTCGCTGATTGAATATTGCTGGAATCACACCACGCTGCAGGCGCTGAAAATCGATAAGACGCTAACTTACCTGCAAACTGCTTACGCGACGGATAATTATTTGCAGCAGGCGCTAACGCTGGAAGCACAATTATCCGATGAGGTGATGTCGCACATTGAATTCTTACGCGATATGAACGGCAGCATTACCTGTAGCGGTTTACCGCTGGTGCGTTATCAGGACGAAGATCGCCTCAACGCGATTATGGCTATTTACCGCACGAATGGCGTGAAAATTAATAATCCACATGTGATTCATATTGAAGATGGCAAACAGGGCATGGTGCGTGCTGATGTGGTGGCGATGAAACGCGCCTGTGATCCCCACAATTTATTAAATCCCGGCAAATTGCGCGGCTGGGAAGTACGCGATACGTTACCGGATGTGCATATCCCTGGCGTCAATTAACCACGTAGATTTTATTATTGTCGAGCCAGCAACCTCGATTGCTGGCTCGATAAAATTAATAGGGATCGGTAGCACTGTGCAATTCAATACTGCGCTCCGCTCCATTGACTCGAACTTTTAAGAACCGACGCGTTCTCCATGATCCATCGGGATTTTGCACGCTCTTTTCGAACACCGGACCATGCAATAACAACTCTTTGTTGTCGTTGTACCCAAAGCCAACTTGTTTATTACCAATCCAGTGCTGTTCAAAGGCAACAACTTTCTCCGCATCCAGTCTGGTGCTCTCTTCGGCGCTACAGGCCGTGAAACTTTTACGGAAAATAAAGCAATTTCCAGCCTGGTATCGGTCTTTGCCATTGGTATCGACTAGCGCAATGGAATAGGCGGTAAAGCCCGCAATTTTCACATAGAGTTTGGTTCGGGCACCATTACCCGAAATATGCACTTTGGTTACCGGACTGGAACCCTCGCCGTACCAGCTGCCAATAGAATCTGCACCATTTCTTGCCTGCAGATAGATATTTGCCACGCCTTCCGGCGTACGGCTACTAAAGTCAGTTTGGGTTGCACTTTGTGAGAGGAATTGTGCGGTGCCAATAATTCGCACATGTATTTGCGAGTTGGCATTAGAGAAGGCGAATTCCCCGACATAAAACCACTGTTCAGCCTCCTTCCCCTGATTATCCATGTGATACTGCGAGGAGATATAGTCATAGCTCAATGAACCTTGCGCAACGATTCCCCAATCCGACATCTCCAGTACGCCACGATCGCCTTCACCGATTAGCGTCCACGGCTCAATACCTTCGGTACTGTAATCGAATCCAGCACTTTGATTATGGATACTTTTTTGAATAATAGTGGCGCGGCAATAACCCAGTTTTAATGGGTTATCGGTGGATTCAATCGCTAACCCCTCAATCACCCACTGGCCATTGGAGAGATCACCGGCAAATTCGGAGTGTTCAATCCAGCCGTTGCGAATAAAAGATTGCGTACAGCGCGGTAAATCCAGCACCGGCTTTTTGGTGCCGCCCTGCAAATTAAAATTGGAGAGTTCAATTGCCGTAGAGTGATCCCAGGCGCCTTCTACCCGACCGGACCAACGAGCATAAACAATGCTGTCCTGACAACCACGGGAATAGAACTGGTCGATTTTACAATCCAGCGTATCGATAAGATCAAGCGCACGTCCGCCCAAATAGCGGAATTCCATACTGCTGACGCGCAAGAACTGGCCGCCGATAATGGTGTTGGCATAGAAACCGACATTATTGAACGCCGTGCCGCCATCACCACCGCTGTCCGAACTCTTGCCTTTCACAACCAGCCCAGAAATTTCGGCATAGCGTGCCTGCACTTTAAAGAAATGCTGACCACGAGGTTTGGTATCCCAGTTAAAAAACAACGTCGTCGTTGGGAAATAACCGAAATTGACCGCCGCACCGGTAACCTTAAAACGGTTAATTTCTTTATCTGAGATATCAAACGTCGACATACTAAATTCGCCCGCGGTAAAACGTATCCCTGCTGATGGCAATACGCGCTGCGACCAGTTAAACATACGTTTTACCGCCTCGATGCAGTCGGTTTTCCCGTCAGGCACCGCGCCAAAATCCAGCACGGTGACCGAGTTATAATCCAGTATCACCCTTTTCCAGCGTTTCTTTCCCGCTGTCACAATCACCAACCCACCATCGTCTGGCGATGTGGTATCTGTTGCGTCATAAACAAATACGCCGCCGCCGGCTTTCGTTCCGCGCTTATATTCCAGCACCGTAGCGAGTTCACCGCCGGTGGTGGGTTCGGTGGCTTTGAGCTGTTCGATATCTATGACCTGAATAACCGGTGCCGCCGCCGTGACAGTGTTTTGTGGTGTGGTATTCGTATTGCTGGACGCATTCGCCATGGTGTACCCCTTAATTATTAAGAGAAAGTAACTGCACCATCGAGTATAAGTAACTGAAAATTAATGTGTTGATGCGTACCACGCTAACTGGGGCATTTGACTTATGTGATTTTTGCATGGCCAGACAACAATATGATTAATGGAAAAAAGCGTAGCGGCAGCGAGGCGATTTACAGATTAATCGCAGACAACTTCTTTATTTACATGGCACGAAACAGGAGAGGTTACGCGGAATTACAAGGTTGATTGCTAAGCAGAGAAAGCATTTGTGATCGTTATAAATTAACAGGCCAGCAACTAACAGTTACTGGCCTGCATGCTTAGAACGTGGCGTTCACACCGACATTCCAGGTCACCTGATGGTAATCGCTATTCCCACCGACGGTTGAAACCCCGGCAAACGCATTCACCGTTTCGCCGAGCGGCACGTTGGCACCCAGCGACAAATCCAGCCAGTTTTTATCGCGCGCCTCAACGCTGCGTTCAAACGAAGTACGCGTCGATTTCAACCCGGCACGCACCGTGGAATCGGTATCGCCAAACTGATGGTTGTAGCTCACCTGTGCCCAGGGATTAACCACCCACTGTTTGCTGTCGATGCGCCAACCCACTGAGCCAATCTGTGAATGGGTGGTTTGATCGGAGTAGCGCATCGCGGTGCTGCTATCACTGTTCTCGCTGTAGCCGCCGACGCGACCGTAATCCAGCGCGTAACTGGCGACCGGCCCGGTGCTGAGATTTTCAGTAATTGGCAGCGTCCAGCCGCTTTGCACACGCATGCCGAGCAATTTACCGCTGGTGCTACCCTGCTCGGTACGTTTGGCCGGGCCGATGTGGATGTCACGCTCGATGCTGTCGAAATCGAGATCGGCATAATGCAGATCGGCGTTGATCCAGCCCTGATCGAACACCGTCAGCTGGCTATAAAGCTCCACCAGATTGCCGCGCAGTTTGTAGTCGTAGTTCGACGAAGGTTCCTGGCGCTGATTGGTGTTGGAGAACAGCACACCCGTTTGCCAGTTGTCGGTGATCTGATAGCCGATACCCAGCGTTAAGTTGGTGGTGTTGGCATTTCCGTCGCTCCAGCTGTCGCCCTGATAATCGACATGTTGCCCGGCATAGCCGCCAAATACCGTGAACTTTCCGGCGCTGGCGGGCTGTTGACGCTGCTGCTGCAAATGTCCATCCAGCGTGTTTTGCGTATCACGCGCCATCATCAGTGGCGATTGTGATAACGCCGCCACCTGCGCTGGCGCATCCAGAATCGACTGGATGTAATCGGCAATCATCGCATGCACCGCTGGGCTCGGGTGCAGACGGTCGGCAAACAGATAATCCTGCGCCGTGGAGAAGCCCGGCGTGCTGGATTGACACTCATCCGCTGAGGTGCCAATAGGACAAGCGATGCCGATGGTGTTGGTTAAGCCATATTGGGTTGGATTGGCGATCACTTCATCGAACAGCCCGGCGATATCCACGCGCACAATATTGCCATTCAAGGTCGCCAGCCCCGCTTCTTCCTGCTGGTTATAACCGTCGGAGAGCGCCGTGACCTGCTCGCTCAGCTCCTGCCATGCGTTATAAAGCTGTTGCGCCAGCGCGTCACGCACCGCTGGAACCGACGAAACTTCGCCTGCCGCTTGCGTGAAGGCATCCTGCACCGCTTGCTGTCGCGCGGCTTTATCTGGCGTGGTCACGCCATCCAGTGACTGAAACGCCGCCACCATCGCCGGCGTAGCTTCGCTTCCCAGCACGCGCAGCACGGTTTGAATCATATAGGGCGTTGAGCCGAGCTGCGGCACGGTGGGCACAATCACCGCGCCCGCGCCGGCATCCAGCAGGGTTTTAATTTGCGCAACCGATTGATTGGCGCTGTTGCTGATGGTTTCACTGGCGGTTAAGGGATTGGTGACGGCAACGGCGATGTCATTGGCACCGACCCAATGAATATACAAACCGTTGCTATCCGCGCGACCGCCGGTTGAAGCGAGATAACCCGCCAGCTGATCCTGGGTGTTTAAATCAGGATCGAGCTTGGGTACCGATACCGCGCCACCCTGCGCATAATTGCTGCCGCCTAACGTTGAGCGCTGTAAATCCTCCCCCAAATGCGCGGCAAGAATCTCATCATATAAAGGATGTTGTGCACCGTCGAAAGTAAAGCGGCCTACGTTGCCGCTATCACTCAGGCTATCGCCAAACACGGTCAGGCTGTCCCATGCCAGCGCAGGTGCGGGCGTCAACAACGCAGTGAGTGTGGCGATGGCGACGGCAGAAAGCGCAGATTTGTGGTTGTTCATCATCAACTCCGTGATGGGCCAGAGACGCAGCGTCTGACCGGCAAAAGGTAAGGTCCGCGCATCAAGCGAACCCGCAACATCGCATCAGGAATGCGTTAAGAAAATATCAAGGACGTTTAACTGTTTAGTCAGGAAGGGGGCGTTATGCCAGTTTGCAGCGGCAAATAAACTCAAGTTTATTAACAGCCCTTTTACATGCATTTAAATTAAACCTTTAAATAAGGCCGCCGATAACTAGTGTTGCGGAGTGCGAGTACGCTCTGAGCGGTACATTTTGAAAACATCAGGTAGGTTAATTACATACCCCGTGCGGCGCTGCGGCGCACAGAGACACTTAAGTGTACGGCGAAGGGGAATCTGCGGGCAGCTCAGGTGACGCATGTTGAGCGTGACCAATTTTGCATTGCACGCATTACGTTCAACAGCACAATAATCACCTGAGGCTTCCCATGTTTGGTGTGAAAAAGTCGAGTCTTTCTTTGCCGTTTTATAAAAGTGGCGATGTGGCTAAAGATATCAATGCGATCAAACAGCATGTGGCATGGATTGAATTTACGCCTAACGGCGAGATTCTCACCGCCAATCACCTCTTCCTTGCCACCACCGGCTACCAGTTGAATGAGATTCAGGGGAAGCATCACCGCCTCTTCTGCAGCCCGCAACACAGCCAATCCTCGCGCTATCTCGCCTTCTGGCAAACGCTGGCTTCTGGCGAATCGGTGACCGGCATTTTTGAGCGCTTCAATAAGCAAGGCCAGCGCTTCTATCTCAGCGCCACCTATTTCCCGGTGAGCGATGACAAAGGCCAGGTTTACAAAGTGATCAAGGTGGCATCGGATATCACAGAACGTCATCAGGAGCTGGAGCATAAAGAAGCGGTGATCACCGCGCTGGATCTCTCCATGGCGGTGATTGAGTTCACGCCGGACGGACAAATCCTCACGGCCAACAATAACTTCCTCAAGCACATGGGATATGAGCTAGCTGCGGTTGTGGGGCAGCATCATCGCATGTTCTGCTTCGATAACTTCTATAGTGAAAATCCCGACTTCTGGCGCAAGATGGCCAAAGGCCAGCACTTTGTCGGCCGCTTCGAACGCAAAACCGCCGGCGGCGAACGCATCTGGCTTGAGGCCAGCTACAACCCGGTTTATGACGCCGATGGCAAGGTGTACAAGGTGATCAAAATCGCCTCAGATATCACCGCGCGCGTGGAAGCCGCCAAGCGCGTGGCCGACATCGCGCTGACGACCTCAGAAGAAACGTCACAAATTACCGACAACGCCAACGAGGTGCTGGACGAAACCATCCGCAATTCAGGGTTGGTGGCGCTGCAGGTTAATGCAGCAACGGCGATCGGGGGCGAGCTTAACGCCTCGGCGAAAAGCATTAGTGAAGTGGTCGAGACCATCAACCTGATTGCCTCGCAAACCAATATTCTGGCGCTGAATGCGGCAATTGAGTCTGCGCGCGCCGGTGAAGCGGGACGCGGATTCAGCGTGGTGGCGGGCGAAGTACGACGTTTGGCGGCGTCCACCTCCAGCGCGACTAAGCAGATCACGCAAGTGGTGGAACACAACGCCAGCCTGATTGCGCAAATGGAGCAGCAGCTTAATGAGGTCAAGCAGTTTGTGGTGACCGAGCAGGATAAAATCAGCGTGTTGTCACGCAGCCTGCGAGAAATTAACAGCGGCGTACATGAGTTTGTGAACGTGATTCATCGGTTGGATGTGTAATGTTCGGCCGGTGTGCAACAACGCGCACCGGCCAACCCTCACATCATCTGCGGTTCACGGATCGCCTGACCTTTGGCGAACCGCGCCAGGCTGTACGGCTTCACATCAGTGAACAGCGGTTTGTTATTGACCATCTGCGCGCACAGCAAGCCTGCGCCTGGCCCAATACCAAAACCGTGGCCACTGAAGCCGGAGGCGATAAACAAGCCCGGTATGCTCGTCATCTCATCAATCACCGGCACTAAATCCGGCGTGGTATCAATCCACCCGCCCCACGCGTAATCCACCTTAATGCCGTTCAACTCCGGATAGAGCTGCACCAGCGCCTGCATCGCTTCCTGCACAATGCCGTTATCCGCTGCCGGATCGAGGGTGCGGATCTTCTCGAACGGCGACTCGCTTTGATTGGACCACGAACCGGCGGCTTCCGGGCCGTTGAAGAATGAGCCGTTGATGCGCACCTTGAGCTTCTTGGCGATCTTGCTGCGATACATCGCATAGAACCTGGTGGCGTAACGGATATTTTGCGGCGCGAGATCAATCTGCCCGCGTCCGGCGAGCGCCACGGTGTAGCTGCCATCCTGACGACGGCGAATACACAACCCGCCGGTGCTGAGACAGCCTTTGATCACTTCAGGCGCCGCCGTGGTTTTGAACGCGGTGCCCAGAATATTGGCGCTCGGCAGTTCGATGCCATATTGCTTGCAGAAGCGCGAACTCCACGCGCCGCCGCAGCAGATTACACGGTTAGCTTTCACCAGGCCGCGCTCGGTCCAGACGCCGGTGACGCGTCCGCCAGATACATCGAGGCCGCGCACCGCGCAGTTTTGCTGGATTGATGCGCCGAGATTTTTCGCGCCAGTCGCCATCGCCGGCGCTGCCAGCGACGGCTCTGCGCGACCATCGCTGGGCGACCACACGCCGCCCATCCACGGCGCATTGTTGCCGATGCGCTCGCGCGTCTCTTTTGCGGTCATCAAATGGCTGACGAAACCCAGTTGCTGCGCCTGCTTGCCCCACGCTTCCCAGCGCGCCAGATCGCTTTCACTCTGCGTGCCGTAAGTAATGCCCTGCCGCGAGAAGCCGAGATCGAGGCCAATTTCACTGCTCAACTCGTCCCAGCGCTGCAAACTGCGCATCGCCATCGGCAGTTCGTACAGGTCGCGGTTTTGCTGGCGAACCCAGCCCCAGTTGCGGCCGGATTGCTCGCCGCCGATCACGCCCTTTTCAAACAGCGCCACGGAAACGCCCTGCTTTGCCAGTTCGTAACTCACTGACGTGCCAATAATGCCACCGCCAATCACAATCACATCAACGGATTCGGGAAAGCGTTCACTGTCTGCTACTGCATTGATTTTGATGCGCATCGTCTTAAATCCTGTCCGCTTTTTGTTGATGTAACCATATTTAATGTTTTAGGGGAAATGCCGTTTAATTCCGTCTTTATGACACTTGACCCTTTCGTAAATTTTTGTCTTTACACTGGCGTTGTGAACAAAAATGACTCATATAGATAGCATCAGCTATATATTATAGCATTGGCTATATTACTCTGGAGATGATCATGTTCACTCAACGCCTTTTGCCTGCGATTGCCGTTCTGTTGTCACTCAGCGCATTTACCGCGTCAGCGGCTGAAAAACTCAAAGTGGTCACCACCTTTACGGTGATCGCCGATATGGCGAAAAACGTCGCGGGCGATGCGGCGGACGTGACGTCGATTACCAAAACCGGCGCAGAAATCCACGAATACCAACCCACGCCAGGCGATATTCGTCGCGCGCAGGGCGCTAATCTGATTTTGGTAAACGGCTTTAATCTGGAACTGTGGTTCAGCCGGTTTTACCAGCGTCTTAACGATGTACCGCAGGTCACCGTAACGCAAGGCATTGAGCCGATGGGCATTACTGAAGGTCCGTACAACGGTAAACCGAATCCGCATGCGTGGATGTCGCCGGATAACGCGCTGATCTACGTCGATAACATACGCAACGCGCTGCAGAAATACGATCCCGCCAATGCCGCAATTTATCAGGCCAACGCTGAGCGTTACAAAGCGCAGATTCAGCAAACCATCGCGCCGATGCGTGCCGCTGTCGACAAGCTTCCCGCCGATAAACGCTGGCTGGTGACCAGTGAAGGTGCCTTCTCTTATCTGGCGCGCGATTTCGGTCTGAAAGAGCTCTATTTATGGCCGATTAACGCCGATCAGCAAGGCACCCCGCAGCAGGTGCGTAAGGTGATCGATGCGGTGCGCGATCATCAAATTCCTGCCATCTTTAGTGAAAGCACCATCTCTGCCAAACCCGCTCAGCAAGTGGCGCGTGAAGCCGGCATTCATTACGGTGGCGTGTTGTACGTCGATTCGCTGAGCAACAGCGATGGCCCGGTGCCGACCTATCTGGATCTGCTGCGCGTCACCACCGAAACCGTGGTGAAAGGCATCACAGAAGGAAGTCAGAAATGAACCCAGCCGCAGGATTAATCGTCGAGAATGTGGGTGTTACCTACCGCAACGGCCACACGGCGCTGCGTAAAGCCTCTTTCAGCGTGCCCGCAGGCAGCATTACCGCGTTGATTGGCGTTAACGGCTCCGGCAAATCCACACTGTTCAAAGCGATCATGGGATTTGTGCCGCTCTCCTCGGGCGCGGTAACGCTAGCGGGTTTACCGGCCAATAAGGCCCTCAAACACAACATCGTTTCCTATGTCCCGCAGTCCGAGGAAGTGGACTGGAGCTTCCCGGTGCTGGTGGAAGATGTGGTGATGATGGGCCGTTACGGCTATATGGGCATGCTGCGTATTCCGCGTGCCGCCGATAAACTTAGCGTTGATCAAGCGCTGGAGCGCGTGGGCATGAGCGCTTATCGCCACCGGCAGATTGGCGAGCTGTCGGGGGGGCAGAAAAAACGCGTTTTTTTGGCACGCGCGCTGGCACAAAGTGGTCAGATTATCCTGCTGGATGAGCCGTTTACCGGCGTGGACGTTAAAACCGAGGCCGCGATTATCGCCCTGCTAAAAGAGCTGCGCGATGAAGGCCGCACCATGCTGGTTTCCACTCACGATCTCAACGCCATCCCTGATTTCTGCGATCGCTGCGTGCTGGTAAAAAATACCGTGCTGGCGAGCGGCCTGCTGCATGACACTTTCACCGCCGATAATCTGGCGCAGACTTTTGATGGCGCGCTGCATGAGCGTAACGCGGTGTTAATGCAGCTGATGAAAGACAAAAATCCTGACCGGGGAGCGAACCATGTCGTGGATTATTGAACCGTTTGGCTATCAATACATGCTGAATGCGATGTGGATCGCCGCGCTGGTCGGCGCGATTTGCGCCTTTCTCTCCTGCTTCCTGATGCTGAAAGGCTGGTCACTGATCGGTGATGCGCTGTCGCACTCAATTGTGCCCGGCGTGGCGGGCGCGTACATGCTCGGACTGCCCTTTTCCCTCGGCGCGTTTCTCTCCGGCGGGCTGGCGGCGGGCAGCATGCTGTTTCTCAATCAGCGCACACGCTTAAAAGAAGATGCCATTATCGGCCTGATCTTCTCGTCGTTTTTCGGCATCGGCCTGTTTCTGGTTTCACTCAATCCCACGTCGGTGAATATTCAAACCATTGTGCTGGGCAATATTTTGTCGGTCGCGCCTGCTGATATCTGGCAGCTCGGCGCGATTGGCTTTATCACCCTGACCATTCTGCTGCTGAAGTGGAAAGACCTGATGGTGACCTTCTTCGACGAGAGCCACGCGCGCTCGCTCGGTTTGAATACGCTGCGACTGAAGATCCTGTTCTTTGCCCTGCTCTCGGCGTCCACCGTCGCTGCGCTGCAAACCGTCGGCGCGTTTATGGTGATTTGTCTGGTGGTGACGCCCGGCGCCACCGCCTATCTGTTGACCGATCGTTTTCCACGCCTGTTGCTGATCGCCGTGACCATCGGCAGCGTCACCAGTTTCCTCGGCGCATGGAGCAGCTACTTCCTCGATGGCGCGACCGGCGGCGTAATTGTGGTCGCGCAAACGCTGGTCTTTTTAGTGGCCTTTGTCTTCGCGCCAAAACATGGCGTACTGGCTTCGCGACGCCGTGCGCGTCAGACCATGGAGGACGGCGTAAATGGCTGAATTATTGTTGAGTCCGTTCCAGTTCGAATTTATGAACATGGCGCTGATCACCACCTTGGTACTGTCGCTGCCGTGCGCGATGCTGTCGGCGTTTCTGGTGCTGAAAGGTTGGTCGTTGCTCGGTGATGCGATGAGCCACGCGGTATTTCCTGGCGTGGTGATCGCCTGGCTGATTGGCCTGCCGTACGCCATCGGCGCGTTTGTCGCTGGCATGGTGTGCGCCGTCGCTACCGGTTACATCAGTGAGAACAGCCGCATCAAACCCGATACGGTAATGGGCATCGTCTTCTCCGGCATGTTTGGCGCCGGTTTGGTGCTGTATCTGAAATTGCAGCCCGAAGTGCATCTCGACCACATCTTGTTCGGCGATATGTTGGGCATCAGCCTGGCGGATATTATGCAGACATCATCTATCGCGCTGATTGTTAGCCTGTTGATTGGCATCAAATGGCGAGATTTACTGCTGCACGCGTTCGATCCCAATCAGGCGCGCGCCTGCGGCATCAACGGCAAACTGATGCATTACGGCTTGTTGTGTTTAATCTCGTTAACCATCGTCGCTGCGCTGAAATCGGTGGGCGTGATTTTGTCAATTTCCATGCTGATCGCGCCTGGCGCTATCGCTTTACTGCTGGCACGTCGTTTCGTGCAGGTGATGTTGCTGGCGATTGGCATTGCGGTGGTGACAGGTTTCAGCGGCGTGTACGCCTCGTTCTTCCTCGACAGCGCGCCGGGCCCAACCATTGTGGTGATCTACGCGGCGCTGTTCGTGCTGGCGTTTTTGTATGTCACGGTGAAGGATCGGCGCACGCAGCACGTGCCTGGCTAATGATTTTGGTCGCCAGGCATTAAGTCGCCTCTAACCCCTCATCCTCGAGGGGTTGAAAACCACTTATCTTGACGCACTCCAGCATGCGCGATGGACAGGCTGAATTTAAAACGACCACCTCACGCCCGCGTTATAGCGCCAGCCTTTGGCGCCGTTGCCGTCGATCTCTTTGCGGTAATCGGCTTCGGCATACAGCGCAACGTCGTTATTCAGCGTGGCGCTGCCGCCTAAACCAACGTCCCACATCTGACCAAACTTGCCGCTTTCGAAGATTTGACTGTCTTCAGTATCCGCCGCACCGATTTTGGTTTTCGCGGTGCCGCCCCAGCCTTTGTAGTAGTTGGCGCGAACGTACGGCGTGTAGGCATTCTGGCTGGCGTCCAGCCAGGTGCGATCGAGGCGCGCGCCGAGTCGTCCGATGGTTTGATCGTAATCGTTGTACGACACGCGCGTGCGATCCTGATCGGTGAAGCTGTCCATCTTCATCTGCAGCCAGGTGATTTGCGCCTGCGGTTCAAGGCGCACGCCGTTGGCGAAGGTGAACGGATAGCCCGATTCCACCGACGCCGTCCAGCCTTTGCCTTTCGGTGTTGCCACCTCTTTCTGCCGGGCGATGTCGGTTTCACCGCGATACCAACCCCAACTCAGCGAGCCATCGAGGTAGAATCCGCTGTCGCGCAGCCAGGTGCCGTACAGCGAAATGCTGTCGCTGTCGAAACTGGTAGAGCTGTAACCGTCGGCTGCATGAGGACGAATGCGCGTGTTACCACGCGTGTAGGCCACGCCGCCGCGCAAGCTGTCTTGTGGGCCGTCGGCGCGCAGTACGTTGCCGCCCAGCTGTACCGCGCTGTAATCCAGATCGAAGTCGTAGCCGTAATCGGCCAAACTGCGATTGCTTTGATATTTCAGGTTGGAGCCGAGATAGCGGATAAACATCTCGCCGCCCACGGCATCGGACGCGGTTTGCTGCTGACGCAGTTCGCCGAGACGTTTATGCAGATCGTCGGTCACCGCCAGCGAGTAATACGCCAAACCCACCGGCGCGGAGATGTAGGACGGCACCTGCGGCGTCACGGCCAGCCGCGCGGCACGCTGATTGCTGCCCGCTTGTGGCTGGCACAGCGAACCGTCTTCACAGACAAAGGAGTTAGCGAGTCGATAATCCCACGCACCGGATGTTGAACTGCCCGGCGCGAAGCTGGCCAAACCATATTGCCACGGCCCGGACGCCACATAGCCGCTCTTGAGCGCAAAACTGGTTGCGCTGGCGCTGCCGGTTACCTGCGCCAGCGACACACCTTCGCTGGCGGCAATCACGCCATCGCGATTGCTATCCAGCTGCGGGCCGCCGATCAGCGTATCGTCGATCAAGGTGGTGCCCGACACATTGCCGTTTACGCGCAGGTTGTCGCTCTGCGTGGCGGTAGAGTTGAGTTTCAGGCTGCCGCCCGCCGATGCCAGTTGGCCATCAATGGTTAAAACATTCGCCGCCGCGTTGCCGCCGTTAGTGAGATCCAGCGTACCGGCGTTATTTACCACCAGCGAATCATCGGTCGCGCCTTGCAGCAGCGGATTGACGTTATCACCGGCAAACAGCGTACTGCCGGCGTCGATATTGATGGTGCTGTGCGCTAGCTTGATGTTGTCGGTTAGCGTCCACTGGGTGGCGAAGAAGTTGAGCGTGCTCCAGCCCGCGCCGAGGTTGGTGCCTTTGCTGACATCATCGCGGGTAAACGAGCCGCCGCGCGCCGTCAGTTCGCTGAGATTGAGCGTGCTGCCAGCGCCGTTTTCGGTGGTGATGTGACGGGTATCGGCCAGGCTGACTCTCTGCACCGTTGCCTGATTCGCCGCACCATTGCCCATCGTCAGGCTGCCGTTCAGCGTGCCGCCGGTCACCACCAGTTCATCGCTGCCGCTGCCGGTATTCACATCGCCGACCACCGCGCCATCGAGCAGCGCGATCACATCATTGCCTGCGCCTCCGGCTACGACGACCTGATCCGGGAACGGCGCGGAGATGGTGCCCTGGTTGATAAATACCGTATCGCCACCGCGCAGATCGATCAGCGGAGAGACGCGGCTGAGTGAGGCAATCGAACCCTGATTGATCACCTGGCTGGCGGTGCTGGTGACGATCGCCGAACCGCCGTTGAAATCGCGAATGCCAATTGAGCCCTGCGAAATCACTTTGCCGCTGGTGTTAGCGCGAACGCCGGTACCCTGGCCGGAAACCAGAATGGCGTAATCCTTGCCGATCACCAGATCGTTGCTGGTGGTTGAGCCATCGGCATTTTCGAAGCGATAACCGGTAGCACCACCGCTGACGTTGAGCAACGCGCGACCATTGGGATCAAATGAGGTCGCCGAACGCACGCCGTTGCCGCCGCTCACATCGAGCATCACGTTATCCAGCGAGATATTGCTGGTTTCCGCGCGGTTGTTGATTACGCTGCCGCTGCCATAAGCGCCGAGAATGATGTCGTTGGCTTCAAAGCCCTGCGCGCCATGATCCAGCAACAAGCCATCGGCTTTGCCCATCGCATAAATATTGCTCGCGCCCTGCCCGTCGCCGTAGATTTTCAGCCAGCCGCCGTTGCCAACGCGTAACGCTGCGGTGCCGTCATCAACGCGTAGGGAACTGTCCACCGGTACGTATTGGCCGTAGCCGCTGCTGACATCCACGCCGATGCCCGATGCGATACGCATGCTGCCACGGTTGATGAAATTACCGCCGTCATGCACGCGCGCGCCGGTGCTGTTTGGTCCGGTGAGATCGACGACGCCTTGATACTGATTAAACAACCGTGCGCCACCGCTCACATCAAAAGCGGTGCTATTGCTGCCGTTACCGGTGATTTGCGAGGCGGCGTAGATTTCCGACTCATCACCGCCGACCACCGCCGCGGTGCCGTTTTCGCCATTCAGGGCAATGTCGCTGGTGATCACGCCCTCGGCGCTGCCGCTGACGCGCATCACGGTGGCATTTTTGCCGGTCACGGTGTAATTGTCGGTGCGGGAAACCATCGCGTCGTATCCGCTCACCTCCATCCCAGTGCTGTTTTCCCCGCTGAGCGTTACATTGCCTGGCGTTTCGGCATACAGCCACGCGCCGTTGACAATCTCGTATAGCCTTGAGTTTTCAGTGCTGACATCAACGCTGCCGCCGTGGCTGATCAAACGCGTGCCGGGATCCGCGGCGCGAAAACCGTATTGGTTCCTGTCGTGGAACACCACGCGATTGCCATCACCTAAATCAAGTAGTCCACCGGCAAACACCGCGCCCGCCAGCGCGTTTGAGCCAAACAAATTGATGGTGCCGTTTTGATAGAAGCGCGCCAGCTCATGATAGGAGATCAATCCTCTGCTGGGTGAGAAACTCTCGGCATCCACGTTATACACATTGAGCAAGCCGATATTGATAACTTCAGTCGGCGTTACGCCATCGGTGTACTCGGGATTGCCGTACGCATACAGACCGGTGCTGCTGCGCGTCACGGTGACATCGCCACGGTTGAAGGCAAAGGCACCATTCTGCGCATAAATACCGTTGGTGCTCTGACCGCCTAAGGTGATGTCGCCGGTATTAATCAACTGGGCGTGATTGCTGACAACCAGCGCCTGCTGATTGTCACCAACGCCGCTGAGCGCCGCATGGTTGACCAGCAGCGTATCGGGATTGAACTGGGTTTGCGGGTTGATCGGGTCGCCTGTCAGGGTGAATTTATTGCCATCCGCCACCGCGCCGGTCGCGCCATTGCTGAGCAGCCTGATGCGGGTCGCCGCATCAATGGTGGCGTGCGCGCCGTCACTGATCTCAATAGCACGCGCGTAATTGCCGGCAACGTTGAAGGTCGCGCCATTGGTGTTGACGTCGGTGAACTCACCGCTGCCGTACACGCCCGTGGAGAACGAGTTGTTCATGGAAAGCGTGCGGCCGGTGCCGTCAAAATCTGCCCCATCTGCAACGCGGAAAATATTGCCGTACGGCACGGTTGCGCTGTAGCTGCCGTTGGCGGGCAAGTTGATTCTGGCGTTGGGGCCAAGGGTGTAAAAACTGATATGCCGTGCGGTATACACGTTGGGATCAGGCACGGATAGCGGCACCGCATTAGCGCTGACATCAACCACCGCAAGCCCTTCGGCACGAATACCAATATTCGAGCTTCCGCCGAGCCGGATCGGTCCGGTCAGTTTCGCGTAAGCCGTGCCGCCCGGCTCGCCCTTCACCCATACCGCCGTGTTAAAGGAATTAACAAACCGATCGCCATCGCCAGGCACGCTGATCGCGCCGCTGGAAAATGCCACGGAGTCATTGCCATCGCGCGCGAAGACTTTTAGGCCAGTGCTGTTGTAGCCGTTGACATTGATGGTGCCGATATTGCCAACCTTGCCGAGGCTGCCCGAATCGAGCACCAACATGCCAACGTTCTCGGCGGGTTGAACTTGCGCCTTGCCGTTAACGTCGATGACGCCATTGTTCAGCGTGACCGCGTGAGGCGCGAGTTCCACCTTCATCCCTGCCGCGTTTTGCACTTTGGATCCAATAACGATGTGGCCATTATTCACGGCTTTTGAATCAAGGAATTGATAGATGCCGCTGGCGCCGCCACTTAGATTGACGGCGACATCTTCGGTGGGATCATTTTTGCGATTTTGCGGTGTGCGCCCGATGTAGATGGTGCCATCTTTGGCGTTAACGAAACCGCCTTTGCCATCGCTGCTCAGCAAGACGCCCGCCGCCGTGCCGCCGCTGCTGACATCGCTTACGCCAACGTTGATGTTGCCGTGGTTCACCACTTTGCTGTTGTAGGCATTGATGCCGGTACTGAAGCCCGCGCCAGGTTGCAGGTTGATCACGCCACGATTGATAAACCGACTTTCATAACTGACGTCAACCGCGCTACCGCCCGCGCCAACCGTGCTGCTATCGACGCCTTTGCCATTGGCGTTATTAAGAAAACCGGCGTTGATGACGCCGTTGTTGAAGCCGCGCGCGCCGCTAAGCAACTCCAGGCCAGAACCGGTGCTGGCGAGTTTGCCATCGACTATCGCCTTCGCCCCGTTGCTGGCACGCATCACCGCGCTGTTGCTGTTCACCACTTCCAGCGTTTTGCCGCGATTGATTTTCACTGTTGCCTTCGGACCAACGGCGCTGAGCACCACCTGATCGAATATCGGTAGCGCCACTTCATCATCGAAGTTGTTGGTGCTCATGCGATACACCACGCGCCCTTCGCGCAGCGCGTAGGCTTTATTGAATTCTGTGTTGTAACTTTCGGTGCTGAGGTTGGCGTTGGAGAGCTGATCGATCAGCCAGTCGTTGTAATTGCGAAGTTCATTGAGATTGGTGACGTTGAACGTGCTAGTGCCGCCATCCAGCGTGTTGACGGTAAACACACCCGCGTATTCCACCACGTTGCCGACATCGTAAGCCAGGCGATCGCCACCGTACGGCGTGGTGCCGGCGGTGAAGGCGATACGGTTATTGGAATTCCAGTTCAAATTGCCTTTTTTGCTGGCGGTAAATAACTGGCTTTGCTTCGCCGCCATCGACCAGCTATTACTGGAGGAAGTCGTCGCCGCGTTATACTTGCCAATATCGATATTCAGCGTGCCATTACTGACGGAAGCGACACGCGCGTTGATATATTGTTTGTCGTTTACATCAAAATAATCTGGCACGACGGTATCCAGACCTACAGCAGGTAAATCAACCAGTTCTGCAGTATTAAATACCTGATAGGTGGTGTAGGTATTTTCTTCGTAATTGGGGATGCCAATAGCGTAATTCTGCGCACCGATTTGCAGCCGCGCCGCGCCAATCACGTTGTCATTGATAATTCGCCCAATATTGCGCAACTCACCAATCGTTACGCTGCCCGTACCGTTTTCACCCGGCGCGAACTGCGGCAATCCGCTCACCGTTTGCGTGCTGCCATTACATAAACAGTAAGCACCAACCTTATTGTCATTAATTTCAGGCGTATAAGGCTTTAATATCGCCGCCGTTGTCGGCAACACAGGGAACATCACGCCTTGCGCAGCCACAAGGCTTAGTAACACCGGATTTAATTTAAACACAATGTTTTCCTCAACAGAGAAAAGACAATACGCGCACGGATTATTACCGTTGCGCTTTAGGTTTGTTTAAGTAATCGAATTATTTTGTTTCAGCTTTTTAATGTTTGAAATCGGGTGAAATGAGTATCTACGCTTTAGCTGGCAAGCGTCCAGTTTGAGTTAAGGATTTGTGAGGTGGGAGATAGGATTTAGGAATTAAGCCAGGGGGATTTTATAATTACCCGGATCTAATAGTCGTAAAGATGATGATATTGAAACATCAAGTAAACTATATGGGATTTAATAAAACTCTCATGAATACATTGTGATTTATTCGAATCTTTTATTCAGCCAAAGGCCAGGCCGCTAATCCCTTTAATTCCTGCAGTACAAACATACTCTGCATCTCCAACTGCGCGATAAATCGCGCCGCTACAAAATGTGCGGAATTTATACTCCAGCGATCGCTTACTTTTGCATTCCCACTCAAGGTGAAATACTCAACATGGATTTCGACGCAAACACCCATCGCTGCACCATCTTGATTGATCAGCAACTGCCCGCCGGATTGGCAATGAACGCTGCCAGCATTATCGGCATTAGTTTTGGCAAATTACCAGGAAATTTGGTGGGGCCGAATCAGCAAAGCCAGGATGGCGTTGATTATCCCGGCGTCATCTACGCGCCGCTGGCGCAATCCTGCAAAACGTACGAAGAGTATGGCGAGCGTATTGCTGACGCGCACAGCGATCAGATTGAGTTGGTGGCGCTCGGTTTGATAGGTCCAAAGAAAAAAAATTACCCTTTTAACCGGCAATTTGAAGCTGTATCGCTAAACATCCTCTTCGGCGGCGAACCACGCAGGCGGCTGGCCGACATAGCGACTGAATGCCACGCTGAAGGCGCTGGCGGAGCAATAGCCAACGCGCTCTGCCACTTCGGCTACCGCCATGCTTTTACCGCGCAGCAGATTTTTCGCCAGCGCCATGCGCCACGTCAGCAGGTAGACCATCGGCGCCACGCCAACCGCTTCGCGGAAACGCACAAAGAAAGAGGAACGTGACAGCGCGGCGGTTTTCGCCAGTTCGGCCACCGTCCAGCTGTGCGCAGGGTTTGCATGGATGGCGCGGATTGCCGCCGCCAGCCGTTCGTCAGCTAACCGCTCATCACGCCCGGACACGCATTGCAGATCGGCATTGATCGCAGCGCTTCGATTAACAGCAGCTCTAGCAAGCGTTCCAGTACCACATGACGCGCCGGACGCTGTGCGCGGCACTCATCCATCACTAACTGCACAAGCGTGGTCAGGCGCGATTCGCCGCGCATGGAGAACACGCAGCTTGAGCCGTATCAGCCGCTATTAGATGGCGTTTTCAGCGCGATGCAGCAGCCACAACCGACCACCAAGGCACTGGATGTGGCGGAAGCGGTGTGGCGTGCGGCGACCGATCCGCATGCTCCGATGCGCATTCCAGCTGGCGAAGATGCGGTGGCGCTGGCGAACGAAGTGGGTTAACTGTGAATTTCGGCGACTGCCATGGTGAAAACCAGCGGCAGTTCGCCGAGGTTCGCATAACTGTGCGGTGCGGCGGTTTTCGCCACCGCTGAACTGCCGCGCGGCACCTGCAACTGCTGTTCATCAACCGTTAACGTAAGTTCACCTTGCTCGACATGCAGCAGTTCGTAAGTGCGCTGCGGATGGCCCGGCGAGGCGAACTGTTCGCCGGGGAACATCTCCCAACGCCATAGCTCGATCATATCCGGGCCTTGCGTGCCCGCCAGCAAACGCGCCGTGCCGCCCTTGTCACCTTGCCAAAGTATTGGAATGTCCTCTTGAGCAACCAGATGCGCCAGCGGATCGGCGGTGACATTCACAATATCGGCCACCGATATTCCTAGCGCTGCCGCCACTTTGCACAAAATGGCGATGCTGGGATTCGCGCTGCCTTTTTCAATCTCAACTAACATGCCTTTACTGACGCCCGCGCGGCGCGAGAGCTCATCCAGCGACAGTTTTTGCTGTTGGCGGAAACTTTTGACGCTGGCTGAAACGGCGGCACTGACATAGTCGATATCAGAACCTGTTTCGGTCAATTTATTGACTTTCGTCTTCATCGGTCACTATTATGGAATAAATTAGTCATTACAGGATTATGTTATGTTCGCCTTTCGCCCGTCAATCGATCCTTCCGTTTCTGCTTTAGCGCCTGACTTTACCGCGCTCAGCATTTTAGTTCAGGCTGCGCCAGTGTTGCGTCCGCAAGTTGGTGAAGAAGCTTTAGCGCAAGCTTGTCGCGATGTGCTGCAGGATGATTTTCCGTGGGCAGAAGCACATCTGACGCAATGGGCGGAAATGTTCAAACATTTTGGTGCCAAACCGAAACGTACGCCCTGTTCGGCAGATGCCTTGCGCAAGCGCGTGCAGCGCGACGGATCATTGGCAGCCATCGATCCAATCGTGGATCTCTACAATGCGGTGAGCATTCGTTTCGCCATTCCGGTTGGTGGTGAGAATGTGGCCGCTTACGTGGGCAACCCGCGGCTAACGCGCGCCGATGGCAACGAACCCTTCGATGTCTATAAAGAAGGCGTCTTGAGCCATGAATCTCCCGAACCTGGCGAAGTGGTGTGGCGGGATGACGCAGGCGTAACCTGTCGTCGCTGGAACTGGCGACAAGGTGTGCGCACGCGTCTCAGTATTGAGCAAACGCAGATGTGGTTTGTGCTGGAGCGATTACCAGCGATGCCACTCGAAGCATTGCAACATGCGGGCGATATGCTGGAGCAAGGTATTCAGCAGATGATGCCCGGCGTTATTATCGAACGCAGTATACTTGGCAATATCAATCACTAATCGCTATGTTGTCACTCTCGCCTGTCACCTTTGAGGAATCGAAATGCACATCAGCCTGCTGGCGCAACAGCCTCAGTTTTTGGATGCGGTGACGCAAATGCTGCATCAAGAATGGTCAGATTTCCCCAACTGGCGCGATGCGGCAGTGATTGAGCAGCGATTACAGGCGCGCAATGCCGCCGAGGCCAAAACGCTGACGCTGGTGGCAACTACAAGCGATGGCGAATTGATGGCGACCGCCAGCATTATCCATTACGAACTGCACGATATCGCCGAGCGCGAGTTTTGGCTCGGCGAAGTCATTACTGCCGCAACACACCGTGGAAAAGGGTTGGCGAGTGGCCTGGTGACGCGCTTAATTACCGAAGCGCGTCAGCGTGGGATCACCGCGTTGTGGCTGTATACGCCGGATCAACAAGCGCTCTATCGCCGCTTCGGCTGGCAGGATGTAGAGCAGCGCGTGATTGCTGATGAAGATGTTACGGTGATGAAGCTGGTGCTCTAAGTGGATTTTGCCAACGCCTGTAACGCCGCCAATCCATCGCGTGCCATCCATGTGCGCAGCGGCGCAAACAGCGGTTGCGGCAGATTCTCAGGTGCGAACCATTGCCAGCCGTGGCACTTTTCAGGCTCCATCAGTTGTGGTTCACCGATTGCGTCCTGCGCCACCATCAGTAGCGTAATGTAGTGCTTGTTGACCTCGGGAAACACATCGCTAACGAACGCGCCGTTTTGCAGTTTACCAAGCTGTAAGCCGGTTTCTTCCAGCACTTCGCGACGCGCGCAGGCTTCCGGCGATTCGCCAAACTCCAGATGCCCGCCCGGCGCAGACCAGTCGCCCGCGCCGTGGCTGCCTTTGCGTTGCCCTAGTAACAGTTTTCCATCGCGGAAAATTAAAACGCCGATTCCCACTTGTGGCGACATGGTTGCTCCCTGGTTTGCCAGGCCGTCATAAATGACGACCCTGCGTTAAAAATTGCCCCACGTTTTATCACATTCTGTGCCGTGCGTTTATCGCTGCGCTTTAAGCCGCAGCGCCATCACCATCAGCAACACAATGCCTACGCTCATGATTATCCACGCACTATCGAGCGAGGCGGCGCGGTCACGCACGATGCCAGCGATCAGCGGCATCAACGCCGCCAGCAAATAACCGCCGCCCTGCACGAAGGATAGCAATGCGCCCGCTTCTTCCGGCGTGTGCGCGTGATCGAGCGTGACGATCAGCGAGAGCGGGAACAGCGCGCCAATGCCTAATCCGAGCAGCAATGTAGGCAACCACGCCTGCGCCCCGCCAAGCCACAGCAGACTGATCAAGCCCAGCAGAATCAAAGTTAACACCACCAGCAGCGGACGGCGACGATCGCGGAAGCGATGAATCAACGCCGACAGCACAAAACCCGCGGCAACTTCCGTCAGCGTGAGCGCGCCCAGCACATAGCCACTTTGTTCAGGTTGCCAGCCGTGCTGCATGTAAAATGGCGGCAGCCACGCCAGCACCAAGGTGTACGCGCCGGTGCCAATGCCAAAGAAGATCATCAACAGCCAGGCACGCGGTGAGCGAGCAGTGCGTGGAGCCTGGCTGCTTTGCATTGGCGTTACGCCGCGTGAAAACGTCAACCACAGCAACAGCGCGATGACTGCGGGGACAACAGGAATTGCCAGCGTTAACGCTAAACCTTGCGATTTCGCCAATGGTGCGGCGCTGGCGGCAGCAATCGCTGCGCCCGCCATAATCCCGGTGGTGAACAGCGCCATCAGCGTGCCTGCTTTCGTACCAAAGTGACGTTTGATCTGCGCTGGCATTAAGGCCTGAATCAATCCGATACCGCACCCCGCCACCAGCGCGCTGGTAATCAACGCTGTGGCAGATTGGTCGAACCCACGCGCGACGCTCGCCAGCGCCAGCAACAGCAATCCGGCAGCGATACCGCGTACTTCGCCGAGCCGGCGCAACAGCAGCGGCCCGGCCAGCGCCGCCAATCCCATCATGATGACCGGCAACGTGGTCAGCAGGCTAAGCTGCGTGGCGCTGAGCTGCGCGTCGCGCTGCAGGAGTGGAAAGAGCGGTCCCATCGCCGCCATAATCGGCCGCAAATTCAGTGCGATAACAAAAACCAGTAAGGCAAACATCCCAACCGCAGGTAAAGTACGATTCACTTTGCATCTCCATGCTCATTAAAAGTATCTTAACGTTAAGATAATTTTCGCAGCAGCAACAGCCCATGCGCACAAAGCAACAAATGGGGATGAGATGGCGAATATTAATCACCGCACAATCCGTAGCGGCGCAATTTATTGCGCGATGAATCGCGCCGCTACGGATTGTGCAAACAGGCAACAACAACATCTGGAGAAATCAATTTGACCGATCACGTCGATTTTGTAGTTGAACAGTGGGCCAGCGCGATGCCGGAGCTGGATGCATCGTCGATGGCGGTATTTGGTCGCATGCTGCGTATCATGAAACATCTGGCGAAAACGCGCGCTGAAGCGCTGGCACCGTTTGGATTTCGCGATGGCGAATTTGATGTGCTGGCGACGCTGCGGCGCGCGGGTGCACCCTATCGCTTATCGCCGACCCAGCTGTATAAATCATTGCTGGTGACATCGGGCGCGATGACCAATCGCCTCAATCGGCTGGAAGAAGTGGGGTCGATTGTGCGCGTTGCCGATCCCGACGATAAGCGCAGCATGCTGGTGGCGCTGACTGAAGAAGGATTAGCGAAGATCGAGCAAGCCCTGCTGGTACACACGCAAACGCAAAATAGCCTGCTGGAAACGCTGGATGCAGCGCAGCAAGCGCAGCTGAAAACCTTGCTGAGTCAATTGTTGGTGGCAACAGAAGCGGAAAGGTAAAAACGCTGTCGCTGATGTGTCAAATAATGAATTAATTCAGCGCATTTTCCATTAAAGTAACCGTCCCGCCAGGCCTTTTTACGGATTAAAAATGAGCAATAAATACGCCCCATCGCAGATTTTTCTTCACTGGTTGACCTTCCTGTTGGTCGTCACTGCGTATTGCACCATGGAATTTCGTGGACTGGCGACGCGCGGTTCGTGGCAAGGCTTTGCCATGATTATTGGTCACTTCAGCGCAGGAAGTTGTGTGCTGGTGATTATGCTGTCACGCATCCTGCTGCGTTTCCGCCATCGCAGCCCGGCGATTTTGCCCAAGCCGCCGCACTGGCAAACCGGTCTGGCGCATCTGATGCATCTGGCGATCTACGTGTTTTTCATTGTCTTGCCCACGCTGGGCATTTTGTCGCGCTTCTATATGGGCCGCACCTGGTGGATTTTTGGCATTCCGATGCCGGTGAGTGGCGATCCGGATCCGGATTTCGCCGACATGATTGCGGACTGGCATGAAACCCTCGCGCCCTACGGATACTGGCTGATCGGCATTCATGCCGTGGCCGCGCTGGCGCACCATTATCTGTTCAAAGACAATACGTTAGTGCGCATGATGCCTGCGCGCCGCGCGCGCGCTAAAACGTCAGACTGAAGCTGTCATCCAGCAACGCCAGAATCTCGCTATCCGGCAAGCCGTTCTCCAGCGTGATGCTCAGCCAATGCTCTTTGTTCATGTGGTAAGCCGGATAAACGCCGGCCAACTGGCGCAGCGACCCAATCAGTTCAGGTCGCGCTTTGATGTTCATCACATCAATTACCGGCCCATCCGGTAAACCGAGTTTGTGACTCTCCAGCGGGAACACCAGCGCAAACCATTTGCGGTGCCGCGGATGACGCAGCACCGCATATTCACTGTGCTTTTTCCACGGGTAATCGGGTTCTACCTGATAGTGCTGAATGATGTAGTCGAACAGCTGCTGGCGTTGCATGCATCCTCCGTGGTGAACGCGGGATAAGGGCCGCCGAAGATGGCGGCCCTGAGACTTTATAAAGCTGAAGCAAAAGTTGCCAGTGTTCGATTAAAACGCGCAGATTCTTCGATAAATGGCGCATGGCCAGAATCAGCAAACATCCGTATCTGAATGCGCGAATTGATACGCTTTACTCTGGCGAGAGATGCAGCAGGATTCACCAATGCATCATGCTCACCGTAGATGAACAGCAGCGGCACACGCACATTTTTTACTCCTTTTTCTAATGCAATGGTCATGGTGGGCACCGCTCGTTGCATGGGCCACGCAGCCAGCGCGGCGTTGGCCAGCAGGCGTTCAAAGGTGGTGCGGTCAGGTTGCTGGTAAAAACACAGCTGCAGAAAGGCCCGCTCGCCATCCAGATGTGTTTTCAAATCACTTGCCGTCATTGCGCCATATACGTCGTGCGCCGGAATCAACGTGGGATTGAGCTCTACCACGCCGCCGACGTAGATAGCGCCACTGATATTACCGTCACCATAGGCCGCCAGATAGTTGGTGATCACCGCCCCGCCCAATGACCATCCGACTAATAACGGCTTATTGGCATGGCTTTGATTAATTACTGCGCGGAGATCGTCGGCCCAGCGTTTCCCATCGCGGTAAGCTGATTCTTGTTCAGGCTTGTCGGATAAACCGTGCCCACGCATATCGAAAGTAATCAGCCGATAGCGTTGCTGTAACTGCGCATCACTGATCTGTTTTTCCCAGTTTAAGTGGCTGCCAAGCAAACCATGAATAAACACAATAGGTAAACCATCAGGATTACCTGATTCCTGTACTGCCAGTTTCACGCCATCTGGCGCGGTAATGGTGTACTGCTTCTCAGCGGCGAACAGCGAGGCAGAAAAGAGCATGAGAACGACGCTAAACAGCGTGCGTTTAAAAAGTAACAGCATAAAAATCTCCTTAAATGAATGATTCCCGGCTATCCTAAACCCTGACACTGATGTCAGAGTCAAGCCGCTTTATGGGGAGTCACTTATGCAGTTATCAATTGGAGAGCTGGCAAGAGAGACAGGCGTGAGCGTGCGCGCCATTCGTCATTACGATCGCCATCATCTGCTAACTTCAACACGTGCCTGCAATGGATACCGTTTTTTCCCGCCACAGGCGATAACCCAGGTGCGCCAGATTCAACGGCTCATCAATACCGGTTTCAGCATTGCCGAAATCTGCTCTTTTCCGGATTGTATGCGCATGATCGAAGGGGCAGCATTTTGCCCGGAAACTCAGGCTGTGCAATATAAGCGACTGGCGGATATTGAACGCCAAATTAGTGAACTCGAATCTCGTCGGGCATTGCTGATGGCCACGCTGGCTGAAGGCATCACCCGATGATGTGGTTTTATCAACAGTGCGGTCAGTAATGTGCTTTGCGGATAAATTTTTGCGCTAAATCAGCGCCCTTAAACCAGGGAAGTGAGTGATGTTCCATCTGATTTTCAGCATACCGAGCTGGTATGTGATCGCCCGATTTTTGTTCCCGTTAGCCATGCCCTTGCTGTTAAAAATCATCCTTTCTCTGCTGGTGTTGCTGGCTTCGCAATATCTGCTGGTGAGCCGTTTTACCTCTGGCAGCATGTTCTCGCCGGAAATGCCGCGCGCCATCGTCATCCTGTTCAACTGGGGTTTCAGCGCCGTTTTATTCCTCGCGCTGACGCAGTTTGTGATTGATGTAGTGGCGCTGGTTTCACTGTTGTTCCGCCATCCGTTCGAAATCGTGCCCGCGGTGCGTTATGTGGCGGCGGCGTTTGCCTTGATTCTGGCCACGGTTGGCGTTTATCAGGCTATCCGCGTTCCGCCCATCAAAGATGTGACCATCGAAATCGACAACCTTCCGAGCGAATTCGAAGGCTATCAACTCTTGCAGTTAACGGACATGCACATCACCAAACTTTTTAATGAGAAATGGACGCGCGCGCTGGTGCAAAAAGCCATGACGCTGGACGTTGACTTGATTCTGGTCACTGGCGATGTGATTGACGGTACGCTGCAGAACCGTCGTGCGGACGTCGAACCGCTGCGCGGATTACACGCCCGCGATGGCGTTTTCGCCATCACCGGCAATCACGAATATTTCTTTGAGCAGGAGCGCTGGACCGCACATCTGGCGTCGCTAGGTCTGGAGCCGTTACTCAATCGCCATACGGTGATTAAGCGCGATAACTCCGAGCTGGTGATCGCCGGCATGCCGGATACGTCAGCAGCACGACGTGGCGCAGTTGGCCCCGATTTGGAACTGGCGCTGGCCGGTGCGCCGGAAAACGCTCCGGTGATCTTGCTCGACCACCAGCCGCGCAACGCCCGGCAAAACGCACAGAAAAACATCGATCTGCAGCTGTCCGGCCACACGCACGGCGGGCTAATTATTGGCTTTGATCGCCTGTTTGCCAAACCCAACGCGGGCTTCGTGTCAGGGCTGTATCATGTCGACGGCATGCAGCTCTACGTCAACAACGGCACCGCGCTCTGGCCTGGCATGGCGGTGCGTTTGGGCCGCCCCTCAGAGTTGACCCGCATTACGCTGCAGCGCAAACCGTAACGCACTTAAGATTGTGGGATTGCCCGCGAGGCATCCCACAATCTCATCATCTGTGCGATTCCGCGCTCAACTTCGTGGAGAGGAACATCATCGCGGGCTAGCGTTGAGATCCCCAGCATAAAACTGTTGAAGCTGACCGCCAGCGAAAGCGTCTCCTCCTCATCCCGCAACTCACCGCTGCCGATCCCTCTTTCAACGCAATGCTTTATCCCTTCACGGGTGCGCATGCGCGATGCTTCAAGCGGTTTAAGCACGTGGCGATTTTCCTCAGAACAGGAAGACATCACGCTTAGCGCAACCATGCATCCACGCGGATGCGCAGGATCGTACTGCATTCTGGCGGAGTTGAGCAGCGCGGTTTCCAGCGCCTGGCGAGCGGGCACGCGGGTATCCCACAAAGCTTCCGTGACCTGAGCATGGGTTTGCAAATAACAGTTCACGGCTTCAGCAAAGAGTGCCTCTTTCGATCCAAACGCGGCGTAGAAGCTTGGCGCGGTGATGCCTTTGCCTATTGAGGCTTTGAGCTGCGCCAGCGAGGTTGATTCATAGCCGTTTTCCCAGAAAAGGTGCATCGCTTTGATCACCGCTTCATCCCGGTCAAATTGTCTTGGTCTGCCTGTTCTCATCATCACATCCTCCGCCATTTATACTAATCGATACAGAATTCATTGACAACGCACAGCTCGCCTCCGCAATATAAATACCGATCGATACATATATCCATGGCGCTTCGCGGCGCTGTTGCAAATCAAGAGCAGGCTAAATAATGAATTCAACGTTTAAGCACGAAGAAGCCCAACGGCTGCCAATCCCGGCGCTTTTGGCGCTCGCAATGGCAGGTTTTATCTGCATCCTGACTGAAACCATACCCGCCGGATTGCTGCCACAAATCAGTCAGGGGCTTAATATTTCCCCCTCGCTGGCCGGTCAATGGGTTACCGCCTATGCAGCCGGTTCGCTACTGGCCGCGATTCCGCTCACATTGCTGACCCGAAGCTGGTCGCGCCGGGTTGTGCTGCTGAGCACCGTGTGTGGATTTCTGCTGTTTAACACTCTTACCGCCGTCTCTTCTGACGTTGTCATCATCTTAATAGCGCGATTTTTTGCGGGTGCGTCAGCCGGTTTGGCGTGGAGTCTGATTGCGGGCTATGCGCGAAGAATGGTGGTTCCATCGCTGCAGGGACGCGCATTGGCGCTCGCCATGGTGGGCACGCCCATCGCTCTTTCACTCGGTGTTCCGGCAGGCACATGGATGGGTTCGTTGCTGGGATGGCGTCTGACATTTGCCGCCATGTCGGGTCTCTCTCTCATTCTTATCGGCTGGATTTTGCTGGCCGTGCCGAACTATCCCGGCCAATCTGCTACGCAAAAAATGCCGCTCGGCGCAGTGTTACGCCTCCCCGGCGTAGGTGCCGTGCTGGGTGTGGTGCTGACCTGGATGCTGGCGCATAACATTCTCTATACCTACATTGCACCGTTCATTGCTTCAGCCGGTCTGGCGCATCGCGTGGATGTGGTGCTGCTGATCTTTGGTATGGCGGCATTGGGGGGAATATTCATCACCGGTAAGATCATTGATACGCATCTGCGCAAAGCGGTGCTGCTGTCACTCTCCATCTTTGCTGCGGTGTCGGTGATTTTTGGTCTGAGTACGCCAACACCCGCCGTGATCTATGCGGGCATAGCCGTTTGGGGACTCACCTTCGGCGGTGCCGCGACGCTGCTGCAAACGGCTCTGGCAGATGCCGCCGGCGAATATGCCGATGTCGCGCTCTCCATGAATGTCGTCACCTGGAACAGCGCTATCGCCCTCGGCGGTTTGACCGGCGGAATGTTGCTGGAACATGTCGGCTCCCAATCTTTTCCGTGGGCGATTCTGCTATTGCTGTTGGTCGCGTTGGGAATTGCGCTGCGTGCTAAGCAGGGTTTCCCGGCTGAGAACAGCCGGGAAACCGGCATTACACCGGTGGCTTAGCGTAAACATACATTGCACATGCTGTAGCGGCGCGATTTATCGCGCAAATAATTGCGCCGCTACGATTCGTGAACTCGGTAATTTACGCTTTCGCAAACGCCAACAAATCAGGATTAATCTGCTCAGGATGCGTCGCGAACATACCGTGCGACAAGCCTGGGTAGGTTTTCAGCGTGCCCTGTTTCAGCAGCTTAATCGCCTTATGCGCCGAATCATTAATCGGCACCACCTGATCGTCTTCCCCGTGCAGCACCAATACCGGCACCGTGATCGCTTTTAAATCTTCGGTAAAATCGGTTTCCGAGAACGCAGCGATACAGTCGTACTGCGCCTTAGCGCCGCCCGCCATGCCCTGACGCCACCAGTTATCGATCAAGCCCTGGCTCACTTTCGCACCCGGACGGTTAAAGCCGTAGAACGGCCCCGCTGGCACATCGATAAAGAACTGCGCGCGGTTAGCGGTTAGCGCCGAGCGGAAACCGTCAAACACTTCTTTTGGCAAACCTTCAGGATTGGCGGCGGTTTGCAACATGATTGGTGGCACGGCGCCCATCAACACTGCTTTCGCCACGCGACCTTTTTCGGCATGCGCCACATAACGCGCCACTTCGCCGCCACCGGTAGAGTGACCGATATGGATGGCATTGCGCAGGTCCAGCGCTTTGGCCAGTTCTGCCACGTCAGCGGCGTATGTGGTCATATCATTGCCGCTATCGGTTTGGTCGGAACGTCCGTGGCCGCGACGGTCGTGGGCGATAACGCGATAACCTTGTGCCAGGAAGAACAACATTTGGTTATCCCAGTCATCGGCGCTTAACGGCCAGCCGTGATGAAACACTACCGGTTGGGCGTTTTTTGGGCCCCAGTCTTTGTAAAAGATTTTGGTACCGTCTTGAGTGGTGATGATGCCGTTGCTCATGAGTAAGTCCTCTGTATGTGATTGTCTGCGTTCGATGGGCTTATTGTTATGGAAAGCGGCAGCGGCTAATATTGTCAAATATGACACATTAAGGGCCGTAACTGACAAATGATAAAAACTGACGAAAGCAGCGTTGTCGCGGAGATTGGCTTGGTGATCTATCCCGATTGCCAACTCGCGGCGATATATGGCTTAACCGATATGTTCAGGATTGCTGCGGAATGGGCCGAGAATATATCGGGTGAAGAGCGCAAGCGGACGATTCGTGTCTCACATTGGCAGATTGATGCGCACAGCGATCACATGGTTTGCGTCTGGGATAGCCATCCCGATACAGCACATCGCCTGAGCCACGTGATTGCGCCGCCAAGTCTGGTGGTGCCAGCGAAAATGGTGCCCATGAAGGTGCCCGCCGACTGGATGGGTGAGCTTTATGACGCAGGCGTAACGCTCTGTTCGGTGTGCGCCGGTGCCTTTGTGCTGGCCGAAACCGGACTAATCGATCACCGTCGCGCCACCACGCACTGGGCCTTTGCGCAGACGCTGTCGGAGCGTTTTCCTTCGGTAGACGTCGCGGTGGAAAATATGGTGATTGACGATGGCGACATTATTACCGCCGGTGGGATTTTGGCGTGGACCGATTTGGGTTTAACGCTGATCGAAAAAGTGCTCGGCACCGGCACCATGCTGGCGACCTCACGCTTTTTACTGATCGACCCGCCGCGACGCGAGCAAAGCACCTATTCGGCATTTATCCCCAATTTCGATCACGGCGATAGCCAGATTCTGCGCGCGCAGCATCATCTTCATGCCCATGTTGCCGAGCATCACAGCATTGAGAGCATGTCGGCGCTGGCAAGCATGACGCCACGTACTTTTCTGCGCCATTTCCAGAAAGCGACCGGCCTGCGGCCAACGGATTATTTGCAGCAGGTACGCATTATGAAAGCGCGCGATGCGCTAGAGCTGAGTAATCGTTCGGTCGATCAGATCGCCTGGGAGATCGGCTACAGCGACCCTTCCGCTTTCCGCAAAATTTTCCGCAAACTCACCGGCGTCACGCCCGGCCAGTATCGGCAGCGGTTTGGTACCCGGCAACATAATTAACGCCCATCACAGCAGGAAAATTGCCGTTTTCCTGCCATGATTACGTTCGTCCCGTTCCGATTACTTGCTAAGGATTCCTATGCCACTGCGTTCGCTTCAGGCTCTGTGTCTGGTTAACTTTTTTATGGCTGACGTACAAGATGGTCTTGGGCCTTTTCTCGGCATATTTCTGACAGAACGCCACTGGAATGCAGGAGATATTGGCTGGGTGATGACCGCCGGTGGCCTTGCAGGTCTGGTTGCCACCCTGCCGGCGGGTTTAGCCACAGACGCTACTCGCCATAAACGATCGTTGCTGCTCATCGGTTCACTCCTGATCACCCTATCCACCTTGCTGCTGTGGTATTTCCATCAGGGATGGATCGTGGTTTTATCGCAGATTGTGACTGGCCTTTCTGCCGCGCTCATCGCGCCGATGTTGACGGGTATTACCCTTGGCCTGGCCGGTCCGCAAGGATTCAGCCATCAAATGGGGAGAAATGAAGCCTTCAACCACGGCGGAAATATGACAGCCGCCATTATTGCGGGTGCTTCAGTGTGGTTGTGGGGCACGGGTGCGGTGTTTGTACTCATGACGACGATGGCGCTGTGCGCAGGTGCAGCCGTGCTGGCTATTCGCCATAACGACATCGATAACCTTGCCGCGCGCGGGCTTTCTGGCAGCGAATCGGCCAGCAACGTCCCGCGTCTTTATCAGATTGCCCGTAATCCTGCCGTCATTATTACGGGAGTTACGCTGTTACTCTTCCATCTTGGCAATGCCGCGCTGTTACCTATGCTGAGCCTGCGGGTGGCGGCAGCGCACAACGCAGCCATCAGCCCCGGACTTTATGCTGCCGCCACGGTGGTTATTTCACAATGTGTGATGATTCCCATGGCGCTGTATGCTGCACGTCACGCACCGCGTTTTGGCTACCCCGTGCTGATCACGGCGGCGCTGCTGGTGCTGCCATTACGTGCGTTGATTGCCTCCGCTTTTGACGGCGCTTATTTCATGATTCCGGTACAGATTCTGGATGGCGTAGCGGCGGGTCTGCTGGGCGTGGCGGTGCCGGGTTATATCGTGAAGGTGCTTGAGGGCAGCGGACATACCAATGCCGGTCAGGGTTTTATCATGCTCATGCAGGGCGTCGGCGCGGCAATGAGTCCCGCGTTGGCGGGAAACATTGCCGCAGCCTATTCCTATCGCAGTGCGTTTGCCGTGCTAGGCGCAATCGCCCTGGCGGCGCTGATCACCTGGTGGATAGGCAGCCGTTATTCAGAGAAAAACGGCGTGCCACGCTCAGCGCGTTCTTAGCTAAGGCTCAATTAACTCAGCTGGAAACGCCCAACGGTGTTCGCCAGCTGCGAGGCCTGATCTTCCAGCGAACTGGCGGCGGCAGACATCTCTTGCACCAGCGCGGCGTTCTGCTGCGTGGTGCTGTCCATCTCGTTCACCGCGATGGTCACCTGACTGATGCCGCGCGCCTGCTCATCGGAAGCAATCACAATTTCACCGATAATGGTGCGCACCGAATTCACCGCCTGCGTCATCTCCTGCATGGTCTTGCCCGCATCCTGCACCAGCTGCACGCCGCTGCCGACGCGCTGCGTGGATTCTTCAATCAGCGCGCCGATATCTTTCACCGCATTGGCGCTGCGTTGGGCCAGATTACGGACTTCCGACGCCACCACGGCAAAGCCGCGTCCTTGTTCTCCGGCACGCGCCGCTTCTACTGCGGCGTTCAGCGCCAGAATATTGGTCTGGAAGGCGATGCTATTGATGATGGCGGTGATGTCACCAATTTTCTTCGCGCTGTCGTCAATTTGCGCCATGGTTTGCACCACTTCGCCCACCAGCGTTTCACCACGGCTGGCAATGTGCGTAGCGTTGTCGGTGAGCGTTGTCGCCTGATGCGCGTTGGTGGCGTTGTGTTTCACCGTGGCAGTGATTTGCTCCATGCTGGCGGCCGTTTGCTCCAGCGCGGCAGCTTGCTGCTCGGTACGCGAGGCGAGATTGAGGTTGCCGCTGGCGATTTCACCCGCGCCCTGACGCACCGACGAACTGGCATCCTGAATCTGTCCCACGATATCGCGCAGCTGGTTCTGCATGGTATGCAGCGCATAGAACAAGCTGCTGTTATCGCGACCTTTCAACGTGATGACGTTATCGAGTTTGCCATCGGCGACGGCCAGCGCGATGGTCGCGGCTTCCAGCGGTTCGCCACCAATCGGCTTCAGCACTTTGCGGCTGAACAGCATGCCAAGCAGCGTACACACCACCAGAATGCTGATGATCATCAGGATCACCGCGTTAATCAGTTGACGATGCGCCGCCGCCATCACCTGGCTGACCGGCGCAACCACGCCGAGATACCATTTCTGATCGCTGTTACCAATCACCACCGGCTGCCAGGTCACCAGCGCATCTTCACCCAGCAACGCATCATGATGTTCCATCACGCTGCTGCTGAAGTTATGGGTATCACCTTTCCACGGCTTGCTGGTCTGGCTTTTATCCGGATAGGAAACCACATTACCCGCGCTGGAGAGCAACATCGCATAGCCGCTGCCATCCCACGGTTTGATTTTGTTGACCTTCTCCTGCAGCGACGCCAGCGAAATATCGGACGTCACCACGCCCCACAGTTTGCCCTGGCTCACAATCGGCGCCGCTACCGAAGTCAGCAGCGTCGGCACGCCGTTGTAGGCGTAGCTGTAAGGCTCAATCAGCATATCTTTCTGACTTTTTTGCGGCAGCAGATAGTAATCGCCCTGACCTGGCGTGAAGATCGAGGTCAGCGGATGCAGGTTAAAATTGCCGGTTTGATCGCGATCGACGAAGAAGGCGTAGCGACCTTTCGGTGCCGCATTGGCTTGGGTGGCGAACTCCGCGTCACGTCCGTCGAAGGCGTTCTCTTCGAAGATCACCGAGATCGACAGGTAATCGGGATTATCGCGCAGCGCCGATTCCATCAGCTTATCAGCAACTTTACGGTCCTGAATGCCCGCCGCTGGCAATGCGATCAAGCTGTGGCCGAGGTTATGCGCCACATCGCGCGCGTAGCTAAGTTCATGCTGAATTTGCAGCGCCTGGCTTTGTGCAATCTGCTGCAGATAGCTTTCGGCCAGTGACTTTTGTTCGTTACTGGATTGCCAGCTCAGCACGCCGATGGTTACGGCAAAGCCGAGTGTGATGGTTAAGGCGCCCGTCAGCAGCATCTGCGTGCGGGTGCTCATTGTTTTCTTGGGTGATGCGTGTTTGGCCATTATGGCGCTCCTGGAGTTGACACTTTTCGGTATTCAGAACCACTCCCTGTGCGCGTGCATCCTTTGAACACTCTATCGGCGCGCGGCGGTGGAACTTGATGGCAACGCACCAAACTCCGTTGGGGCGCCATTTATGGCGACCGTCATCAGGTCAGCGCCCAATACACGCTCTCTCTGCTGGTCAATGAGCCGATTACAGACTATTATTCAGCTCAATATATGAGCCGAATATCCGTTCTATTCAGCTCACGCGATTCAGGAGTGACTTTATGATGTGGATTTGGCAGCAGCCTGATTGGCCGCAGTTTCGCTGGCAGGATGAGAAATTACTGCCGCGCCTGCGCCAGTTGCAGCAGCAGCGCGGCGTCTTGCTGGGCCGCGCCAGCGTGCAAGATAACAGCGATCAACAAACGCTGGATACGCTGCTCAGCAATATCCTCTCTTCCTCAGCGATTGAAGATGAGCGCGTCAACGCGCAGTCGGTACGATCGTCCCTTGCCCGCCGTTTAGGTGTATCGCTCGATCAGCCTTACCCGGTTTCCGAACGTTCCGAAGGTTTGGCAACCATGATGATGGATGCCATCACGCAACGCGATCAGGAACTCACGTTGGCGCGTTTATGCCAGTGGCATCGCTGGTTATTCCCCGCAAGCGAATGGACCATCAAGCGACTGAATGTCGGCACGCTGCGCGGTGATGAACCGATGCAGGTCGTTTCGGGGCGTATCGATCGGCCAACAGTACATTTCGAAGCACCGCCGCGCGCCGGGCTGGAGGCACAGCTTGAAGAATTTATCGCGTGGTTTAATCACAGCCGCGCGGATCCGCTACTCGACCCGCTGTTGCGCGCCGCGCTGTGCCATCTGTGGTTCGTTACGCTGCACCCGTTTGATGACGGTAATGGACGCATCACCCGCGCCCTGACCGATTTGGCGCTGGCGCAGGCGGATAGCCAGAGCATCCGCTTGTATGCCATGTCCGCATCGATTCTGGCGCAACGTGCCGATTATTACCGCATCCTGCAGCAGACGCAGCGCGGTGCGCTGGACGTCACAGATTGGCTGCTGTGGTTTTGTGATGTGCTGAATGACAGCCTTGAGCGCGCGCTGGAAACCGTCACGCGCACGCAAAACAAAGCGCGCTTCTGGTTAATGCACAATGCTGCTGAGCTGAGTGCGGAGCAAACCCGCGTGCTGAATCGCTTACTGGATGGCGGTGAACAGGGATTTAACGCAGGCATAAGCGCCGGCCAGTATCAGAAGGTGGCGAAAGTGAGTAAAGCCACGGCGACGCGACATCTGACAGAACTGCTGGCGAAAGGTTGTCTGGAGAAATTACCCGGCGGCGGGCGCAGCACGCGCTACCAGATTAAACATTGATGAGTAACCAGGTGCGCATCAATGCGCACCTGACAAAACGGCTTAGGCCGCTTTAACCGCGCGGACTTTCTTTTCCGGCGCTACCGCTTCCGCTTCGCTCTCGGTTTCCGCAGCGGCTTCAGGCGTTGGCGCGACCTCTTCTGCCTTTACAATATCCGGCAGCTTGCTGGTGCGCAGGATATGCTGCACCGCGTCTTTCTGTTCAGCCAACAGCAGACCCAATGCTTCGGCCTGCGCTTCACCCAACTCTGGCTGATGTTGCTGTAGCCAATCGGTAAAGGCGTCTGCCATATCGAGCATTTTGTCCCAGGCATCCGCGTCTTTTTTATTGGCAAACGTCATCTTTTCTTCACCCTTTCTGACTACAACATATTTGGTTTCGACTGCCATGATGCACCTCGATTAACTGTATTTATATACAGTATATTCTGATCAAACTTTTCCAGGCAATGACTTTCTGCTGTTAAGCCAGTAATTCTTCCAGGAACAGCGCCAACGCTTTGCGCGGATCGTCCTCTTCCGAGACGATCATCTCAATGCCCCACTGCCCTAATACCTCTTTTGCCACCGGGTTATTGCGGTTGGTGAACAGGTACGATTTAGGACGCGCGGTGGCCAAGCCGGTTCGGCCCCACATTTTTGTCAGGCGGTAGAATAACAGACGAATATTGAAATCGCTGATGCTGTAGCCCACAAACAATACCGAGTTGCCCATGACGTCGTGCGTGAGTTTGATATCCAGCGGCGAATCAAAATAGAGGCGTTCAAAGTAGCTGCTTTCATCCAGCACAATTGACGTATCGTCGTCGAAATCACCATGCAGTTTGATGATGTGGCGCTTATCTTCAGTCAACGACACCAAATCTGCCGCGTTCGCTACTTTACTGTAAGGCACGTTGTGCGCCTCATGCGCCATTTCAAGCCAGCGATCGTAATTGGTGGTGTAGATGCGTGAGAAATTGCCTTGGGTGATCATGGTATGGATTTCAGAACTGCGCACGTCAATATCCGGGCGATGCCATTCGCGATCCATCCAGCTGCGCAGCGGTCCCAGCGAGCCTTTACGCTGCTTGTAATACTCCGCCAGCGACAGATGCGTGCCGTAGGTATTGAAGATTTTCGGGTCGTAGCCCAGCTCTTTAGCCAGGTGCGCAATCAGCTCATGCCATTCCGGCAGGCCAAGATTGCGTGAAATGCCTGCACCGGCGAACAGGATCAGTTTACCGGCGTCGTAGGCGCGTTTTAGCTCGGGTTTCATGCCAATCCCCGCGATGTTTTCAAAAAGGTTGCGAAGCGATCCAGCGCCAGGCGACGCATCGAAATCTCATTTTTCAGCTCGCCCATTTCGGCGAAGGTTTGCGTATGCCCTTCCGGGATAAACACGCAGTCCCATTGAAATTCGCGTGGACCAGCAGGCTCGGTGGCGATGGTGCCGCGCAGTTCGCCTTCGAACTGATACATTTTTTGCCCATCGCAATAGCCAAGCACGGTTTTTGCCGTGACGCAGGCGCTATCTAAACCGTTCACCAGTTTGGTGAAGCGCTCGGCATTCAGGCGGCTCCAGAAGATGCGCGTCAATCCGGCCGGTAAGCCGTTCAGGCCATCCAGATAGAGCCCGGTGTGTTCGACAAACAGTGGACGACCAATAATAGAGAACGCTTTGGTGAGCTTGTCGCGCACCAGTTCAACCTCATTTTCAGTCTGAATCTCTTCAATACGGCGTGCGATGGGCAGCACTTCGACACCGACCGGCTCAAGGATGGTACGCACCTCGGCCAGCTTTAGTTCATTGGCAGACAGGAATCGTATTTTCATTGCAATCAGTATGTTGAAGGTGAGTTTAAGCTCTGTAAAAGCCTTTCCGTTGGTCGTTGATTCTAGCGCGCCTACCGGGCACTGGGTAGGAACAATCTCTGATAGGAGAAAACAAAATTATGACTTTATCGATGCAAGAATCTAGAATAATTATGCGATTCAATTTAATAAATATGACAGTAAAAATGAGAACCTCAGATGATTTCTTATTTTAGCTCCAGATATTCCATGCTAAAAGATTTACCCTTCATTTTGCAGGGTAATAACCCAGAAAAAAAATTGCGCTTAACTCTGCTCATTGCTGGATTTTCCAGCATCCTGGCGGGTTTTTATATGGTAGCGACGAATTTCATTAAGGGAGAAAATGGTGTTTCCGCCTTATATTGCCTGAGCACCGCGATGGGATTTTATATTGTCATTGCGGCATTCCGTGACAAGCTGAACAAACATCTCTACATCATCGTGCATGCTTTGTTACTGATCATAATGCTGTTGTTTCTGCTGGATAATGACCACAGAGTAGAAAAACACTCAGAGTACAATTATCTGGTGGCGTTAACCGTCGGCTCAGCATTGGTATTACGCCAGCAAACACCTTACTTAAGTAAAATATTCCCGTTAATCTGCCTGGTGGTTTATCTGTTTTTTATCTCGACCGGATTAACCTGGCAACATAGCGCGTTTCAGCTCAATATTCCGCATGAATCCGGCTTTTATATCGTCAACTGTGCAGTGCCAATGATCGCGCTGTTGTTGACGGCATTCACGCTGCGCGGCAACTACTCCGAAACCGATTTGATCAAACGCGAACTTTCACAAGCCATCGAAAAGAATCAGCTGGAGCTCTATTACCAGCCACAAGTCGACAGCAATAAAAAGCTGATTGGATTTGAAGCCCTGCTGCGCTGGAAGCATCCTGTTAAAGGCTTTATCTCACCCGAAGTGTTTATTCCAGTGGCCGAAAAAAGTGGCTTGATTATCGACATTGGCAAGTGGGTGATGGAACACACCTTACAGCAAATCGCCGAATGGGATCGCGGTCAGCACCTTAGTGATTTGGTGTTTTCTGTTAACATCAGTCCGCTGCAGTTAATACACCGCGATTTCACCCAGGATACCTTGTTATCGCTGTCGCATTATAAAATCCGCCCCGAACGCCTCAAGTTTGAAATTACTGAAACCACCTTTGTCTACGACCAGAAGCGTATTGGCGACGTAATCAGCCATTTTAGCCAATTAGGTGTTAAATGGGCGATTGATGACTTTGGCGTCGGCTATTCATCGCTTAAATCGATCAGTGATTTTGCCATTGATGATATTAAGATTGATAAATCATTAATCATGCAGATTTTTAAAAATGAGTCATCGGCGATTGTGGTGCAGAAAACCATCGAGTTATCGCGTGAAATGGGTCTGAATGTGCTGGCTGAAGGCATCGAGAGTGAGGAGTATTTCACCTACCTGCGCGATAAAGGCTGTCATCTGTTTCAGGGCTACCATTTCGCCCGCCCGCTGCCGCCCGCAGATGCGCAGGTATGGATCAAAAAAGCCAAAATATAATCTGCTGTTTTACAGGGTCGCCATTTATGGCGACCGGCACACGAAATATTAACTAAAACAGCAGTTTCGCGAGGAAAAGTCCTAACCCAAGTGTCATGAATTGCATTGCTACCAGCCATTTAGTTTGTATCATTATCGCCTCATACAAATCGCTGTTTATCGACTCCACCTTAACTCCTCTGGACTCGACATCTTGCTTAGTCGCATCATTAGATTTGTTCGCTGGCACATCGGTGAAAAGTACATTAACCTGACTTTCAAGTCTGCTGCCTCTTTCCTGCATTCCCTTACCTCCGTTGAATGAATGCACATCACACAAAACCGTAAGCATCCTGGCACTAAAATATTTTTAAAACATTAGCGTTTCGAATAACAGAATGATGTTTTAGGGAGATCATTGGTCTAATTAGTGGAAGCCATAACTAACAATAGAAAATTTAATGTGAGCCGACCTAAAACCCAATGAAATAAAAAAAGCCCACAACTTTCACATCGTGAGCTTTCTCGCAAAATTAAGCAGAACAGAAAATTACTGATAAACAATCCCCGGCGGATTCACCTGCGAGGTTTCCACCGCCTCTTCCTGTTCGCCCCAGCGTGCCAATACTTGTTTGTACTCGCCGCTGGCAATCGCGCCATTGATCGCCTGCTGCAGTGCCACATCCAATCCATTACCTTTTTTAGTGGTCACCGCCACCCAAGCGCGGAACGGGCCGTGACCGACGATTTTGGTCTGCCCGCGCGAAGCGACTTTCCATGCTGCCAATGATTGAGGGCCAAACGTTGCATCCGCACGTCCCGAAAGCAGCGCCAGCGTGGCCGCCGCATCATCGTTGAGATAGATCGGCTGCACCGGCGCTAAGCCCTGCGCGCGGTTCTTCTCATCCCAGCTGAGTAAAATCCGCTCCTGATTGGTGCCCGAACCCACAATGATGCGCTTACCCGCCACATCTTCGCGGCCCTTAATCGCGGTTATCGCGCTGTTGGTTTTCACCGCAAAGGCGTGGTTATCCGCGCGATAAGTGGCGAAATCGAACTTCTTTTTGCGCTCTTCGGTGACGGCAATATTGAACATCGCCACGTCATACCGTCCAGCGGTAATACCCAGCGGCCAATCTTCCCAGGCGGCTGGCACCAGCTTCAGCTTTAAACCCAAACTGTCCGCCAGCAGACGCGCAATATCCGGATCGCTGCCGATCAGCGTTTTATTATCCGACGCCCATAAACCGATCGGCGGCGAGTTCATCGCCGTGGTGGCGACGGTCAAATAACCCGGATTCACAAAGTGAAAACCCGCCGGAATCTTCGCGATAGCCTGGGGATTCGCGGCTATATTGATCGGCGTTTCGTTGTTTTTGGCATCCAGCGTTTCTGCTGCGATGGCTGGCGCGCCTGACATCACTGTCAGCAACGCCGCAATAATCACTCTTTCCATTAAAGTACCCGCGCCAGAAAACGTTTGGTGCGCTCGTGGCGCGGCTGATTCAGCACCTGATTACTGCTGCCCTGCTCAACAATGCGTCCATCGACCATAAACACCACGTTGTCCGCCACTTCACGCGCAAAACCGACTTCGTGCGTGACAATCACCAGCGTGGTGCCGGAACGCGCCAGTTTTTTGATCACATCCAGCACTTCACCCACCAGCTCGGGATCAAGCGCTGACGTCGGTTCATCAAATAGCATCACGCGCGGATTGAGCATCAAGGCGCGCGCAATCGCGATGCGCTGCTGCTGGCCGCCCGACAAATGGCGCGGCCAGGCATCGGCTTTGTGGCGCAAACCGACCACATCCAGCAGCTCACCGGCACGATCAATCGCTTCACGGCGAGACAGTTGACGATGCGCAATCGGCGCTTCAATCAGATTCTCCAGCACCGTCAGATGCGGGAACAGATTGAAGTTCTGGAACACGTAGCCAACGTTGATGCGCTGACGCAGAATTGCCTGCTCTTTCAGCTCATACAGCTTGTCGCCGCGACGCTGATAACCGATGTAATCGCCATCGATCTGGATATAGCCTTCATCAACGCGCTCCAGATGGTTAATGGTGCGCAGCAGCGTCGATTTGCCCGAGCCAGACGGCCCGAGAATCACCGTCACCGATCCCGGTTCCAGCTCCAGTGACACATCATCCAGCGCTTTCAGTTTGCCGAACGACTTGCTCACGCCGGTAATGCTAATGGCGCCAGCGGTATGCAGATTGCGGTAATCAATGGCTTCGGACATGGGAAAGCTCCTCGGTTGCAGGTTTGGCGCTGCGGTTACGCCATTGACGCCAGCGCGACGGCTGCGGTTCACGGGTGACACTGCGCGCCAGCCAGCGCTCAACGCTGTGCTGCAACAGTGACAGAACGGTGGTGATGATCAGATACCAGGCCGCGCCGACCATCAGCAGCGGAATCACCTGCTGTGTGCGGTTGTAGATCATCTGAATGGTGTAAAACAGTTCCGGCATAGCCAGCACGTAAACCATTGAGGTGCCTTTGGCGAGGCTGATGATTTCATTAAAAGTGGTAGGAATAATCGCGCGCAGCGCCTGCGGCAGAATGATGCGGAAGGTACGGCGCGTGGAGGATAATCCCAGCGCCGAAGCCGCTTCAAACTGGCCGTGATCGACACCCAAAAAGCCGCCGCGAATGATCTCAGCACTATAAGCGCTCTGTACCAGCGTCAAACCAATCACCGCCGCCGGGAACTGGCCGAGCACATTGATGGTCTGGAAATGGCCCCACGACAGCGCGGTAAACGGAATGCCCAGCGACAGCGTGTCGTACAGATAGGAGAAGTTGTAGAGGATGATCAGCACCACGATCAGCGGCAGCGAGCGGAACAGCCAGATATAGCCAAACGCCAGCGTACTCAGCAGCCAGGATGACGAGAGGCGCGCCAGCGCCAGCAAACCGCCAAAAATCAGGCTGAGGAGGGTGCCAAACAGCGTCAGCAGCAGCGTTTGCCCCAAACCGCTGAGGATCACCGGATCAAAAAACCATTTGGCGAACACGCCCCATTCCCAGCGCGGATTGAACGCAACCGAATCAATCACGCTGGCCAGAATAAACAGCGCGACAATCGCGCCGACGGTACGTGCCGGATATCGCGCCGGCACCACGGTTAAACGTTGTGGTTCATTACGCATTACAACTCCTTAGCTGGCCTGCGCCACGCTATGTACATCAATCACTTTCAGGAAGCGCAAGCGTCCATCGTGTGGCGGCTGGCTGTAGACTTCCATATCCTCCAGCAGCTCAAACTGCGGCTGATAACCGTGGCCGATATACAACTTCACCGCTTCTGGCTGGCGGAAACCGGTGGTGAGAAACACGCGCTGATAGCCCGCACGCAGCGCACGGCGCTCCAGTTCCTGCAGGATCAGCAGCGCCAATCCCTGACGACGCAGATCGCTGCGCGTCCAGATGCGTTTAAACTCAGCGGTCACCTCGTCGTAGGGTTTATATGCGCCCATCGCGATGATCTCGCCGTCACGCTCCAGCACAATAAACAGCCCGCGCGGCGGCAAATACCATTCGGTCAGCTCCACCTCTTTTTGGCTGGTGAAGAACGCGCCGTAGCGCGCGGTATATTCACCAAACAGTCCGGTCAAAATCGGTTGCAGCTCAGGCGCTTCCGGTGATACTTCGCGGAACAGTTGCTCGCTCATGCTGCCTCCTTAATCGCCCAATCCGGCCGGATTGATCTCTGAACTGTCGATACGCTCCACGCCTTCACCCCAGCGCTTCAGCACCTTGTCGTAATCGCCGTTCTTGATCACGCCATTCAGCGCGGTGTTGATCGGCTGCACTAAACCGCCATCTTTCTTCACCGTCACCGCGATGTGCGCCGCTTTAGGCCAGCCGCCATCGACGCTGCCAACCAAACGCGTCTGCTTGGTCAGCGCCGCTTTCCAGGCGCCAATTACGTTCGGACCAAAGTAGGCATCGGCGCGGCCTGACTGCAGCGCCAGCGTTTGGGCCGCATCGTCTTTGGTATACACCGGCGTAAACGGCTTCAATCCTTTAGCCTGATTCTCTTTATCCCAGGCCAGCAGGATCGATTCCTGATTGGTGCCAGAGCCGACGATAATACGCAGTCCGGCAATATCTTCGGCTTTGGTCAGCGACTTAATTGGACTGCTGGATTTGACGTAAAAACCGAGTGAATCTTTGCGATAGGTGGCGAAATCGAAGCGCTCTTTGCGCTCTTTGGTGACGGTTACGTTACTGATCGCCGCATCGTATTTGCCCGATGCCACGCCCAGCGGCCAGTCTTCCCATGACGTTGGCACCACGTTGAGTTTCAGACCCAGGCTGTCGGCGACTAAGCGGGCGATATCCACTTCGCTGCCGAGCAGGGTTTTGTTGTCATCGCTGAACACCGTCAGCGGCGGCGAATTCAGCGCGGCGACCGCCACGGTGAACGAACCCGGCACGGCGAAGCGATGTCCAGCCGGGATCTGCGCCACTGCGGCGTCATTTTTCGCGGTATTGATCGGCGTTTTGTTGGCTTCAACACTGATGCTCTGACCGTTAACCGCCACATCTTCGGCGAATACGGCGCTGCTCATGCCCAGCAACAACAGCGCAATAAGGGATTTTTTCTGCATAGCGTCTATTCTCAAGTTTTATTTTTGTGTGTATTGGTTAACCGGATCTTTCAGACCAAAGCTGGCGCGCAGCGTGGTTCCGGGGTATTTGCTGCGGGTTAAACCGCGCGCTTGCAGAATCGGTACCACGCGATCAACAAAGCGTTCGAAGGTATCTGGCGTGCCGCCCTGAATGATGAAGCCATCGGTCGCTTCGCTCTCAAACCACAGCTGCAAACCGTCGGCCACCTGCTCTGGCGTGCCGTGGAACAGCGGACGCGGCGTTGCGGCTTCCAGCGCCGCCTGGCGCAGCGTGTGGCCATGCTCGCGCGCCTTGCGTTTGATTTCGTCGGTGGTGCTGCGGAAGCTGTTTTGCCCGATATCGCCGAGTTCCGGGAACGGCTCATCCAGCGGATATTGTGAGAAATCGTGATGATCGAAGAAGCGACCGAGATAGTTGAGCGCATCTTTGATGGAAACCAGCGCGGCGGTGGTTTGATACTGCTGCTCCACATCTTCCGCACTGTCGCCAACAATCACGCCAACGCCCTGGAAAATGTGCAGATCGCCCGGTTCGCGGCCATTCGCCACCAGCTGTTTTTTCACATCGCGGTAGAACGCCTGCGCCTCTTCGCGCGTCGGCTGATGGGTAAAGATGGCGTCGGCGTGTTTAGCGGCCAGCTTGCGGCCATCTTCCGATGCGCCCGCCTGGAACACCACCGGACGTCCTTGCGGCGTACGTTCGATATTCAGCGGCCCTTGCACCTGGAAGAAATCGCCGTGGTGATTCAGCGTGTGCAGCTTCTCAGGATCAAAGAACTGGCCGCTCTCTTTATTACGCACGAAAGCGTCGCCTTCCCACGAATCCCACAGCCCTTTCACCACTTGCAGATACTCATCAGCGATGCGGTAGCGCAGCGCGTGTTCCGGATGCTGCTGGCGCGAGAAGTTCTTCGCCGAACCTTCCAGCGGCGAGGTCACCACGTTCCAGCCCGCGCGACCGCCGCTCAGATGATCGAGGCTGGCAAACTGCCGCGCCACGGTGAACGGCTCGCTGTATGAGGTGGAAACCGTGCCGACCAAACCAAGATGCTCAGTAACGCCCGCCAGCGCCGACAGCAAGGTCAGCGGCTCGAAGCGATTGAGGAAGTGGGGAATCGATTTTTCGTTGATAAACAGGCCATCAGCAACAAACAGGAAATCCAGCTTGCCCGCTTCAGCCTTGCGCGCAATGTGTTTGGCGTAATCAAAATTGATGCTGGCATCGGCCAGCGCCGCCGGATGACGCCACGCGGACATATTGCCGGACGCGCCATGCAGAATGGTGCCCAATCGCAGTTGTCTTGCAGTCATAATGTTCTCTCTTTTGCCAAGGCGCAGCCTGACGGCGACATGCCTGTCGCCGTGCAGAACCGGAATTAAAAGGGTGAATCGCGTTAGTTCAGAATGGCGTCACGACATCGCGCGTTGAGGTGCTGCAACGCTTGCTGAGCCAGTTGCGTAAAATAGTGAGCAGCGGGGGCAATCAGCGCTTCATCAGGATTGAAGCCGCCATGATGCAGACCAAATTCGCTCGCGCTGCCAATGCTGACAAACGCGCCGGGGATCTGCTGTAAGTAGTAGGCAAAATCTTCGCCGCCGAGATGTAACTCAGCGGTCTGCACGCGGTATCCCGCCTGCTGCGCCACGTTGCTGGCAAACTGCGCCCAGCGCGCATCGTTCTCCAGCACCGGCGGACCCGGATGCCAGCTGAAGGTGGCGCTGGCACCGTTGGCGGCGGCGATATTCTCCACCAGCGTGCGGGCGCGCTGCTCCAGCTCCGCGCGCACCTGTTTGTCATGGGTGCGCACCGTGCCGCCAAATTCGGCCTCGCCGGGCAGTACGTTCCAGGTTTTGCCAGCGTCGATACGCGTGACGCTGAGCACTAAGCTGTCCAGCGTATTGAAGCTGCGGCTGGTGAGCGATTGCAGCGCCTGAATAATCTGGCTGGCGACCACAATGCTGTCCACGCCCTCTTCCGGATGCGCGGCATGCGCGCCTTTGCCGGAAACGCGCACGATAAATTTATCCGCATTGGCGTAAAACGCGCCGCCACGGGTGGCGAAGGTGCCGGTCGACAAACCGGGTTCATTGTGCATGCCGAAAATCGCCTGCACACCGTCCAGCACGCCCGCATTGATCAACTGGCGTGCGCCGGTGGCGTTCTCTTCCGCCGGTTGGAACAGAATACGGATGCGCCCCGGCAAGTGATCTTCAACGGCTTTCAGCTGCAAGGCCGCGCCCAGCATCACCGCGCTGTGAACATCGTGGCCGCAGGCGTGCATTACGCCGCTGTTGCGCGAGCGGTAAGTGAGTCCGGTGGCTTCGTGAATCGGTAGCGCATCGATATCGGCGCGCAGCGCAATCAACGTGTCGCCGTGCCCCACTTCTACGATTACGCCGGTTTCCAGCGGATAATCCAGCAGACGCAAACCGGCGTCCTGTAACCAGCGGCGCAGGCGCGCGGTGGTTTCGACTTCGCGACCGGATAACTCCGGCCAGCTGTGCAGCTCACGTCGCCAGTCAATCAGCTGATGTTCGCTAAATTGCGTCATACCTGCCTCCGGAAGCAGCGAATCATGCGGTGACTAAACGGTGAGTGGCCAACAGTTCGAGTGATTTCACGCGCGCCTGCTCTTCAGCCACCGGCGTATCAATCACGAACTCTTCAATGCCAAAATTCTGATGCAGCTCATCCAGCTTGGCATGCACCTGCGCGGCGGTGCCTTTCAGCAGCGATGGCGTGCGCGGTTCAATCACGTAATCGGTATAACCGCCCTGACGCACGTAGCGTTCGGCCTGCTCGACGCTGCCGACGTTAACGCTGGGGCCATCTTTCACGCTGACGTGGTAAACGCGCAGGTTATCCACCAGCAGATCGGCTTCCGCCGGCGAATCCGCCACCACCACTTGCACCGCCACCAGCGCGCGCTGGCCGTTGCTGTGTTGGCGATAGCTGTTGAGGACTTTTTCCATCAGTTGCGGATCGCCGTTGTGATGCGCCGCAAACACCAGCTGCCAGCCGAGTTCTGCCGCCAGTTTAGCGCTCTCTTCGCTGGCACCCAGCAGGAAGCGATTGGCCGGACGCGGCGGCTGCGGCGTGGCGCGCAGAATCTCTTCATCGCCCACTGGCGGCACTTGCAACCAGCTATCCAGCAGCGTCAATTGCTCGGCGAAGCTGCCTTTCTCCTGCGGATGCACGCCGAGCTGCAACGCACGCGTTGAGAGTGGCAAGCCGCCTGGCGCTTTGCCGACCCCAACGTCAATGCGGCCCGGCGCTAAGGACGCCAGCAAGTTGAAGTTTTCCGCCACTTTGTACGGGCTGTAGTGTTGCAGCATCACGCCGCCGGAGCCGACGCGAATATGTTGCGTCTGGCCGATGATCCAGGCGATCAGCAGTTCCGGCGACGGACTCGCCAGGCGATCGGTATTGTGGTGTTCCGCTAACCAGAAACGGTGATAGCCCCAGGCTTCCGCCTGCTGCGCCAGCTGTAACGTGCGGTGAAGCGCGTGGCTGGCTGTCTCTCCGTCGGCAATCGGCGATTTATCCAGCAAACTCAGTCGGTATGACATGCGCCTTATCCTTTTCGTCATGAATATGGCGAGTAGTTTGTGGCGGAGAAGGCGGATTCGTAAAACATGATATTGTCGTATCTATATTTACTTTATGCATATCAGGGAGATAGATTGGACCATGTGGTTTAAACTCCTTTGAAAACACACAATTATCCCCACAGGATATGGATTGTTGTGGTGATGTTTTGAAAATGTGACACTCAATATAAAATTATTAAAACATCGTTTCAAAATGTGACGCAATTCATCCAATCGCCATTCCCTTATTTTTCCAGCCACTATTTTCTCTATGCTGACACCACGCGGCATCCTTCGACAAATTAATGCGCCGCACCTTCCTGCCTCCCCTTAGCTGGAGAAAAAGCATGACGTTTAAAAAATTACTTCTGGTCGTTTCGTTATCCTCTGCAGCAGCGTTTTGCCCGGCAGTGGCTTCCGCCAAGGTCATTAAAGTGGCCGAAGTTCAACCGGCGGGTTATCCCACCGTGGTGGCGCTTGAACACATGGGCGAGAAGCTAAAAAAAGCCACTGATGGCCGATTAGAAATGAAGGTTTACGCCGGTGGCGTACTAGGCGATGAAGACCAAACGCTGCAGCAGGTGCAACTGGGCGCCATTGACATGATCCGTGTTTCGCTGGCACCGGTCACCACCATCGCGCCAGAAACCAGCGTATTAACCTTGCCGTATGTTTTTCGCGATGAGGATCATATGCACAAGGTGCTTGATGGTGATATCGGGAAAAATATCGTCGAGAAATTCGATAACGATCCTAACGCCCGCATGATATTCCTCGGCTGGACCGACGCCGGTGTGCGCAACATGATCACTAAAAAGCCAATCGCCAAACCCGACGATCTTAAGGGTATGAAAATCCGCGTGCAAAACAGTGCGATTTCGTTGGCGACCTTAAAAGCCATGGGCGCAAACCCGGTGGCAATGGGCGTGAGCGAAGTGTTTAGCGCCATGCAAACCGGCGTGGTGGATGGCACTGAAAACAACCCGCCAACCTTTGTTGCCCACAACTATATGCCCGTCGCCAAATACTACACCCTCACCAGCCACTTCATTCAGCCTGAAATGATTCTCTACTCTAAACCGTTGTGGAATCGCCTCTCGGCTGACGACCAGGCGTTGCTGAAGAAATTAGGCAAAGAGGCACAGGAGGAAGAACGTCAGCTCTGGGCAACTTACACCCAACAATCCATTGAGAAGATGAAAGCCGGTGGCGTGACCTTCCAGGAAACCGATCGTGAAACCTTCATGAAAGCCACCCAGCCAGTGCGCGATCAGTTTGGCGGGAAATATCAGGATTTGATGAAACAAATTGCTGATGTGAAGTAATCCTCCCCACGCCACGTGCCTGCGTGGCGTTTTAATCAGGTAAACATTATGACTGCATACTCTCGTCTGATGGATGGGCTTTATTTGCTGTGCATGGCGATCGCCGCTGTTGCCTTGTTGATCATGGTGACGGTGATTCCCATCGGGATTTTCACCCGCTATGTGCTGAACGACGCGTTATCCTGGCCAGAACCGGTCGCCATCATTTGCATGGTCATCTTTACCTTTATTGGTGCGCCAGTCGGGTTCCGCGCCGGTACGCATATTTGCGTCTCGATAATGACCGACCGGCTCTCGCCGGTGAATCAGCGCTGGCTGCTGAAGTTGTCTGACGCGCTGATGATCATCACCTGTCTGGTGATTTTCCGCGCCAGTTACAACCTGTGTGAAGCGATGTGGGTGCAAACGCTGGCCTCATTACCGGTGGTGACCTATGGCGAAATGTATCTGCCGATCCCAATCGGCGCGATTTTCACCCTGCTGTTTGTCATTGAAAGATTGGTTAATGGCGATCAAAGCCAACGCGCCATCGTGACTCTTGGCGGCACCCACTAAGCGGAGAAGAAAATGGACGCACTGATTTTGATAGGCAGTTTGGTGGTATTACTGCTGGTGGGTTTCCCGGTGGCATTTGCCGTTGGATTGAGCGCGTTTATCGGGGCATGGTGGATCGATTTACCACTGGAAGCGGTGGTAATTCAGATTACCAACGGCATAAATAAGTTTTCACTGTTAACCATTCCGTTCTTCATTTTGGCTGGTGCGATTATGGCGGAAGGCGGCATTGCCCGACGGCTGGTCAACTTTGCCTATATTTTCGTTGGTTTTATTCGTGGCGGTTTGTCGCTGGTGAATATTGTCGCCTCAACCTTTTTTGGCGCGATTTCGGGCTCTTCGGTGGCGGATACCGCCTCGATTGGTTCCGTGATGATTCCGCAGATGGAGGAGAAAGGCTATCCGCGTGATTTCGCTGCGGCGGTAACGGCCAGCGGCTCGGTACAAGCGGTGTTAACCCCGCCCAGCCATAACTCGGTGATTTATTCGCTCGCCACCGGCGGTGTTGTCACCATCTCATCGCTGTTTGTCGCCGGCATCATTCCTGGCCTGTTACTGGGTTTTTGCTTAATGGTAATGTGCCTGGGATTTGCGCGTAAACGCGGCTATCCCAAAGGTGAGCGCATCCCTTACAAGCAGGCGTTGAAAATCTTCTTCGATGCGTTTTGGGGATTGTTCACCATTTTCATCATTCTCGGCGGAATTCTGTCCGGCGTGTTCACCGCCTCGGAATCGGCAGCCATTGCCTGCATCTGGGCGTTCTTTGTCACCATGTTTATTTATCGTGATTTCAAATGGACGCAATTGCATATTCTGGTGTTTCGTACCATCAAAACGGTAACCATTGTGATGGTGTTGATCGCCTTCGCCGCCGGTTTTGGTGCGGTAATGACCTTTATGCAATTACCCACCATTATTACCGAAGCCTTTACCCAATTTTCCAGTAACAAGTATGTGATTTTGATGTGCATTAATCTGCTGCTACTGGTGGTGGGGACGCTAATGGATATGGCACCGCTGATCCTGATTCTGACGCCGGTACTATTACCGGTAGCCACCGCACTCGGCGTCGATCCGGTGCATTTCGGCATGATAATGCTAACCAACTTAGGCATTGGTTTAATTACGCCACCGGTCGGCACGGTACTATTTGTCGCCAGCGCAGTGAGTAAGCAAAAGATTGAGCAAGTGGTCACCGCCATGCTGCCTTTCTATGGCGTGTTGTTTATTGTGCTGATGTTGATTACCTATATTCCGGCGTTATCGCTATGGCTACCGCGTTTAATGGGCGTGATGTAACAACCGGTCAAATCATTGTGCTTTAAATCTGCTGCGGGCTCTGACACATCTACTGCGTCACGGGCCGTCCTCGCACCGCTAGCGCGGTACCTTCGGCTTTCACGTCGTGCCGACGGATCATTCGGGGATCGGCCGTCCTGGCCGGCCCCGAACTGCCTCACGCATCCCTGCGTGAGGCTCCTGGCCCAACGTAAAAGCCTCAGCGCTGCGGATAGCCCTTTTGCCGCAGCAGACGCGTCAGCGCCTCTGGCAAATGTGCCCTTTTCAACAACACGCACTGAAGGTTTGGAGCAGGCCGGGGCCGCTTTTGGGCCGGCAATCCGCAGCGCTGAACGAAGCGAGGAAGCCAGGAGAGCCCGCAGGACGCGGGCGAAAGGCGGAGCCGGGACAGGACGTCCCGTCTCCGCCGGTCCGTCAGGCAGACGAGCGAAGTGAAGGTACCGCGTAAGCGGCGCGAGGACCGCCGGACCAAAAGTGGCACCGGTCAGCGCCATCGCCAATGGCTTAGCTAATAAGCATTACGCCATTTATGGCGCCCCATCGTATGAACAGAACGCCTATTTATTTTTTTTAGCAAAGCTTAGTGCAATTCCTTGGTTCAACTCCCGTGTGCGGCATTCAATGATGAAAACCGCCCGTCGGGCTATTGATTAAAAAGGGAAACACCATGACTAAGCATTTTCACTTGCAGGCGTTGAGTTTGGCCCTGCTATCAGGGATTTTTAGCGCCCACGCGGCAGACACGCCCGTTAAAGGCGGCACGCTGGTTTACCTCGAACAACAGGCACATACCAACCTTTATCCACCCGCCGGTGGCTTTTATCCCAATGGCGGTATTCTGAATCAAATTACCGATAAGCTGACGTGGCAGAATCCTGAAACCTTAAAAGTGGAACCGTGGATTGCCGAAAGCTGGAGCAGTAACGCCGATAAAACCGAATATACCTTTAAAATTCGTCCCGGCGTCACTTTCTCCGATGGCACGCCATTAGATGCCAATGCGGTAGCCAAAAACTTTGATACTTACGGTCTGGGAAATAAAGCCCAGCGCCTGCCGGTTTCCGAAGTGATCAATAATTACGACCGCAGTGAAGTTATTGATCCTCAGACGGTGAAATTCTATTTCAAAAAGCCATCTCCCGGTTTTTTACAGGGCACCGCTACCATCGGTTCGGGCCTGGTTTCCCTCAGTACGCTGCAGCGTAGCTTCGACCAACTCGGCGATGCGCGTCATATTATTGGTTCCGGTCCATTTGTGGTCAGCGATGAGAAACTCGGCCGCGAGGTCGATTTAACCGCGCGCAAAGATTATCAATGGGGCCCGAAAAACCTCGCCCAGCAAGGTCCCGCCAATCTCGACGGCATTAAATTCATCGTCACGCCGGAAGACAGCGTGCGTATTGGCGCGCTGCTGGCCGGCCAGGCAGACTTTATTCGTCAGGTGCAAGCCTACGACGAAAAACAGGCGCAGCAGCAAAACTTCCCGATTTACGCTGCACCCACACGTGGCGTTAACGACAGCATCAGCTTCCGCCCGGATAACCCGCTGGTCAGCGATGTGAAAGTCCGTCAGGCGCTGCTGCACGCCACCAACGCTCAGCAAGTGGTGCAAACCCTGTTCTCACCGAACTATCCGCAGGCCACCTCGGTGATCGCCACCTCGGCGGCCGGTTACGTCAATCTGGCCGACAAGCTGAAATTCGATCCGGCGTTATCGAAAAAGCTGCTGGATGAAGCGGGCTGGAAACCGGGCAGCGACGGCATCCGCGAAAAGGATGGCAAGAAACTGGCGCTGACCATTTATGAATCGCTGCCGCAACCGCAGAACAAAGAGGTGCTGCAGCTGGTGGCACAGCAGTGGCGTCAGGTTGGCGCCGCGCTGGCGGTGAAAGCCGGTGATGCCGGCAGCCGCGTGCTGGATAACCTCGATCCGCTGAAAACCCCGCTGGTGGTGTCCGAAGTGGGCCGCGCCGATCCTGACGTGGTGAAGAGCCAGTTCTATCCGACTAACCGTGATGCGCTGCTGCAAAAAGGCGGCTCCAGCGACAAGGTGCAGAACTTCCGCGACGACAAGCTGAACACGCTGTTGCTGGGGATCTCCTCGGAAGTCGATCCGGCAAAACGCCTGGCTGTGACCGGCGAGGCGCAGCGCTATCTGCTCGATCAGGCCTATGTGATTCCGATCTTTGAAGAACCGCAGGTGTTTGCCGGTGCGCCGTGGCTGAAAGGCGTGAATTTTGAAGCCGTGGGTCGTCCGTCGTTCTACGGCGCGTGGCTGGAAAAACACTAAGGCAGGTTAATGATGCAACGTTCACTGCTGCGAAGAGTGGGCCAAAGCGTTTTGGTGCTGTGGGCCGCGTTTACCCTGTCGTTCTTTCTGCTGCAGGTGCTGCCCGGCGATGCGGTGCTGATCAAGTTTCAGAACCCGGATCTGGGCCTTAGCCCGGATCAAATTGCCGAAATGCGACTGGCTTACGGCGCGGATAATCCGCTCTGGCAGCAGTACGTGCACACGCTGCTGGCGATGGTGCGCGGCGATTTTGGTTACTCGGTGCAGGCGGGCGTGCCGGTCAGCGAACAGCTGATCAGCAACCTGCCCGCCACGCTGCAACTGGCGCTGCTCGGTTTTGTGCTGGCAACCCTTATCGCGTTCGCGCTGGCGGCGTTATCGCGCTTGCCAGCGCTGCGCTTCCTGCGTTCGGTGCTGCAATCAATTCCGGCGCTGTTTATCTCCCTACCGACCTTCTGGCTCGGCATCGCGCTGATTCAGCTGTTCTCCTTCCAGCTGCGCTGGATCCCGGTGATCAATCCGTCGGCGCTACAGGGTTTGATTCTGCCGGTGATTACCGTGGCGATCCCAATCTCCGCGCCGCTGGCGCAGATTCTGTTGCGCAGCATCGATCAGGTTTCTACCCAGCCGTTCGTGGCGGTCGCGCGCGCTAAAGGCGCCAGCGAAAGCCATGTGCTGTGGCATCACGTGATGCGCAATGCGCTGCTGCCGGTGCTGAACGTTGCCGGTTTGCTGCTCGGGGAACTGATCGCCGGTGCGCTGATTACCGAAACCGTGTTTGGCCTAAGCGGCGTCGGTCAGCTGACGCAGCAGGCGGTGAATAATCAGGACGTCGCGGTGTTACAGGCGGTGGTGATGATCTCGGCGCTGGCGTTTGTGCTGATTAACCTGCTGGTCGATGCGCTGATGCCGCTGTTCGATCCGCGTCTGCAATCCATTGCCGGAGGCAACCGATGAGTCTGGTCGATTACTCAACTGCGCGTCAAAGCAACGGCAACGCACGTGCGTCCCGCGTGCTCAACATCCAGCCAGGTTTGTGGCTGGCGTGGGGCGTGATGCTGTTGGCGCTGCTGGCGGCATTTGCGCCGGGTCTGTTTACCCATTTCAGCCCGACGGAAGGCGTGCCTGGCGCGCAACGTCTGCCGCCGCAGGCCGCTTACTGGCTCGGCACCGATCAGCTGGGCCGCGATCTCTACGCGCGCATTATTTATGGTGCGTCACAGTCGCTGTCGGCGGCGGTCGCAGCGGTGGCGATGGGGCTGATTGGCGGCACCACGCTCGGCGTGCTGGCGGGCGCGATGGGCGGTCGCACTGAGAACTGGCTGATGCGCTTAGTGGATGTGCTGCTGTCGATTCCTTCGCTGCTGCTGTCGCTCAGCATTCTGATTCTGCTGGGTTTTGGCACCGTGCACGCCGCGCTGGCGGTGGGCATCGCCTCGATTGCCAGCTTTGCCCGCCTGGCGCGTGGCGAAGTGGTCCGCGTACGCCGCAGCGAGTTCGTCGAAGCGGCTTACGGCAGCGGCGGCAGTTTCGGGCGCGTGTTGTGGCGTCACATTTTACCCAACTCGCTAACGGCGGTGATCGCCTTCGCCGCCTTGCAGTTTGGCCAGGCGATTCTGGCGTTATCCACGCTCAGCTTCCTCGGCTACGGCACGCCGCCGCCGACGCCTGAATGGGGTTTATTGATCGCCGAAGGACGTAACTATCTGGCGACCGCGTGGTGGCTCACCACCTTCCCCGGCATTGTGGTAGTCGCCGTGGTGCTGGCCGCCAACCGCATCAGTCGTCAACTGGCCGGAGGTGACGCATGAGCGCGTTATTAGCCATTGAAAATTTAACCCTCAGCTATCGCCAGCGCGGCGAGTGGCGCGCGGTGGTTCACAACGTCAGCTTTGAGTTGCAGCCGGGTGAAATGGTGGCGCTGGTCGGTGAATCCGGATCCGGCAAAACCACCACCGCGCAGGCCATTATTGGTTTGATGGCGGAAAATGGCCGTCGTGACAGCGGCAAAATTGTGCTGAACGGCACCGATATCGCCGGCTGGTCTTCTAAACGTCTTGATAGCTTGCGCGGCGTCAGCATCAGCTTAGTGCCGCAGGATCCGGGCAACTCGCTCAATCCGGTGAAAACCATTGGCGATCAGGTCGGTGAAATGTTGCAGCTGCACCTGAAAATCAGCAAAACCGAACGTCAGCAGCGCGTACTGGAGCTGCTGCAAAAAGTGGGGCTGAGCCATCCGGAACAGCGTCTGACGCAGTATCCGCATCAGCTTTCCGGCGGCATGAAACAGCGCGTGCTGATTGCTATCGCCCTCGCCCTGCGTCCGCAGATTATCATTGCCGATGAACCCACCAGCGCGCTGGATGTCACGGTGCAAAAACGCATTCTCGATCTGCTGGATGTGCTGCGCCGCGAATCCGGTACGGCGGTGCTGTTTGTCACGCACGATTTGGCGCTGGCGGCAGAACGCGCCGATCGCCTGCTGGTATTTCGTCATGGCGAAGTTCAGGAACAAGGCCCGGCGCCGCAGGTGATCAACGCGCCTAAGCATGCTTACACGCGGCAGCTGTTGCAGGACGCCGATCCGGGCGACAGCGCGCTGTCCGTGCCGACACAGGCCAACTTCTCGTCGCCAGCGATTCAGCTCTCCGGTATCAATAAACAGTTTTCCCTCGGTCGCCAGCAGCAGCTGCAGGTAGCGAAAGAGGTATGCGTGACCGTAGCGCGCGGCACCACGCACGCGCTGGTAGGCGAATCCGGCTCGGGGAAAACCACGCTGGCGCGCATTCTTTTAGGCTTTGAGCAGGCCGATAGCGGCCGCGTGGTGATCGATGGCATCGATGCCACCGCGCTGCGCGGCGAAGCGCAACGTCAGCTGCGCCGCAAGATTCAGTTTGTGTATCAAAACCCGTTTGCCTCACTGGATCCGCGCCAGACGCTGTTCGCCATCATTGAAGAGCCACTGCGTAACTTTGAGAAACTCAGCAGCGACGAGCGCCGGCAACGCGTCGCAGCCGTGGCGCAGCGCGTGGCGTTACCGCTGGAGCTGCTGACGCGCAAACCGCGCGAGTTGTCTGGCGGCCAGCGTCAGCGCGTAGCCATCGCCCGCGCCCTGATTCTGCAACCGGCGATTCTGGTGCTGGATGAAGCGACCTCAGCGCTGGATGTCACGGTGCAGGCGCAGATTCTGCAACTGCTGCAACAACTGCAACGCGAGCTCGGCCTTACTTATCTGTTTATCACCCACGACCTCGCCACCGTGCGCCGCATTGCGCACAGCGTCACCGTGCTGCGCGCCGGTGAAGTGGTGGAGCAAGGTGACACTGTCACGCTATTTAGCGCGCCGCAGCATCCGTATACCCGATCGCTGATTGACGCGATACCCGCTTTCCGTCCGCTGATTAAGGAGTCTGCATGACGCGCAAACGCATTGGTTTTTTCACTCGCCTGCTGGATGACACTTCCGCACAGCAGCGCTATCGCCTGGCAACTGAACAGATTCAGCACGCCGAGCGCACCGGTTTTGACAGCGCGTGGATTGCTCAGCACCACTTTCACGAGAAAGAAGGCGGCTTGCCTTCACCGCTGCTGTTTCTGGCCCACGTTGCGGCGCACACCCGCACTATTCGGCTTGGCACCGGCATCATCACGCTGGCGATGGAGAACGCGCTGCGCGTCGCCGAAGATGCAGCGGTGCTGGATTTGCTGAGCAACGGTCGGCTCGAAGTCGGTTTAGGTTCGGGCGGCACCGCGACCTCGTTTCTGCCGTTCGGTATCACTATCGACCAGCGCGCCAGCGTGTTTGCCGATCATCTGCATCAGCTGCTGAGCGCCTGGCGCGGCGATACGCTGGGCCATCCGGAGAATCATCTTTACCCCGCAGCGCCGACGCTGGCGCAGCGCGTGTGGATCGCCACCTTCTCGGTGGAAGGTGCGGCGCGCGCAGGCCTTGCCGGGCACGGTTTGATGCTGTCGCGCACCCAGCCGCGTCCGGCGGGCCAGCCTGATTTGCCGCTCCACCAGATACAAAACCCGATGATTGATGCCTATCTGGCGGCTTTACCAGCAGGCATTGCGCCGCGCATTCTGGCATCGCGCACCGCTTTTGTGGCCGATTCCAACGACTACGCGCGCCGTCTTGCCGAGCCGGGCTTAAAGCGCCAGGCGCAGCATTTCCGTGAATCGGGACACGTGATTGGCAACACGCTGGACGAACAGGCGCGTCAGCTGGATGCGCACTTCGGCGATGCCGACACGGTGCGGCAATCGCTGCTGGCCGATACGTCGCTGCAACGCGTCACCGATATCAGCTTCCAGGTGCACTCCATTGATCCGCCACACGCCGACATTCTGCGTTCTATCGAATTGATTGCCGAGCATATTGCGCCCGCGCTGCGTGCGCTAAGCCACGCTTAACAGGAGAATTTCATGTCTCAAACGTTTGATTTACTGGCCGCGCTGGCGGATATCGATCCCGCGTCTGAACTGGCGCAAGCCCGCGCCGAGCGTCACGCCGCCACCCAGCACACGCAAGGCAGCTACGACGTGCTGTTTTCGCAGGATGATGAGGATTTGCCGTTAGCAGAACGTTTCGCCCTCGCCGCGCAGGTCGCGGCCTGGCATGGCGCGTCGAGTCTCGAAGCGCATTACCGCCAGCCGGATCAGCCTAACAACGCACGCTTCGCTGCGGGTCTGGCGTTTGCGGAACTGCTGAGCCTGCATCCGGTCGATGCTGCGCCGCAGCACATCGAGACGCTGCAAACTGCCGGATGGTCGCCACGTGGCATCGTCACGCTGGCGCAGCTGATTGCCTTTGTCAGCTTCCAGAGCCGCTTGCTTGCGGGTTTGCGTTTGCTCAACGGTGAAGAGACGGCGTCGCAGCCGCATGCGGTGGCCGGTAAATGGCACGATGCGCCGCTCACCGTCAGCGGGAAAACCGCCCTCACCGCCTTTACCCAACAGGAACTCGGCTGGGAACCGTGGCTGGCAGCAAAACCGCTGCATGAATTTAGCGCTGAAGAGCAGGCAACGCTGGCGAAATTCGGCCATAGCGACTCTGATTACTTCCGCCTGCTGGGCCGCAATCAGCCGCTGCTTGAGCAGCGCACGCTAACCGATAAAGGCATCTTCTACACCGCAGGCGGACTCTCGCGCGCCGAGCGAGAACTCGCCGCCACGGTGGTGAGCAAGGTCAACGGCTGCATCTACTGCGCCTCGGTGCATGCGCGCAAAGCCAGCCAGCTGTCGAAAGATGAACCGGCGGTGCAGAAGCTGCTGAATGTCGCGCCGGGCGCTGAGCTGTCGCACGGACAATCGGCGCGCTGGGCGGCGCAGATCGATCTGGTTGCTACCTTATCGATTACGCCTGCCGCCACCAGCCTGAAACAGCTGCAGGCGCTGCGCGCTCAGGGATTCAGCACGCTGGAGCTGCTGGACCTGATTCAATCCGCCGCCTTCTTTGCCTGGGCAAATCGCCTGATGCTGACGCTCGGCGAACCTTTCTTACCTGAACACACACAAGGATGACCATGACGGATCTTTCACATCAACAGCTGGTGCGCTGGCGACGCGAGCTGCATCAGCATCCTGAACTGTCGGATCAGGAATTTGCCACCACCGAGCGCCTTACCCGCTGGTTGCAGGAACTCAACGTCAAGCTGCTGCCGCTGGATTTGAAAACCGGTGTCGTGGCAGAAATCGGTCACGGTGAACCGCTGATTGCGCTGCGTGCCGACATCGACGCCCTGCCCATCGACGAGCAAACCGATCAAGTATGGCGCTCCCAACAGCCGGGCGTGATGCACGCCTGCGGCCACGATCTGCATAGCAGCGTGATGCTGGGCGTCGCACAGCAGTTGCAACGCATCGAATCCCAGCTGCCTGGCCGCGTGCGCATTCTGTTCCAGCCAGCCGAAGAGATTTTTACCGGCGCGAAACAGCTGCTGGCGGCGGGCGCGCTGAAAGAGGTGCAGGCGATTTTCGGCCTGCATAATGCGCCGGATCTGCCAACCGGCACGCTGCGGACGCGCGGCGGTGCCTATTATGCCAACGTCGATCGTTTCCAGATCACTATCAACGGCAAAGGTGCGCACGCCGCGCGTCCGCATGAAGGCATTGATAGCATCGTGATTGGCAGCCACATCGTCACCGCGCTGCAAACGCTGCCGAGCCGCGTGTTCAGTTCGCTGGAGTCGGTGGTGGTCAGCGTGACGCGCTTTACCGCAGGCAACAGCTGGAACGTGCTGCCACAAACGGTGGAGGTGGAAGGCACGGTGCGCACCCATAATGCGGCGATTCGCGCACAAATCCCGCAGAAAATTGATGCGCTGATAAACGGGATCGCCGCCGGATTTGGCGCACAGGCGGAGCTGGTGTGGCAGGAAGGTCCGCCTTCGCTGTTCAACACCCCGCAATGGGCCGATTTCGCGCTGGATCTGGCCGCAGAGCAAGGCTATCAAACACAGGTCGGCACGCCGCAGATGGGTGGCGAAGACTTCGCCTTCTACCTGCAGCAGCTGCCGGGCGCGTTCGTCAGCATCGGCAGCGCCAGTGAATTTGGCCTGCATCACGCCGGATTCGATCCGGATGAAGCGATGCTGGAACCGGCGGTGCATTACTTTACCGAGCTGGCCCAGCGCGCGCTGCTGACGCTGCGCCAACAACAGGCGCTGGCATCGTGACCATGAGAGCAAGGAGAAAAGCGATGGCGATTTCTGTACCTGTTCCACGTCTCGACCATGTGGTGATCAACGTTACCAGCCAGTTGGATGACGCCAGCGCGCTGTTTCGTCGCCTGGGATTTCAGCTGACCGAGCGCGGCCATCATTCGCTCGGCTCCAGTAATCATCTGGCGATTTTTGGAGATAACTATCTGGAGCTGTTGGGGTTTGAGCCTGGGCGCGGCAATCTGCGCCAGGATTTGTGGCAGTCGCCGATTGGCCTCAGCGGATTAGTGTGGAAAACCGAGGATGCCGATGCGGTGTGGCGCTATCTTGAGAGCCAGGATATCGACGGCGATCTGCCTGCGAGCTTTTTCCGTCCCGTTACTTTGCCGGACGGCACCGAGCAGGAAGCACGCTTCCGCACCGTGCGGTTGCGCCCGTCGCTGGTTGCGAACGGCCGCAGCTTCTTTTGTCAGCACGACACACCGGATTCGGTGTGGCAGGACGCGTGGCGCGTCCATCCGAATGGCGTGAGCGATATCGTCGAGTTCGTGGTGGTGGCGCAGGATCCCGCCGCCGCTGCGCAGCCCTACAGCCGTTTATTCGGTGCAGATAAACTCACCGCCTGTCAGGAAGGCGCGTTTGTGCTCAAAGCGGGCGTGGCAACGGTACGCTTTGCCGCCGCGGAATACGTTACGCAGCGCTTCGCCGGATTGCCGATTGATTACGACGGCAGCGCGCGCATGGCCGGATTGAGTTTGCGCACCTCGGATCTGCGCAAAGTGAAAGCCAGCCTTCTGCTCGGTGATGTGCCGTTCCGCGAAGAAGAGTCGGCGATTATTGTTGGTGCCGAGCAGGCGTTTGGTGTGGCGTTGCGGTTCCAGCAATAATCACGTTTTGCATGTATCCGTAGCGGCGCGATTTATCGCGCAATGTGATGGCGATTGCGCAACTAGCCTGATATTGCGCAATAAATTGCGCCGCTACGTTATGAGCGTTGTAAAATATCGTTGTGGAGTAATCTGAATTCTAAAGGTGAAAAGTGACCGCTAACCTGCATCTCGACACGCCCAGACTCACTTGCTCGCAGATCGCGGAAGACGACTGGGACTTCTTCCGTCAGCTCCAGCTCTCGCCTCACGTCATGCATTACGTCGCCGATGCAAAATCCGATGAAAAAATTCACGCCGATTTTACAGCAAGATTGCCGCGCTGGTCGCCATTCAGCGCGCATTGGCTGTGTCTGGTGGTGCGGGAAAAACAGTCAGGCAATCGCCTCGGCGTCAGCGGTTATATTCGTAGGGAAAATGACTGCGCCGAAGTCGGCTTTCTGTTCGCACCTGAAGCGCATGGCAAAGGCTATGCGCACGAGTCGCTCCGCGCGATTTGTGACTATGCATTCAGCGACGGCGGCATTCGACGCCTAAGCGCTACCGTCACCGCAGGCAATACGCCCTCACGGCGACTGCTGGAAAAAGTCGGTTTTGTATTAGAAGGTGAACTGCGAGAAAGTTACTGGCTGAGAAATGCGTGGCATAACGATTGGCTGTTTGGGTTGTTGCGCGAGGAATATGGGTTGTAGTGCAGGTGTGATCAACTCAGCTCGGGATCAAGGTTATTTAACGAATTAGCCATATTTAACCCGACCAAACATAGAGATGTCTACTAACTCCTATATCGTCACCCACGTTGAACGCCATTCCCGCTTTGTTATGCTGTCCAAAATCAGCGACAACAAAACCATAACTGTTGTATCTGCACTCATCAAACAAGCGCGGAATTACCAGCTGAGCTTTTATAAAACACTAACATGGGATCGAGGCGCCAAACGACCAGCCACGCTCGATTTACGGTAGCGACAGACATTTGGATTTATTTCTGTGGTCCTCAATCTCCCTGACAGCGTGGCTCAAATGAAAATACGAACAAGCTGGTCAGACAATATTCCCAAAAGGAACTGACTTTGGACGCTCAAGTTATTCTGTCCAATTCATAATATTTCGCGAATCAGTAAATGAATACGAGGCGGTTTGGTGCGATTTTTAGATGCATTCTAAATAAGCTGCAAAAAATTCTCAAGAAATGAATCGTCAAATATTATCAGCCTAACTATTAAGAACGTTACAAGCCAGGCGTAATATCCCACTATGGAAAACTGAATATGAGCTTTTGAACGATCATTTATGTTAATTATAAAGCCTTTTTTGTTGGGAACGCTGCCTCCGCTCGTCATACTCCTTCGCTTTTTCCTTATGCCACATATTGCTGCATCCTGGATCGCTAGGGGTAAGACAATAGTGAGTTTTATCATCTTGAGACTCACTTTTCTCCCAAGATAGTTTTGGCGTTACCTCTGTGGACCAGGAATAATCCTTCGCTTTTTCCTCATGCCACATTTTGCTGCATCCAGGATCGCGAGGAGTAAGACAATATTGGGTTTTATCACCTTGAGACTCACTTTTATCCCAGGAAAATTGTGGCGTTACCTCTGTTGACACCGAATAGTCCTTCTTATCAATGTCATACATCAAATCTGGTGAGGCCAATGCTGAAACACCATAAAGTAGTGATATAAATGGGGCATATGCATATTTTTTTAAGCATGACATATTCGTTATTCCTTTAAACGTAAATTCGTTTAACTTCAATTTAGAAGCCCAGGTTCCTGACACGACTAGAAGCATGAGTAAAGTAACGTAAAATGTAGAACTGTCGATTATATCCTCATTACTGGGGAAGACCCACTATACATATTTTTTTAAGCATGACATATTCATCATTCCGTTAAACGTAGATTCGTTTGACTTCAATTTAGAATCCCAGGCTCCTGATTTAAGATTCGTTATCGCATCGTAAAAATCGTGCTTTCCTACATGGACGAAAAGCATATTCGGAAAGAATTTTTAGTGACAAAGTCAGTCAGATCAGAATTAATCATCTTGCTTGATTGCGTAATTTCAAAACCACCAGCATCTGTAAACGTTATGTCAGTTCTTTGCTCATTACAGATATCCGCTTCTTACAACAAGCAACTTTGTGCCAGAAGTAGACATTGCAAAATTTGCGATCCGTAGAATGATGAAAAGTCGTTTCCGCTCAGTTTTTAAGGTCTTCTACATTCAATCCAGCAAATGACAATAATAGCATTCACTCACTTACTGTATTAACGCCTCTCGCTGTTCGCTTACGCATAGCGCCCGGCGGATACCCATTAATGCGCTTGAACGCTCTGCTAAAGGCTGCCTGCGAGGCATAGCCGAGGCGAAGCGCTACGGTGTCAATTGAGATCTTATCGTGAGTAATCCAGTGACCCGCGATGCGCATTCGCACTTCCCTTACATAGCGCTGCGGAGGTATGCCGATAATTGATTTGAAGCGTTCAGCAAAAACAGAACGTGATACATGCGACTGGGCAGCAAGCTCGGCAACAGACCACTCCCGGCTTGTATCACGATGAATCGCCAGAATGGCACGGGCAAGTCGTGGATCACGTAACGCAGCGATCAGACCAGCGGCGTTCTCGCTGCCGTTTTCAATCCATCCACGCACAATCATGGCCGCCGCCACTTCTGCGAGGCGTGCCATAATGCCCGCGAAGCCCGCGCGTCCGGAACAGATTTCAGATTTCATTGCGCCCAGAACGGGAACCAGCCCCGGATAAATCTGTTCATTTGCCTCAACCACGATGGCTTGCGGCATCAGTTTACCCAGGCCCTGCATTCCACCAAGATCGAACTCCATACAGCCATAAAACAGAACTGTGCTGGGTGTCGGATGCGAACTCGGGCAGGTATTAATTCCGCTGACGGCCTCGCCTAAAGGAGCAGAGCCGAACGTGTCGATATGTTGAAATGAACAGCTGACATCCGATAAAAGCTGATGCTCCTCGCCCTGCGGCATGAATACCATGCTCCCGGCTTTCAGTTCGTGCAACGTACCATCGTGTGTGCGCAGCACAGCAGTACCCACTGCGATGTAATGAAAATAGGCATGTCCGGGTCTGTTGCTGAAACCGACGCCAAACTCAGAGCCCGTCTGTAAACGGCGATACTGCACGCCACGCAGACGCATTTCCAGCAGCAATTCACTAATGAGTTCGGATGACAGGGCAAAGTGTTTATTCACATGCATAACCGGAGTTTCGGGTAAAAAATCAGGATGTGGCATCATAGATCGTCCGGCCGCTGAACTCTAGACTTGGAGTTATCATTTTTTCTCCAATAAAAGAGTGTGTTATGAGAAATGAAGCAACTGAAGCTGCATCCGTTAGTTTGAACAGTGCGGAACCCAAAGAATCCGCATGGATGGCCGTTATTTCACTGACGATGGGCGTGTTTGGCTTGCTGACTGCAGAATATCTTCCTGCCAGCCTGTTAACACCCATGGCCGCGGATCTAGGTGTAACCGAAGCGCTTGCTGGTCAGGCTGTGACGGTGACAGCTGTGGTGGCCCTGTTTGCGGGTCTGATGGTTCCCCGCCTGACGCGTAATTATGATCGCCGAGCTGTTTTGCTTGGTTTTACCGTGCTGATGATCGCCTCCAACCTGCTTGTCGCACTCTCCTCCAGTCTGGCTGTTCTGCTGGTCATGCGCATTCTGCTGGGCATCGCGCTGGGAGGCTTCTGGAGTATGGCTGCTGCCGTAGCTATGCGACTGGTCCCTGCAAAAAGCGTCCCGTGTGCTCTCTCTATTATTTTTAGCGGTATTGCTGTCGGTACCGTGGTTTCGATCCCGCTGGGAAGCTATTTAGGTGGGCTTTATGGCTGGCGTAGTGCTTTTATCGCTGCAACCGCAGTTGGCCTGCTGACACTGCTTTTCCAGCTGTTTACGCTTCCTGGGATGGCTCCGCGTAAAATGATGATTACGGCATCTGTCATGGATTTACTCCGCCGCCCAGGCATTGCGGTGGGAATGACGGGTTGTGTGATTGCCCATACGGGTCAATATGCGCTGTTTACCTATATTCGTCCGGCTCTTGAAAATATCGTTCAACTTGATGTGGATCGTTTGTCTTTGATACTGCTTGGATTTGGCGTCGCTAATTTTATCGGTACGCTGCTGGCCGGGTGGCTGATGGAGAAAAGCCTGCGTCTTACCCTGGTACTGATGCCAGCACTTGTTGGTTTAGCGGCATTAAGCATGATTTTGCTGCCACTTGAGGAAGCAGGATTGATGTTGTTCGTCGCGTTGTGGGGGATGGCATTTGGTGGCGTACCCGTTGCGTGGTCAAACTGGGTAGCGCGTTCCGTTCCCGATCAGGCTGAAACCGCTGGCGGCATGGTAGTCGCAGCAGTTCAATCCTCAATTGCTATGGGTGCTGCATTGGGAGGATTACTTTTTGGTCTCAGCGGCGTAACCGGTGTTTTCATTACCGCGGGTTGCATAATGTGTTTTGCCGCGCTGGTGATTGCACTAAAAGTGAGGGTCGCGCTGAGCTGACCACTTCCCTTATTAAAAACGTTTAAATAAAGGCCAGCTGAACCATTTGGCTGGCCTGAAAAAAGTAGCGAGGTTTCCTGGCTCTTCCGCTCACTTAAAATCTCTACTACTTTGTTCGGTACCTCAGCGTCCAAATGAATTGGCTTTGAGGTGTCAGTGTAATAAAGCAGTAATGTCCGGAATTAATTATTTCCCATCGAAGAAATTGTCCGGAAGTTGACCTGGGGGCATATTAATAACAGCATCATTATCAGGCCCTTCATTTTTCATATACGTGACCCTGGCAAATTCGGGTATCACAACATAGGGATATGCCGGTCCTTCATCGCGAAAGCGATGCATATCCTCAATGAACTCATTTTGATAACAAATTGTTTTTTCAGGATGTTGATTTTCACCTGCAATCCACTGAGGAAAGAAGATGGTGCCATGAATGATCTTTCTTTCAATATCAAATAACAGGCTCACACAGGTTCCTGTCGGCTCGTGCCAGTCGACTTTATAAATGCCAGGTGCGAACTGCACGGCATTCATTTTTTGATTTGTCACCCAACGACCACCTACCAACCCCTGATGAATCCTGTAATCACACGTATTGTCATTACGCGCATACCATTCATATTTCCATCCATTATCATAGGTATAGACAAAATGCGTCCCTACAAAGGCGGATAAGTCTTTTGATATATCATTAACTGATTCACTTGACATAACGACCTCATATTTTCCGATATAGTGGCAAAGTGTGGAATGTTACTTGCTGCACCCGCGTAATCTAAATACTGTAGTATTACTAAGTGAGCATGTTATGAAACAATGCGCAAGCATTTGCATATCAATTATTTACATAATATTAGCATTTAGATGACAGATACAAGTCATTTGCTTAGGAATAATATAGCCACTTTGCATGAGTTTTCCATAATGATTAACCATTTTATAATGCTTAATAGTTTGACTCAGTCGAAAAATGAATAAAAAGGTTAACCGTATGTAATAAATTGCCGGTTCGCCTTCAAAATGTAACGATTAAAATCAGACTATTTATCAGTATTTTGCACTCCCTTGAACCTGTTTTTTAGGGTTTTAATTTGCGAAAGTAAATTATAAAGCTACCCTGAGATAAGCATCAAACGCTGACGTTTCTTCTAACTGAATAATCACTCTTCAGGCAGAAAAATATGCCTGAGCCCTAAGAATTTTCTCTGCGGGATATATTTCTATGGATTTGATTCATGAAGTTTTTCGATTATCACCGGAGCTGGCGCTTTTTCTTTCTCTCGCTGTAGGCACGTGGAGTGGTAAATTTAAACTGGGCGCATATTTGCGCTGGACAAGAGAATTGCGGTCGCCATCGCAAAACTGAACTTGATCCAGCACAGCTCCAGCAGATGCAGGGGAATGTCGCGGTGCGATATGCGTTGACATACATCTTCGGCTCCCTGAGTACCATCATTATCCGCGTTAACATTCTTGCCAAAATTATGGGGCGCTCTATTCGTCAAGACGCAATGAAAGCTGAACAGGGACTGATGCATGGCGCAATCATACTGGCGCCAGGACAGATGCCTGCTTTACCTGAACTGATAGGTCGGGTGTTTCTGGCAGGAGCGGCCGCGAGCAGAAGCATTGCTCAGATTAAAGCGTTAGCTAACCCACTTTCCCGGTTACCGTTGAACGCATGAAACGCGGCGATAAAGTCATCGCCGTTCCGCCTGACATGCCGCTTAATGACAACGACATTCTGTTACTTGTGGGCCGCCGCAAAGGCATCGTTGCCCTCGCCTCCACGCCGGGAAAAAAGCTGAATGCAGAGGATGGGCCGGAAATGCCCATGAAGACATCTGAAGTCTTTTAGATGGTATCAAGCGCGGAAGTCCCTGACAGGAAATTTGCCTTTGCCGGCCTCTGGCCTGCGGGCCGTAGAGACCATCAGGAACAACGGTATTTCTAAGGAGTTAATCGATAAGGCTGTGCAGAGAAACAGCTATGAGCATTATCCCGCCGACAATGTTGACGTACTTTTGCAGCATTCGCGGGTTAGTTTTTTTGGCTGAGAATATGAGCGTTTGAGTGATTGCAAAAAGCCAGATACTCATAACCACTATATGAACTGATGCCAGTATAAGGTAGTTGTAAACGCCACCCTTCGCGCCTGCGAACTGTGAAACGACCGTCAAATAAAAAAGGATGGCTTTAGGGTTCAAAACATTAGCCAGCCAAGCCTCTTTTAAAGTCACGGAATGCTTTGCACCAGTAAACCCGCCTGAATTTACCGCTATCCCTCTCCGGATAAGCATCGCGCCTAACCAAAGCAGATAGACAGTTCCGGTTACTTTAAGCACAGCAAACGCTGCTGACGACGAGATGAGCACTGCCGTGATACCAAACCCTATAAAAATTGCATGGGTATATATGCCCAGAGCGGTTCCGGCGAGGGTTCTAAATAAACCTTTGTTACCTCCTGTCAGAGCACTGTTCATAACGAGAGTGAAGCTCGCTCCGGGAGACAGGGCAACAGGGAGTAAGGCTGGCATAAAGCCCAAAATGTTCATATCCATAGATTCTGGATAGTAATTGGCACTCTCTGAAATTGCCAGTGCAAGCGTTTCGCATATAGGCAATGTTCAGCTAAGCAAAAACGGGGATCTTTTTGACTAAAAGTCCGCTCTTCGCTCATAGCGACCTCGACTCAGTTAGCTTGTCCGCTTCGTGCCAGAAGCGGACATTGAGTATCACTTTCATGTAATCGATCGGAAGTGTTGTTATTCCATAAACGAATAATTTGACGTTACACTGGTATTGGCGCTATTAGTATGGCCCTTTCTGTCTGTATGACTTCCTCAATAAGGATTAAAAGATGGTCTCGTTTCGCTCAATGACAGAAGAAGAGTACTCTGCTTATCTGGAATATTTTATTCCTGATTATGCAATTGAGATAGCGTCAAATTATAGAATGTCTAAAAGTGATTCTCTAACGATGGCCAGGCAGGAAATATCAAAGTTGCTTGCGGAAGGAGTGAATACGCACGGGCAAATTTTACTGTCCATTTTCGCGAAATTAGATGTATTTGAGAGGCACGTAGGCTATCTCTGGTACAAACCAGACGCGGCAATGCGCACAGTATTTATCTATGATTTTCATATTTTTAATTCACTTCAGGGAGGGGGATTGGGTAAACAGGCTCTTCGCGCTTTTGAAGAGGATCTTCAGGATAAGGGTTTTAAAGAGATTAGACTACGCGTAGCTGGAGATAATGCTCGTGCTTTCCATGTATACGAGAGCAGCGGTTTTGGAGTAACGGGTATCAATATGAGCAAGTCAATCGTGCGTTAGGATATTAAATAAAAGAATCAGCAATTGAAAACTACGCCTGCTTTCGTTCGCAGCGGACCTTCAGTTCAGTCCGATGGTCAGCTACGTGCTAAAAGCAGACATTGCTAACATCGGAATGTACTAATATGCGGGGTTCTGGCCAGAACTTCAGCGAATCACTTTCGCAAACTAAACCGTATAAAATCGTGAGGAAATAATGGTTGCATCATTAAATTATCATTAAATATAAAGACATTAGATGATATGGAGATAACATCGTAGATATTATCGACAATGAGTTGTAGATGCGTTTTGAACACAGGCACATTAGCATCATCCGCTATGACAAATACAGTTTCATTACCTAAGCCGCCCCCATTAAACATCTCATCAGTAATTTCATGATCGCTGAATTCCATTTCATGCCACATAATTTTACCGCTATGCCATGGATATTGATGAAAAATATCCATTACCATGCTCAAATCATCTCCTTCCACAACATCAAAATCTGCCTTGAGCAATTCCTTACATTCTTCAAACAATGTCATGTCCATTCCCTTTGTAGCTGTTTATTTCTAGCATAACCGCTTAGAAGATTGTCGAAAAAATTATGAACTTCCGCTCCTCACTCATAGCGGACCTTGCCATATGCACACATTCTTTCAATGCCAGATGCGGGAGATGTTAAAGCGCTTTACCCAGATCAACGGTGAGCAGATGAACATGGGTAATCCACCCTAAAACCATTATGGTAACGAAGTCACGACTCATATTCACTGCCCTGGCCAGACGTTGAGGCAGTGAATACATCGTTTCTGAATAATTTATTGCAAATCTACATTCAACGCCGGTGCACCAAAACTTACTAACTCTGCATTAGACGCAGTAAAATAGTCGCGCCAGAATATCTCAAGCTGCTGAATGATTTTGCCTGAGCGATAATTATTTTTCGCGTCGGTATCAATCAATCCTGCACCTGCGACAAATACCTTAGCGCCGGCAAAATCCGCTAACAAATTCTGCTGTTTAACCTGCTGCAACGCTTTCTCAGGCGAAAGCAAACGCAGCGCGTTATTGCGATAGAAGCTATCAAAAGCGCTGTTTTCCAACATATCGGAGATCAGAAACAGAGTGCGTGACGCGTTTTCATCCTGCTCAAGATCGTGACTAATGCGTTTCAGGCTATCGAGGATCTCGCTTTTAGCGATGTTATCGCCCTTCTCAGCGAAACTTTTTGCCATCAACCCACCCATTGCGCTCGCGAAATATTGCTTTTGCTCACTCAGGCATTTGTCGAGGTTCTTCAAACTCTCCATGCCTTGATTGTCGCGGATCTTCTTGTCCGTGAGTAGCGGCTCCAGACGTCCATCAAATAAGCGCTGCATGAAATTGTTCTGCAACAACGCCGAGAACTGATACAGCACCACATGATCGCCGGGCTGGCTAAAACGCATAATCTGCTGCCAACTGGCATTTTTGATCTGCAGCGGCACTTTAACCGTTTGATCAATAATCACCACCAGCTCACGACCGCTGTTGGCCGGGCGATATTGACTGAGTTTGGCATAGTCATAACAGCTCGGGATATCGTTGCGATCCGCAGCCTGCGCCAGGGCACTCACCCCGGCTAACAGCAGCAAACACCATTTGCTGATCTTCACCTGATTACCCTCTGGCCTTATTAAGCACGCGCTGCACTTTACGACGACTGAGCAGTGCTTCCATTGGCAGACCCAAATCCTCAGCCACCAAACGCAGTTCTTCATCATCTAAGGCTGTCAAATCGCCCAACTCCGCGATGCGCGCCTTTTCATCGGCGTTAGCAACAGGTGCCGTTTGCAGTGCCACCGGTGCAGGTGTTGGCGTTGTAGGTTCAAATACTAAAGCCGGTTCTGGCTGATGTACCGGTCGCTCTTGAGCAACGGTTGCGCGCGTGGCGTTAAATTGCTGATGCTGATCGTCAGCCAGTGCTTTATCGCGCTGCTTACCGCGCACGTAATCGTCGAAGGTCCGAACATCAGTTTGTGCAATGCTGGCGCTACTGGCGCGTTGCATCGCCATACGATTCTGCAAGCTTGCCAGTTTATCCTGCGCATCACGCTCTACGCGCTCACGGCGCATGGCGTACCACGCGGCAAACTCTTCAGAGCTACTGAAATTACCAATATATTTCGCCGCCAGGCGCGATTCGATGCCGACCAGAGAACGGTAATAACCAATCAAAATACCGATAATCTGCACGCCAATGAAAATCACCGACAAAATAATGAAGGTCAATTTGGAGGCGAACACGCGGTTGTCACTGACCTCTTTCGCCGCTTGTTTATCAGCCAGCTGATTATCTTCCACCGCTTGCTGTGGCAACTCAAAAGGTGAAGCGTTGCTCGCCGCGCTGGTTTGGCTGAACGGCGTGCCATTAACGGCCTGGGTTTCGGCGGCATTAATGGTTGCCGCACGAATGAAATAGGCGCCTACCGCAAAGGTGACGATCAGCAGCAGCGTCACAACCGTTTGTACATATTGCGGTTTTGCGCCAATACCGTGGTTCACACGGTTGAGCATTTGCAAATAGCTTGGTGCGTCATCGTCAATGCGGCTGTTTTCCAGCGAGACGCGGTTGTCTTTGACCAACGCCTGCGCATGGCCTTCCAGACGCGCTTCTTTATGCCAGTAGCGGATTTTGCTCAGCAGCGTATTTTTGTGTAACTGCGTGCCCATTAAATGCGTTGCGGGCACTAAAATCACACCAATCAGCACCGAAACCACAATCGCCGACAGCTCCGCCTGGTTCGCAGAGATGTTGTTGGCAATGAATGGCGAAAGTACCAGCGCAAAGATAAAGGCCTCCAGAATGACGAGGGCGATACTGCATAACCACAACACCACGCTGGTCGGTTTGCGGCCCCGCTCATCCACTTTGTTCAGATAGTTAACGCAGCGCAGATAAAAATCGGCATCGCGGTTTGAAATGCTATGAAATTGATAAAACTTGCCACACAACGCTTCTTCAGCCGGATGCCAGATGCGTCCGCCGGTGCCCGCACGGCGAGATTCATGGCTACGCGACAAACGGGTGATGTGGCCAAAGAGCGGTAGGGAACAAAACAGGTTGAGAAAGAAGTAACGAACTTGATCCCACCATTTGATCACGCCAAGTGTTAGCGCCAATAGCCCGAAAAGCGGCCAGAAGATGTAGCGATAGGTGGCGATCGCCTGCATTAAGGTATCTAAAATTTCCATAAGAGTTTTATCCGTTTATCCACGCTGAGGAGCGTAATTGGCCAGCCACGGCTGACGATGATTGCTATAAAAGAGCTGTCCTTGTTGCGCAGGCTTGCCCGATTTCGGCAGCAAGAGGTCGACGCAGGAGATCGGTTGATGCTGGGCATCGGCGATGTAGACGCGGTAAAGAATGCTGTCTTCACCTTCCCAACTGTTGGCGACACTTGCCATGCCTTGTAGCGCCTTGCGGTTGCCCTGCGCATAGTTTGGCGTGATGAGCACTTGAGGGTTTTGCGTCACCACGGCACCCTCCTTGAGAACAAACACTGGCGTCAATGTCACCAGGTTGCCATTCACCAATCCAGCCCACGCGCGCCCGTTCATATTGGGCAGATATTCCCGCGTATCATGCTGATCGATCGCCTTACCGCTGGCTAAATTCTTAGCCAGCCCACTGACGCGGGGAAGATCGGTGAGACAGCTACCGCTGACACTGCTGGCCTGCGCCTGACTAATCAGGCTGAAACCTTGCGACAGCGGCTTTAAGTTGCTGGCGAGACCCGTAACCTTTGCGCTGGTGGGCTTGCCACCAAAATCGACAAAGTTAACGGGATTGCTCTCAGCAATGGCTTGAGTGGGTTGGGTCACCACTTCCGGCGCTTTTACTTCAACGCTTTTAGTCGCAGCCTTCTTGCTCGCTATACGTGGTGCCGCCCTGGTGGTTGAAGTACGCGCCAGCGTATTTTCAGCAGCAGAGCTGTGGCGCAAATACAGTGGGTTATTGCTTTCCAGCGCCAGACGTTGGCGTAACAGTGCTTCATTCGCCAACGCCACGATTTCAACCCGGCGGTTTTGTGCCCGACCCGAAAGGGAATCGTTATCCGCCAGTGGACGTGAGGAACCCACGCCCTGGAAATAGAGTTGGCTGGCTTTAATGCCACTTTGCTCCAGTACCAGCCCAACGTTGCGGGCACGCGCTTCAGAAAGTTGCTGATTGTGTTCGGCGTTGCCCGTGGCGTCCGTATGTCCCACCACCAGCAAAACATCGTTGGAGGATTGCTGGCCGCCTTTCATCGCTGTGGCAATTTTTTGCACCTGACGCATGCCGCTGCTGGTCAGTTCTGCACTGTCGATGGCGAACATGGTACCGTCCTCAACTTGTGCAACAATCCCAACCGGCTCCTGCTTGCTGTTCTCCTGCGCCTTAAGCGCCTGAGTGCTGATGCGAATTTTTTCTTCCTCGGCGACTTTAGCCAGAGCCTGTTCACGATTCTGCCAAACGTTTCCGACCACGCATCCCGCTACGCCGCCTGCCAGTCCACCCACCAGGGCTTTCCTGGCGTCGTGAGTCACCAGATAAGTGATGCCGCCACCCAGTGCGGCACCGCCGATACAACCGGCAGCGGTACCGTAATCACGAGCAAAGTCATTCATTGAGGCACAACTGGAAGTCAGAGAAGCGGCGATCAGCACGAATGCAGCTTTTTTAGAAAAGGGTAAATTCACATCAAATCCTTGATTGAAAAATCCTCTGTCGTGCGGAGGAAACAATGATTAATGGTTGAGGCTAATTGATAAAAAAAATTCACAGGTTTGTATCGGCAGCAATGCCGATGACTTTAGACCTCAGTGGAGAATTTCTTCTATTCAAGGAGATAGAGGATTAAAACGGATTGACGCAGGAGGAAGTGATGAAATTACGTTAGTAATATTATCTAATCACCGCGCGATTTATCGCGCAATAGGTGTTTGATGAATATGGGCACGCGTGGCAAGTTTGACCAAACGCCAATCCTGATGGCCGTTAATCATCGGGTTCGCCTGCGCTTTTGCCGGCTCAACCGCCGGTTTGCCGTTTTGAGTTTCCTGCGTCAGGAGGCGCACGCGATTATCGGAAAGATCTTCGATCAACCATGCATGCAGCACGTCCAGACGATCGTCGCTGCCCCACCCTGGAAATCTCACGTTAACCACTTCTGCGCACAGAATCACGCGCTGGTGTCTTATCTCGGCGGGAATTTTCACGGCGTCACCGATGCGGCTTTGAATGCGATGGGACGCGCGCGCCGCCGCTGGAGATTCAGGCTTCACCAAAACCGTGGCGTAGCATGAAAGAACGCACCGCGATGCCGGGCATCGCTGGTTGCGCGAATTATTGTTCACCACGGTCAGCCGCAATGATGCTGTCTAAAGATAAATCTGCCTCAAAGGATTCAGCCTAAGGTTGACTTAACCTTCTTTTCTTAATCTGGCGCCATCTTCACTGTTACGGATGGACCAATGACGTTTTCGCTGCGCAAAAGACCGACGCTAAGTCGGCTGACGTTTATTTCGCTATTTTCAATTTATATTGCGGTGTTCCTGAATATTGCCTTTTATCGTCAGGTGATTGCAGCAATGCCGCTTGATACGCTGCGCACGATATTCGTCTTCGTCTCAATGCCGCTGGTGGCATTTAGCGTGATCAATATTATCGCCACCCTCGCCTCTTTTGTTTGGCTTGACCGGCTTATTCTTGCGCTGTTCGTATTAGTGGCGGCGGCTGCGCAATATTTCATCTGGACCTTCGGCATTGTTATTGATCGCTCGATGATCGTGAATATTCTGGATACCACACCGTCCGAGTCCTTTGCTCTATTGTCGCCTAAGTTAATTATCACGCTGGGTGGCAGCGGCCTGCTCGCTGCCCTTTTGGTATTCTGGATTCGGATTAAACATAACGAACCTCTGTGGAAAAACATCGCCAAACGCGCCGCGTCAATTGTGGTGTCGGTCATCTGCATCGCCCTGGTGGCGACATTTTTCTATAAGGATTACGCCTCGCTGTTTCGTAACCAAAAAGAGCTGATCAAATCGCTCAGCCCGTCGAACTCCATTGTGGCGACACTTTCCTGGTATCGCCACAGCCGCACCGCCAATTTGCCGCTGGTGAAAATTGGCTTAGATGCCAAACAAAAGCCGCAGATGCTGGCGGGTGCAAAGCGCAATCTAACGATTTTGGTGGTGGGTGAAACCACGCGCGCGGTGAATTTCCAGCTTAATGGTTATGGCCGCGAAACCACGCCGTTGCTGGCGAAAGATGACGTCTCTTATTTCCCCAATACGCAATCCTGCGGTACCGCTACTGCGGTCTCTTTGCCATGCATGTTCTCGAATATGCCGCGCGCGCATTATGACGATCAGCTCGCTGAACATCAGGAAGGCATGCTCGATATTATCCAGCGCGCCGGCGTGCAGGTTTTATGGAATGACAATGACGGCGGCTGTAAAGGTGCCTGCGATCGCGTCCCGCATCAGGATATGACCAGTCTGAATCTGCCGAATATGTGTCACGATGGGGAGTGTTATGACGAGGTATTATTTCACGGTATCGAGGACTATATTAAAAACCTCAAAGGCAACGGCGTGATCGTACTGCATACCATTGGCAGTCACGGCCCAACCTATTACAACCGTTATCCGCCGCAGTTTAAAAAATTCACGCCGACCTGCGATACCAATCAAATTCAGGATTGTTCGCAACAGCAGCTGGTGAATACCTACGACAACACCATTCTGTATATCGATTACATTGTCGATAAGGCGATCAATGTATTGAAGGCGCATCAGGATCAATACACCACCAGCCTGGTGTATTTATCGGATCACGGTGAGTCGTTGGGGGAAAATGGCGCTTATTTGCACGGTATGCCGTATGCGATTGCACCGGATGTGCAGAAACATGTGCCGATGCTGATTTGGCTGTCACCAGATTACCAGCAGCGTTATGGCGTGAGTAAACGCTGTGTCGATAAACAAGCGGCGCATCAGGGTTATTCGCAGGATAATCTGTTCTCCACCGTGCTGGGATTGACGGGGATTCAAACCAGCGAGTATCAACCTGCGGATGATATTTTGGCCGGTTGCCGGATCGTGCAGGGGTAAATGCCAGAAGGTCGCCATGAATGGCGACCCACATCACGCAGCTACCCGATCCGCCCCCAACAAATCCAATATCCTGCTGCGCAGCGCCACCAGCTGCGGATCATCGCGACGGCGCGGCCACGGCAGATCCACCTCGATCACATCCACCACTTTCGCCGGTCTTGGGCTGAATACCACCACGCGATTCGCCATCACCAACGCTTCTTCAACATCGTGCGTCACCATCAGCGTGGTGAACTGCTGCTCCTGCCACAGGTCGACAATCTCCTGCTGCATCCGCAACCGCGTCAGGGAATCGAGCTTGCCGAGCGGTTCATCGAGGATCAGCAAACGCGGCACGTTAACCAGCGCGCGAGCCAGCGCTGCACGCTGCGCCATACCGCCCGAAAGCTGATGTGGCCAGGCACGGGCAAACTGCCTGAGGCCGACGCGATCCAGCATCGCGTTGATACGCTGTTCGCGCACTGGCCGGCTCTCCCCACGAATCTGCAAACCGAGACCGACGTTGTCATAGACGGTGCGCCACGGATAGAGCGTGGGATCCTGAAACACCACCACGCGCGACGGATCGGGCGCGGTGATCGCTTTGCCCTCCTCCGCCAGTAACCCGCTGGCGGGCGGTTCGAGGCCTGCCAGCAAACGCAGCAGCGTCGATTTGCCACAGCCGGACGGCCCCAGCAGCGCGACAAATTCACCGGCCTCTACCTGCAAATTAATATTCTCCAGCACCGGTAAATCTTCGCCTTCTAAGGTGAAGTGATGATTCACCTTCTCAATCGCAATATTAACGCCCGCCGAAGTGGTAGCCATATTTTCGCTCCTGCTTGATTTGCTAAGAAATAAAGCATAAGCCTCGCCTTTCCCACACTGAAATAGCCATTTCGGCAAACCTATCCGCAAATATTCATAATGAAAAACTGCATGATGTCATGCGGGATTGTTATTTGGTCGCGCTAATTGCCTTTGCCATAGTGCCTGTGAACTTTATCTACAAGGAAGACAGGATGGCATTGCAACAATTCTCTCTGAGCCGCCGCGCGTTATTACGCGGGCTGGGTCTCTTTAGTGCCGGCGTGGCGGTGAATCCGTTGCTGAGCAGCAACGTGTTTGCCGACGAAATATCCCTCAAAACCATCAAGCTGGCCTGGGGGCAAACCGCAGTGTGTCAGTCACCGATTTCGGTGGCGCTGAAGCAAGGCTTCTTTAAAAAGTACGGCTTGAATGTTGAGCCGGTGAACTTCAGCGGCCCCACCGATGCGCTGTTACAGGCGATTGCCACCGGCCAGGCCGATGGCGGCATCGGCATGGCGCTGCGCTGGCTGAAACCGCTGGAGCAGGGTTTTGATGTGGATCTCACCGTCGGCACGCACGGCGGCTGCATGCGTTTACTCGCGGCGCAAAATAGCGGCATCCGCGATGTGAAAGATTTGGTGGGCAAATCGGTGGCGGTCAGCGATCAGGCCAGCCCGATTCGCAACTTCTTCGCCATTCAGCTGGCGAAACAGGGCATCGATCCCGATAAGCAGGTCAACTGGCTGCAATATCCGCCCGACCTGTTTGGCGAAGCGCTGCGCAAAGGCGAAGTGCAGGCGCTGGCTACCGACGATCCACAGGGCTGGCTGCTGAAGAAGCAGCACAACCTGGTGGAAGTCGATAACAACCTGAAAGGCGAATACGCCAACCTCACCTGCTGCGTGCTGGGCCTGCGCGGCTCGCTGGTACGTGACGATCCCGCCACCGCGCGTGCTATCACTCAGGCGATTGTCGATGCGCAGCAGTGGACCGCCGAACATCCGGACGAGACGGCGAAAATCTTCCAGCCGTTTGTGCCCGGCTCCGTTGCGGTGGAGGATATCGCCGCGATGCTGAAAGAGCACACTCATAGTCATCACTCCACCGGCGTGCAGCTGCGCAAAGAGGTGGCGGTTTATATCGATGAGCTGAAAAAAATCAACGTGATCCGCCCGGATACCGATGCGCAGCGCTTCGCCGAACACTATGTGCCGGAGCTGTTGCCGGCGGAATCCGCCCATCAGCACGCCAGCAACATGGCGCACATGAGCAACATGTCGAGTTAAGGAGACGAGAATGGCCAGTGAAACCCTGACGATTGCCCGCAACCGTGATGTGCCGCGCCGCCTTCAACCGGCGGTTTGGGGTGCACTCCTGCTGTGGTGGGCGCTGGTCGCGCTGATGGTGGCGGTGCCGGATAAGCCGCAGGGTTTTGCCGCCCCGCGCTTTGTCAATGAAACGCACGAGCTGTTTGCCGCCATCGCGCTGCTTCTCACCGGGCTGGCGATTGCCTCGGGTCTGTTCCCGCGACTGACCTTACTCGCGCCGCTCAAACGCAGCGGTCCGTGGCTGATTGTGCTGGCGCTGCTGATCGGCCTGTGGGAAACCGTCACCGGCAAACTGGCGCTGCTGCCGGCGCCGTTTTTCGCCCCGCCGCGTGCGCTGGTCGAAGCCTATGCCACCGATTGGCCGCGCCTGCTGGATAGCGTGCTCAATTCGCTGCGTCTGCTGGCCTTCGGCTTTATCTACGGCAGCGTGGTCGGCTTTATTACCGGCGTAGCGATTGGCTGGTCGCGCGGCTTGGGTTATTGGGTGCATCCGATTCTGCGCTTCCTTGGCCCGGTGCCTTCTACCGCGCTGCTGCCGCTGTCGCTCTACTTCTTCCCGTCAAGCTTCTCGGCGGCGGTATTTCTGATTGCGCTGGCGACCTGGTTCCCGGTGACGGTGCTAACCTGGTCGGGCGTTTCCAGCGTTGATACGCGTTATTACGATGTGGCGCGCACGCTCGGTGCCAATTCGCTGTTCCTCGTGTTGCGCGTGGCGGTGCCGGCAGCGCTGCCGCACTTGTTTGTTGGCCTGTTTATGGGTTTGGGCGCGTCGTTCTCGGTGCTGGTAGCGGCGGAGATGATGGGCGTGAAATCCGGGCTCGGCTGGTATCTGCAGTGGGCGCAAGGCTGGGCGGCTTACGCCAATATGTACGCCGCGCTGATTGTGATGGCGCTGCTGTTCTCTTCGCTGATCTCCCTGCTGTTCCTGGTGCGCGATCGCCTGTTGTCATGGCAGCGCAGCGCGGTGAAATGGTAACGACATACATTGCGTAATAAATTGCGCCGCCACGGTATGTGCACCCATCCGTAGCGGCGCGATTTATCGTGCAATCATTCAGGCTCATCTCATCTATTTATGAGGTCGATTATGGCTGCAAAAATTTCTGCTTCTATCACTGAACTGATTGGTAACACGCCGCTGCTGCGCCTGTCTCGCTTCGCACAGCAACACGATATTCAGGCCGATTTGGTCGCCAAACTCGAACTGTTTAATCCCAATCACAGCGTGAAAGATCGCATCGCCCTCAGCATGATTGAAGCCGCCGAACGCAACGGCATTATTCAGCCCGGCGATACGCTGGTTGAAACCACCAGCGGCAACACCGGCATTGGGTTAGCGGCGATTGCGGCGGCGAAAGGCTACAAGTTCCGCGTCTATATCAATGATTTTGTTAGCATCGAACGCAGCCAGATTATTCAGGCGTACGGTGCCGAAGTGGTGCCGTTCAGCACCATTGAAGGGTTCAAAGCGTTTTACGATGCCAGCAACGGCGATTTCGTCGCCGCCACCAAATGGCTGGCCGAGCAGGTCACCGCAGCGGAACCGGAAGTGCACTTCCTGCTGCAGCTGGATAATCCGGCCAATCCGGCGGTGCATGAACGCACCACCGGGCCGGAGATCTGGCGCGACAGCGGCGGCGAGCTGGATATCTTTATCGCCGCCGTCGGCACCGGCGGCACGCTCTCCGGCACCGGACGCTATCTCAAACAGCAGCATCCGGGATTACAGGTTATCGCCGTGGAGCCGGGCGTGGGTTCACAGCCGAGCGAACTGCGTCCGGATCCACTGGAGATCACCGGCGTGCATGCGTTTAGCAACCAGACGCCTGAGCGTATTCCTGCCAATCTCGATCACCGCGTTTACGATGAAGTGATCGCGGTGGAAACCTGGCAGGCGTATACAGCGGCGCGGCAGCTGGCGTTGAGCGAAGGTGTGCTGGTAGGGGATTCGTCCGGGGCAGTGTTGTGGGCGGCCCAACAGGTTGCAGCGCGACCGGAGAACCGTGGCAAGCGCATTGTGGTGTTGCTGGCTGATGGCGGCAGCAGTTATTTAACCACCCAGCTGTTCGCGCATCAGGTACCAGCCGAATCGCTGAAGCTGGCGAGCGCCGTGCAAACCTCCAGGAAAATCGCCTGAAAATAATGCGCGATAAATCGCACCGCTACAGAATCCTGCATGTATTCTTAGCGGCGCGATTTCAATTTAAACCAGCACGTTGCTGGTAATCCCCTTAGCAAACAGCAGCGGATCGGTTTCCGGTCGTAACACGTTGATCGCCTTTAAATCGCGCGCATACACGTCGATCTCATTCACAAACGCGTTCCCCACCGAATAGTGTCCGTGCGTATGGGTTTTCAGCACGCTGGCGATCTCCTGCGGCGTGGTGTTGAGTGCCTGGCCGTTAAACTCGCTGCCAATTGCTTCCGGGTGTTTGGCCGCATAAGCATGCGCCTGCAAAATCGCGTGGGTGATCGCCGCCGCCACTTCCGGCTGCTCGCGAATCAAACTGCCGCGCGTGCCCACCACACAGCAACTCAGTCTGGCGTACTCGTCCATTAAGTTGGTGCCAATCTCACGGTAGCCCGGCTTCTGGGTTAAGCGCCACATCACCGGATCGGAACCGCTGGCGGCCTGAATCTCGCCCTTCTCCAGCACCATCGGCAGCAAATCCTGCGGGAACACGCGCCAGTCGACATCGGTATTGGGATCGACGCCGTGCTTTTTCAGCATCAGCGAGAAGAAGTTTTTATCCGCGCCCGCCATGTCGGTGACACCGATGGTTTTGCCTTTCAGCTGCTCCAGCGTGGTCGGCCCGCCATCGCGCGCCAGCAGGCGCATACAGCCGCCATGCGTGCCGGCGGTGAGTTTGACGTCAAAGCCCTGCTCCAGCGCTTTCAGCCAGCGCAGCGCCATGCCAATAGCGGCTTCGGCTTTGCCGGTGGCGATGGATTCCAGCAGCAGTTCGGTGGAGTTGCCGAAGTTAACGAACTCCACTTCCAGGTTGTGCGCTTTAAAGAAGTTATGCTGATCGGCCACCACTACCGGCGCAAGGCAGATGGCGTTGAGATTGACCGCCAGACGCACATGCGTTGGCTTCGCCAGCGCCCATTTTCCGGGGCCATCTTGCAGTAAATCGCCGGGCATCTGCATGCCCGCCATATGATCATCGGCAAACACGCGGCCCGGTAACGTTGCCGCCATCGCCGCAGCGGCGGAATATCCCAGAAAATGCCGACGGGAAACTAAATAATTATTTGGCATTAAATGACTCCCAAAAATAAATGCAGGTGAAGGTGTTGACCCTAATTAATGGCTCGCGCAGAAACAGCCATTGCAAATTAACACTTCCACCGGCGGCATAATTATGCCGATTCCGCATGTATATAGCCGGTTTATTGCTTTTACAGCGGTGGCAGAACAGGAAACAATTAAGCCTGATTTAATAAGGGGATTAATAACGCATGGCAAATAACCCGCCCTTTCTGGCTGAAATATTGCCGGTGATTATTCAGGCCTTAGAAAAAGACGCTGAAGAGGTTGATCGCAGCGGCGAATTTCCTAAAACCGCTTTTAGCGTGTTGCAGCAGCATGGCTTGCTGCATTTTGTATTGCCGACGGCGTCGGGCGGCAGCGGCGGCGATCTGCTGGCAAGCCAGGCGATTATCCAGGCCGTGGCGCGCGGCGAACCTTCTGCAGCGCTGATCCTCATCATGCAGTATCTCAACACGCGTCGCCTCGACGACAGCTCAAACTGGCCAGACGCGGTGCGCCGCAGGGTGGCGGAGAGCGTGATTCGCGACGGTGCGCTGATCAATGCGCTGCGCGTCGAACCCGAATTAGGCACGCCCGCGCGCGGCGGATTGCCCGCCACCCGCGCACGCCGCACCGCTGAAGGCTGGCGCATCAGCGGCGAGAAGATTTACTCCACCGGCAGCTATGGACTGAGTTGGTTTCTGGTGTGGGCCAGCAGCGACGATGCCGATCCGCTGGTCGGCGGCTATCTGGTGCCGGCCAACGCGCCCGGCATCCACATTATTGATGAGTGGGATCACCTCGGCATGCGCGGCACCTGTAGCCATCGAGTGGTGCTGGACGAGGTGCTGATCCCGCTCGATCACGCGGTCAACGTCGCGCCGTGGAGCACGCCGCGAGCGGGCCTCAACGAAGAAGAATCAGTTTGGATGGCGGTGCTGCTCGGTTCGCTGTACGACGCCATTGCGCACAGCGCGCGCGACTGGTTTATCGGCTTTTTGCAGCAGCGCGTGCCGGCCAATCTTGGCGCACCGCTGGCATCATTGCCGCGCTTCCAGGAGCTGGTTGGCCGCATCGATACGCTGCTGTTTACCAGTCAAACTATGCTAAGCAGCGCCGCCCACGGCCACATCGCCAGCGGACATGCCGCACAAATCAAACAGGTGGTAACCGAAAACGCCATTCGCAGTGTGCAGCTGATGGTCGAAAGCATTGGCAACCACGCGCTGACGCGCCACCATCCGTTACAACGTCACCTACGTAACGTGTTGTGCGGCCGCATTCATACGCCGCAGGACGACGCTATTTTCACTTCCGTGGGCAAATCCGCCCTTTCTGCTGAGAGGAGTACATCATGACGCTGGAATTTATTGGTCTGGAGGGTAATCAGAAGAAATGCGGGCTGCCATAAAAGGCCAGCTTAAGGTGATTTGACGGGGTTATTATTGGGTGCGCATGACACGCACCCTTAATTTTGATTAAAAACGATACGTCGCCGAGACAGAGAAATTACGTGGATCGCCGTACACGATACCGCCGTTGCTGACATTGGTGTCGTACTCTTTGTCGAACAGGTTGTTAATGTTCGCCTGCAGTGAGACGTTTTTGGTGACGTCGTAGCGTGCGAACAGATCCACCACCGAGTAGCTGCCCTGACGTGCGCGCCAGGTGCCTTCGCCATCTGGACCGCCAATGTCGCCGTAGGTTTTCGACTGCCAGGTCACGCCACCACCCAGGGTCAACTGATCCAGCATAGGCAAGCGATAGCTGGTGAAGAGGTTGAATGAGGTGCGTGGCAGCTTAGAATTGTAATTCTCGCCTTCGCGATCTTGCGCCACATAACTGGTACCGCCGAAGGTCATCTGCCAGTTATCGGTTACCGCGCCGTTGACTTCAAACTCTACGCCACGGCTCACTACGCCACTTTTACCCACATAGATGGCATTGCCCGTTTCCGGGTTAGTTTCGCCGGTCGCTTCGCCAACATTATCCAGCTCGGTGCGGAATACGGAGATCGAGGTAGTCAGGCGGCTGTTAAACCAGTCCGATTTCACGCCCGCTTCGTAGTTTTTGCCAATCACCGGCGCCAGGAATCCGCCCGAGGCATCCTGATAATCCTGCGGCTGGAATACCGAGGTGTAGCTGGCATACGCCGACCAGTTGTCGTAGAAGTCCCAAATCACACCACCGTACGGCGTGATGTTGTTCTTCTCCATCTCTTCGCTCAGCGTCTGACGATTCCAGTTGGTATAACGCGCGCCGAGAATCACATGCAGCGGATCGGCCAGCGAGATGCGGGTTGCCAGATAAGCAGATTTCTGACGCACCAGCTGTGTATCTGAAGCCGGTTCGCGCGGATCCCAGTTAGATTCCGGGAAATCGCCGTTGTAGTTATTGAAGTTACCCAGCTCTGCTGATGAGATGTTCTCCCACGAGCTGTAGTACTTATTGTCCTGACGACTGTAGTTAACGCCGATCATCAGCTCATGCTGACGTCCCAACAATTCGTATGGGCCGCTGGCGAAGGCATCCACCGCATCCACTTTACGTTTGCCGGTGTTATAGCCGGTGCCGCCGATAACCGGATAGCCGGCGTAAGAGGAAGAGCCCGCGCCGGTGGTTTTATCAAAGAAGCCATCGATATACAGCTGTTTGCTGTCGAGGAACATTTCGTTATGCGTGCCGTTAAGCGTGATGTTCCAGCCGTTATCGAAGTTTTGCTGCAGGTTAACAAAGACCTTTTTGTTTTCTTTGTTGTTGTAAGCCCAGTCTGGCGCGGTGTTGTAACCACGACGCGCTTTGATCTGAGAACCGTCGGTATACCAGCGCGGGGAACCGCTCCACATTGGCGAATCGGTGTTTACCTGGGTAAATTCGTAACCAACCGACAATTTGGTGGAGTCGGTCAGATCAGCGTCAACCACGCCATAAACGAACTTTTTGTCTGCGCCGTAGCGTTCGATAAAGCTGTTTTTGTCTTCATAGCCCGCAACTAGCCGACCACGCACGTTCCCTTCAGGCGACAGCGGTGCAGAGAGATCGGCTACGTAACGCTGCTTGTTCCAGCTGCCGTAGCTGGCGGAAACATCACCGGTGAACTCTTTGCTATCGGCGTGCTTACGCACCATGTTGATGGAGGCGGAAGGATTACCTGGGCCAGTCAGCAAGCCGGTGGCACCGCGCACCACTTCGACGCGCTCATACAGCGCCATGTCGCTCTGCGCGTCGCCAAGGTTCCAGCGTGAGGCGAAGGCAGTTGGAATACCGTCGACCATATAGTTGTCGATCAGGAAACCGCGCGAATAGTAGTTGGTGCGGTCCATATCGGAAGAGACGCCGTGGATACCGGTGGTGTTCTTCAGCACATCGTTCAGCGATTGCAGCTGTTGGTCTTGCATACGCTGCTTGCTGACGATTGAAACCGATTGCGGAATATCGCGCGCGGTGAGCGCCATTTTGGTACCGGCACGCGTCACCGGTACGCTGTAATCCTGTGCCGCCTGCTGTTGCTGATCGGCGTTGGCGCTGGCATCCACGTTCAGCGTCTGTTCGATGGTGGTGGTCTCTGCTGCCTGCGCGATACCTGACGCAACCATCACAGCCAGTAAAGAGAGACGTAACGCACGCTGAGGCGCACTGCCGGGCTTCCTGACGCGCAAATCACTGAAAGACATACGATTCCTCAATCAACTTATCGTTATTTTTTTGCGGCACCGCTGCTGACGTCGGAAAGAGGAACGACAGTAAGGAAGCCGTTAAGAAAGCAAATGAGAAATATACGCATTAAGATTTCCAATGCAAGAAAATGTTACCAGTTTACTGACACTTTTACACTTGGTGAAAAGCCTTATTCTTCAACGAGTAATAGTTGACTTACGTTATTTTCAGGAAGGTTCATGGCGGGGCTTTCGGCAACTATGTGAAATTGAACAGATTCTTATGTGTACGGTAACCATTTATGGCGACCTTCACACGCACCGCATACACACGCATATTAAATCACCCACTATTATTCTCCTTACTCTCCCGCTTCACGTGAATAAGCCAAATAGCTCGATAAAGCGTCACGGAATATAAAGGAATCTCTGATCACCCGGATATTTTACAGACAATTCTGCCCACGTTTGATTATTTTAATTTGGCAAAAAATCTCGTAGAATGCTTCCCTTTACACCAGTCAAATAAGTAATAAGGATTAATACATGAGCGATGCACTTAAAGCATTGAACAATCTTCGTACGCTGCGTGCCGAGGCGCGTAATATTGACGTCGCAGCATTAGAAGAGATGCTGGAAAAATTCGCCGTGGTCGTCGCAGAGCGCCGTGAAGAAGCGGAAGCAGAAACTGCAGCTCAGCGCGAAAAAGAAGAAAAGCTGGCGCTGTATAAAGAAATGTTGTTGAAAGACGGCATTGATATTAGTGACCTGGCGCAATTAACTACCCAGGAAAGCAAACCCAAGTCGAAACGTGCTCCGCGCCCCGCGAAGTATAAATTCATCGACGAACAGGGGAACGAGAAATTGTGGACCGGCCAGGGCCGTACGCCATCACCGATTAAAGCCGCACTGGAAGCGGGCGGTTCAATGGATGATTTCCTGATTTAATCGGTGACTTGCTGTACAGCGCATGAACAGTAAAAACGCAGCGTAAGTGCTGCGTTTTTTCGTTATTACTTCTGCGCGTTAATCTGTTTGATATACGCTTTTAAAACGTCGTAAACATAATCCTGGCAAGCGATACCGGATTGCGCATCATACTTGTCGTTAAGTCAGATAATCCCCCGGAAATATCTGACGTCTTTTACTAATAAGCTTATTTCAGAACCGCACAGGCCTGCGCAATTCTGCGGCCCGCTTCACGCACCGTTTCAATGTCGGTGGCAATCGACAAACGGAAATAAGGTGATAATCCGTACGCGCTGCCCGCCACGCCAGAGACACCGCTTTCCAGCAGATAATTCATCACATCCTGCTCGCTTTCGATCTTCTGACCATCGGGACGCGTTTTGCCTAATAAACCGGCGCAGCGACAGAAAATAAAGAACGCGCCATCAGGATTAAGCACGTCAATTTCCTGCACCGGCTTTAACAGCGCCATAATCGCATCGCGGCGATCCTGATAAGCCGTGCGTTGCGGCGGCAGGAAGTCGAGTCCACCGTTATACGCCGCCACCGCTGCAGCCTGACTGATCGCGCTGGCACCGGAGCTGTTTTGCGACTGCACCACCACCATCGCGTCGATCAACGCTTTAGGCCCGGCACCGAAACCGATGCGCCAGCCGGTCATGGCGTAGGTTTTCGACACGCCGCCCACCAGCAGAATACGGTCGGCTAAATCCGGCGCAACGTGCAGCAGGCTAATATGTTCACGACCATCAAACAGAATATGCTCGTAGAGTTCATCCAGCATGATCAGCACATCAGGATGATCGCGCAGCACCGTCGCCAGCGCGGTCAGCTCATCTGCGCTGTACACCATGCCAGAAGGATTGCCGGGATTGTTCAGCACCAGCCAGCGGGTTTTAGCAGTGATCGCCTGCGCCAGCTGCTGCGGCTGCAACTTGTATTCCTGCTCCAGCGGACACGCCAGCAGCACCGCTTCGCCGCCGTTGAAACGCACGCTATCCGGAAACGTCGGCCAATACGGCACCGGCACAATCACCTCATCGCCTTCATTCAGCGTGGCGGCAAAGGCGTTGAAAATAATCTGCTTGGCGCCGTTGGCGATGCATATTTGCGACAGCTCATAATCAAGCTGATTTTCATTTTTCAGCTTAGCCAGCACCGCTTTGCGCAGCGGCGTGGTGCCGTTGGTCGGCGTGTAGCGCGTTTCACCGGCTTCCATTGCCGCCACCGCCGCCTGGCGAATATGCGCGGGCGTATCAAAATCTGGCTCACCAGTGGTGAGATCGAGAATATCCACGCCCTGCTCTTTCAGCTGGCGCGTCAGTTGACGCGCCGCCGCATTGGCAGAGAGCGACACGGACTGCACACGCTTTGATAAGGTGACCATGTTGAGCTCCTTAATGGGTTAGACCACCGGCAAGCCGAGGTTTTCACGCAGCGTGGCGAACTCGTAATCGTCACGGAACAGGCCGCGACGGCGCAGTTCAGGGATCACTAGCTCAACAAACAGATCCAGCTGCTCGGACATGATCGCCGGCATGATATTGAAACCATCCGCGCCGCCCTCGTTCATCCACAGCTCGAAATCGTCAGCGATATCTTCGGCGGTACCGACAATCACGCGATGTCCGCGTGAACCAGCAGCCACCGCCGCCAGCTCGCGCAGCGTCAGATTTTCGCGTTTCGCCATATCGGTCATCAGTTTAACGCGGCTCTGGTTGCCCTCGCCCAGCGGCACTTCTGGCACCGGACCATCCAGCGGGAACTGGCTGAGATCCATGCTGAAACGCAGCGACAGCTGACGCAGACCGTTTTCGATGTCCACCAGCGTGTTGAGCTCTTTCCACAGTGCTTTGGCCTCTTCACGCGTGCGGCCCACAATCGGCATCACGCCCGGCATAATCACCACATGATCCGGATTACGACCAGCGGCAATGACCTGATCTTTCTGCGAACGGTAGAAAGTTTGTGCTTCTTCGAGGCTGGCAGCCGCGGTGAAGATCACTTCCGCGGTTTCCGCCGCCAGTTTCTGACCATCGGCGGAGGAACCGGCTTCGATGATCACTGGACGACCCTGCGGCGAACGGGTGATATTCAGCGGACCCTGCACCTGGAAGTGCTCGCCTTCATGGTTAATCGGCTGGATTTTTTCATCAACAAAGTACGCACCGGTCTCTTTGTTCGGCTGCACCGCGCCCTCTTCCCAACCGGCCCACAGCTTGTCAGCCACTTCGAGGAATTCGCGCGCACGCGCATAACGCTCGGCATGGTTTGGCATATCGTTGCGGCTAAAGTTACGCGCTACATCGGTAGAGAACGAGGTCACCACGTTCCATGCCGCGCGACCACGGCTGATGTGATCCAGCGAAGAGAAGCTGCGCGCCATGGTGAACGGATCGCTAAAGGTGGTAGACGCCGTTGCCGCCAGACCGATGCGTTTGGTATTCACCGCCAGCGCCGACAGCATGGTCAGCGGCTCAAGGCGCGCCATGGTCGAGGGCAGACGATACATGCTGGTGGCCAGCGCATCGCCTACGAAGAACAGATCGAATTTACCGGCTTCGGCTTTTTTGGCGATGGTGATCAGCCAGTCGATGTCAGTTGGATCGCCGAGCTTTTCCGTCAGACGCCAGCCGCTGACGTGTTGTCCTACCGGCTGCACGAAAAGGCCTAAACGGATGCGGCGTTGTTGTTTTGAGTTAGCCATTAATTTGTCCTGGTCAATAAAAAGTGGTGCGATTTAAAACGTGTTCTCGGTCGCCAGCAGCGCCTGTTCCAGCGCATCGGCAGAGATGCGGAATGGCAGACGTTCGGCGCTGGCCGCCGGGAATTTAATCTGTTCTGCGATGGTGCGAATCGTCGCCGCGCGGTCACCGGTTAACGGCGCTAAGGTCAGCGGCATGTCGTACGCACGCAGCAGCGTCAGCAGATCGGCATCCGGCACGCCGTCATGCTCAATCAGCGATTGCACCAGCAGGCTGTAACCCACTTTTTCACCGTGCAGCCATTGATGCAGTTCCGGCTGATGCGTCAGACGATTGTGAATGGCGTGAGCAAAACCTGGCGTCGGCAGCACATCGCGCACGCTGTTGGCTAATCCGGCCAACACGATATTGGCATCGATGATTTTCACCAGCTCCGGCGTGACCTGCTGTTGCTGGTTAGCGGCTACCGCCGCCGGGCCCAGCTCGCGATAGAGATCCAGCGCGCGTTTGGCGGTCATCACTTTGAGATCCAGCGCCAGATCGTTAGGATTGTTACGCTGATACGGATAGAACTCGTAATATTTTGCCAGCGCATCAACGATGCCGGCCTTCAGGTAACGCACGTCGCTGCGCGCGATAATCTCGCTATCGACCAGTACCAAATCCGGCATTTTGCCCAGCGGCTGGCTGCGCACATGGCCGCCCTGCTCGTTGTAAACAATCGCCACCGGCGACCAGGCAGCGCAAGTCGCGGCAACCGTCGCGAAGTTGATCACCTTGAGATTGGGCAGCTGGCTACCCACCGCTTTTGCCGCATCCAGCACGCGCCCGCCGCCAATCGCAAACAGCAGTTCAGCGCCCTGCTGCTCGACATTGTGCTTCAGGGTTTCAATCGCGGCATCGGTGCATTCACCGGTCAGATACTCTATTTTCCAGCGAATATTATTGGCTTCAAGGCTCTGGGTTAATTCCGGATTAACGGCCTGCCAGGCGCGGGGGGAAGTAAAGACGCGAATATGGGAAGCGTAAGGTTTGATAAATTCACCGGCGCGCGCACGCAAACCGGATTCATGTGCATATGCACGCGGAGATTTGATCGCTAACACGGCGTCACCCTGATTAAGAATAAGGCTATAACGGATTAAATTAAGATAATTCAGAGGGTTAATACAGAATAGTTATAGCGCTATGTATTTTCTGCATACTACGGTAAATAACGATTTAAGCAATGCAAAAGGGGCGATTTCATTTTCACAAATTCGCATTAGCTTAGTTATTTTTCACATATAGCGGGGAATGGCTTTGCTGGTAATCTGAACCCTTATAACAGACGAGTACCTTGCGTAGAGGCGCAATTTATTGCGCGATGAATCGCGCCGCTATGGAAGGTGCCTGTTTTTTGATTCTCCGCCTGATGGCGGTTTTTTCCCGGGAATGTCTATGTCACTTGAATTTCGTCAGGTTAGAGAAGACGAGGTGGAAACCTATCAGGCGCTGATGCATGCCGCGTATGCACCCACGCTGGCGCTCGGTATTAAATTTGATGCCGCCACCGCCGATCTTGCCAAAACGCTGCGTCATCTGCAGAGCCACGGTGTTTATGCCCTGTATGCCGATGATGTGATGGTCTCATCTGTGACCGTACGCTATCCGTGGGGACCGCTGCCCGGCCCGTTTGGCCTGCCGCATATCGGCTGGTTTGGCGCGCATCCCGATTATCCCGGCCAGCAATTTGGTCGTCAGGTGCAGGATCGTCTCGAGCAGGAGATCTTGCTGGGCCAGTTACGCGCGCCTGCGGTGTCGCTCGGCACCGCCACTAGCCATCCGTGGCTGATCGAGATGTACAAAAAGCGCGGTTTCCAGCTGATGCACACCACCGATCTCGGCAAAGGGCATATCACGCAATATATGAAGAAAGTACTGGATGAAAGCGCGCACGATGCGTGGTTAACACGCCAGGCGGCACAACAAGGAGTAAAAGCATGAGCCAATCTCTCGACACCTTAGGCGAACAGCTGATCGCTTTCCGCCATGAACTGCACCGTTTTCCCGAGCTCTCCAATCAAGAGTTTGAAACCACCGCACGAATTCGTCAGCAATTAGAGCAACACCAGATTCGCGTGCTGGATCTCCCGCTCAAAACCGGTTTAGTGGCGGAAATTGGGGCGGAAAGTGGCCCATTGATGGTGTTACGCTCCGATATTGACGCGCTGCCGATTGAAGAGCAGTCAGATGTGAGCTTCCGATCTGAACGTCCCGGCGTGATGCACGCCTGCGGCCACGACTTTCACAGTTCGGCGGCGCTGGGGGCAGCGATTCTGCTCAAACAGCAGGAAGATACGCTGCCAGGTCGCGTGCGTATTCTGTTCCAGGCCGCTGAAGAGACCGGCCAGGGCGCGCCCGACGTGGTCGCGACCGGCGCGCTGGATGATGCGGTGGCAATCTTCGGCATCCACAACGATCCGTCGCTGCCGCCAGGCGTGATTGGCAGCAAAGCCGGTCCGCTCACCGCCGCAGTCGATCGCTTTGATATCAGCATCACCGGCATGGGTAGCCACGCCGCCAAACCGCATCAGGGTAACGATCCGATTGTGATTGCCGCGCAAATTGTCTCGGCCGCACAAACGTTGATTAGCCGCAATGCCCCATCCGGCGATAACGCGGTGGTCTCGATTACCCAGATTCACAGCGGCAGCACCTGGAACGTGATTCCTGATAGCGCCTGGCTGGAAGGCACGGTGCGCTCCTTCTCGCAGGAAACGCGCGAACGTCTGGAGCAGCGCTTCCGTGAAATCGTGCAAGGTATCGGCGCCGCTTTCGCCGCCGAGGTGAAATTCAACTGGCACGCGGGTCCGCCATCGGTGGTAAATGATGCGCATTGGGCGGATTTTGCCTTGCAGCAGGCCAGCGCCAGCGGCTTTGAGGCGCGCGTGGTGGAAGCCAGCCCAATCGGCGAAGACTTCGCGTTCTATCAGCAACAGCTGCCGGGCGCGTTTATGATGATTGGCACCGGCGAGCCTTATGCGCTGCACCATCCGGCGTTTCGCATCAATGATGATGTGCTGCTGCCGACGTCGCGCTATCTCGCCAATCTGGCGGTCGCAGCGCTGAAGAGCCTGAGCTGATGAGCCTGACTGCCGCGCTGGCTGAGCGCATTGTTCACAGCCAACCGGACGCCGCCGCACGTGATGCGGCGCGCGAAGGGGTGCGTGATTTCCTCGCCGTCAGCTGGCCGGTGCTGCAAGGTCAGGTGCCAGACAGCGGATTACCGGCGCTGCGCAGCGTATATGGCGACGGCAGCGCGCGAGCCAACGCGCTGCTGCTCGGATATGCCAGCCACGCGCTGGATTACGATGATTTCCATGCGGATTTTCGCGGGCATCCCAGCGTTGTGATTCTGCCTGCGCTCTTTGCCTGGCAGCAGTTGCAGCCCTCTGAGCTGGATCAGTTTCTTGATGCCTATGCGGTCGGCGTGGAGGTTGCCGGACGTTTAGGCCTCGCCGTCAGCCAGCAGCATTACGCTTTAGGTCATCACAATACCGCGACGATTGGCACAGTTGCCGCTGCCGCCGCGCTGGCGCGTTTGCTGGCGTTAGATGTGGCTGCCACCGCAACGCTGCTCGGCATCGCCACCACGCAGGCCAGCGGCTTACGCGCGCAGTTTGGTTCGGCGGTAAAGCCGCTGCATGCCGGGTTTGCAGCTGAACGCGCGGTGAGCGCCGCACAGCTGACGCTGGCAGGCTTTGATGGCAAGCAGGACGGCGTGATTGACGCTTTCATCTCCGCCACCAGCAATGGCCAGGCGCAGCCGGAAAAACTGATTGAGCATTGGGCGCAGCCGTGGCGCATCGTCGCGCCTGGGCTGGAATTCAAACCCTTCCCCACCTGCGCCGGTACGCACAGCGCCGCCGAAGCCACGCGCATCTTGCGCAATCAATGGCTGGCGAGCGGTAAATCACTGGAAAGTTTGCTGGAAAACATTATCGAGATTAGCGTGGCGTTTCCGCCGGGCGGTGATATTGCGGCATCGGTGCGCGTGCCAACCAACGGCATCGAAGCGCGTTTCAGTCTGGAATATGTGATCGCCGCGATGCTGATGTATGGCGATTTGCGTTTGCAGGATTTTGCCGAAGGCGAGTTGAATCAAGAGGTGATGCCGCTGGCAGCAAAGGTGCGTCGTATGCCAGATGAAGGTGCGCCACCGGATGCGATTAACCCGGCGCTGCGTTTTCATCTGGTGACGATTACGCTACGCGACGGCTTGCAGATGCAGCATCACCGCACACGTCAGCAATCGCTGGCCGATGCGGTGGATGTCGCAGGCAAGCTGCGCGCGGCACTGCAGCAGGAATCCTCGCTACGTCAGCAACAACTGCTGAACAGCAGCGAGTTGGCTAACAGCGCGCATCTGGCGCAGTTAACCCAGTTGCTCGCTTAAAGCGTTTCGACCGGCTCCAGCGCATCCTGAATGGCATCGGCCAGATTTGCGATCTCATTGGCAACCGCCTGCAAATCCCACGATGCCTTTGATCCGCTGGCAGAGGTTGAGGCGCTAACTGACTCTTTTGCCACCGCTAATGCCGCCGCAACCGCAACGGTGCGTTTATGCTGCTCAACCGTGACGCCAATCGGTGGCTGTGTGAAATAGTCGTTGACCATCGTATCTCTCCCTTAAGTGTTAAAAAAATAAATGAATCCTGGAGAGGTATTATGGGGGAATTACAGCAGAGTGCACTCTAAATAGTGAGCCGCCAGCGGCGGCTCGACCGATTTTCAGATTTTAGGTTGCTGATCTTCAGGGAATTCAGTATCGCGGGGTAAATCATCATCTTCGTCAGGTAATGTTTCATCATCACCTGGCAGTGGAATTACATCATCATCTGGACGTTCTGACATACGTACCTCCGTAAACCCGAATTGGGTTAATTAAAGTGTAGTAATGAAATAAATTAAACATCGCCCTTCTTTTCATTATGTGAGTTAAGCGTAAGAAAACGCGCAACAATAATATCTTCATTTCTTTGCACCGCTTCACTTAAATAAGAAAAACTCACGCTGGGCTTATTTTCTTTTCAGCTTAGCCATTTGCGCTAAGCCAAAGCGTGGTTATAATTTGAATTAGGTTCAACAGTCGATTTCCCTGGTTGCCTTAAATGGCGCCCCTATAACACGATTAACTTCTTTTATTTATTGCTATTTCCTGAATGTTATTCCGGGGGAACTCCATGTCGCCATTTTCCAGCTTTTGGCAAGCCGGTTATGAGGGAGCGGATCATATCAATCCCTTCGGCGAGCGGCTTTCAATGAATGCTTTGACCGACCATTTATCGCAATACCATAACGATTACGCCGCGCTGCAGCAGTTTGGCATAACCTCCGCCCGCGAAAGTATTGGCTGGCGACTAGCGGAAATGGAACCGCAAACCACGCTCGAAAGTTTAAAAAAACGCATGAATTCGGCGCGCTCCTTTGGCGTGCAAATTAACTGGACCTTTTGCCATTACGGCTGGCCGGATGACTTAACCTTATTTTCCAGCGAATTTGTGCCGCGCTTCGCCGCTTTTTGTCAGCGCATGGCGCGCTTTCTCGCGGAATATTATGAAGACGCACCCATTTATTCGCCGATGAATGAAATCTCGTTTATGGCGTGGGGAATTTCTGTCGGCCTGTTTGGTAATAATGCCCATAACGATCCCGATGAGATTAAACGTCAATTGATTCGCGCCACGCTGGCGGGTTGCGCCGCCATTCGCCTTGCAGATCCGCGTGCGCGTTTCCTGCACTGCGACCCGATTATTCACGTGGTGCCGGATGAAAACAGCGATGCGTGTCGGCAGCACACCCGCGAGATCAACGCTTCGCAATATCAGGCGTGGGACATGATCGCCGGTTTGCGCGAGCCGGAACTCGGCGGCAAACCGCACTATCTCGATGTGGTTGGCGCCAATTATTACCACAGCAATCAGTGGCTCACCGGGTCGGGTTGCCTGCTGGAGTGGCATCTGGGCGATACGCGCCGCGTGCCGCTGCATCCGCTGCTGGCGCAGTTAACTGAGCGTTACCAGCGGCCCATTTTGCTGGCGGAAACCAGCCACGTCGGCAGCGGACGCGCCGCCTGGATTTCACAAGTAACCGCAGATGTCGCGCAGGCACAGCTGAACGGCTGTGATATCCGCGGCATCTGTCTTTATCCGATTATCGATCGCCCACTTTGGGAAGATCTCGAACACTGGCCACGCAGCGGATTGTGGGATGTCGATCCCCACAAAAAGCGCCTGCTGAACCCGGTTTATGCCGCGTCATTACAGCAATCACAACGATTATTAGCCCGTTTTCAGGGTCTGATCACCGCGGCCAGCAGGCCAGAGGAAAGCGTCATGAAACAATCCGTATTAGTGGTATTCAGTCATTTACGTTGGGGATTTGTCTTTCAACGTCCACAGCATCTGTTGTCGCGCCTCGCCCAGTTCCACCGCATTGTGTTTATTGAAGAGCCGATTTATCAGCCCGGTGAAGCCGCGTTACGCCAATATCAGCCCGCACCAAACGTGACGGTGATCGAACCGCATACCGATGTGGCCGCGCCTGGCTTTCACGATAGCCAAATCGCCGTGCTGCAACCGCTGCTGGCTGAACTGCTTGATGACGATGAAACGCCGCTGGTGTGGTTTTATACGCCGATGGCGCTACCGCTGCTGGCCTGCTTTACACCGAGCGCGATTATCTATGACTGCATGGATGAACTCTCCGCCTTTAACCAGGCGCCGCGCCAGCTTCAGCAGCGTGAATCGGCGCTGTTGAGCCGCGCCGATTTGGTGTTCACCGGCGGCACCAGCCTGTATGAAGCGAAGAAACATCGCCATCCGCAGGTTTTCTGCTGCCCAAGCAGCGTCGATGCGGGACATTTCGAACAGGCGCTGGACCGCACTAACAGTCATCCGCTGCAGGAAAACCTGCCAAAACCGCGCCTCGGCTATTACGGCGTAATTGATGAACGCCTCGATTTGACGCTGATTGCCGCGCTGGCCGATGCGCATCCCGACTGGCAGATCGTGATGGTCGGTCCGGTGGTGAAAATTGATGCCGCCAGCCTGCCCCAGCGCAGCAATCTGCACTGGTTCGGCCAGCAACCGTACGCCGCCTTGCCGCACTTTCTCGCCGGCTGGGATCTTTGCCTGATGCCGTTCGCGCTCAATGCTTCGACGCGCTTTATCAGTCCTACCAAAGTGCTGGAGTACATGGCAGCGCAGCTGCCGATTGTCAGCACCGCGATTGCCGATGTGGCGCGACACTATGCCGACGTGGTGAGCATCGCCGACTCGCATCAGAGCTTTGTTCAGGCCTGTGAAGCGGCGCTCAGCATGCCGGTGGAAACCCGCTATCAGCTAGCGAAAAACATGGCGACACGCGTTGCGGAAACCTCGTGGGATCGCACTGTCGATGAGATGCAGGCGCATATCGTGGCGCTGACCCAACGTCAGATTTCCCATCCCAAAATAGCCGCCGCCCCTCCGCCCGCGCTGGCGCACAACACCGTTGCGTGCTTGATTTTGGGGGCCGGCCCAACGGGGTTGAGCGCCGGTTATCACTACGGCGCGGGCGCAGTGGTGCTGGAGAAAAATGCCACCGTGGGCGGCTGGTGCCGTTCGGTCGTGGATCAGGGATTCACCTTCGATCACGCCGGCCACATTATGTTCTCCAACGATCCTTACGTGTTGCGCCTGTACGATATCCTGCTGGGCGACAATCAGCACTGGCAAACGCGTGAAGCTTGGGTTTACAGCCATGATGTTTACACCCGCTATCCGTTCCAGTCGGCGCTGCATGGTTTGCCTGCCGAAGTGATTGGCGAGTGTGTGTTAGGCGCGATTGAAGCGCGCTATGCGTCGCCTCCCGCTTTACAGGCGGTGGCCACCGAGGCGCGGCGTGATTGCTGCGCCGATGGCGCCATCCCGGATGGTGAAAGCCTGGTTTGTCAGCCGGAGAGCGAAGATTTCGAAAGCTTTATTTTCCGTACCTGGGGCAAAGGCATCGCCCGCCATTTCGCCCTGCCGTATAACCAAAAACTGTGGAAAACCCCGCTGGTGAATATGGAAACCTCATGGCTCGGCGGACGCGTGCCGCTGCCCGATTTGGAGCAGATCATCTCTGGCGCGCTGGCGCCGCTGGATAAGCCGGTCGGCCCTAATGCGCGCTTTGGCTATCCGCTGCGCGGCGGTTTTCAGGCGCTGATGGAAGGATTTCTGCCACATCTGAACTGCACGCTGGAGATGGAAGCAGGCGTCAGCGAAATTCAGCCGTTGCAACGGCGCGTGCTGTTAAGTGATGGCCGACAGTTTCATTATGACCAGATGATCAGCACCTTGCCGCTGCCAGAACTGGTGCGATTGATGGGCAGCTTTGCACCAGAAGCGGTGCAGAAAGCGGCGAAGCAACTGCGTCATATCTCGGTGCGCTGCGTCAATCTGGGCATTGGCCGCGCCAATATCAGCGACAAACACTGGATTTACTATCCCGGCAACACGCTGTTCCACCGCATCTTTTTACAGGGCAACGCCAGCCCGCACTGCAATCCAGAAGGCGGTTTTGGCCTGACCTGCGAAATGACCTATCGCGACGATCAGCCGCTTCCTTGCGAAGGCGATGCGTTGATTGAACGCTGCATTGCGGATTGTATTCGGGTCGGCATCATCAATGCCGATGATGAGATCGTTACCGCCAGCGAAGTGGATATGCCTTACGCCTATGTGGTTTATGACCATCAACGTACCGCCAACGTCACGCTGATTCGCAGCTGGCTGGCAACGCAAGGCATCCATCTTTCCGGGCGCTACAGCGAATGGGAATATTACAACTCGGACCACGCGTTCCTCGCCGGTAAACGTGCAGCGGAAACGGTGAAAGATTTGACCCATAACCGGAAAACCACGGCGTGAGATGAAAAAGCTAGTCAGTTAGGGTGAACGGGGCGGCATTCATGAATGGCGTCCCTACGATTGTCATCGTGATTTTCGTAGGGTGCGCATTCAGCTTTTTAACGCGGATCAATCAAATCCACTACCATCGACAGGATTTCATCCATGACGTGCGATTCAACTTTCGCGGCGAAACTTGCCTTCCGCGCGGTCAGGTCAAGAGAACGAAGTTGGTAGCACAACGCTACGCCAGTTACGCTGCCGGTATCCGTGCTGCTGCCATCCAGATACACCGCAACAGCACTCGAGCGTGATGCGCCGCCACCGCTGGTTACCGGAATGCAAACCGCTGTCCCTAAAGCAGCGACGAGTTCCCGCCGTGAAATCACCAGATAATAATGCGGCCCTTTAAACTCCCTGCCTTCAACGGGATCACCGTTGACGTGCCAGATTTCACCTAACTGCGGAACTCTGCGCGATATCATCAGATAGCCTCCTTGCCCTGCGGTTTATCCTGCAAATCGTCGCTGACGGCTTCATTAAACTGGCGAATCTCTTCCTGATCAATGCCAGCTAACAGTTGGTCCATCGTTTTCCTGCCGCGTGCGAGCCGGTTAACAGGTTTGATGTTGATTGACTCGTCAGTTGCAGTGACATCTAGCTCAATCCCCACATGCCAACCCGCTTTGGTCGCGATGTCACTGGGAATCGTTAGCACAACGGCTCCGCCTTGCTGACGCAGTTTGGTTAAAGCCATACATCCTCCAAAGTGTAACTTTGTCACACTGAGTCTATCACTCGGTGAGACAAAGTCACACTTTGATTTATTGAGATGCATCTGCTTTTAGGCAGGCGGAATAAACGCCTGAACCGGCGTCACTTCGCCGCGATATTTCCGCACCTGCACGACGGTGATTTGCCCGCTGCAACCTTGTGCCAATGAAGACGTGCCGATATCCAGCGTCAACACATTGGGATTACCGTGACGGCACAGCGGACGCAGCGCGGTAGGATCGACGGGATCATACCAGGCGCCGGTCGGCAACTGCACCACGCCGCGCATGATGGTTTCGGTGAGACGCGCACTGGCGAGCACGTGGCCGCGCGCGTTGTAGAGCTCGATAATATCGCCATCATTAATGTCTGACGCCGCCGCATCCGCCGGATGCAAACTGCACACTTCGCGGCCATGGCGTTTGCCGCTCAGGCTGTAATCACCAAAATCGAGCTGGCTGTGCAAACGCGTCGCCGGCTGATTGGCGATCAACCAAAACGGATGATCGGGATTCGGTTTTTGCTGCGGTTCACGCCACACCGGATGTCCCGGACAGTTTTCGTAGTTAAAGCTGGCGATGGTGGCAGAGAAAATTTCAATTTTCCCGCTCGGCGTCGGCAGCGGCGACGCTTCCGGGTCGGCGCGGAACGCGTTGATCATACGGCCGCCGTCTTTCAGCTGCGGCAACTCCAGCACGCCTTGTTGCCAAAACTTCTCGAAGTCGGGGATCTCAACCTGATGCGCCGCCAGCTTTTGCTGCAGCTGGGCGTAATGATGCTGCAACCAGCCGCGCGTATCGCGCCCTTCGGTGAAGGCCTCTTCGCGGCCTAAACGGCGCGCCAGCTCGGTGAAAATCGCGTAATCATCTTTGGCTTCACCGAACGGTTGCGCCACCGGTTGCATGGCAAACAAGTGGCGATCGGTGGGTGCGCCGCCAATGTCTTCGCGCTCCAGCGTCATGGTGGCTGGCAAAACGATATCGGCATGGCGCGCGCTGGCGGTCCAGGCGATCTCATGCACGATCAGCGTATCCAGCTGACAAAAAGCCTGACGCAAGCGAGCGAGATCCTGATGATGATGGAACGGATTGCCGCCGGCCCAATATGCCAGACGGATGTGCGGATAGGTTAAGCGGCGACCATTGTAATCAAACGGCTTGCCGGGATTGAGCAGCATATCGGAAATTCGCGCCACCGGAATCAGGCGATCGATACCGTTTTTGCCCTGCGGTAGCGCCGGAAAACTCACCAGATTGTGATGCTTACCGTAATGGCCTAGCGCACCCAGCGCATAGGTGTAGCCACCGCCCGGCAAGCCTGGCTGACCAAGCGCAGCCGCCAGCACCAATCCCAGCCACACCGGCTGTTCGCCGTTTTCGGCGCGCTGCAAGGCATGCGCCACCGTCACCAGCACGCGTTTGCCGTGCAGCTGGCGTGCAAAATCGCTGATGAACACAGCACTCACGCCGCAAATTTCTGCTGCCCACGCCGCATCGCGCGGCGTGCCATCCTCTTCGCCACGAATGTAGGCCGCCATTTCTGGCCAGCCCACGGTGTAGCGCGCGAGGAAAGCCTCATCGGTCAGCTGTTCAGCGATCAATACCGATAACACGCCGAGGATGAAGGCCGCGTCAGTGCCCGGACGCAGCGCCAGCCATTCGCCCTGCGCTTCTTCAGGGAGATCGCTTTGCAGCGGGCTGACCGAGATAAAGCGAGTGCCGCGCTCAGCCGCCTGCTGCATAAAGCCGCGCTCGGTATGTTCGCTCAAACCGCCGCTGGCGACCTGCGAGTTTTTCAGCGCCAAACCGCCAAATGCCACCACGATTTCGCTGTGCTGGGCGATCTCTTCCCAACTGACGCCGCGACGGGCAATTTCATTCATGTCGCCGACGATATGCGGCAGCAACACCGACGCGGAGCCGGAACTATAGCTGTTGACTGAACGCACGTAGCCGCCGAGCGTGGTGTTGAGGAAGCGATGCACCTGACTTTTCGCGTGGTGGAAGCGCCCCGCGCTTGACCAGCCGTAAGAGCCGCCGAAGATGCCTTCCGGGCCGTACTTATCGCCGACGCGTTGCAGTTCGCGCGTGACTAGCGCGTAAGCTTCATCCCAGCTCACCGCGACGTACTCATCGTTGCCACGACGATCGTCCGCGCCCGGGCCGTTCTCCAGCCAGCCACGGCGCACCATCGGACGGGATACGCGCGCCGGATGGTTTAACGCAGTGTGGAAATTTTGCAGCAGCGGGCTGGGATCGGGATCGCCCTTGAACGGTTCGATGGTGAGCCGATCGCCCTGTTGCTGGGCATGAAAAGCGCCCCAATGGGCGCTGTGCATTACCGGTTTTTGCGTCATCACTGTTCCTGGCATCAAAAAAGAAAAACGGTGCCTAAAGCACCGTTGCAATAAAGTTTCTTACGCGCCCGTTTTCCGGGTCGTCGAGCACTTGCTGGGTTGGCCCCGCCGCCACGATTTTGCCGCTTTCCATAAACACAATGTTGTCAGCAACCTCGCGCGCAAAACCAATCTCATGCGTCACCACCACCATGGTGATGCCGGAGTGCGCCAGCTGTTTGATCACCTGCAGCACTTCGCCAACCAGTTCGGGATCGAGCGCTGAAGTGGGTTCATCAAACAGCATTACGCCGGGATCCATCGCCAGCGCGCGGGCAATCGCCACACGTTGCTGCTGTCCTCCGGAGAGATTCTGCGGCCACTCATCTTCGCGGCCAGACAAACCCACTTGCTTCAGCAACGACAGCGCTTTGCTGGTCGCCTGCTGACGACTCTGCTTCTTGACGCGCATCGGCGCATCGACGATGTTTTGCAACACGGTACGGTGCGGGAACAGGTTGAATTGCTGGAACACCATGCCGATTTCGGCACGCTGACGCGCAACTTCACCGCTGCTTAACTCGTACAGCGCCTGGCCTTTCTGCTTATAGCCGATGATCTCGCCGCCGATGCGAATGGTGCCACCGTCCAGTTTTTCCAGGTGGTTGATGCAGCGCAGCAGCGTGGATTTCCCCGAACCCGACGGCCCAAGGATCACCGTGACTGAACCGGCCGGAATATCCAGATTCACTTCATCCAGAATGGTGACGCCAGAGAAGCGCTTAGTGACTTTACGTAAGGCGATCGCTTCACCCATTGCTGACGCTCCTTTCTGCTTTTGGCGCTGAGAAGCCCGGCAGCGATTTCAACAGGCTGCGTTTTTCCCGGCGGGAAACGCCACGGCCAAAATAGCGTTCCACATAGAACTGACCCACCGACAGCACCGAAGTCATCAGCAGATACCACAAGGTAGCCACCAGCAGCAGCGGAATCACTTCATAGGTGCGCTGGTAAATAATCTGCGCCGAAAACAGCACGTCCTGCAGCGAGATCACTGAGACCACCGCCGTGGTTTTCAGCTGACCAATGATTTCGTTGCCAGCGGGCGGCATGATGGCGCGCATCGCCTGCGGCAGCACGGTGTGACGGAAAATCTGCGAAGGGCGATAGCCGAGCGCACGCGCGGCTTCCAGCTGGCCGTTGCCGACGCTTTGGATACCCGCACGCACAATTTCGGCGGCATAGGCAGATTGGTGCATCACCAGCGCGATCACTGCCGCACTAAATGGGCTCACCAGCGCGTTCGATTGCGTGCTCCAGACTTCGCCGAGGCCCGGAATCGACAGAGCGATGGTGGGATAAAGCGCCGCGATGTTGTACCACAGGAACAGTTGCACCAACATCGGTACACCACGGAAGAACCAGGTGTAGAACCAGCTCACGCCCACCAGCACCGGATTGGAGGAGAGGCGCATCAGCGCCAGCACCGTACCGAAGGCAAAACCCAGCACCACAGAGATCGCAGTGAGCTGCAGCGTCATTAATACGCCTTGCAGGATCGATTCGCCGGTAAAGTTCTCCGCAATCACGCTCCATTCGAAGCGTGGATTATTAATCATCGAGTTCGCCATCGCCACCACGCACAACAACACGACCAGCGCACTCAGCCAGCGTCCGTAGTAACGTTTGCCGACGATTTTCAAATCGCCGGTGTGGTCGTGAATGTCACTCATTGAAAGATTTCCTGATTGCGTTTGGCTTGTTTAACAGCACCAAAGCCGATGCCCCAGTTGTCGAGGATCTTGTTGTAGCTGCCATCTTTGATCAGCGAGTTAAGCGCGGCCTGTACGGCGGGCTCCAGCGCGGAATCTTTCGGGAAAGCGACGGAAACGGGTGCGTCATGGACGGTGATCTCACCGCTCATGGTCAGCGGTTTAATCACCTTCACCTGCCACAGCAAACCTTCATACGGGCCGAGGAACATTGGCACGCGACCGCTTACCACCGCCTGCACGCCAGCTGGACGATCCGGGAAGACGGAGACTTTGATTGGCTTTTTACCCGCCGCTTCACAGGCTTTGCTGGCGTCTTCAAGGCGCGTAACCTGAGTGGTACCGGAACCGGCGCCCACTTCTTTACCACAGACATCGGCCAGCTCTTTGAATGGCGCGATGTTGGCATCTTTACGCGAGATAATGCCGAGGCGGCTGGCATCGTAATAACCCACGAAGTCGATGATTTTGGCACGCGCTGGCGTGGCGTTAATATTGGAGAGCGCCACATCGTAACGACCGGTTTTCAGGCCTGGAATGATGTTGTCGAAACCGCCGGTGTCGCGCCACTGAACCTGGATTCCCAGACGCTCGCCCACGGCATTCATGATATCGATTTCACGGCCGGCCAGCGTTTTGTTGTCTTCTTTATAGAAGGTGGTTGGCGGCGTGTTGGGGTTGGTTCCGGCAACAATATAGCCCCGTTTCACCACATCCGCAGGCAGCAGGCTTTTCAGCGCAGGATCGGCCTGCACATGGATTGAGCTGTCAGTTGGGACGTTTTCATCGGCGGCGAACGCGGTGTGTGCACTCAGCGCGAGCGCAAGAAGAGTCATGCCTTTGGCGAATTTCACTGGAACCTTTCTCCTGATTTATAAAAAGTTTCCCCACAGGGAAAAGGCGTTGAGGTAGCGATGGTTTTGTCTCCTGACTCACCTCGTGCGAACGGCGTGCGGTGAGTGGAATTGTCATCCTCATATACCCTAAATAATTCCAGCTGCAACAAGGCGGCAAGTGTGTGAATCCCCGGGAGCTTACTTAAGTAAGTGACTGGGGTGAACACGCGGAGCCAACGCAGTTGCGGCTGAAATTATGACGGGTATTTACGTCCCGATTAGCATTCTCTGGAAGATAGATAACAATCACAAATGCGAAAAAAACATATCTATTGCCGAAATATGGCAATAGCCGCTAGCACGGTTGCAAGGCGGGATTTCCGCCCGAGATTTGGCACGTAACACTCAGCAGAATTCAGAATATGCTAGTGAATCAATAGCCTGCTTATCCAGTATTCATCGACACATTTCTTCTTACTCATAACGGTTTCTTCTAAGCAAATGAGAAATTCCCCTCTCCGCAACTCATACCCCGCAACCGAACAACCTTTGTAAAGGTTTGTATTGTCAGGCATGTTGCCGTCTCACTGAATAGACAATGAGAACCGTTATCATTATCATGCGCATTTACTTACAATTGTTAACGTTACAGGGAGAAAACTTAAGTGAATGTAACCATGCGTGGCAAAAAGCGTCCAATTGCGCTTTTTTTAGCGGGAATGCTAACGTCGCCTGCCTTTGCAGCTGAAACCACCGAAAAGCTGGCTGACGATGAATCAATGATCGTCACCGCCGAGCAGGAGCTGAAACAGCAACCGGGCGTGTCCACCATCACCGCTGAAGACATCAAAAAAAATCCCCCTGTTAACGATCTCTCCGACATCATTCGCAAAATGCCCGGCGTAAACCTTACCGGTAACGGCGCCAGCGGCAGCCGCGGCAATAACCGGCAAATCGATATCCGTGGCATGGGCCCGGAAAACACCCTGGTGATGATCGATGGCGTGCCGGTTTCCTCTCGTAACTCGGTGCGCTACAGCTGGCGCGGCGAGCGTGATTCACGCGGCGATACCAACTGGGTGCCAGTTGAAATGGTTGAGCGCATTGAAGTGATTCGAGGCCCGGCCGCTGCTCGATACGGTTCTGGCGCGGCGGGCGGCGTGGTGAACATCATTACCAAGCGTCCCACCAACGACTGGCACGGCTCGCTGTCGCTCTATACCAGCCAGCCGGAAAATAGCAAAGAAGGCGATACCCGACGCGCTAACTTCAATCTCAGCGGCCCGCTGGCCGGTGATGCGTTGACCATGCGCCTGTACGGCAACATCAACCGCACCGATGCCGATGCGTTCGATATCAACACCGCAGAAAACGGTTCATACGCGGCGGGCCGTGAAGGCGTGCGCAACAAAGACATCAATACCGTGCTGTCGTGGAAAATCACGCCGCTGCAAATCATCGACTTCTCCTGGGGCTACAGCCGTCAGGGCAATATTTATGCCGGTGACACGCAGAACAGTAACAGCAACGCCAGCACCGACGGTTTAGTGGAGTCGCTGTACGGTGATGAAACTAACCGCATGTATCGCCAGAGCTACGGCATCGCGCACAACGGTATCTGGGATTGGGGAACCTCGAAGCTCAATTTCAACTACGAGAAAACCAATAACACCCGCCTGCAGGAAGGCACTGCCGGGCGTACTGAAGGAATGATCAACAGCGATACGTACGCCACCAGCCGCCTGGAAAGCTATCGCGCGGGCGGAGAGATCAACTTCCCGCTGCAGCTGCTGGTCGATCAAACCGTGACGCTGGGCGCGGAGTGGAACCGCGACGAGCTGAACGATCCAGCATCAATGCTTGCGGCCAGCGCGAGCGGCGTGAATTTGCCAGGCAGTTCTGGCGATCCATCGCAGCGCAGCAGTAAGAACAGCGCCACCATCAGTTCACTGTTCTTTGAAGACAACATTGCCGCCACCGATAGCACCGAAGTGATTCCGGGCCTGCGCTTTGATTATCACGATCAGTTTGGCGCCAACTGGAGCCCAAGCCTGAACCTCTCACAAGGTCTGGGCGACTATTTCACCCTGAAGGCCGGTATCGCACGGGTGTTTAAAGCGCCAAACCTGTATCAATCAACGCCGGGTTATCTGCTCTCCACGCGCGGCAACGGCTGCCCGATTGGGCTCAGCCAATGTTATCTGCTGGGGAACAACGATCTTGATGCAGAAACCAGCGTCAACAAAGAGATTGGACTGGAGTTCAGCAACCAGGGCTACGTTGCGGGCATCACCTGGTTCCGCAATGACTACAAGAACAAGATTGTGTCCGGCACCGAGCCGGTTTATTCCAGCACTCGCCCGGTTTACAACGTGCTGCGCTGGGAAAACGGCGGCAAAGCGATTGTGGAAGGACTGGAAGGAAATCTGACTATTCCTTTGATCGCCGATACGCTGGAATGGCGCTCCAACGCCACCTACATGTTCCGCTCCGAGAGCAAGAAAACCGGCAATCCGCTGTCGGTGATCCCGGAATTCACCATCAACTCGCAGCTGGAGTGGCAGGCGACGCAGGATCTCAGCGCCAACATCAACTGGACGCAGTATGGCCGCCAGAAACCGCGTCAGAATGTTGAGACTAATATCGATACCTCGAGCATGACGACCCAGGAAATCAGCCCGTATTCGGTGTTTGGTTTGAGCGTCAATTACGACATCAGCAAAAACCTGCGCGCCAATGCCGGTATCAATAACCTGTTTGATAAACGCATTTACCGCGAAAATTCGGGTGCTTCGACCTATAACGAACCGGGCCGCGCCTATTATGCCGGTGTGACGATGTCGTTTTGATTGAGCGGTTTTTAGTCGCCAGACATGGCGACCTGACGTTTAATTAAAAAACTCACCCAACGCCTCTGCCAGCGCCTGCGGTTGCTCATCCGGAATGAAGTGACCGCAGTGCGCGATCTTAATTCCCGTCACATCCGCAGCGAATTCTCGCAATGGTAAGGCCATATCCGGAATCGAACCCTGATCGGCGCTGATCGCCAGTAACGGCAACGCTAATTTGCCGCGCTCTTTCAGCAACGCACGGTTTTGCGCCGCCGAAACCGTCACTTCACGATAAGTCGCCATTCCGGCGCGTATCGCGCCCTTCTGCTGTAACAAACGGGTATATTCCGCCATGTCCTCATCGCCAAACACCATCGGACTGGCCGCTTTGCGTTTCAGGAACCATTCGAGATAGATCGCTTCGCGCCCTTCTATCAGCGCCTCCGGCAAATCCGGTAAGAGATGAAACGCGAAGTGCCAGGTTTTCCACGCTTTATCCGGCGTCGCGGGCAGCGATTCTGGCAACGTCACGCCAGGAATACCGGCATCAAGCAGCGCCAATTTCTTCACCTGATCGCTAAACAGCGTGGCATACGGCCAGGCAACCCACGCGCCGACGTCGTGCGCGGCGAGGTAATAGCTTTCATGACCCAATTGCTGCATCAAGCCCTGTACATTCTGCGCCAGCGATGTGGTGTCGTAGCCGCGGAGCGGTTTATCTGAGTCGCCTTGACCGGGTAAATCCTGCGCGATGATGAAATAGCGATCGCCCAGCAGCGCCATCACCTGGCGCCAGGCAAACCAGCTTTGCGGAAATCCCGCCAGCAGCAGCAACGTTTCTCCATTTGCATTGCCGCCGCTGACGTAGTGCAAACGCACGCCGTCTACCGTGGCGTAATGATGGGAAAATCCGTCTAACGCGTTGAATGGTTGCGTCCAGCCCTGTGCGTGTTTGATAACTGATGCTGACATTTTCGCTCTCCGCTCATTTAGGAAATGATCAATTCCTAAATACTACCTGATGATTGCGCTGCCTGGGAATATTTCTGCAAAGCGGTAATCAGTCGCCGTTAATAGCGGCCCGACGGAGCGGGTTATTTGCTATTCTGTGCGCGACTCTTTCTTAACAATTGTGAAACTTATGCGAACATCGGATTTGTTGCGGCTGCTGCTTTTAGCCGGTATTTGGGGTGCCAGTTTTCTTTTTATGCGCATTGCGGTACCGGCGCTGGGCGCGGTGAACACCGCGTTTTTACGCGTGTTTTGCGGCATGTTGGGTTTACTGATCATCATGGCGATGATGCGCATTCCACGCCGCTTTGAGGGCAAATTAGGTTGGGCGATGCTGCTGGGCGTTATCAACTCAGCGATTCCGTTCCTGATGTATTGTCTGGCGGCGCGCGTGCTACCGGCGGGCTATTCCGCAATTCTTAACGCCACCACACCGTTGATGGGCGTAATCATTGGTGCGGCGTTTTTCGATGAAAAACTGACGATCACCAAAGTTCTCGGCATGATAGCCGGATTCAGCGGCATCATTGTCATCAGCACCACCGGCGAAGCGCATCTGAGCAGCACTTTAATCGGAGGGATTTTGGCTTGCCTGGTCGCCACCGCCTGTTATGGATTTGCCGGTTTCCTGACCAAGCGCTGGATTGGTGCACGCGGCGTACTGGATGCCACCAAAGTGGCTTTTGGCAGCCAATTGGGTGCATCGCTGTTTTTACTGCCGGTCTTTGCCTTTAGTGCACCGCAAACGTCCGCCAGCAGCTGGCAAATCCCGGAAGTGTGGGCTTCTATTTTGGCGATTGGGTTTATCTGTACCGCGCTGGCCTACATTATTTATTTCCGTCTGCTGGCCGATATTGGCCCGCTGCGCACGCTGACCGTCACTTTTATGATTCCGCCGTTCGGGATTTTGTGGGGCTGGTTAGTGTTGGACGAGCAGATCAATCAGGGTTTTATCGGCGGTTCGCTGCTGATTGTTTGCGCGGTGTGGCTGGTGACCAGCAACGGCTTTGGCAAACGCGCCGCTGTAAACAGCAGCGCCAGCAAATAGCGTTACTTTTTGCCGGATGGCTTCAGCGATCGATTGAGATCCTGAATACGCTTCATGGTTTTTACCGTACGCGATGAGGTCGCGGAAGCCACCGACAATATCAACATCTCCAGACACACCAACACCGTTCCGTGCAGCGGCATGCGACCATTCTCGCCACCGCGCGGCACGTTAATAATGACATCCGCCTGTTTAGCGAAAGCCGAATCAAGCGCATTAGTGAGCAAAATCACCGGCATGCCGAGACGCTTCGCCTCTTTCAGCGCGGTCATGCCTTCACGATGCGCCGACTTCTGCGCCATCATAATCAGCACATCGCCGCGTTGCAGCCCAATCAACTGTTCCGCTAGCGCAATCCCAGAGCGATTGAGCGTTACCGCCGGAATACCAATGCGCGTGAACAGACGCGCGCTGTAATCCGCCAAAATCCCGGAGGCATTAATGCCAAATAGCGCCACCTGACGCGCGTCAATCAAGTGCGTTACCGCTTTGGCGACGGCTTCACGATTGTGCGGTTCGGACAGCGCATCGCAGGCATGTTTATGGCCGCTCAACACAAAATCGATGCCGGAATTGATATCGCACGACAGTTCGCTGACGGTGGCGCTCATCTTCTCTTCAGAGTTCATCGCCGGTCCAAACCAAGCGTTTAACGTGGTTTTTAAATCGCGCAAACCGGCAAAACCTAATGCCTGCACCGCGCGCACCACCGTCGCATCCGAGGTGTTAGTGGCCCTGGCAATTTCCAGCGCCGTGGCATCCAATACCACCTCGCGATGGTCGTGGATGTAACGCGCCACCGCTTGCAGACCGGATGATAATGTCGGTGCGCGCAACCGATAGCGTTCACCCAGCAAATCCACACGACTTTTAATGCTATATCGACTCATCTGCTGATTGCTCTTTAAAGTGTCAGAGTTTTACTGAAGGTTTGTAGTGAATTACCCACTTACTACTTAGATCTAAGATGTAAGCCAATGAATTTAAGATAATAAAAATGTAACGGTTTCGTAATCATTTCCATTTACTACTACATTACAACATGGTTGAATGATTCTCAATTGCATTGCACCAGGTTAATAAAGAATGAATAACAACAAGCCGTCGGCTTTTAAATCTCAACGCCATCCCGCCATTCTGGCTGCGATTTACGGCGTCAGCATTTGGGGTTCCACCAGCAGTTTTGCCGCCGAGGAGAGCAACACGCTCACCGTTTCGGCGCAGGAAAATAACGCACAAGGTTACAACGTCACTAATAGCGCGATCGGCGGTAAAACTTCTACGCCGCGCATTAACCAGGCGCAGTCGGTCAGCGTGGTTACGCAGCAGCAGCTGGAGGATTATCAGGCGTCGAGTCTTGCCGACGCGATGCGTTTTGTCAGCGGCGTTACGGAAGGCAACACGCTGGCCGGCACTGAAGATGGCTTCGTGCGTCGCGGCTTTGGCAGCAACTCGGATGGTTCGATCTATCGCGATGGCGTGCGCAGCAGCCAGGGTTTGAACTTTGATGCCACCACCGAGCGCGTTGAAGTGTTGAAAGGCTCCGCATCGCTGCTGTACGGCATCCAGAATCCGGGTGGCGTAATCAATGTGATAAGTAAAAAGCCGCAGTATGAGTGGCACAGCAAAGTCAGCGGCCGAACCTCCAGTGAAGGCGGTGGCGCGGGCACGGTGGATGTCACCGGACCGCTTGGCAACGGCTTCGCCTTCCGCCTGATTGCGGAGAAACAGAATCAGGATTACTGGCGCAATTTCGGCAGCGAAAAGCACACGCTGATCGCGCCCTCGCTGCAGTGGTTTGGTGAGCAAGCCAGCTTCCTGATTAGCTATTCAGATTATCAGTACGACATTCCTTACGATCGTGGCACCGCATTCATTAACGGTAAGCCGCTGGATATGGGCTACAAAGATCGTCTGGATGACAAAGCCAACCATGCATGGGGCCACAACAAAACCCTCAACGCCCATTATGACTGGCAGTTTAATGATGACTGGAGCACGCGCGTCACGCTCGGCTGGAACCAGCGTCAATACGATAATAATGAAGTGCGCGTCACGGCGGTCAATGCTAACACTGGCGTGGTGACGCGTCGTGCCGATGCCAATCGCGGTTTTAACCATAAAACCAAATACGTTTCGTGGGACGTGATCGGCTCACAGCAAGTGTTTGGGATGACGCACGATCTGGTGCTGGGCACCGATTACGAGATGATCCAAACCTATCGCGCGCATCAGTATCAGGGCAAAGCCAACACCGGTTTCAACTTCACCGATCCGCAGTACGATATTCTGTCGCCTGTTACCAACAGCAGCACCGAAAACAGCGCCAATGCCAATAACCTCAACCGCACGCACAGCCGTTCAATCTATGCCAAAGACAGCATCAGCCTGACGGAAAACTGGATTGCAGTGCTGGGCGGACGCTATCAGCATTACGAGCAACGCGCCTCGAAAGGTTTTGATCCGGTGGTGCAAACGCTGGACAGCGAAGGCAACAAATTCCTGCCGCAGGCCGGTTTGATCTACAAAGTGACGCCGGACGTTTCGCTCTACACCAGCGTGAGTAAATCCTTCACTCCATCGACCGATGTTGATGATGATGGCAACGTCGGTAAACCGGAACAGGGCACCACATGGGAAGTCGGCAGCAAGTGGCAGATTTCACCGAAGCTGTTTGCCAGCGTCGCGCTGTATCGCATCAACGAGCGCGATATGTCACTAAGCATTAACGGCACCACGCGCGCCATCAATAAAGCGCGCTCCAGCGGCGCGGAATTTGAGTTAAATGGCGAAGTGCTGCCGGGCTGGGATCTCAGCGCCAACTACAGCTACGACAAAGCCGAGATCGTGGATGACGGTGTTAACGCGGCTAATAACGGCAATCGCCTGCAGAATGCGCCGCGCCACGCAGGCGCGCTCTATCTGAGCCATAATCTGGCGATCTCCGGCATTCCGGGCGATTTCCGCGTAGGCGGCGGTGCGCGCTATGTGGGAACGCGCGCCGGCGATCCGGAAAACAGCTTTACCCTGCCCGATTATGTGGTAGCGGACAGCTTTGTCGCCTGGAACAACCAGTTGTTTGGCGAGAAAACCCAGCTGAAGCTCAATCTGAATAACCTGTTCAACAAACATTATTACCCCTCCAGCGGCGGCAATCTGCGCGTGCGTGAAGGAGAAACCCGCAACCTGATGCTCGAGGCCAGCGTTGAATTCTGATTCGATATTTGTACGACGTGCGCCAGGCTTGTCCGGCCCGATGTTGGTGGTGCTGGCCTGTTTTCTGCTGGTGCTCAGCAGCGTGGCCTCAGCAAAAACCATCACCGATATCGACGGCAATCGCGTTGAGATCCCCGATCGTCCGCAGCGTATCGTGCTGGGTGAAAGCCGCATGCTGTATACGCTGGCGTTACTGGAGCCTGGCGATCCGTTTCAGCACATTGTGGCGTGGCCGCAGGATCTGAAGAAGTACGACAGCCAAACCTGGAACAGTTTTGCCCGTCACTTTCCCCAGATGCTGAAAATCCCGTCGCTGGGTGCTGGCGGGCCGAACGCCATCAATCCCGAGCAGATTCTGGCGCTGAAACCGGACGTGGTGATTTTGCCGAGTCTGGCACGCTACGATGATGCCGACCTGCGCCTTGTCACCATGCTGAAAGCGGCGCACATTCCGGTGGTGAAGATCGATCTGCGCGTGCATCTGCTGAAAAACACCCGCCGTAGCGTGGAGATATTTGGCGAAGTGCTGAATCAGCAGGCGCGGGCAGAAGCGTTTAATCGTTTCTACCAGCAGCATATGCAGGTAATTTATGATCGCTTAGCCAGCTATCAGGGCGCGAAACCGTCGGTGCTGCTGCAACTGCATCTTGGACGCCGTAACGAATGTTGCGTGACGGCGATCAACGGCAGCCTCGGCGAATTACTCAACGCGGCGGGCGGCGACAATATCGCCAACAAAACCCAGCACGGCGTGTTTGGTCGCCTGAGTGAAGAGAGCGTGATTGCCGCTCAGCCGCAGTACTATTTTGCTACCGGCTTTGGCGATAACGCCTCGCAGGGCTTACTGAAATTAGGGCCAGACGTGGCACCCGAAACCGTGCTGACTAGTTTCAAACAGCTCACCGCGCAGCAAAACGGTTTACGCGAATTATCGGCATTGAAAAATGGTCACTCGGCGGTGATCTGGATGAATTTCTACCTCAGTCCGTGGCACATTGCGGCGACAGAATTTATGGCTAAAACACTCTATCCACAGCTGTTTGCGGACCTGGAACCCGAAAAGACCCTGCAGCAGATTTTTCGTGATTTCTTACCCATTCCCTATAGCGGCACTTATTTTATTAACATCCCGCCAGCGAGCAATAAATAATCACTTCCGCTCCGCTTGTGATTAATCCGAACCTCGCTAATCTTAAATTGCAGCACGGGCATGGCGTTGAAGCCCTTATTTCCGCCATGCAACAACAACTCACGAGAGGATGTTTTATGGCTGAGCATAGAGGCGGTTCCGGTAATTTTGCTGACGATAAAAAGAAAGCATCAGAAGCCGGTAAAAAAGGCGGAGAAAAAAGCGGTGGTAGTTTCAAAGATGACCCCGCTAAAGCATCAGAAGCAGGTAAGAAAGGCGGCAAGAAGTAGCCAACCATGTTTTAAATAGCACATAGCACCTTGGAAATCCGCCAGGGCACGGACGCCCTAAGCATTATCCCCTTCTGCAGTCGCACCTCGATAAATATTGTTAATTACCTCACGTTACTGCTGCCACTTTCTAAACCTCTTTCGTTTACCGTTTCGTCTTAATAAATCTGATTGCTCACTTTCTAACGTGACAAACATCACATTTATGCCAGGCTTAGTTTATTCACCCCATGCGACAAGGAGATATATATGACATCGCAAACCACAAATAAAACCCTTATTACTGAAACGTATCCGGTTCCGCCATTTAAAAAGCAGACGCAACCGATGCCGGGTTTGGCGAGCAAAATGGATCCCCGTCCCGATCATGGTGAAACCAGCTATCGTGGTACCGGTAAATTGACCGGTCGTAAAGCGCTCATCACCGGCGGTGATTCCGGTATTGGCCGCGCCGTGGCAATTGCTTATGCCCGCGAAGGCGCTGATGTCGCCATCAACTTCCTGCCGGAAGAAGAGGCTGATGCGGCAGAAGTGGTAAAACTGATTGAAGCTGAAGGCCGCAAAGCGGTGGCGATTCCGGGTGATATTCGTTCGGAAGAGTTCTGTCAGAAGCTGGTGGATCAGGCTGCTGAGCAGCTAGGCGGATTGGATATTCTGGTGAATAACGCCGGACGTCAGCAGTTTAATGAATCCATCCTGACACTCTCTACTGAAGATTTTGACGCCACCTTTAAGACCAACGTCTATGCGATGTTCTGGATCACCAAAGCGGCGCTGAAATATCTGCCAGCTGGATCGTCCATCATCAACACCTCGTCGGTGCAGGCGTATCAGCCAAGCGCGATCCTGCTGGATTATGCGCAGACCAAAGCGTCGATTGTCGCGTTTACCAAAGCGCTTGCGAAACAGCTGGGTGAAAAGCAGATTCGCGTCAACGCGGTTGCGCCTGGCCCGTACTGGACCGCGCTCCAGGTGAGCGGCGGACAACCGCAAGAGAAAGTGGAGAAGTTCGGTGAATCCGCACCGCTGGGTCGTCCGGGACAACCGGCTGAAATCGCCCCGCTGTACGTCACGTTTGCCGATGTGAAAAACAGCTTCACCTCCGGCCAGGTGTGGTGCTCTGATGGCGGCACCGGCACGCTGTAATCATCTTTGGGGTCGCCATTCGTGGCGATCCCGCTCTACCCGTTCAATCGTTCAGGAAACACGTCCCTCAGCCATCCGATAAACACCCGTAATCGCTGCGTAAGATGACGATTCTGCGGATAAACCACATGAAAAGGATAATTCCCCTGACGCCACGCCGCCAGAATCTCAACCAATTTCCCTGCCTGTAAATCTGCTGCCGCTGCATAGCGGAAGGTCTGAATAATCCCTAAACCCGCAACCGCTGCCGCCAAATGCGCGTTACTTTCATTGACGCCAATCCGATGCTCACTCTTAATCTCAAGCTGCTCTTCGCCCTGGGTAAAACGAAACGGAAACGCCCTGCCGCTCTGCGGTGACAAATAGCTCACCATGCGATGTCCATTTTTCAGCTCCTGCGGATAAGCCGGTACGCCATAGGTTTTCAGATAGCCCGGCGCGGCGCAGGTAATCATCTCCGCATCCCCCAAATGACGCGCCACCAGCGACGAATCGCTAAGCGGACCGCCGCGTATCACGCAATCGACGTTACCGCTGATCAAATCCACCGCGCGATCCGCAACGCCAAGATCGATACGAATGTCCGGATAGCGGGCAATGAAATCGGGCAGCGCCGGAATCAACACATCGCGCGCGGTTGAGCCGCCAATATCAATACGCAGATAGCCGCCAGGTTTGGCGCTTTCCGCATTAAACGAGTGATCGATATCTTCCAAATCGCGCACGATGCGCAGCGCTTTTTCATAGTAATCGCGCCCTTCTGGCGTCACCGTGACGCGCCGCGTGGTGCGTTGCAGCAAGCGAACGTCGAGATGCGCTTCCAGTTCCTGCACCAGTTTGCTCAGCGTGGCATTCGGCATATCAAGAGAATCCGCCGCACGCGTAAAGTTGCCCGCTTCGACGACGCGCGCAAAGGCCTTTATCGCCAATAACTGATCCATGCTGTTTTCCGCCGCCTTTAATTATCCACACACAGAAATAGTCATTTCGATTTTACACCATTTATCAGCAAACGCCGTGAAGATAGATTGCTTGTCATGCACTGCAACGCAGTCATCAAAACCTCATCACTCATTGGAGAAGCAATCATGAATGCACTCAACGGCAAAATCGCATTGGTAACCGGCGGCACAACTGGCATTGGTCTGGCATCCGCGCAGGAGTTGGCGACACAAGGCGCTCGCGTGTTTATCACCGGTCGTCGTCAGGCGGAGCTTGATGAGGCAGTCGCCAGCATCGGTGCCAGCGCCAGCGGTATTCGCGCTGATGCTGCGGTGCTAAGCGACCTCGACAACGTTTACGCAGAAATCGCCAAACAAGCAGGCCGCCTCGATATCCTGTTCGCCAACGCCGGTGGCGGCGACATGCTGCCGCTTGGCGCCATCACCGAAGAGCATTTTGACCGTATCTTTGGCACCAACGTGCGCGGCGTGCTGTTTACCGTGCAGAAGGCGTTGCCACTACTGAGTGACAATGCCTCGGTGATCCTCACCTCGTCCACCACATCGGTTCAGGGTACTGCCGGATTCAGCGTATACAGCGCCAGTAAAGCCGCAGTGCGCAACTTTGCCCGCTCGTGGGCGCTGGATGTGAAAGATCGCGGTATTCGCGTTAACGTTGTGAGTCCCGGCCCGGTGCGCACGCCAGGTTTGGGTGGTTTGGTGCCGGAAGATCAGCAGCAAGGATTGTTTGATGCGCTGGCGGCGCAGGTGCCGTTAGGTCGTCTTGGCGAACCTCGCGAAATTGGCAAAGTGGTGGCGTTTTTAGCGTCCGATGCTTCCAGCTTTATTAACGCCGCTGAGCTATTCGTCGATGGCGGTATGGCGCAGGTCTGAAAGCTATTTTGTAGGTCGCCATTTATGGCGACCACGCTCTCAAGCCGCACTGGGTTCCGCCTCCACATACAAATAACCAATCCCCAGCACCTGCCGCGACCGATCCAGCTGACCAAAATGCACATTGGTGCCTTTGCTTTTCAACGCATCACGCGGATCGAACGGATTGAAATCGATCTGCCGCACAATGGTCTGCAACCAACTGTCACCAAAGGTACAGCTGCGACCATATAACCAAATCTGATTAATATTCAGCGTGTTGAGAAAATTATATAAGCTCATACCAATCGCTTCGGCGGCGCGCTGTGCCCACGCTACAATCCAGGGTTCGCCCGCTTGCCACGCTTGCAATAACTGCGTGCTGCTGGGCTGCGGCGCTTCGGGATCGCGCTGATGAGCCGCCTGTTTTAAGGTGCTGAGTGAGGCCACCGTTTCCAGACAACCCTGACGGCCGCAACTGCAGCGCTGACCGTTCGGCTCAATGATGGTGTGGCCGATTTGTCCGCTGCCGTACAAATTGCCGCGAAAAATCTCACCGTTGATCACAAATGATGAGCCGATGCCGTAATCCACATTGATGACGCAGAATTCGCTGAGCGCATTGCGATTTAACCACTTCTCAGCCAGCGCCAGCATCACGCAGTCGTTATCCACACGCACTTCCACGCCGAGCTTCTCCTCCAGCAGAAATTTTAACTGCAACGGCGTTTTCCACGCGGCTTGCGGCATATGCTGTGACACACCGGTGACCGGATCGACCTGACCATGCACTGCCAGCGCCAGATTAATGCGTCGCTTCGGCCACTGTTTGCAGGTCTTCCGCCACACCGCCTCAATCTCACTGAGCAATGTTTCCGGCGTTTCCGCTTTGATAGCGACTTGCTCAAATTCTCCCTGCGCTACCAGCTGCGCATCGGCCAGTTGCCGTTCAATGCTGCTCGGCTTGACGCATAAACACAGCGTCCAGGCTCCGTTGGATGGCAGCTGAAAACTGCCATTGCTGTTACCGCGTGCGCTCATCAGCGCCTCAGAGTGTTGCAGTTTTCCTTCATCCAGCAGCGCCTGCAAAATTTTGCTGGTGGCTGGAATGGTTAAGCCGCTGAGGAGTGCCAATTGAGATTTACTGAGTTGTTTATGCCGCCACATCAGCGACATAAACAGCGCCTTATTATGTTTTCGCACCTGCAAATTGTTCAAACCAACCGGCTTCATTTTGTCTCCATCACACCTAATTTGCCCCGTTTACTAAACAGAGTTTACTGTCTTTTGTGATGGTCTCGCCATCCTCTTCACTACCGTTGCCTTAAAGTTCGTGCTCATCCCAATAACAAAAAAATATCCTCACCTCTCAAGAGACATTGAACATGACAACATCACCTGCAAACCATCCGTGGCTGATCCGCCTCGGCATTCCACCCGCGCTGGCCTGGGGCTACGTCGCTGTATTGCTGTTTATGATTGGCGATGGCGTAGAGTCGAACTATCTCGCGCCTTACCTGCATGAAAATGGTTTCTCACTCAATATCGCGGCGGCAGTGATCGCTTTCTACGGCGTCACCGTTACGCTCGGTTCGTGGCTGGCCGGTTCACTCTCCACACTCATTGGCCCGCGCAAAGTGATGCTGGCAGGCGGTGTGATCTGGATTGTGTTTGAAGTGCTGTTCCTCGCCATCGCCTTGCCTTCCCACAGTGTGGCCTTGCTGGCGTTAACCTACGGTTTGCGCGGCGTTGCCTACCCCATGTTTGCCTATGCCTTTCTGGTGTGGATTCAGGCCGCCGCACCCGCCGATATGCGCGGTTCAGCAACCGGTTGGTTCTGGCTGGCGTTTACCGGCGGCTTGCCCACGCTGGGATCGCTGGTGGCGATCTTCTCAATACAGTTGATTGGTGAATATGCCACGTTCTGGCTTTCGCTTGGGCTGGTTGTGTTGGGGTTGCTGGTCATGGTGATCGCGCTGAAAGAACGCAGCGGCTATCAGTCGTTGCTCGATGAGCAACACCGTCAGCAGAGCGTTGCGCGTACGCTAATGGGCGGCATCGATATTTTGTGGCGTGAACCGCGCATCGCCGCGGCTGCCGTGGTTCGCATCATCAACACCACGCCTTACTTCGGCTTCTTTATTTTCCTGCCAGGCTTTTTCACCGAGCAGATCGGATTTACGCAAACCGAATACCTCAGCCTGATCACCATCATGGGTTTAGTCGGCATGAGTTTTAATCCCATTGTCGGAAAGCTCAGCGATCGCATCGGCTGGCGCAAAGTGCTGACGGTATTTGGTGGACTCGGCTCCGGCATCTCAATGTTGCTGATGTATTTTGTGCCGCAATGGAGCCACGGCAGCTTTGTCCTCAGCGTCATCTGCGCGTGTTTATATGGCATCACCTTGTGCGGCTATGTTCCCGCTGCCGCGCTGTTCTCTTCCCTGTGTCAGCCAAAAGATAAAGGTAACGCGATGGCGATTTACTGCTTTGCTGCCGGGCTTTCCACTTTCTTTGGCCCCGCGCTCTATGGCGCCTTCAACGCACTGTTTGGCACCTCGGGCGTGGTGTGGGGTTACGCCGCGTTGTACTTGATCAGCGCTCTGGTTTCCTGGTGCTTCCTGCTCAGCCCGCTTGATCCCGGCGAGCAGCATAATCCCGAGGCGCAGCGCCTGCGTCGTTTAGATTCTGTCGCTTCAGAGTAAAGAGAGAACCATGAAAGAGTTTGATTACATTGTGGTGGGCGGCGGCAGCGCCGGTTGTATCGTCGCCGCCAGGTTAGTCACGGAAGGCAACGCGCGCGTGCTGCTGCTGGAAGCCGGGCGCGATGAGTATCACCCGGTGCTAAAGATGCCCGCAGGTTACATGAAGTTTCTCGCCAGCGACAAATTCCTCACCATGCACCAGACCGAGCCGCAGCCACAGCTCAACGGACGCGGCGTGATTGTGCCGCAGGCGAAAGTATTAGGCGGCGGTTCGACGGTCAATGCGATGGTGTATATGCGCGGCCATCGCCAGGATTACGCCGACTGGAACAGCGCGCTCGGCAATCAGGGCATCGACTGGTCGTGGGATGCGCTGCTACCGCACTTTACCGCCATCGAGGATAACGATCATCTCGGTGCGCCCCATCACGGCGTCGGCGGGCCAATGAAAGTGTCGCATCTCGGCCACTTCAGCCCTCTGAGCCGCGCTTATGTGAAAACTCTGCAGGGATTGGGCATTCCTTACACGCCGGATTTCAATACAGGCAATCCGTTTGGCGTAGGCTTTATGCAGCACACCATTAACGGTCAGACGCGCCAGCGCTGCAGCGTGGTGGATGCCTTTATTACGCCGCTGCGCCATGACGCGCGCTTGACCATTGTCACCGGCGCGCAGGTAGAGGAGATTCTGTTCGAGGGCGCAAATGCCAGCGGTGTACGCTACACACAGGATGGCCGTCCGCAACGTGCCAGCGCGCGTAAAGAGGTGATTCTGGCTGCCGGTGCCTATCAAACGCCGAAGCTGCTGATGCTCTCCGGCATCGGTCCACAAGCCCAGCTAAAACAGCATGGCATTACGCTGCGTCAGCATTTGCCGGGTGTCGGCAAGAATTTGCAGGATCACTATGAAGTGCCGGTGGTGGCCAGCACCAACGGTGCCTTTGGCTATTACGGCCAGGATCGTGGCTGGCCGATGGTCAAAGCCGGCTTGCAATATATGTTGTTCAAAACCGGTCCGGTCACCACCACCGGCGTGGAAACCTGCGCCTTCTTTGATCCGCTCGATTTCAGGGCCACGCCAACGATTCAGATGTTTTGCGTGCCCACGGTGTATCTCGACCGCGACGTGATGGGCGCCGATCCCGGCCATGGCGTTACCGTCAATTCGCTGCTGCTGCGCCCCAAAGCGACCGGCGAGGTCACGCTGCGCGATAGCAGCGCCAGCAGCTTGCCGATTATCGATACGCAAATCTTTGGTCATCCCGACGATTTGGCGCGCACCATCGCCGGTTTCCGTTTTGCGCGTAAGGTCATCACCGCGACGCCCATCGGCGCGATGGTGCAGCAAGAGATCTTCCCCGGTGCAGAGATTACGTCAGATGAAACTATCGTCGAACACTGCAAACGCATGGTGAAAACCGGCTATCACCCGGTCGGCACTTGCCGCATGGGCCACGATAACGATCCGCTGGCGGTGTTACACGACGACCTGCGCGTGCGCGGCGTTAACCGCCTGCGCGTGGTCGATGCCTCAATGATGCCCAACATTATCAGCGGCAACACCAATGCCATTGTGATGGCAGTGGCCCATCGCGCCGCTGAACTGATGTTGCAGAGGCAGCAGAGCGAGAAAAAGGAGCACGCTTATGAGTGAAAAATTATCCCGCCTGCAGCGCGTACTTGCCTCCTGGCAACTCGATGGTGTGCTGCTTACCCGGCGCGATAACATCGCCTGGCTGACCGAAGGTGCCAGTTTTTACGTGGTGGAACGCGCCGAAGTCGGCGTGGCCAGCTTGCTCATCACGCAGGACAAGGTTCTACTGCTCGCCCCTGAAAATGAGATGCCGCGTATCCTCGCCGAAGAATCGCTGCCGTTTGCCTGTGAAACGCTGAGCTATCCGTGGTTTCAATCGTTAAATACCCTGTTGCCTGAGGGCAAATTCGGCAGCGATACGCCGCAAAACGGCATGTCTGATATTCAACAAGCGATGGTCGCACTGCGACAGGGCCTGAACAGCAGCGAACAGCAGCGATTTAGAGCGTTGGGGCGCGAAGCCGCGCAGATTGTTGAAGGTGTGGCGCGCCAGCTACAAGCGGGCGTGACGGAATGGCAAGTGGAGGCCGAGATTGTGGCAGCCTGTCTGGCACGCGGTATTCGTCCGATGTGCACCTTAGTGGCGGCCGATGAGCGTATTAGCGCGTTCAAACATCCGGTGCCCACGCAGAAAAGGCTGCAACAACACATGCTGATCACGCTCGGCGCCGAGCGCCACGGGCTGCACGTGAGCCTGACGCGGTTAGTGCATATCGGCGAACCTGGTCCCGCGTTACGCCAGCACCTCAACACCTTGTGCCAGATCCACGCCGATATTCTCTGTGCAACGCAGCCGGGCCAAAGCTGGTCAACGCTATTTCAGGCAATTAAAGATGCCTATCAGCGGCACGGACATGGCGATGCGTGGCGCGATCATCATCAGGGCGGCCCGGCGGGTTATGGTTGCCGCGACGTGATCCTAACGCCAGATACGCGCGGCGATATTCACTCTGATATTGCCGTGGCGTGGAATCCCACGCTCAGCGGCGTAAAAAGCGAAGATACCTTTTTACTTACCGCTGAGGGCTGCGAAGCCTTAACGCGCAGTGGCGAATGGCCAATGATTACTGTGCAGCACGGCGAGCGCACGTTGTACTTCCCAGACTGGCTGGCATTACCGGCATCTTCATAAGGAGGCGATTATGTCATCACGATTAGCTAATAAAACCGCGATTATCACCGGTGCTGGCAGCGGCATAGGCAGCGCAATCGCTACACTGTTTGCGCAACAAGGTGCTCGCGTGGCGCTGTTCGATCTTGACGGTGAAACCACCGAAGCGCTGGCGGCAGAGTTGCAGCAGCAAAGTGGCCAACACTGTATTGCCTATAGCGCAGATGTCACGCAACCCGAGGAGGTGCAGCGGGGGGTGAGCGAAGCGCAGCAAGCGCTGGGCCCGATTGATATTCTGATCAACTGCGCGGGCGTGAATGTGTTTCGCGATCCGCTGGCACTGGAAGATGACGACTGGCAGCGCTGTATGGAGGTCAATCTGAAAGGACCCTACAACCTGATCCGCAGCGTGCTGCCGGGCATGCTGGCGCGCCAGTACGGCAATATCGTTAACGTCGCGTCGGTACATGGGCACAAAATCATTCCCGGCGCGTTTCCCTATCCGGTTGCCAAGCACGGTTTGATTGGCCTCACGCGTTCGCTGGGCGTGGAGTACGCCAGCCAGGGCATTCGCATTAATAGCATTTCTCCGGGTTTGATCATGACGCCCGCCGCTGAAGCCTGGCTGGCAAGCTGTCCCGATCCGCAAGCCGAGCGTGAACGGCAGGCCGCTTTGCTACCGTGCAAACGAATTGGTGAACCGCAGGAAGTGGCATATACCGCGCTATTTCTCGCCTCGGACGAAGCGCGCTTCATCAATGCCACCGATATCCTGGTTGATGGCGGACGCAGCCAGATCTATCACGAGTAATAAATGATATTTTTATCGGGTCGCCATTCATGGCGACCACGCTTAATCTAACTCTCAATCACCGGAATCTCATCCAGTTGGGTAAAGATCGCCATTCCCCGCTCCTTGCCAATCCGCACATCGTTATCAGCCCCCTGCGACGCGCCCGGAATGCGTAAAATAGCATCGCAACAGTGAATCAAACGATGCGCCACCGGATAGAGAAAAGATTCACTGATTTCATCGCCAATTGTCTGCGAACCGGCGGCGCTCGCCAGCGGCAACGCCAGCCACTCACCAATCACCGGCGTATGTCCGCGCTGGTAGACCTGCAGGGCAATCTGGTCTAATTTCTTAATGTTTTCATGAATTAACACTTCATTGCCATTGGTGCCGCTGCGTACCGGTCCTGCGATAAGAATTAACATTGGGCTTCTCCAGAGGTTCGATGTTTAAGGCTCGCGTTTTTTTGCACGTTTACCCGATTCTTGATGACAAAATCTACGCTAACATGCATAATCGTGCAGATACAAGCAAAAACATGAATGAGAAAATGATGCTCTCCAGCCAACGTAAACAGCACATCCTCGCCATTCTGGCCGAAGAAAAACAGGTGATGTCGAGCGAGCTCAGCCAGCGTTTCGCGGTGTCGGAAGACTCAATCCGCCGCGATCTGCGTGAGTTAGCCGCCGAAGGATTATTGCAACGTGTACACGGCGGTGCGCTGCCGGTTTCTGCCGCTATCGCACCGTTTGAAACACGCAAAAGCGTGCAGATTAGCTCTAAACGCCTTATCGCGCAGAAAGCGGTCCAGCTAATCCAGCCCGGCCAGGTCGTGATTATCGATGGCGGCACTACCACCGCCGAGATGGTGAAATTGCTGCCGCCGGACCTGGCATTTACCGTGGTGACGCACAGCCCAGGCATCGCCGTGGCGCTGGTGGATTATCCGCAGGTTGACGTGATCATGATTGGCGGCCTGCTCTATCGCCATTCGGTGGTGGCGGTGGGTGCGGCGGTGCTGGAAGGCATTGCGCGGATTAATGCCGATCTGTTCTTCATGGGCGTGACCGGCGTGCACAAAACGGCGGGATTAACCACCGGCAACTACGAAGAGGCCGGGGTGAAACGTGCGCTTTCCGCACGCGCGGCGGAAACGGTGGTAATGGTGTCGAATGAGAAGCTGAATTCCGCTTCGGCGTTTGCCATCGGCGAATTATCACTGGCCAGCACCTTGATCGTTGATGCTCAACCCGATGACGAAATGTGCCAACTGCTGCGGAAAAAGCACATAACTGTGCTGTAAACGGCTATTCTTCGCTGCTAAACAATTAAGGTCATCGTACGCTTTCCAATCAAAGCCTATCCCGTAGCGGCGCGATTTATCGCGCATTGAATTGCGCCGCTACGATCCCTGCAAGCATTTTGATAATCAGGAGCTTAATAAGATGTCTGAGAATCCCACCATCGCCCTTATTGGACCGGGCGCGATTGGCACTACCATCGCGGCAGCGCTGCATGAAGCTGGACGCACGCCCACGATTTGCGGGCGTACCGCACATCCGCAGCTGGAGTTGCGTCACGACAGCGGCAAAATTATTGTTCCCGGCCCGGTGCTCACCAATCCCGCCGAGATCGCGCAACCGTTCGATCTGGTGTTTGTGGCGGTGAAAACCACCCAGGTTGAGGATACCGCGCCATGGCTGGCGGCGCTGTGTGATGAAAATACCGTGGTGTGCGCGCTGCAGAATGGCGTGGAGCAGAAAAGCCAACTCGCGCCCTATGTCAATGGCGCGACCGTGCTGCCGTCGGTGGTGTGGTTCCCGGCCCAGCGCGAACCGGACGCCTCGGTGTGGCTGCGAGAAAAGCCGCGCCTGACGCTGCCGGAAACGCCGCACGCTGAGTTGGTGGTTGCGGCACTGCGCGACACGCGCTGCGCGGTCGATCTCTCCGCCGATTTCCTGACCATTGCCTGGCGCAAACTGCTGCAAAACGCGGTTGCCGGTTTGATGGTGCTGTCGAATCGTCGTGCGGGTATGTTCCAGCGCGAAGACATCAGCGCGCTGGCGCTGGCCTATTTGCAGGAGTGCCTGACGGTAGCGCGCGCTGAAGGTGCCGCGTTAAACGATGAGGTGCCGCAGGAGATTGTAGAACGCTTCCACCGCGCACCGACTGATTTAGGCACCTCGATCCTTGCCGACCGCCAGGCCGACCGTCCGCTGGAGTGGGACATCCGCAACGGCGTCGTGCAGCGTTATGGCCGGGCGCGCGGTATTCCCACACCAATCAGCGATGTGATTGTGCCGCTGCTGGCGGCCGGTAGTGAGGGGCCGGGCTGATCATCTACATTCACGGTCGCCATCCATGGCGACCTCCCTCAACCGTCCTATCTAGCCGTGTTTTATCCTGCCAACTTGCGAGATGTTAAAATCTTTACTAGGGTTTGCGCTTCTTCTGCCTCTTATAGCTTTCTTTTCCATTTATGAAATTACGGCTGCGAAAGCTATAAGATCGCGCCATTTTCTCAACTGGGGAATTTATGAGCACAGGAACGGATACAACACACTCAGCCACAGCCAGTGGCTTGACCGTTGATGACATCACCGTTATCGACAACAAATTGCTGAAACGCGCGGTCGGTGCCGCCGCATTGGGTAATGCGATGGAGTGGTTTGACTTCGGCGTTTACAGCTATCTCGCCGTGATCATTGGCCAGGTCTTCTTCGCCGATGCCAGCGCTGCCGCGCAGCTGATCGCTTCGTTCGGTACTTTCGCCGCGGCGTTTTTGGTGCGTCCGATTGGCGGCATGGTGTTTGGTCCACTCGGCGACCGCATTGGACGTCAGAAGGTATTGGCGTTAACCATGATCATGATGTCGATCGGTACTTTCTGTATCGGTCTGATTCCGAGCTATGCCAGCATTGGTATCGCTGCGCCGATTCTGCTGCTGCTGGCGCGCTTGCTGCAAGGGTTCTCCACCGGTGGTGAATATGGCGGTGCCGCGACCTTTATCGCGGAATACTCCACCGACAAACGTCGCGGCTTTATGGGTAGCTTCCTTGAGTTCGGTACGCTGGGTGGCTATCTGCTGGGCGCCAGTCTGGTGACAGCAATGATCGCTTTCTTACCGCATCAAACCATGATGGATTGGGGCTGGCGTGTGCCGTTCTTCCTCGCCGCGCCGTTGGGTCTGTTCGGTTTGTATATCCGCTTAAAGCTGGAAGAGACGCCCGCGTTTAAAGATCACATGGATAAGCGCGAAGAGATGGAGCACAACAAGCCGCGCCTTAGCGTGTGGCAGATACTGCGCGATCAACGTAAACCGCTGCTGAAATGTATTGGTCTGGTGCTGTTGTTCAACGTCTCCAATTATATGCTGACCGCCTATATGCCGAGCTATTTAACTGGCGTGCTGGGAATGAGTGAACTATCCGGCCTGATGTTGGTGATGGTGATTATGTTTATCATGATGCCGCTGACGTTAATGTGGGGATATCTCACCGACCGCATTGGTCGCCGTCCGGTGATTGGTTTAGGCGCGTTGGGCTTAATCGTGCTGGCAATTCCGAGCTACATGTTGATTGGTTCCGGCAATATGCTGCTGGTGTTTGCCGGACTGGCGATTCTGGGCTTATTGCATACTTGTTTCAGCGGCACCATGCCGGCAACGTTACCGGCGCTATTTGTCACCGATATTCGTTATAGCGCGCTGGCAATTGGTTTTAACTTATCGGTTTCGCTATTTGGTGGCACCACGCCGCTGATTACCGCATGGCTGGTGGATACCACGCACAATAATCTGATGCCGGCGTATTACATGATCGGTGCCGGGATTATTGGTTTGCTGACGGTTTTAACCTTGAGTGAAACGGCACGCAAACCGCTGAAAGGTTCATCGCCTGCGGTGGCAACAGAAGCGGAAGCGCATCGTTTGATCGATAAATTGCGTAAACGTAAGGTCAAGCATAAACCGGCTTAGGTTCGAGTCGGCATTAACAAAGGTCGCAGTCGGATTTAAAGCGATTTTGAGTTAAGAATACGCACGACTGCGGCAGCGCGGATGTTGAGGCGACATCCCAATCCGCTGAACGAATGAGGGATTCCAGGGCGAGCCGCAGGGATGCGGCGAGAGGCGGCGCTGAGCAGGAGCGAATCGCCGCCGGTCCGTCAGGAATTGTGAATGAGTGAAGGCACCGCGCAGCGGCGGGTTGGGCTGGCGCAAGGCCCGGGAGTGCAGAGGGCGCGGCCAGGCGTCCTCTGCTCGGTCGCCGCACGAAGACACTGCAACTGCCTCAGCATAGGGCGAACGAAAGTCGCTCGGCGCTTAACTGAGCAGCATTACGCCATTCATGGCGACCTCATCTAACCGAAGCGTAAAAATCCCCCGCTTATTCGATTATTTCTTAAACCCACCTGAAATCCTCTCGCGCGCGCCAGAAAACGCCAAAATATCGACTATGATTTGTTGTCCGACCTAACTTTCATCCCAAATTATTTATCGTTTTCAGCCAGTAGCGAATCGCTTGATGTCGTCCATTGCCCCTGCGTGGGCTAAACGAGGCAATTGAATGGAATTCAGATCATTTGAAAAATCCTGGGGCGCTGAGATTCTTGCTGATGACAGCGTCCGTTTTCGTGTTTGGGCACCAGGGCAGCAGCACATCACCTTAAGACTTGCCGATAACGACACCGCCATGTTCGACGCAGGCGACGGTTGGTTTGAGCTGCAAGTCAGCGGCGTGGCGCCCGGTGCAGAGTATAACTTTGTGCTGGACGATGGGACGGTGGTGCCGGATCCCGCCGCGCGTGCGCAAAAGGCTGATGTTAACGGCCCTTCACTGGTGGTCGATCCGCAAAGCTATCGCTGGCAGCACACCGAATGGCAAGGTCGTCCGTGGCATGAAACGGTGGTGTATGAAATGCACATCGGTACCTTCACGCCCGAAGGCACTTTCCAGGCGGCGATAGCTAAATTGCCGTGGCTGGCCGAATTAGGCATCACGCAGCTGGAAGTGCTGCCGGTGTCGCAGTTTGGTGGCAATCGCGGTTGGGGCTACGACGGCGTGCTGCTCTACGCTCCGCATGCGGCTTACGGATCGCCGGATGATTTCAAAGCCTTTATCGATGCCGCGCACGCGCACGGTTTGTCGGTGGTGCTGGATATCGTGCTCAACCACTTTGGTCCGGAAGGCAACTACCTGCCGCTGCTGGCACCAGCGTTTTTCCACCAGGAACGCATGACGCCATGGGGCGCGGGCATTGCATATGATGTCGATGCTGTGCGGCGCTACATTGTCGAAGCACCGCTCTACTGGCTGCAGGAATTTAATCTTGATGGCCTGCGTTTTGATGCCATTGACCAGATTGAAGACAGCTCCAGTAAGCATGCGCTGATTGAGATTGCCGAACGCATCCGTCAGGAAATTCCCGAGCGCCCTATTCATCTCACCACCGAAGATTGCCGCAACGTTATCTTCCTGCATCCGCGTGACAAACAGGGCAACGCACCGCTGTTTACCGGTGAGTGGAACGATGATTTCCACAACGCGGTGCACGTGTTTGCAACCGGTGAAACACACGCCTATTACGAAGATTTCGCCGACGTGCCGGAGAAGCTGGTGGCGCGCGTACTGACTGAAGGCTTTGCTTACCAGGGCGAACTTTCACCGCAGAGTGGGCAGCGGCGCGGCGTGCCGAGCGCCAGCCAGCCGCCGGTGGCGTTTGTTGATTTCATCCAGAACCACGATCAGGTGGGTAACCGCGCGCAGGGCGATCGTTTGATCAGCCTGGCGGGCAGCGATCGCACCAAAGTGCTGCTGGCGACGCTGCTGCTGTCGCCGCATATTCCGCTGCTATTTATGGGCGAAGAGTATGGCGAAACGAATCCCTTCCTGTTCTTCACCGATTTCCACGGCGATCTGGCCAAAGCGGTGCGTGAAGGGCGCGCGAAGGAGTTCACCGGGCACGCCGGGCATGACGAAGAGGTGCCGGATCCTAACGCCGAGCAGACCTTTACCCGCTCAAAACTTGACTGGGATAAGTTACAAACGTCTGAAGGCCAGAGCTGGCTGGCGCTCACGCGCGAGCTGCTGGCGCTGCGTCAGCAATATATCGTGCCGCTGCTGGCCGATGCGGGCGGCAACAGCGGCAAAGTGCTCGCCACCGCTGAAGGCTTTGTGGCAGTCAGCTGGCATTTCCCACAGGGCGAACTGTCGCTGGCGCTGAATATCGGCAAGCAGACGCAACCTTTACCCGCCACGCCAGGTCGCACGATTTTCGCCTGGCCGCAAGAAACTGAAGCATTATCACAAAACGCCATCGTGGTGCGTTTGGATCAGGGAGCAACAAAATGAGTATTCCAACCGCGACGTATCGCATTCAGTTTCGCAACGGCATGACGTTTGATCGCGCCGCGGCGCTGGTGCCCTATCTGCAACGCCTTGGCATCAGCCATCTTTACGCGTCGCCGATATTTAGCGCCACCGCCGAATCCACCCACGGTTACGACGTCATCGATGCTAATGAGATCGAACCGGCGATTGGCGGCCGCGACGGCTTTAATCGTCTGGTTGAGGCGTTGCAGGACGCGGAGATCGGCTTGATTCTCGACATCGTGCCAAACCATATGGCGGCCTCGCTGGAGAATGCCTGGTGGCGTGATGTGATCGAGTATGGCGAGAGCAGCCGCTATGCCAATCATTTTGATATCGACTGGACGCGCCGCCTGACGCTGCCGTTTCTCGGCGACAGCTTCGAGAACGTGCTGGAAAACGGTGAGCTGAGCATTAAAGCGCATCCGCAAACTGGCCATCCCGCGTTGGCGTATTACGACAGCTTTTACCCGCTGACGCCCGCCAGCTGGCAGGATCGCGCCGACGAGGTGCTGGCGATGACTGAAGCCAAAGCGATTGCTGAACTGCATGAGCAGCAGCCGTGGCGTTTGATGAGCTGGCGCGATGCACGCAGCGAGCTCTCTTATCGCCGCTTCTTTGAGATCACCGGTCTGGTCGGCGTGCGCGTTGAAGATGAAGCGGTGTTTGCCGATTCCCACCGGCTGATTCTTGAACTGGTGCGCTCGGGCGCGGTCAGCGGCCTGCGCGTCGATCACGTTGATGGCCTTGCCGATCCACAAGGCTATTTGCGCCAGCTGCGCCAGGCCACCGGCCCGGATTGCTATATCACGGTAGAAAAGATCCTCGCCGAAGGGGAAAAGATCCCTGACGATTGGCCGATTTCCGGCACCACCGGCTACGAATTTATTGCCGCGCTGTCGCACGCGCTGGTGGATGATTCGCAGATCGACACGCTGCATCTCGCCTATGAAGCCACCACCGGACAACGCAACGACGTTGAAGGCGGACTGCGCGTGGCGCGTGAATTGATGGTTGACCGCAATTTCGCCGGTGAGTTTGCGCGTCTGCTTAAGCTGGCGACGCAGATTGCCGGTTCCGAACATCGCAACCTTGGCGAAGCGGAACTGCACGTCGCACTGCGCGAAATCCTCATCGCCTTCCCGGTGTATCGCACCTACGGCCAGCAGGACGGCATGCCGCTTGAGGGCGAAGAGCTGCTGCAACAGGTGCTGGAAACGGTGAAAAACAGCGCGTCGCCAACGGTGTTGAGTTTGCTGCAGGCGATGCTGCTGGGCGCGGTTTCTGAAGAGAGCGAAAAAGACGCGCACGAATTCCGCATGCGCTTCCAGCAGCTGACCGGACCGCTGATGGCGAAATCGGTGGAAGACACGCTGTTCTTCCGCAATCACGTCGCGTTAGCCATCAATGAAGTGGGCGCAGAACCGCTGCCGCACGCCTTCTCGCTGGCGCATTTCCACAGTGAGATGCAAACGCGGCTGCAACAGCAGCCCGATGGCATCTCATCCACCTCAACCCACGACACCAAGCGTGGTGAAGATGCGCGTGCGCGGCTGTATACGCTAAGCGAAGCCCCCGCGCTGTGGGCGGAACACGTAGCGCGCTGGCGGCAGATTAATCAGGCGCAGGTAGTGGAACTGGACGATGGCGCCGCGCCGGAACCGGCAGTGGAATGGATGCTGTATCAGGCGTTAGCCGGCGTGTGGCCGACCACCTTGCAGCCGCAGGATGCCAGCCAACTCGAAGAGCGCTTTATTCCTTTTGTCGAAAAAGCGTTACGCGAAGCCAAACTGCGCACCGACTGGGCAGAGAGCAACGAAGCCTACGAAAAAGCGGTGCTGGATTACGCGCGTCATCTGCTTTCACCGGCCAATCAGTTGTTCCTCAGCGATTTCAGCCACGCGTTGCAACCGTTTATTCAGGCCGGATTAATCAATAGCCTGACGCAAACGGTAATTAAACTCACCGCGCCGGGCGTACCGGATATCTATCAGGGTAGCGAAGCGCTGGATTTCAGTCTGGTCGATCCCGACAACCGCCGCACGCCGGACTTCGCGCTGCTGGAGCAGCAGCTGGAAGAGTCCGCTTCGCCCGACTTCAACGACGCGCAAAACTGGCTGAGCGGCAAACTGAAACAACAGGTGATTGCACGCCTTCTGCATCTGCGCCGCGATTATCCGCAGCTGTTCCGCGTGGGCGATTATCAGCCGCTAGACGTCAGCGGCGAGCATCAGGAGAAAGTCATCGCCTTTGCGCGTCAGGACAGTAATCACGCGCTGCTGGTGATTCTGCCGCGCCTGAGTTTTGACAACGCGCAGTGGACGCAAACCGAAGTGGTACTGCCCGAGTCACTCGCCCATCGCCACTATCGCAACTTATGGAGTGGCGAAACCGTGACGATTGGCGATTACATCGCGCTGGATGAGGCGGCCTCAAGTGCGCCGTTAGTGCTGCTGAGCAGCTGATGCATTACCCGATTAATCTGTGTGGAGAATAATGGATGACAAGTAAGCCTCTAGAAATTACAGCAGGTTCGGGACAAGTGCTTGGCGCTAACTATGATGGCCAGGGCGTGAACTTTGCGCTGTTTTCGGCCTGCGCTGAGCGGGTCGAACTGTGTTTGTACGATGAGAGCGGCGAAAACGAAATCGCCCGCTTCGATTTGCCGGAATACACCCATGAAGTGTGGCACGGCTACATTCCCGGCTTGCAGCCCGGCGCGCTCTATGGCTATCGCGTACACGGCCCGTACGAGCCGGAAAATGGCCATCGCTTTAACCCTAACAAACTGCTGCTCGACCCTTACGCACGCGAACTGGCGGGCGAATTGCAGTGGGACGAGTCGCACTTCGCGTATGACCTGCTGCATGAAGATAAGGATTTGAGTTTCGATACCCGCGACAGCGCACCGTTTACGCCCAAATGTGTGGTCATCGATCCCAATGAATTTGACTGGCAGGATGCTAATCGACCGAATATTCCGTGGTCGAAAACGGTCATTTATGAGGCCCACGTTAAAGGTTTTAGTCAGCTTAATCCGGCGGTACCCGAAGAGATGCGCGGCACTTACGACGGTTTAAGCAATCAGGCTTCGATCGATTACATCAAAAGCCTGGGCGTAACCACCGTGGAGCTGCTGCCGGTGCACGGTTTCCCGGACGATCAGCATCTGCTGGATCGCGGTCTGAAAAACTTCTGGGGTTACAACACGCTGGCGTTCTTCGCCCCGGCCACGCGCTACTTTGGTCCGCGCGGGATTCAGGGCTTCCGCGATATGGTGCGCGCCTTCCACGATGCTGGCCTCGAAGTGATCCTCGACGTGGTTTACAACCACACCGCCGAAGGCAATGAACTCGGCCCCACGTTGTCGTTTAAGGGCATCGATAACTACTCTTATTACCGCACGCTGCCGGATCAGCATCGCTACTACATCAATGACACCGGTACCGGTAACACCGTGAATACGTCGCATCCGCGCGTGCTGCAGATGATTTTGGATTCGCTGCGTTATTGGGCCGAATCCATGCACGTTGATGGCTTCCGTTTCGATCTCGGCACCGTACTGGGCCGTGAACCGGAAGGCTTTGACCAGCGTAGTGGCTTCTTCGATGCCATCATGCAGGATCCAGTGTTGTCCAAACTGAAACTGATCGGTGAGCCGTGGGATATCGGGCCGGGCGGTTATCAGGTTGGCGGCTTCCCGCCGGGCTGGGCGGAGTGGAACGATAAGTATCGCGATACGGTGCGTGAGTACTGGAAAGGTGACATGGTCACTAATGACTTCGCCGCGCGCCTGCTCGGTTCTGGCGATCTCTACGATCAGCGCGGTCGCCGTCCCTGGTCCAGCATTAACTTCCTTACCGCGCATGATGGCTTCACGCTCAACGATTTGGTTTCGTACAACGAGAAACACAACGAAGCCAACGGTGAAGATAATAATGACGGCCATAACGAGAACCGTTCGTACAATTACGGTGCGGAAGGCCCGACGGACGATGAAGGCATCAACGCGGTACGTGAGCGGCAGAAACGCAACTTCCTCGCCACGCTGCTGTTCTCGCACGGCACGCCGATGTTGCTGGCGGGTGATGAGTTTGGTCGCAGTCAACTCGGCAACAATAACGGCTACTGCCAGGACAGCGAAATTTCCTGGCTGCATTGGGAAAACCTGCCGCCTTCTGCTGATGCGCTGCGCGACTTTACCCGACATATTCTGGCGTTACGCGCTCAACAACCGCTGCTGCGGCGTGAAAGCTGGCGCGATGGTATGGAAATCAAATGGTTTAACGCCGGTGGCGGCTTCCAGCAGGATGATCAATGGGACGATGGCACCACGCTCGGGGTGTATCTCGGTCGCCCGGATTTAGAGCCGGAGGAAGGCATCTGGCATGACGTGTTGATGCTGTTTAATCCGTATGAAGGCAATGTGCCGTTCAGTATTCCACAGTTTGGTGAAGGCGGCTGGGTGCTGGAGCTTTCGACGTCTGACAGCGTTGAGAAAGGGTTAGTGATTACCAAGGAGAAGGATTTCGAGCTGGAAGGCCGCAGTATGGCGCTGTTCCGCAGGCCGTAATTATATAAATTTGCGCAATAAACTGCGCCGCTACAGAAGCATGCATGCATTCGTAGCGGCGCGATTTGTGTTATCAGAAATTAACTTTCACGCCCACCATCGCGCTGTTATCGCTGTAACCCTTATCCCCCATCTGCTGACCCATATTGCCCCAAAGATTAACGGTTTTATTCAGCTTCGCATCGACACCCACTTTCACTTCACCGAGGTTACGCGCTCCGGCTTGCTGCACGCTGATGCCATTCATGCTGCTGCCAAAGGTTTCGGTGTTGTGCACCCAGTTGGCTTCGATAAACGGCTCGAAGGTGCGGTTTTTACCATCATCAATGGCATTGTGGCCTTTGATGTAAGCGCGAACACCCAGACGCGTTTGCAGATTGTTGTCGCCTTCACCCACCACGCGCGTGCCATTTTGCTCTTGATGATCTTTCGCTTTCACGCCCATCCAGGTCACCTGCGCCTTCGGCTGCAGATAGACGCTGGAACGCTCGCTCATCTCCGCGACTTTGACGCTGTAACCGGCTTCAACTGACGCGGTGATGCCTTTCGATTGGTAGCTCTCTTCCGCGATGCCATCACCTTTCACGCTGTTATCAAACCAGTTGTAGAGCATCCAGCTGTCAACATAGGCACCGGTCTTGTCAGCGTTGTCCTGCAACCAGGTCGCGTAAACGCCCGTGCTGTAACCGTGCACCTGACCTTTTGCGGTGTAACCTGTCACGTTGGAGTGTGTGTTACTTTGCGCATTAGCGTAGCCGCCCATGACACCCAGATGGAAACGGTCCGCACCATTACTGCTCCACTTGGCGATATTGCCGCCTAACTGCATCACATAACGGTTACCGGTGGTTTTCAGCTGGCCGGAATTATCGCTGAAGCGCGTGTGTCCACCTGCGTTACGCAACCACAAGCTGGTGGCGTGTTTCTTACCGTCTGCGCCAATGTAGTGAGTCTCACCCAGACGATCATCCAGCGAGGTGGTGAATAAGGTATTCGCCGCAGCGAGGTTAGCCGCATAGCTGCCCGCTTCCGGACGCGTAATCGGGAAGCCTTTAACCGGCTTGCCCACATCGCCCGCATTACCTGAACCACTGCCCGGCGTGCCGGTATCATCGCCTGGCGTGCCGGAGCCGTTGTCAGGATCGCCAGGATTAACCGGATTGCTGCCTGGATTGCCCGGTGCCACGTTGTTGCTGTTGCTCTCCAGTACCCATTTATTGGCATCCTGCACCAGATGATAATCGTAAGCACCGGCCACAATACGGCCCTGCTGGGTGAACGTACCGTTTACGTTGCCATCGACGCGAATCAGCTCGATACCATCGATGGTTTGCGCGCCGGTGCCGCCGGCGTTCTGCACCACCACGTTGCTGTTACCGTTGTAATCACCGGTGATGTGCAGATGATCGGTCTCTGAGTGGTCATCCATCAGATGGGTTTTGAAGTCGATGGTACCGTTGGTGCTGTTCAGGCTGCTCAAGGTCACCTGGCTAAAGCCGGTGCCGGGCGCGGTCATATTCAGCGTGGCGTTATTCAGCGTCAGATTATCCACCGCAGAGCTCGACGTAACATTCCACTGGCTGCCATTCGCCAGGTTCAGATTTTCCAGTGAGCTGGTCGCACCACTCCAGACGGAGTTGTTATCGAGGTTGATGATGTTAGTCGCGGTGTTGGCGCGATCGATGATGACATCACCGTTAAATACTGAGCCGTTATCACCGGTCAATGTCACATTGCTCACCGTGCCGCTATTGCCAATGCCTGCGGATAACAGCGTCGCGCCGGTTAATGCGGTGCCGGAAGTGGTGACTTTGGTATCGGCAGTGCCGGAAACCACCATTGCACTACCTTCACTCGCAGTAACCGCGCTGTTGCTCAGCGACACGGTGTTGTTGCTGACCGCATCAGACTGGAACAGCATACCCGCACTGTTCGCGCCGGTGAGCGTGATCTGTGAATTGGTTAAATCGACGCGGTTGTCACCATCACGCATCCCCATCCAGATACCCGAAGACAAAGCTGCGCCATCCTGACCCGCGATATTCACGCTGACACGGTCGCCCCTCAGCGTTCCACCCTTAAGAACAGCCAACCCATCAGCATTACTAACGTGGTTGAATTCAACATTATCCAATTCAACCAGGGCGCCTTCGCTAACGCGAACGCCGAGTAAATTTCCACGTGTACTGTTGACCTGGACATTCTTCAAGCTGGCTAATCCACCAGTATAACGGGCTGCCACTGCGGCTCCTAAGCTCGTCAAATCGTTGGTCACCATCGTATCAGGCGCCTCAAGGCCATTATTATTAATAACGGTATTAAACGCTGTTACTGTGCCTGATGTTGCTGCAAGACCCAGAGCTGAGGTATTTATCGTCGCGTTACGAATGTTTACTTCACTGCCCGCATTTAGTGCCTGAACGGAAGTGGTGGGTCCGGAGGTAGTAATTGTGCCGTTATCATAATTCACTACCGCTCCGCTGCCGCTAGCACGTAATCCATAAGAGTTAATTCGGTCGGTAAAAATGGTTGTGTTGGTTAAATTGACCGTGCCACCGTTCTGCGCCATTACCGCTTCTGAAGAAGACCCAGTCGTGCTTATTTTGCTGTTAGTAATATCTATTTGACTTCCAGCTCCTGTCGCATAGGCACCTAATGCCAGATGTCCGGAAGTTGCGAGTGTGCTGCCATCGATGGTGATTTTTCCGCCTCTTGATGCGTAGGCAGAATGACCGCGTTCACCTGAAGTGCTGGCAATGGTGTCGCTAAGATTAATATTGCCATTAGAACCTTGCGAAACCAGACCATAGGCCGATGATGTAATTGAACTATTGCTGAGCGTGGCTGAGCCATCAACAACATGTACACCGTAGCTCGATGAGCCGCTGGTGTTGATATGGACGCCATCCGCATTAATGTTGCTGTTGTTTTGCGACATCATGCCCTGCGCAGAGGACCCCGAGGTCTTAATTTCAGTGTTCTTCAGCGTGATGGTTGCGCCCGTATTTGCCATCGCACCCACACCGGCGGTGCCGCTGGTGGTCAGCGAACCGTTGGTAAAGGTGATCGAACCCTTATTCGATGCGCTCAAGCCGCGCCCGCTTTCACTGTTGTTTGCGGTCGAGACGATATCCTGTCCGTCGTAGTTTAAGATTGCACCGTTGGCGATAATCGCCGCGGCGAATACGTTGCTGACAGGTAATGTGACAGCGACAGCCATCGCCAGGCCAGAGAGCACCGCTGTTTTCCGCGCTGCACTGCCCATCGCATTACCCGAAGATTGGGATTTAACTTTGCCCTTAGCCAGCTCCGAGGCCACCACATAACGCTGCGTTGCAGCATGCCAAATCACGCGGAAAATTTTATTCATGGGATTTTACTCTCTTTAAGTTCAGAAACTTTCACGATTTCCGAAATCATAGAGAGCGGGTCTGTAAGGCAATATCGGAGGGAGCGCGGAGTTTTGTAGTCCTTTACTTATCCGATGCAATACAGCGCTGGTAGCCGGCAAAAATGTTAAAAATTAGCGTGATAACCAGTTGAAGACTTAAACCCTGAATAAAAAAATTAACTAATTTCCTCAATCTGCCGATGGTTATTAATCTGCCCTCTTCCCTACGCGGCTTTTGCCGGGACGCTTTAAGATTAAGGATAATAAAATGAACATCTCTCAACGTCTGTTTGCCACCTTTTCCATACTGTTTGGCGCCATCATCCTGCAAGCGATACTCGCCATTTCCTTACTCTCTGGTTTTCAGGATCGCTTTGAATATGTACAGGCCAATGCGATTCCCTCGATTAAAGATCTGGGAAAACTGATTGATGGCAGTAACCAGTTGGCGTTAACGCTCTACAAACACAAAAGCCAGACCGACGACAGCAAAATGCCGGCTATTGAGGACGAGATCCAGAAACAGCTGGCGGATTTGAAGGCGCAGACCGATTACTACATGGCGCACGATATCTCCAGCGATGAAGATAAGCGCTTAACCGAAGTCGCTTATGCCAATATTCAGCACGTCACCGCCGCACTGGCGCCATTTATCAACGCCTCGCGTGCGCATCAAAATGATATCAGCCTCAATCTGATTGATGGACAAACCGGTATCGGAGCCGCCATTCGCCAGCTGATTAGCGATTATCAAAAACAGCTGCAGCTGAATATCGCCATTGGCGATGAACTGCGCGCCACCAACCGCAGCACGTTCCACTCGGTGTTATGGACGACCATCACCGGCGTTATCGCCACCGTGCTGATTTTTGGCGTGCTGTCGCTGTTCACCGTATTGCGCATTCGTCGCAGCTTGTCTGCTGCGGGCAAAGTGATGATGACTGCCAGCGAGAACCTCGATTTAACGCTGAAAGCAGATGAGAGCCGTCGTGATGAAGTGGGCAACATGGCGCACTCGTTTAACGTCCTGATGGATCGCGTATCAGGCGCGCTCTCTTCGGTGCGTCAGGCGTCACAATCAGTGAGCAGCGCATCGGTACAGATTTCCGCGGGCAATGAAGATCTCTCATCACGCACCGAGCAACAGGCGGCATCGCTGGAGCAGACCGCGGCCAGCATGACCGAGCTGAGTGAAACCGTACGTCAAACCGCGGATAACACGCGCCAGGCCAGCCAGCTCGCCGCTAACGCCAGCGGATTGTCAGAGAAGAGCAGCACGTCACTGACCACCATGCTTTCAACCATGGATAACATTCGTGGTAGCTCGCGCAAAGTGACGGAAATCGTTTCGATCATTGAAGGCATCGCCTTCCAGACCAACATTCTGGCGCTGAACGCCGCCGTTGAAGCCGCACGTGCCGGTGAACACGGCAAAGGCTTCGCCGTTGTAGCCGGTGAAGTGCGCAGCTTGTCGCAACGTTCAACCACCGCCGCGCGCGAAATCAAAACGCTGATCGAAGAGTCACATCGTCTGACCGAAGCCGGTGCCGCGCAGGCCAGCGACGTAGGCCGTAATATGAGCGTGATGAACGATGCCATTCATCAGGTAAGTCAGCTGGTGGAAGAAATCGCCGCTGCCGCTGTCGAGCAGAGTCAGGGCATCGTGCAGGTGCAGCAAGCGGTGAATCAGATGGACGACGTTACGCAGCAGAACGCCGCGCTGGTGCAAGAAGCCTCTGCCGCTTCGCAATCGCTGCAGGAACAGGCCGGGAATTTGAATCAGCTGGTGGGTAAATTCCATGTCGCGGCGGCTGGCGAAGTTCAGCAAAAGCAGGCTGTGGTGCGTACGGCTTCATTCGTTAAACCCTCGCGCGTTGCGGTGGTGAATGATGCGGATTGGCAGAGTTTTTAAGCTGATTTAGCCGGTGCGCATAAATGTGCACCCTACGAAAACGCTGGGTCGCCAATCATGGTGACCACGCTGCCTTTGCCAGGCAAACGCTGCCATAATCTCCCTAAACTCTCCAATAGTTAACCCGCTATTAGTGGTTCCACTCCTCTCTTTTGAACAAAAAATAGCGTTCATCACGTTGTAATCTGGCCGCCTGTAATTCAGGGAGGATGATTATGGATACGGTTGAGCAGCTTAATGGGATGTACTTCTATGCTGGACGTTCGAATCTAACGAGCAGTGAACTCTTTTTTATGATTTTTTGTGAAAAGGTTGTCGAACAATATGGACTGGGTGTTGCTGATTTTTCAGCTGTTGCGGCTATCGTTTCAGGTAGAAATAACTTATCAACGAGAGGGAAGATTGGTGGTAATACCACGAAAGGAACTTCCTATGCCTCTAAGGCTTCACGAGCCGTATTCAAGAAAGCTAAATTCCCTTATGGGATTGAACTTCCAACATGGTTAGGGGGTTATACCCCATGGACTGCAAGGAAAATCTATGTAAGGAATATTGGCACTTTTGTGGGGCGAACCGTTCCACTACTCGGTGTCATTATACTCGCTGCCGATATATCCCAAATAGTTTACTGTACAATCAGGGACTACAACTTTATTGTCTCAGAAGCAGATAAAATATGGTAAGTAATATCGAACAGCAAATATATGATTTCATTCGGCCGTATGCCGGAACCTATTTGTTCAACATTAGAAAAGTGATTCTTACCCATGAGACTGATCTCGATACCGATCTGAGTATTGATGAGTATGAGGTTGAGGAGTTAATGAAAGAGTATTTTACGAAATTTAACGTTGACCCCGCTGGTTTCGATATCAAAGTTTATTACCCAGACATCCCATTTTCCTGGAATCCTTTTAAGAAAACTACTCCAGTTCAGGTTCCCGACTTTACGATAGGAATGTTAATAGAGTCCGCTAAAGCAGGCTGTTGGTTATATAAATAATACAAGGAGAATTGACATGGCAGTTCCAGTTCATATGTGGATTAAAGATGATGGCGGTGCTGTAATTCGTGGTGGTTCTGATGTGATGAACCGAGAAGGGAGTATCGAGCTGAGGGGTATTCACCATAATCTCAGCATTCCCACGGATAACAGCTCCGGCAAGTTGACTGGAACCCGGCAACATGCTCCGTTTCAGTTCGAGAAAGAAATTGATTCTGCCTCCCCTTATCTTTACAAGGCAGTAGCCACAGGCCAGACGCTGAAAGCTGCGGAACTCAAATGGTACCGCATCAGTGACGCCGGTCAGGAAGAAGAGTACTTCAACATATTAATGGAAGACGTAAAGGTCATCTCGATATCGCCGATCATGCATGACACGCGTAATTGTCCAGGAACCGGACATATGGAAAGCGTTGCGCTGCGTTACGCGAAGATCACGTGGAAATATGTTGATGGAAATATTCAATTCACCGACGCATGGAACGAAAGGCCAACGGCATAATCAATGCGGAAATCCTGCGTGAGGATTTCCGCTGAGAATTAATCACAATATCTTCACACCTTAAGCATTTTCACCGTGGCATCAATATCAATTTCATCCGCCGTGAAAATCAAAGTCGTTCCCTGAAAGGTGGTTACCGCCAGTTTTTTCAGTGAGCGCGTTTCATCCGGCTTAACGTCTGTTTTCGGCTTGATGCTATTCATCAGAATACCTACCGACAGCACGGTATTCTCTTTATCGATGCGCGTTTCAACCGGCACGTCTTCGCTGTAAACCACATAAGATTTGATCGAGGTGAGCTTCAGGCGCTCGCCGGCAATATAGATGTATTTGCTCTCAGGTGAGACCTTCACCGCATACGCGGACAAACCTTTGTTATTGGTGGTGGGTTCAAAGGTCACCGCCGCGTCTTTCTTGATCAGCTCAGGGTTAGCGACCTTAATCACATGGAAATAGCGGTTATCGCCATTTTCATCTTTGATAAATCCAAAACCTTTATCCTGAAACCAGGTTGTGATCGTTCCGTTCATCGCCATTGCCGCCTACCTAATCGTTATCTACTCAGTTTTTTCAGCGCGCAGTGTAAAGCACATTGCCTGCGCAGACCACGTCTTTGCTTTAAGTCTGGACGATAAATTTCGCCTGAGCGAAAAGACACATGCCCGGATTCGCCAGTTGCCGCAAAATTCGCTATTATCCGCATCCCTTCGCCAGCCGGGCAGCCTGATGTCTACGATTATCGATACCTTTATTGCCCCGCAATGTCTTGAAGAGATTGAGATTCTCTACCAGGACGATCATCTGCTGCTGATCAATAAACCAGCTGGTCTGCTCAGCCTGTCGGGGAAGAATCCGCGCAATCTCGATTCTGTGCATCATCGGTTAGTGAAGCTTTTCCCCGGCTGCACGTTGGTGCATCGTCTGGATTTCGGCACATCAGGGTTAATGGTGATTGCCCGCAATAAGGCGATCAATGCCGCAATTTGCCAGCAGTTTAGCCAGCGCAGCGTGACCAAGATTTATCGTGCACTGTTGTGCGGGCATCTGCATGACGACGAAGGTGTGATTGACGCGCCGATTGCCAAAGATCCGACGCTATTTCCATTGATGTCAATTTGCCCAATCAATGGTAAGCCAGCTCGCTCACGCTATCGGGTGATTGAGCGCACTCATCACCTATTGGAAGATAAGACGTTCATGCCATTAACGCGGGTGGAACTTACGCCAGAGACTGGACGCACCCATCAGCTGCGTATCCATTGCCAGCTGTTGGGCCATCCGATTTTGGGTTGCGACCTGTATGGCGGTCTTATGCTGGCGGGGACCGAACACGCCCCGCGTCTGATGTTACACGCCAGCGAGTTGAAGTTTGTTCATCCGGTCAGCGGCGAGTGCCTAAACGCCCGGTGTGCCTGCCCGTTCTGACAGCGCAACCGGCATTGTGCTTACCACATTAAATCATCAGGCACTTTGAAATCAGCGTACGGATCGTCTTCATCCTGCGCTTCCTGACTCAATGCACTATTCAACACGATGCTGTTCGCATCACGCTGCGCAATTTTATCGGCGACGCTGGCAGGAATAATCGCGTATTGGCTCTCGCCTTTGCTATCGACGGCCAGGCGCGCAATCGCCAATCGGCCATTAATCAGTTGTGTCTGCGTTTGCTTATCGACGTCGATTTTTTTGATCAAATTATTGTCGGTGAAATTAAAACCAATATTGCCTTTAGAGATATCGATTTTGTTCATTTCGATCAGCTGCTTAACCTGCGCTTTGTACTCTTTCGATAACGCCGCTTGCTTTTGCTGTTCGCTCAACTGCTTATCACGCTCAAGCTGAGCCTTTTTGTTCTCTTCCACCGCTTCTCTGGCCTCACGAGCCTGAACGCGTGATTTCTTAGCGGTTCTCTGGACCTTGTCCATTTTTTTGCTGCTGACTAAGCCTGCTTTCAGCAGCTGCTCTTGTAAGGTGAGTTTTGCCATTGTCGTGTCTTAACCGGTTAAAAATTTGTGGAAGAGTATACCTTTAATTGTAGAGCCTCTGCCAGGTTGAACAGGCTGGCTACAGTGAGCGCCGTTCATCCTCCTCTCCTCATCATGAAATTCCTTCATGTTCGATGAAATTAAATCACTTTTTTTCAACCAGTGACTCAGGCATAAAAGTACCATTGTTAATAACTTAAAATAATATCAAGCCTGCTGAATGAAAGTACCCTGCAAAAGCATTGGGAAATCCTGAAATCCAGCGACAGCAAGGCTTTTTATTGGTAACCGGGATAGCAGACTAAAATGAACAACGCCTTTACTTTTACTGTTAAGAGCCTTCGTTTCGACGAAAATTACAATCCTTCTGGCAATACACGCATCACCACCAATTTTGCCAATTTGGCGCGTGGTGAAAAGCGTCAGGAGAACCTGCGCAACGCCTTAGTGATGATTGATAACCGTTTCAATTCACTGGCGCATTGGGACAACCCTAAAAGCGATCGTTACGCGGTTGAGCTAGAGATTATTTCTGCTGAGCTGAATCTGGGTGCCGAGGGCAACAACAGCACCTTCCCGGTGATCGAAATATTGAAGACCAATATCGTTGATAAAAAAACCAACGAACGCATTGAAGGGATTGTTGGTAACAACTTCTCTTCTTACGTGCGTGATTATGATTTCAGCGTTTTATTGTCTGAGCACAACAAGAACCATACTGAATTCCGCACGCCAGATAATTTTGGCGATCTGCATGGCAACATCTTCAAGCATTTCGTTAACTCAGAAGCTTACAAAGCGAATTTCAATAAAGCGCCGGTTATTTGCCTGAGCGTATCCAGTAAAAATACCTATTACCGCACCGGTAATGAACATCCGGTGTTGGGTATTGAATATCAGCAGGATGAACTTTCTCTGACTGACGAATATTTCGGTAAAATGGGCCTGCGGGCGCGCTATTTCATGCCGGCAAACAGTGCTGCGCCTCTGGCATTCTATTTCCATGGCGATTTACTCAGTGATTACACCAATCTTGAGCTGATTAGCACCATCAGCACCATGGAGACGTTCCAGAAGATTTACCGCCCTGAGATTTACAATGCGAATTCTGCAGCTGGTAGACACTATCAGCCAAGCCTGAGCCATCAGGATTATTCTTTAACGCGAATTGTTTATGATCGAGAAGAACGTAGCCATCTGGCTATTGAACAAGGAAAGTTCACTGAAGAGCGCTTCATTAAGCCATATCAAACTCTTCTTGAGCAATGGTTTACTCCCGTTCTTTGATTACCGATAAAAATATAAGGTCACCTGCTATGAAAAAATTATTACCGACTTCCACTGCTGGTAGTTTACCGAAACCATCGTGGCTGGCTCAGCCGGAAACGTTGTGGTCACCGTGGAAATTGCAAGATCAGGAATTAACCGACGGCAAACAAGATGCGCTGCGTTTGTGCCTGGACGATCAACAGCAGGCAGGAATTGATATCGTCAGTGACGGCGAGCAAACCCGCCAGCACTTCGTCACCACCTTTATTGAACATCTCAACGGCGTAGATTTTGAGAAGCGCGAGATCGTTAAAATCCGCGATCGTTATGATGCCAGTGTGCCGACCGTTGTGGGTCCGGTGAGTCGTCAAAAATCAGTGTTTGTTGAAGATGCAAAGTTTTTACGTCAGCAAACGGATCGTCCTATTAAATGGGCGCTGCCGGGTCCAATGACCATGATCGACACGCTTTATGACAACCACTATAAAAGCCGCGAAAAACTGGCATGGGAATTCGCTAAAATTCTCAATGAAGAAGCGAAAGAGTTAGAAGCGGTGGGCGTCGATATTATTCAGTTTGATGAGCCGGCATTTAACGTCTTCTTCGACGAAGTGAATGATTGGGGTATCGCAACCTTAGAAAGAGCCATTGAAGGGCTGAAATGCGAAACCGCAGTGCATATTTGCTACGGCTATGGCATCAAAGCGAATACCGACTGGAAAAAGACGCTGGGCACAGAATGGCGTCAATATGAAGAGATATTCCCTAAACTGCAAAAGTCGAATATCGATATCATCTCACTGGAGTGTCAAAACTCGCATGTGCCGATGGAGTTGATGGAACTGATTCGCGGCAAAAAAGTGATGGTTGGTGCCATTGACGTGGCAAGCAATACCATTGAAACGCCAGAAGAAGTTGCAGCAACGCTGCGTAAAGCCCTGCAGTTTGTTGATGCTGATAAACTCTACCCTTGCACCAACTGCGGCATGATTCCTCTGCCACGCGGTGTGGCAAGAGGCAAGCTAGATGCATTGAGTGCAGGTGCAGAAATTGTTCGCAAAGAACTGTTGAATAAATAACACCAGATAAAAGCTCAGTCCGGGATTATTACCCACCCGCAACCGGACTGAGCCGTTGAATTAAAGTTTATTAATCTGCCCACCCGATTTTCTAAAATCAATCACCATCGTTTGCCCATCCTGAAAGGCGTCATAATCGGGTCCCTGCGCCAGAACCTGACGCGGTTTAATTACTCTCATTTCATCCGTTGCTTTCACCGCTTTCAATCTCAAACCTACATGTTTAATCAGCGCCAGCCATATCCACGGTTCAGACTCACCCAACATTTTCATGCGGATATGATCGATGATGGGGAAGTTACGAATATTGGTTTGTACTTCTGGAGCATCATTCAACTGCCCAATAAAGGCGAGTGAATCAATCGATTGGGCAGCGGGAGCAGAAAGCGTGATTTTGATCTGATTCATCACCTCCATTTGATAACGTTGATCGTTAACTACAGTGTTAAAAGTGACCAGCATCACCACCAGATGATAAAACAGCAATATCGCACTCAATCCCGCCAGCCAGCTTCTTATTGCAGGTAATGAATAAACGGCTACATAGAAACAGAACAGGAAAGTAATGCTGCATGCGCCCAGCATACGCGGTGCAAATAACGGCGTGGCTAAGGCCAATGAAAGCCCGGGGATGGCGATGATGACGATCAATCCCGCACTGAACAGCATTAAGACCGCACTTAGCGTCAACTTCTGCTGCTGTTTTAAGTTTCGAACCATCAAAACAAGGCCTGAAAACATTATCAGCATAGGCAGCCCTATAAATACCATCATGCCGCGCGGATAGGCGCTGAGAAAAAGGTCACTGAACGCCTTAATAGTGTTGATAAGGACTTGCAGAGAATCGGAATTCAGTGATAACAGCTTGCTGTGTTTCATGCTGTACCAGTCGATCTTCACCGGCAATAAATAATTCATCGCGAGTTTATAAGTTAGGATGGCAATGCCCAGCGCCACTATTTTCCCGCACAGCCACTTCCAGCTGGATTGATCATTTACCAGTCGAGAGACGACCAGCAAGGCTACACAGGCAATATAGACATTGAGCCCTGGCTGATAGAGTGTCTGAATCAGCAATAATATCAGCGCCGTGTAAACGATCTCCTGAAAAGGCTTTGCGCGATTAACCATGCTTGCCAGCATGGCGCCTGCAAATGACAGAAGTATGGTGAGACTGTCATAGGTATAGAGCATTCCCTGCGTCAGAAAGGGATTAAGAATGACAAATAGCGGCGGGAGAAATGACCAGAAACCCGCCAGCGGAATTCTCAATCTTTCCGTGAAAAATACCGCAGCAATACTTAGCGCCAGCAATCCGAGCAGTAAATTAAGCGGAGAAATATCGCTGACCGTATCACCAAAAGAGATCAGGGATTGTAATAACCAGGTGCCCGGCCTCCCGTTACTTAGCCATGTTGATCTATCCCCATCTAATATCCGGTAAAGATCATCCCGATAATAAATTTTGTTAGTCCATAGAGGGATGGTGGCCAGCAATGCCACCATCATCGTCAAAGCGATACGTTGCATCCGGCTTACCGACGGAGAATCATTAACGGGCATCATTTTATGAGTGAATTTCCATCGAACGGGGTCGGGCGGTCTTTTATTTCCGCGTAGTTACAAACTAGTGTAGGCGGTTTTTTAGAACGGATGCTCAGGAATGATAAACATCATTGGCAGCTGCGGGATGTGCAGATAACATGTCGCTTTATCTCTTTCTAACAGGTAACGTCTGCAATGGCTCTGATCCCTAAAAACTACTCGCGGCTGGAAAGCGGCTATCGTGAGAAAGCATTGAAAATCTATCCGTGGGTATGCGGCCGCTGCTCGCGTGAATTTGTTTATTCCAACCTGCGCGAATTAACCGTTCACCATATCGATCACGACCATACCAATAACCCAGAAGATGGCAGTAACTGGGAGTTGTTGTGCCTCTATTGTCACGATCACGAGCACTCGAAATACACCGAAGCGGATCAGTACGGCACACGTGTTGTGGCAGGTGAAGATGCGCAGAAGGATGTTGGTGAAGCCACCTATAATCCTTTTGCCGATTTGAAGGCCATGCTGAATAAGAAAAAGTAAGGCTAGTTTCAGAAATAGCGATCGCCATAAATGGTGTAACGCTCGCCAGTTAAGACATGAAAATCCCTCATTACCGAGAGCACACATTTTAGCGGCGCAATTCATTGCGCGATAAATCGCGCCGCTACGGAAGGTGCGGTGATTTGATACGGCGGTTAACTGATCGACATTACGCCATTTATGGCGACCGCGTTACGCTTACTTATTGGTCTTTGTACTATTGCTAAACTGCTCGGTGAGATAGTTGCTGGTGTTATTCAGCACGCTGACCATCTTATCCAGATTGGTGAACTGCTTTTTATACCGCGCAATCGTGTCATCAATACGTTTGCTGGCGGTATTGTACTGATCGGTTAGCGTATTCAGTTTTTTACTGATGGAATCCGTCGCGCCCTGCAACACACCTTTACTGCTGAGAAATGCGGTGAATGTGGTGTTCAGCACCGTCGAAACACCGGTTTTTTTGCCATCACCGACAAACATGTCCCGAATCGCTTCTGGTTTCACTTGCAAGCTGGTGGTCAGTTTGGTGGCATCCAGCTTAAGTTGGCCGTTAGTGGGATCGGTAGTAATGCCCGCCTGAGATAGCGTTTTATAAACACCTGAACCCGAGCTGTTGGCCAGAATACTTTTCAGTTGCACCTGAATATTACGCAGTGTGCCATCACCGAGTAGCGCTCCATTCTTCCCGTCCGGATCTTTACCCGCATCCACTGGCGTGTATTTAGTCAAACTCGCCATCGTATCCTGCAGCGAGTTATAGGCATTCACCCAATCGGTAATGGCGGTTTTCGCCTTGTTGGTATCGCTGCTCACCGTCAGCGTTTGGTTGCCGCTGGTTTCATCGTTAAGCTTCAGCGTGATGCCTTCCACCGCGTCGGTGATAACGTTGCTGCTGCTCTCAATCGCCACATTGTTTACGGTCAGCTTGGCATTCTGCGCCTCGACGCTTTGCGCCATCCCGCTGCTGGCCGCATCTGATGCATCAAAGCCGATAAAATCCTGCAAGGTATCATCGCCGGTCACGCTCAGCGATTTCACCGCATTGGCGGTGCCGGATGCCGATGATGTCAGCGACAAACGGTATTCCGTGGCGGAGACCTTGATCAGGCTTGCAGTAACGCCAACGTCGGATTTGTTGATGGTGTCACGAATCGCCGAAAGCGAAGTCTGATCTTTGGTTAGCGTAATGCTTTTCTCTTTACCTTCCGCGTTAACAAATTTCAGGGTTCTGGACGCGGCATCGCTACCTATCGCCGCTTTGATATCGGTTTTCGTCTCGCTGGTTAGCGTCTGGGATTGCGCCAGCTTCTGCACGCTGATGGTATATTTTCCCGCCAGCGCATTGCCGTTGGAATCGGCGCTAAACGCACTGGAACTGGATGCTGTGGTCGTCGAAGTATAAAGCGCGGCATCGTTTAATTTATTGTTTGCCGTCTGGAAGGTCTGAATCGCGGTTTTAAGGGTGCCGTAGGCGGACAACTTCGCGGTCGCAGCGGATTGTTGTTTGGAAATCGGTGCCAGCGATTGTTTTTCTGCCGCGGTCAGTTTGTCGAGAATGGTGCTTAAACCCAGTCCTGAACCGACGCCTAATGTTGAAATCCCAGTCATGTACGCAACTCCTGTTAATTTAACGTTACGGTACTATCGGCAGCCTTAACGCAAACTTTATAGAAATCTGATCATTTCCTTACGTTATCCTTACATTCATTAAATTGCGCCATCAACGCATCTGATTAATTGCGCTGGAAATATGATGCGTTTCACATTTAACTGTCGCTCTGCTTGTCGGGAAAGCAGAGCCGATTATGATCTGGCGAGATTGTTACTGCGTTCAGCGCAGGCAAAACCTGACACGCCGTCCTCCCGGTGGGTCAGGTTTTTTATTTTCAGGGCAGATAAAAAATGAAAATCGCGAAAATCCTCAACAATAATGTCGCGGTGGTGCTGGGCGACAACGGCAAAGAACAGGTGGTGATGGGACGCGGTTTGGCGTTTCAGAAGCGCGTTGGCGACGAACTGGATGCACAGCAGATCGAAAAAGTGTTTGCGCTACAAAGCGACACCTTAACGGGCCGGCTCAGCGAACTGCTGTCGGATATCCCGCTCGAGGTGATCACCACCAGCGAACTGATCATTGCCAACGCACGTCAGCAGCTGGGCCAGCCGCTGCATGAAAGCCTCTCCATCGCACTGTGCGATCACTGCCATTTTGCGATTGAGCGCCATCAGCAAGGCATCCCGATTCGTAACGTGTTGAAGTGGGAGATCAAAACGCTCTATCCGAAAGAGTTTTCATTGGGTATCGAAGCGTTGGAACTGATTAACCAGCGGCTGGGCGTAGCGTTGCCGGAAGATGAGGCCGGATTTATCGCGTTGCATCTGGTGAATGCGCAGCTTGGTAGTGATTTCGCCGATGTTTCGCACATCACGCAATTTATGCAGGAAATCCTGCATATCGTGAAGTATCGCCTGCAGCTGGATTACCGCACAGAGAGCCTGAGCTACAACCGTTTCGTCAACCATCTGAAGTTCTTTGCGCAACGCATGTTGGGCAAACGCGGCGTGTGGAGCGAGGATGAATCTTTGCATGATGTGGTGCGCGACAAATATCCGCTCGCCTATCAATGTGCAGTAAAGATTGACCAGAATATTCAGCAGAAATACCTGTATCAGCTCTCCAGCGAGGAACGCATGTTTCTCACCATTCATATTGAGCGGGTACGCAAAGAGACGCTGGCGTTGCAGGATGATGCGGACGAGGCGTAAACCAGGTGCGCATGATTGCGCACCCTTCATTCAACTCACTTATTTCAACGCTGCACCATGGCTACGAATCACGTCCTGATACCAGAAGAAACTCTTCTTACGTGAACGCGCCAGCGTGCCGTTACCCGCGTCATCGCGATCAACGTAGATAAAGCCGTAACGCTTGGAGAACTCGGCTTTTGACGCGCTGACCAAATCAATCGGCCCCCAGCAGGTATAACCCAATACCTCGACGCCATCTTCAATCGCTTCACGCACCTGCACCAGATGATCGTTGAGATACTGAATACGGTAATCGTCGTTAATTTGCCCGTCCGCTTCCACCACATCTTTGGCACCAAGCCCGTTTTCTACGATGAACAATGGCTTCTGATAGCGGTCATAGAGGATGTTAAGCAGAATGCGCAACCCTTCAGGGTCGATCTGCCAACCCCAATCGGAACTCGGCAGATGTGGGTTCGGCACCATCGAGAGAATGTTGCCGCGCGCTTTCTGGTTCTCCTCTTCGTTAGTGGTAACGCAGCCGGTCATGTAGTAGCTGAAGGAGATGTAATCGACGGTGTTTTGCAGGTCATGCTTATCGGCATCGGTGATCTCAATGCTGATGTTACGATCGGCGAAGAAGCGCTTCATATAGGCCGGATACGCGCCGCGCACCTGTACATCGCCAAAGAACAGCCATTCGCGGTTCTGTTGCAAGGTTTCCAGCACGTCCGCCGGACGGCAGCTCAGCGGATAGAGCAGCGCGCCCAGCAGCATGTTACCGATTTTGCCGTCCTTAACGATTTCATGGCAGGCTTTCACCGCGCGCCCGCTCGCCACCAGCTGATGATGAATCGCCTGATAGATTGCCTGCTGATCGCTCTCTTCCGCCAGACCTACGCCGGTGAACGGCGCGTGCAGCGACATGTTGATCTCATTAAAGGTCAGCCACAGCTTCACCTTGTGCTGGAAGCGGGTGAACACCGCGCGCGCATAGCGTTCGAAGCAATCAATGGTGATGCGATTGCCCCAGCCGCCGTACTTTTTGATCAAGCCGTACGGCATTTCGTAATGTGACAGCGTCACCAGCGGCGTGATGTTGTATTTCGCCATCTCATCGAACAGGCGATCGTAATAGGCTAATCCCGCTTCATTGGGTTCCGCTTCATCGCCCTGCGGGAAGATGCGCGTCCAGGCAATTGAGGTACGCAGCACGGTAAAGCCCATTTCGGCGAACAGTTTGATGTCCTCCGGGAAGCGGTTATAGAAATCGATGGCGGTATCCTTGATGCCAAAATCGTCATCGCTGCGCTCGACGCGTGCACCAAATATGCCCTTGGGTTGCAGGTCGGAGGTTGATAAACCTTTGCCGCCTTCCTGATACGCGCCTTCAACCTGGTTTGCGGCAACGGCGCCGCCCCATAAAAATCCGTCCGGGAAACGTTTAGTCATCTGTTTACTCCTCTATTATTTCAGCACGGCCAACAACGGAGCGCCTTCGCTCACGGCCGTGCGGCTCAGGGTTAACACATCCACAAAGTCATCGCTATTACTCACCAGCACTGGCGTAGTGAGGTCAAAGCCTGCGGCTTTAATCGCATCGAGATCGAACTCCAGCAGCAAATCGCCCACCTTGACCGGCTGATCGTTCACTACTTTCGGAGAGAAATAGTGTCCATCGAGCTTCACGGTATCGAGGCCAACGTGGATCAACACTTCTGCACCCTGCGCCGATGTCAGGCCAATCGCATGGCCGGTGCGAAACATTGACGACACCACGCCATCGATCGGCGATACCACACGGCCCCGCTGCGGGATAATCGCCGCGCCTTTACCGAGCAATCCGCTGGCAAAAGTTTCATCTTTAACCTGATCGAGCGGAATGACATCGCCCGACATCGGACTGACCACGCTTTCGCGGCGCGTCAGGCTGGTGGGCGGAGCAACCGCTGCCGGCGGCGCAACCGCTTCGGTTGCGAGCTCGGTCAGACCGAACAGATAAGTGCTGACGCAAGCGAAGATCAGCGCCACCGCCGCACCGGCAAATGCCGCCAGCACGCTGGCATCAATGCCGCTGTTTGGCACCACCTGAATAAAGGTGAAGACACTCGGGAAACCAAAGGAGTAAATGGTGGTGTGCCAGAAGCCAAGGATCGCCGCGCCCAAGGCGCCACCGATGCAGCCGAAGATAAACGGACGACGACGCGGTAGCGTCACGCCATATACCGCCGGCTCGGTGATGCCGAAGATGCTAGCGGTAAAGGCTGATCCCGCCATCGCTTTCAGTTTCGCTTCGCGGGTGCGCAGGAAAATACCAAGCGTGGCGCCCGCCTGGCCCAGCACCGCAGGCATCAGCAAGGGCAGTAGCGTGTCGTGACCAAAGTTGGCGAGGTTGTTCAGCATGATCGGCACTAAACCCCAGTGCAGACCGAAAATCACGCACACTTGCCAAATCGCGCCCATCACCGCACCCGCGATCATGGGGCTCAGGCTGTAAATCCACAGATAACCTTCGGCCAACATGCGGCTCAGCCAGGTCGCCGCCGGACCAATCGCCAGAAACGTCAGCGGCACGGTGATCAGCAGGCAGCACAACGGCGTAGTGAAGTTACGCACCGCGCTGGGCGAACGCGGATGCACCCAGCGTTCAATCAGGCTGGAAACCCAGGCCGCGAAAATAATCGGAATCACCGACGAGCTGTAGTTCAGCACTTCGAGCGGGATGCCGATGAAGGTCAGCGCATTGCCCTGCTGCTGCTGCTGCAGCACTTCGAGAATCATTGGATGCACCAGCGCAGCGGCAATCGCCATGCTGACAAACGGATTACCGCCAAATTTTTTACCGGCGCTGTAGCCGAGCAAAATCGGCAGGAAGTAGAACAAACCGTCGCTGGCGACAAACAGCACTTTGTAGCTGCCGCTGTCGGCACTCATCACGCCGAGCACCAGCGCCAACGCTAGCAACCCTTTGATGATGCCGGTGGCAATCATCACGCCGATAAAGGGGGTAAAGATGCCGGAAACCAGATCGATAAAGCGGGCAAATAAGCCTTGCGGTGCAGCGTTATCTGCGGCCTCGTTCTGATTATCCAGCGCATGGCGCGCGGTGAGTTCGCGATACACTTCCGCTACCTGATTGCCAATCACCACCTGATATTGGCCGCCGCTCTCTACCACCATGATCACGCCGGGATTGTCCTTTAACGCGGCGGTCTGCGCTTTTTGACTGTTTTTTAGTTTGAAGCGTAAGCGCGTGGCGCAGTGCATCACGCTGATGATGTTCTCTTTGCCGCCAACACCGGTAACGATGTCATCCGCCAGTTCCTGATATTGCATCACTCTTTCTCCTGAACAATGCCCTAAACTCATGCCCTGAATTTCGCGCAAAAAAAAACCTGAGACGCGCCCTCTTCAACTGAAAAAGGGCGCGTCTCAGGTTTTGCCTGCCGAACAGTAACAATCCTTAACGGGCGCTATCATGCTAACAGCGCGGAAAAAGTGGCAAGCAGTTTTAGCGAACGATGCGGAAAACTGTGAAGCTGCTCACCGATCAGATCCGTTTCAGTGCCGCTAAAGCCAGCACGCTGAGCAGCGCACCGATCACCATCAGCAGCAGATAACTCATCCACTGCAGCAGCCAAATTCCCAACACACCGCCGCCCAAAAACGCCAGCACGGTGTAAAAATGCAGCTTAAGCCGCTCAATGTAGAGCGGCGCATCTTTGGGGGATTCTTTGCGGCGCAGCACATCAAACAGCATCGCCAGCTCAATGCCGATATCGGTCGCGGTGCCAGAAACGTGCGTGGTGCGCACGCGGGCGTTGGAGATGCGCGTCACAACGGCGTTTTGCAATCCCATCAAAAAACTCAGGCTCAGCACCAGCAGCACGCCAGAGCCGCTAAAGCGAAACCAGCTTTCAATCACGCCGAGCAGCAGCAAAGCGATGCCTTCAATCAGGATGTTGATGGCGTAGATGCCGCGAATCTGGCGCCGTCTGCCGGAGTTGATTATTAGCGTTGAGACGGAAGATCCGGCGATAAACAGCAACACGATGAGCAGAAAAAACAGGCCGACGTGCAGATTAGCTTTGGCCAGATGGTCGGAAAGTGAGGAGACATTGCCGGTCATGTTCGCCGAGAAGAAGCCGACCGTTTCAAACGCTGCGGTGTTAAGTGCGCCCGCAACCGCGGCCAGCGTGCAGGCCAGGCGAATGTCGGTATTGAAGGTGCGCGTGTTCTCGGCGGTGATTAGCATGGGAAATCCTGGCCCGGTGAAAGATGCGTATCTTCCTCCCGTGACCAGGAATTCTCAAGCGCCGCTACGCGGTTTGCTGATCCTGCTCCTGCTCGCTGAACCGCTCGCGCATCTCATTTTCGATCTGCTCGAGCGATTTGCCTTTGGTCTCCGGCAGCATAGTGATTACGAAGATCAGCGAGCCGACGTTGATGGCTGCAAAGATAAAGAACGCGCCATTGCCGGTGGCGGAGAGCAGCGGCGGGAAGGCAAACGCCACCGCCGCGTTACAGATCCACTGGAACGAAACCGCAGCGCCGGTCAGCACGCCGCGCACTTTCATCGGGAACAGCTCCGACATCAGCAGCCAGTAAACCGGCGAAATGCACATCTGCATAAAGAACAGGAACACCAGGATCGCCGCCAGCGCGAAGATGCTTTGCGTCATGTCCTGTGGCATCAACAGCAGCACGCAGCCCAGTACCAGCTGCATGGCGATCACTACCGACAAACCGGTCATCAGCATAGTACGACGTCCAAAACGTCCCACTGCTTTGATGCCCACCATGGTCGCCAGCACCGAAACAATGCCGTTACCGATGGTCGCCGCAATCGAGGCGTTGGTGCCCATACCGGTGGTTTTCAGAATCACGGGCGTATAGTACATAAAGGCATTCACGCCGGTGAACTGGATAACAATGCCGAGCCCCGCGCCCACCAATAACAAGCTAAGAATCCATTTCTCTTGCAGCAGTTCACGCGCTGACGGCCCCTGACGCGCCGCTTTAGCGTGCTGGCGCATCTCCGTCATCTCCTTTTTCACTTCGCGTGGCGTTTCACGCAGTTTGTGCAGGATACGGCTCGCTTCTTTGATGCGCCCTTCTGCCACCATCCAGTGTGGCGACGCTGGCACAAAGAAGGTGCCGATAAACAGCAACGCGCCAGGAATCATCGCCATCGCCAGCATATAACGCCACAGATGCGGATCGTTAAGCGTGAAACTCATCACCGCGCTGACCACATAAGCCAGCAGCTGACCGGAAACAATCATCAGCTCGTTGCGGCTCACCAGCGGCGCACGCCGTTTTGGCCCGGCAATTTCGGCAATAAACACCGGTACGGTTGAGGAACCGCCACCCACCGCAATCCCCAGCAGAAAACGCATCGCCACCATTACGTGCAGGTTTGGCGCTAAGGCGGTACCAATCGCGCCCAGCACAAAAATTAGCGCCAGAGAACGCAGCGTAATGCGTCGGCCAAAGCGATCGGAGAAATAACCACTGAGGAAAGCACCCAGCGCGGCACCGAAGATCAGGGATGAAGTGACTAAACCTTCAGTGAACGGTGTGAGGTCAAGACCGCCCTGATCAGGCGGCAAGGTCATAAACGGCAAGGCACCCGAGATAATCCCGGTGTCATAACCAAAAGCCAGCGCACCCATTGTCGCTACGAGTACCACAAAGAAGATGCGCTGTTTAACGGTGAGATTACTTAGCGCTGAATCGTCGTCACTGTTTTGCTGCGATGTGTCCATTCCTATTCCCTGCATATTGAACGCGCCTTGTAGCGCAAAGGTTGAAACCCAAAAGGCAGAAGTATAGTCAGGAATTGTAAAATGTGACGAAGGTCACTATTAATTCGACAAATTTCATCGCGCTTAATGATCATTTTCAATGATCGGCGTTTACGGCCTGGCTTTAACGCAACGGCGAACTAAAATTGCAGCGTGACTAGCTAGTCCTCAAATCTAACGGAACATTGATAAGAGGTCTTCCTATGAACAAACAGAGCTACAGAGGCGGCGCAGGGAATTTTGCCAACGATCCAGAACGTGCGAAAGAAGCTGGCAGAGCGGGAGGCAAAGCCAGTGGAGGCAACTTCAGAAACGATCCTGAACGCGCCGTTGAAGCGGGAAGGAAAGGAGGCAAAATAAGTCGTCGTCCTCCAACGAAGTCTGAGTAAGGCGCCTTAGGATTTTGTCCGCCATGGATTGGCTTCACCCCCTTTTTGCATATCCCAGCCTAAAACGGTAACCTATATACATATCACATACGATTCATATATAGGTTGCACCATGGGCATCGTAAAAATCTCTGACTTAATGCATGAGAATCTGCGCATCGCCAGCACGGCGATGAGCCGTTCCATCAACGCGCAGGCGGAACACTGGATGAAGATCGGCATGCTGGCCGAAATTTATCCGTCACTCAATCATCAGGAATTGACGCGCTTGCTGATGCGCGTTGAACGCGACAGCGGCGCGGATTTAGCGCAACTGCTCGACCATCCTTTATTCACCTCGCAGGGAATCGCGTAATGAGCATCAAACTGCACACCGCTGAAGAGATCGAACTGGCGCGTGCCGCTGGACACGCCGCCGCTAAAGTGCTGGAGATCATCACTCCGTACGTTAAACCGGGCGTCACCACCGATGAACTGGACGCGATTTGTCATGATTACGTGGTAAACGAGCTAAAAGTGGTGCCAGCAAATATTGGCTATCACGGTTACAGCAAAACGACCTGTACGTCAGTGAATCACGTAGTGTGCCACGGCATTCCGGGCGAGAAAAAGCTCAAGGATGGCGACATCGTCAACATAGACGTCGGCATCATTAAAGATGGCTGGTACGGCGACACCAGCCGCATGTATTACGTTGGCCAGCCGTCGGTGCGCGCCAAACGTTTGGTGGATATCACCTACGAATCGATGGTGGCAGGTATCAAAGTGGTAAAACCGGGCGCGGCCTTAGGCGATATCGGGGCGGCCATTCAGCAGGTAGCGGAAAAAGCCGGTTTCTCGGTGGTGCGCGAATATTGCGGTCACGGCGTTGGCGAGGTGTATCACGGCGATCCGCAGATTCTGCATTACGGCACGCCAGGCACGGGATTGGCGTTACAGGCGGGCATGATTTTCACTATCGAACCGATGATCAACGCGGGTAAAGCCGGCACCAGCGTACTGTCCGATGGCTGGACGGTGGTCACCAAAGACCGCTCGCTGTCAGCGCAGTGGGAACACACCATCGCCGTGACCGAAACCGGCTTTGATTTGTTGACGCCGTGGCCAGAAGGTACCGGCGAATATCCGGCAATTTAAAAAAAGATCCAGAACGCATATGCCGTTCTGGATCACACTCGCATTAAGCGGTTTGACGCAGCGTAAACACGCTCACGCTATTCACCATATTCGCCGCCTGCTCGCTCAGCATCGCCGACGCTGCCAGCGATTGTTCCACCAGCGACGCATTCTGCTGCGTGGTGATATCAATCTGGCTAATCGCGATGTTGATTTGGCTGATGCCGTCGGCCTGCTCGCTGCTGGCCTGATTGATCTGCACCAGCAACTCTTTCATCTCAGCCACGTTCGACATCATGCCGTTCATCAATTTATTGGCATCCGTCACCATATCGCGCCCATCGGCAATACGCGTGGACGACTCCTCAATCAAATTACGGATCTCATGCGATGAGGTGGCGGTTTTCTGCGCCAGCGCGCGGACTTCCTGCGCCACCACGGCAAAACCGCGACCATGTTCACCCGCGCGTGCGGCTTCTACCGCAGCATTGAGCGCCAGAATATTGGTCTGGAAAGCAATGGAATCGATCAGGTTGATGATCTCCGCCATGCGGCTGGCAGAATCATTGATTTCGGCCATTTTGCTGGCGACGTTGTCCATCATGCTGGCATTACGTCCTACCGTGGTTTCCGCCTTAGCGGAGAGATCGGCGGCAACGTGGGTATTATTACGCGTGTTGCTAATGGTGGCACTGAACTCCTCCACCGAGGCCGCCGTTTGCTCTACCGAGCTGGCCTGCTCTTCCGTACGCGCCGCGAGATCGTTGGTGCCCGACATGATTTCGCTGGCGCCGCCGGAAATCTGTTCTGCGCTAATGCGAATATGGCTGACAATATCCGACATCTTTTCCTGCATCTGCTGGATGGCGTTAATTAACTGCCCCATTTCATCCTTTCGCTGTTCATGAAAATCAGAACTGAGATCGCCATCCGCCACTCGACCAAGAAAGGTGATCACTTTTTTCAATGGCACTGTAATCGAGCGAATAATAATCCAGCCAATAAATGCTGAAAGTAAAATAGCCACTACAAAAATAATCAGCATGGAAATTTTAGTTTTGCCGTATGACGCCATAAAATTATTATAGGAGCCATCCATTTGCTGCTCTTGCAGGGTAATGAACCCCTCAACTTCATCGATATAATTTCTTTGCGCTAAGGCAAGCGTAGAAAAATAGAAATTCACTGCTTTTGTCACATCACTATTCACTAAATCGAAGAATACATTTCGCTCTTTAAGGAACTCTGCTCGCCTCACTTCCACGCGCTTGAGAAATGCGATTGATTCATCATCGGTAGCCAGCTTATTTAACTGCTTATAGGTTTCGGTAATTTTCTTTGAGGCATCCTGAAGATTGCTCTGAATCGTTGTCCGGCGTTGCGCATCAATCGGGCTCAGCAGCAGCGCCTGCTGCTGCACCGTTACGTTGATCTCATCAATTAATCGGTTGCCCAATGCAATAGTGGGATAATCGTCTTTCATCATGCCGTTAACGCCGGTTTCAGCTAAGAACAGCGAATTTAATCCGAGTAACGCCACTAAAAGTAGCATCGCGATATTGAGCATAGAGGATATTGTAAGTTTGGTTCGCAACTTTACATTACGTGAAAATCTTTGAACTACGTCCATTTAGAAACCTCAATGATTTTGATTGAAAAGTAGTGAAGACAATAATGTTATTTTAAAAAACAGAAGAGGCTACGGGCGTTAATCGGCAGCATCTCTGCTGTTATCGTCAGCAATTTCATTAACATTAGAGACGATGATTAATAGGGTCACATTTCAAATATCAGACGCGGAGTGTTATTTTGCTGAAATCGATTTCATTGATCAGTTCCATTTACTGATAGGGAATAACATAAAATTCTAAGCCTGGTTTTTTTGCTTAATTTAGAATAAAGGTTCTCGCCAGGCTAACAAATAGCAAAGAATGATCCTGATTTTATTATTTGCAGCAATTTGACTAAGGGAAAACAGTTAGTTTATCTGTAGCGTTTAACCTGCAAGCCAAATTGAGCGGTCAGCAGAGCAAGGCTGCCGACCGCTTATAGTTATCCGTCAGACTGTGGCTACCGCGCTATGCAAAATGGCCTCATTCGCCACGTCCGGCAACTGATGAAGAAGCCAATCTGCCATCTGGATTTCATGTTGCAGGATCAGCTGGAAAGTCTTAATGCCTTTGCTGTCCGCCGCCTGCTGCGCTGCGGCCAGTAATGCGGTGTAGGTTGCCACTTTATAGTTACAGAACACGTAGCTACTCACCGCAATGCGCACGCCCTCTTCATTGCGCAACATATCGCTCGCAGCTTGCCCAACGATCGACAATCGTCCTAACGCGTCTTTCAGCGCTGACCAGTTACTGTCGTAGCGTTTCAAAACGTCTTTCACCCACTGCTGCTGTTCAGCGGTTTGTTGTGCATATTGCTTCATACGTGCCTGCAACAGCGGGAACTCCTCCAGCCGCAGCGTAGCTGCCTGCAGCAAAGGCTCTGCATGTTTTTCCATCGCATGCGCATCGCGCAACCAATCCAGATATACAAATTCCTTGGTCATCAATTTGCTCCGGTAGTGAGAAGAACATCGACAGTTAGCTGCCTGATGGGTATGACATCAGCTCATTTAGGCTAATTGAGCAAAATAAGCGAAGCGTTAATTTAGGCTAAACAAGAAGATTAATTAAACGTAGCAAGCAAGCGTCAAGCTGCAAGTAATGTGCGCAAGAATTGCGATTGAGGTTATAAGTAAATGCGCTTACCGCTTCGCTTATTATCTGGCTAGAGAAGCTTTCTTTTTAATGTTAAAAATCTTAAGCAACTAACTAATGGTAGTTACATTTAGAGAGAAGTGAAAATTTAACTGGAAGTAACATAAGCAAGCCTCTTAGAATTAAGACTTACGAGAAACCCAGGCTTGAAACTGGAAAAAATGGCACTACATTTATTTTGCATCATGTTGGTATTTAAAAAAGAGGAGAACCAATGACGGACGCTAAGAAGCTACCCGATGAGGAAGAAAAAAAGCCGCAACGTCGTGGTGGTGCAGGCAACTTCGCAGAGAACAAGGAACGCGCGGCTGAAGCCGGGCGCAAAGGCGGTCAGGCTAGCAGCGGTAACTTCAAAAACGACCCGGAGCGCGCCATTGAAGCAGGAAGAAAAGGAGGGAAAATCAGCCGACGCAAATAACATTCTTCCCAAAAGAATAAACATCTAACATCGTTTTACTTCTGCACAACACTCTCCTGATACTGTATTTACGCTTCGCTTAAATACAGATTTATCCATGTCAGGAGGGTTATTTCCAGCTAAAAATCCGTATAATCGATTATTTCTTGATCAACTTCAATTTATTTACCGCTTCGCTTATCCAGGCTTTACCCTTCGCTTATTAACCACAAAATTACATTTGCAAGCTAATAATAAATGCCTGACTCAAAATTATATATGTACATGTTACTTAAACTGGTACAACTTTTAGAGAAGAATTCTGACAGATGACTCAGAATAATCGGAGGTGGATTAGCGTAGTTGTCGCTCGCTGGTAATTAAATTAACCGCCATTTGCACTGAGGGAGTGACAACAACAATGACCTGCATTACGTATGCTCGCCCTTCATGGCAACCAGGTTTGCATCAATGCCCGCTAAGATGTCAGCACTTGGTAGATTGCTCGTCAGATCTCAGAAATTTCACATTTAGTCTTATCTATTATGATTTTGTTGTCGAAGCATCCAGGATTGCAGCACATTCACCTGCTTAAAAAGGATATTTTAATGAAAACTCTCTTTACCTCAGCCAGCGCCATCCTGATTGCGACCAGCCTGTCAGCGGGAGCAGCACAACCGGCAGCACCAAAAAATCCGCTCAGCGTACATGTTTTGAACCTGCAAACAGGCTCGCCGACAGCGGGTATTGAGGTTGAACTCGATCAGAAACAGAACAATAACTGGGTGAAATTAGCCAGCGGCAAAACCGACAGCAACGGCAGGATTAGCGCGCTATTCCCGGAAGATAAAACCGCCAGCGCAGGCAGCTATCGCGTGGTGTTTAAAACCGGTGACTATTACAAAATGAACAACCAGAAAACCTTCTTCCCGGAAATTCCGGTCGAGTTCAATATGGAAACCACCGGCGAGCACTACCATATTCCGCTGCTGTTGAGCCCGTTTGGTTATTCGACTTATCGCGGGAATTAAATGTAAAACGGTCGCCATTAATGGCGACCCACGGAAACTACTGTGTTATCCCTCTTTCACTAAATGACTTGCGCCAATGAGTCGGCGTAGTGTTGAGCCGCTGTCTGAAGTGATGACGTAAGGTTTCTGGCGATCCAAATCCCGCCTGTTCAGCAACCTGATCAATGCTCAGCTTGCCGCTCTCCAGCAGTGCGCAAGCTTTTTCCAGCCGCACGCTTAACATCCATTCTCCCGGCGTGGTGCCGGTAGCGTCATGGAAACGGCGTAAAAAGGTGCGGCGGCTCATGCCAGCTTGCCTGGCGAGTTGGTCAATCACCAGCGGCGTATTGAGGTGATTACGCAAATCATCAAGTAACGGCGAAAGATTTTTTGCCGCACGCTGCGGCACCGGCTGCTGAACCAACTGCGCCTGATTGCCTTCGCGCAGCGGCGGCGTCACCATGCGGCGCGCGGTGCGGTTTGCCACTTCAATACCATAATCACGGCGGATCAGATGCAGGCACAAATCCACGCCCGCTGCGCCACCCGCTGACGTAATGATGCTGCCCTCATCAACATAAATCATACCGTGCTCAACCTGCACCTGCGGGAAGCGTTGCGCCAGAATCTCGGTGCTGTTCCAGTGTGCGGTCGCGCGCTTACCATTTAGCAATCCGGCAGCGCCCAACACGAAACTGCCTGCACAGATCGAAACAATACGCGTGCCGTTGCGATGGGCTTTTTGTAACGCGGCGATAAGTTGATCCGATGCCGGTTCATGTACGCTGCGCCAGCCGGGAATCACGATAGTGCCCGCCTCTTCCAGCAGCTCAAGTCCGCCGTCGACCACCAGCCGCACGCCACCTTGCGCGCCGAATACGCCCTCTTCCACCGACGCCACGCTCAAATCGTATAAAGGCTGGCCGAACACTTCGTCGGCACGCCCGAAAGCCTCAACGGCGATGCCGAACTCAAAGGTACACAGACATTCATACGCCAGCAAAACCAGTCGGCGGTTGAACGGTGCAGGCGAATGGCCATGAAGCGGAGCAATCATTTGCATTAAAGGTCACCGGAGAAATTGGCACGATCTTGACGATATATGGCATGCAGGCAGATTTCCACTCGCACGCCAATCTTTCATGCTGGCACGCTCTTAACGTATCGCAGGGATTGAGTATGAAGAACATGTTGGCGCTGATGGCGGTTTGTCTGGCCGCATTGATGTCGGGACTGGAGATATCCAGCGTACCGGTGATTTTGCCGGTGCTGGAAAGGGAGATGCACGCCAGCTTCCGCGAATTGCAGTGGATCATGAACGCCTATACGCTGGCCTGCACCGCGGTGTTAATGGCAACCGGCACGCTGGCCGACACTTATGGACGCAAGCGCATCTTCATCATCAGCATTATCGCCTTCGGCGTGACATCGGTGATGTGCGGACTGGCGGGCAATGCGCTGTGGCTGATTGTCGGACGTTTGCTGCAAGGATTAAGCGGTGGCGCGATGTTAACCTGCCTGATTGCTATTCTGTCGTTCCAGTTTCCGCAGGGCAAAGCGCGTAGCCGTGCGTTCGCCGCGTGGGGCATTACCTTTGGCTTTGGGCTGGGATTCGGGCCGATCATCGGCGGCATACTGGTCGCCTGGTTTAGCTGGCAATGGGTGTTTCTGGTACATGGATTTATCGCGTTGCTGACGCTGATCCTCGCGCTGAAAAATGTGGTGGAATCGCGCGATGCTGAAGCCCAAAAGCTCGATCTCAGCGGCCTGATTACCTTATCGCTCAGCGTGGTCGGCTCCACTTATCTCATTACGCAGGTCAGCTGCCTCGGCTGGAACAGCGTCGCGGCAAAACTGATTTTGCTGGTTACACTACTGAGCGCGCTGCTGTTTGTATGGATTGAGAAGCACCATCCACATCCGATGTTTGATTTCTCCGTGTTCCGTATCCGCGCCTTTTCCGGGGCATTAATGGGCTCGATTGGCATGAACTTCAGCTTCTGGCCGCTGATGATTTATTTGCCGGTCTATTATCAAAGCGGCCTTGGCTACAGCAGCATGGCAACCGGTTTGGCGCTGCTGGCTTACACTTTACCAACCTTACTGATGCCGCCGCTGGGCGAGAAACTGGTGGTGAGCTTTGGCGCGCTACGGATGCACCCATTTGCTGCTGACTAGCGCGCCGTCGTCGGTGTAATTCAGCAACGCTCTTTGATTATCTTCCCGCGCCAGCAGGCACCAATCCAGTTGGGTAATTCGGATTAGCAACACGCCAAAATTATCCTCGGCGTTAGCGACATCATTGGATTGGTGGTCAATGTCACTTCCCGGCGCAGCGCCAGCATAGGTTTGCTGCGTACGGCGTGATAATCGTTGCCACGCCGCTTCAGCTACTGAGCTGTGCGCGGCGTGCAGCTCGACCTTTCCCTGCAACCGCAGCTGCGTTTTTGCGCTGTATCCCAGAACCGTAACGTCTGAATTAACCGCCAGCGCCTGCCATTTCGGGCTGCGCATATCGGTGTGCAACTCCAGCGTGCGTTCGACGCGGTCAACCGCGCGCAGCACCAGCGTCCTTGCCTGCGGCTTGCCCTGTTGATCAACCGACGCGAGCGTTAAGAAGTGAAAACCGGCATCGGGATCGCTTGCGCCGGTTTCCAGTTGTTGCCAGCAATCGCTATCAATCTCGCGTAATGACATCTGTTGTTCCTGTTGGCTGGATAAAAGGTTACTGGTGACGTTCCACCAGCGCCAGAATCAGCGCCTGAAGTTCGGCTAATCCTTGCTGCTGGCTGATGTCACCGCACACCACCGCATGGGAAATCGCATCGGCGGCGCCTAACATTCCCCACATGCTGGCTTGCGGCAACGTTGCCTCCGCAAACCAGCTGCGGAATTTTTCAATGAAATCGAGCTGATATTTACGTTTCACTTCCGCCAGTTCCGGCGTGCTATCGAGCGCCGACAGCACATCGGGAATTTCACGTCCCTGCGTTAACACGCAATCGACGTAACTCGACGCCACCACATTAGCCCGCTCGGCAAGGCTGGCACCGGCAGCATGCATCGCCGCCTCGATAATCGCGTTCTGGCGCAGATCAAAATCTTCATACAGCGCCGCGAGCAGACCGTGGCGCGTACCAAAATGATCGTAGACCACCGGTTTACTGACGCCCGCTTCTTCCCCCACGCGTCCTAACGTCAGCGCATCGCTGCCCTGCTCGCGCACCAGATTCCACGCCACGCCAATTAGTTGCTGACGACGTGCCTGATGTGACATGCGCTGGCGAGTGGGTTGATTCATGCCATTTCCTTCACGTCAAAAAGTCGCTGTCCGAGTTGGTTTGCCAGCGTGTAATGCGCGTCGGGATAATGTTCATCGGTTGGCAGCAGCAATTCGCTGGTCACCACCGGCGCGCCGCAATAGCCAAAAATCCCCTCATCGATCTGCGTGCGCATGCTGCTGAAATAGCCCCGACGCACATAGGTGCGCTGGCTCGCCGCGCCCAGCGCCAGCAAATGCACCTGCAAATGGCCGAGCTTTTTCACCACAGTTTGGCCATCATCATCGTACGCCCAACCTTGGGTGAAAACGCGATCGATCCAGCCTTTCAGCTGCGCCGGAAACGACCACCAATAGATGGGATAAACCAGAATCAATGCATCGGCGCGATCCAGGCGTTGCTGTTCCGCCAACACATCTGTCGGCGATGGCGCACCACTTTTGAACTGATCGAAATCGGCCTGATTGAAGCGCGGATCGAACTGCTCCGCCGCCAGATCGGCAATTTCATAGCTGTGGCCACCAGCAGCAATTCCTTGTGCCACCTGCGAGACGATGTGGTGCGTGTGTGAATGTTGGTCCGGATGAGCAGTAACGATCAGAGCATGCATAGCGACAACCTCCGTTATGAGTAAGCTACTAGTAGTAACTTACCATTGGTAGGTTGTCAATTTTACTGCGTTCGTAACAGGTAAAAAAGCCCGCCGTCAACTAAACCGGCGGGCTTGTGAGGGTAACCGTTTTATCAAAACACCCAGCGTACGCCCGCGTTGTAATTCCAGCCTTGCACGCCGTTGCCGTCGATCTCTTTGCGGTAATTGGCTTCGGCATACAGCGAGACATTGTTGGTGAAAGCCGCATTGCCGCCGATGCCGGCATCCCACATCTGGCCGAACTTGCCGCTGTTGAAGTTATCGCTAACCTCGCTGTTACTGGCACCAACATCCACTTTCGCCGTGCCGCCCCAACCGCGATAGTAGTTAGTGCGCAGATACGGCGTATATTGCCCGCTGCCGCTATCGTTCCAGGTCCGTGCCAGACGTGCGCCGACGCGGCCAATGGTTTGGTCATAATCGTCGTAAGAGACTTGGGTTTGATCGTCGTCGGTGAAGTCATCCAACTTCAAATGCAGATGCAGCAGTTGCGCTTGCGGCTCAAGACGAATGCCGTTCGCCAACTGAAACGGATAACCACTCTCCAGCGATGCGGTCCAGCCTTTGCCTTTCAACTTCGCCACCTCTTTTTGTCGGGCGATATCGGTGTCGCCACGATGCCAATCGAGTGAAAGCGCGCCATCCAGATAGAAGCCACTTGCGCGCTGCCAGGTGCCGTAAATCGCCAGGCTGTCGCTGTCGAAATCTGTTGAGCTGTAACCATCAGCTGCATTCGGTCGGATGCGCGCATTGCCGCGCGTGTAAGCCAGGCCGCCGCGTAGACTATCTTGCTCGCCGTCCAACCGCAGTAGGTTGCCGCCAAACTGCACCGCGCTGTAATCGAGGTCAAAGTCGTAACCGTAATGCGCCGTATCAAGGTTAGTTTTGTACTTCTGGTTGGAGCCGGAATAACGGATGAACATTTCCGCTGATCCGTCTGGATTCTGCCGCAATTCGCCCAGGCGTTGATGTAAATCACCAATGGTTGCCAGGGTGTAATACGCCAATCCGACCGGCGCCGAAATGTACGAAGGAAGCTGTGGAATGACCGCCGGGCGCAGCGCGCCGCTGCCTGCTGTCTGCGGCTGACAAAGGGAACTATCTTTACAAACGTAGTTATTGGCCAGACGATAATCCCAGGTTGTATTGCCATTCTCGGGGGCAAAGCTATAAAGCCCGTATTGCCACGGCCCTGCCGCGACATAACCCCGTTGCAGCGCGAAGCTATTGGCGCTGGCGCTACCAGCAACCTGCACCAGAGAAACGCCTTCATTGGCGGAGATCACGCCATCTCGATTGCTATCCGCCAGCGTGGCAGCACTCAGCGCATCATTGATAAAGGTAGTGCCGGTCACGTTGCCGTTAACGCGTAAAGTGTCGCTTTGCGCGCCCTGCGTCCGCAACGCCAGCTTGCCGCCCGCCGACGCCAAATCACCGTTGATGGTCAACGTGTTGCCCGCCGCGCCGCTGCCGTTGGTGAGATTCAACGTACCGGCGTTATTCACCACCAACGAATCGTCAGTCTCGCCCGACAAAACCGGATTGACCTGATCGCCAACAAACAGCGTTGAGCCGCTATCCACGTTGATGGTGCTGTGTGCCAGTTTGAGATTATCGGTAAGGGTAAATTGCGTGTTGTAGAAGTTGATGGTGCTCCAGCCTGCGCCGAGGTTAACGCCGCGCGCCAGATCATCGTTGCTGAACGAGCCCCCGCGCGCGTTAATCTCACTAAAGTTCAGCGTGCTGCCGCTGCCGCCTGCGATAGTGATGTGACGCGTGTTTGCCAGACTGACGTTGGCGATCGAAGCCACATTGTTAACACCGGTTCCCATCGTCACGCTGCCGTCAATGGTTCCGCCGGTGAGTTCGACCACGTCGGTGCCGTTGCCGGTGTTCACATCGCCCACCACGTTGCCATCGACCAGCGCGATCTGGTCATTGGTGGCGCCACCAGCAACCACTACCGTTTCCGGGTAAGGCGCGGTGACGTTGCCTTCATTGATAAATACGGAGTTGCCGCCACGCAGATCGATAATTGGTGAAACCAGGCTGAGCGAAACGATGGTGCCGCGGTTGATCACCTCGCTGGCGGTGCTGGTGACAATCGCCGAGCCGCCATCGGAACTGTTAACGATGATGTTACCGTTGGCGATCACCCGCCCGGTGGTGTTGGCGCGCACGCCGGTTGCCGGGCCATAGACAAAGAAGCTGTAACCTTGTGGGATGATCAAATCGTTGCTGGTGGTAGAACCATCTTCTTTGCTAAACACAAAACCTGTCGCGCCTGCACCACTCACGGTACCCAGCATATAACCGTTGGGATCGAATGAGGTCGCGGAGCGAATTAACGTGCCGCCATCGGTGTTCATCCCGACATCTTGCAACGAAATATTGCTGGTTTCCGCGCGGTTGTTGAGCACAGTGCCGCCGCCAGAATTGTACAGTCCGATGTTGCTGGCGGTTAACAATGCTGCGCCTTTATCCAGCAAGATGGTGTCTGCGCCCGCATTGGCATTGATGGTGCTGTAGTAAAAATTCGGCCCGGCAGTATCACCATTAATCGTTAGCCCGCCATTATTGCCAACGCGCACCGCAGCAATGCCGCCCGCACTCAATCCGCTGTGATCGGTCCAATAAACGGTATTGCCTTCGGCGGTATCCAGCGCGATACCCAAGGCTATGTTGGTGCTGGATCCATCAAAGATATTTCCGCCGCCGCGAATACGCACACCGATGCTGTTTGGCCCGGTAAGATTGATGGTGCCACGCGGCGTGGACTGATAGATCACACCATCGCTGATATCAAAGGCAGTGGCATTGGTTCCGTTGCCGGTGATCGGCGCCACGTTGGCGAAGAATCCACCTTGCCCGGTGCCCGCAATGGTATTGTTGCCGTTCAGCTCAATCGGGTTGGTGATGGTCACGTCTGCACCCTCCGAGCTCTGAACCGCAATCGCCCCTTCGCCGTTAACGTAATAGCTGTCGGTGCCGTACAAGGTGGTGCCGTAAAGTCGTGAACCGGCACCTGAAGCGACAATGCCGCGTGTGTTGGCACCGCTCAACGTCACGTCGGCAGCCACCACCGGATTAAAGATCACGCCATCACTCAGGCGATACAGCGCCGAACCTGGCGTGGAGACATCATAACTGCCGCCGTTGCTATCGATGTGCGCATAGTTGGTGGCTTGATAACCGGTTTGATTCGGCGCGGAAAATTGCAGTGAACTGGCATCGCTGATGGTTAATCTGGCGTCATCGCGCACATCAACACCAACCGCATTTTCGCCGTACAAATTGATTTTGCCGTTCTGGGCAAAATTGGCCTGGCTGCCCGAAACGGCAACGCCCGTCGCGCCCTTGCCTTTAACATTGATGGTGTCGTTATTCGCACCGCTGGCATCCTCGAGACGGATGCCGGTGCTGTTAATCGCGGTATTGATCACGCCATTATTGGTGAAGCGGCTGCCACCGTTGGCATACACGCCGGTGCCACCCGCACCAACGGTCGAGGCATCGACGCCGTTGCCATCGGCATTATTGAAAAAGCCGCTGTTTATGACGCCGTTGTTAATGCCGGTGCTACCGTTCAACAGTTCCAGTGCGTTGCTGCCAACGCTGGCCAGTTTGCCGTCAATCACCGCCGTCGCGCCGTTGCTGGCGCGCATCGCCGCGCTGCTGGCATTTACCACTTCCAGTATGCCGCTGCTACCAATGGTTGCCCTGGCATTGGGGCCATCAGCGCTTAACACAATGCGTTCGCCAATCGGCTGCGTCACTTCGTCGTAGTATTCATCGGCATCGATCACATAGGCGATGACATCGCTGCGCAAGGAGAGCGCTTTATTAAACTCGCTGCTGTAGCTATCGGCGGCCAGATTGCCGTTTTGCAATTGCTCAATCAGCCAAGTGTTGTAACTCTGCAAGCTGCTGACGTTGGAAACGTTGAATGAAGTGGTGGCATTGTCCAGCGTGGTGACGCTAAACGCGCCGCGCCAGGAGACCACATTGTCGAACCATTGCCCCAGTTGATAGGTATAAGGCGTGTAGGAACCGAAAAATGAGATGCGATTAGCGGAATTCCAGTTCATGGTGCCGCTGCCGCTGGCAGTAAACAATTCGCTCTGTTTCGCCGCCATCGACCAGCCGTTGGTGCTGGCGGTGGTCGCAGCGCCATTCTGCCCGATATCAACATTGATAGTGCCATTGCTGACCTGCGCAACGCGCGCGTTGATATATTGCCCATTATTAACGTTATAAAAATTTGGCAAGGTATTGGTTTCAATGGCGCTAATCGCGGCGGAGTTATATACCTGAACGCTATTACTGCCGCTGCCATTGGCATCTGGCACGTTAATCACATAATTCTGCGCGCCCAGATCGACGCGACCTGAATCTTGCCAGGAATACGAAATAATTCTGCCGCTGCTGAGCAATTCTCCGATGAATATGGTGCCACCGCCGTCCTGACCGGGCGCAAACCGCTGATTGCCACTTAAAGTTTGAGTCGAGCCATTGCAAATACAAAACACGCCGGCGCGGTTGTCATTTAATTCCGGCGTAAAAGGCTGAAGCGTCGCCGCCCAAACTGGCGAGGCTGGATTAAACACACCGTAAGCGGCAATAAGGCTAATAAACAGCGGATGCAATCGAAACATCATCGTTCACTCCAGAGAAGCGTGCAACGCTGCCGCGATGCGTAAAGACATCGCCAGCAATGGGTTTGGCTAATATTAATTTGTGTAATTGAACGTAAAGAAATTCTGCGACGCGGCAATAACATCACTTTACGCGAGACAGTTCCAGCGCGACTTAAGCCAAATAGCGATGATGAGATAACTTTAAGAAAAGGCCGGGGATTGAATGCAATTATTCGTGGAACTGAAATAGCGGAAAGGATGTTGATCGTGTTAACAACAATATAAAAATAAGAAGCCACCATTAAGTGGCTTCTTACGATTTATTAGAATGGTCCCCAGTTGATCGCCACACCAATTAATAAGGTGACAACACAAATGGCAAGCCAAATCGCCACTACCGGCGCAACGAATTTAATCCATTTGCTGAAAGAGATATTGGCGGTGGCCAAGGCTGCCATTAACACGCCAGAAGTTGGGCTGATGGAGTTGACGATACCTTCACCCAGCAACACCGTTTGCACCGTCACCTGACGGGTTAAACCGAGGTTATCGCCGAGCGGCGAGAAGATCGGGATCAGCAAAGCGGATTCACCGGAACCGGATGAAATACCGAAATGCATCAACGCCGCGCTAATGAACATGCCCACCGCCGCAATGGCGGGATGAACCGGTGCCAGTAAATCAGACAGGAAGCCAACAATCGGATCAAGAATATTGCCCTGTTGCAACACCACGGAAATCGCGCCAGCCATACCCACAATGAAGCCGCCTTTTACCAATTGCGAGCAACCCGTAAGGAAGGTGTTGGCAATGGCAGAACCCGACATGCGACCCATCATGCCGACCATAATCGACAGAATAATAAACATCGCCGACATTTCATTGGTGGCCCAATGTAATTGCACCGTGCCAATCATAAATACAATCAGCGTTGCGGCGCAGGTGATCAAAATCAGTTTATGCCGACCAGTAATCGCCAATGATTCGTCATTCTGCGCAGTTTGTTCTATTCGCACTTCACCATTATTTCGCGCGCGTTTCACCGAGATAATCAAATAGGTCATCACCGTTAACACGAACAATAAACAGGTGATGCCGCGCAACAACATGCCGGAAAACAGCGGTAACTGCGCCAGATGTTGGGTTAATCCGGTGGTAGCTGGACCTAATACCGCAACGTTAAAACCCGCCGCACAGGTTAAATACACCAGCGCCATACCAATCATTGGCGATAAACCCAACGATCGCGCCACTAATAAACCAATCGGCACAAACGCCACTACCGAGTTTTGCACCACGCCGGTGGTGCCGAGAATGGCGAATATCACACCAAAAATGATGATAATGCGCGTATCGCTTATTTTGGTACTGCGCGACAGTGAATTAAGCGCCGTGGCAATAGCACCGGTCGATTCGATAACGGCTAATAACCCGCCGGTAAACAGAATCAGGAAAATGATCGGCGCGGCTTTGATCACCCCTTGCACAATCGCCATGAAGATTTCGCCGGGATAAACGCCCGAACGCGCGACTTCATGCAAACTTCCCTTGATGGCAAAAGTGATGCCATTGCGGGTTTCATGGTCAAACTTGCCCGCCGGAATAATCCAGGTTGCCACCGCCGCCAGCACCAAAATAATAAACAGCAGCAGATAAGGACTTTGCTCGGTTTTCGCTGCTGGCGGTTGCCGCAGTGTATTTTTCTCAACATTAACCTGAGACATGCGCATCACCTCCGAGGATCAATCCCGCCACCAACGCCGCGCGCGGAGCAATATCGGCAATAATGATATGTTCATGACGTGCATGAATACCTGCGCCGGTTGCGCCCAAACCATCCAAGGTTGGAATGCCCAACGCAGCAGTGAAATTGCCGTCGCTGCCGCCGCCAACCGCTTTGCCTTCCACCTCGAAACCAAGCTGTAAGGCAACCTGCTGCGCACGTTCCATCAGCAGCAACGATTCCGGTGTTTGACGCATTGGCGGACGTGATTGTGCGCCGCTAATATCCAGCGTGATGCCGGCTAAATGTGGCGTGATCTGGCTGATTTCGGCGTGGATGCGCTCGGCTTCTGCTTCGCTGGTAACGCGCGTATCAATGCCTAACACAGCTTTATCCGCCACCACATTGATGCGGTTGCCGCCACGCGCGATTCCCACATTGACGGTGGTGCCGCGCTCCGGCGCGTTTAAGCTGTGCAAGAACATGATCTGATGCGCCATTTCTTGTACCGCGCTGATGCCCTCTTCGGGATTGTTCCCGGCGTGCGCCGCTAATCCGTTGAGGGTGATTTCATATTGTCCGGTACCTTTGCGCGCTGTTTTCAGTGCGCCCGTTCCCGCCACCGCAGGCTCAACCACCAGCACTTGCACCGATCCCAGGGCGTGCTGCGATAACCAGGCGCTGGAGCTTGGGCTGCCCACTTCTTCATCGCTGCCGCAGAGAAACACGATGCGTTTACCCGCCAGTAAATCGTGTTGTTGCAACGCGCGCACAGCCCAGATGGCTTGCACCAGACCGGCCTTCATATCCAACACGCCAGGTCCGTAAAGCTTGCCGTCTTCTTCACGCATTACCAACTCGCCTTCATCCCAAACGGTATCGAAATGCCCGAGTAACACGGTTTGCTCGTCACCGCTTCCCAGCGTGAATTTCAGGTGATTGCCGTAATGCGGTTGCTCATCAATCTCTGCTACCACGCCCAAACGTTTGGCAAACAGCGCTTGTAAGACTTCGCCACAACGATCCACGGCCGCCTTGTTCATTGATGGAGATTCCGCCGCGACCAATTCCTTGATATCCAGAAGAATTTCATCGGCATGTTGTTGCAGGTAATTTTTTATAGTTTTCATTTGTACTGCCCTCGCATAGTGAATCTTCGAGTATGGAGATAAAAATGCGCTTAAAAAATGGAGATAAAAGGCTATTATTGTTGACCTCAGATCAACGGATAAGAAAAACCTATGGCGATGCTGCTCTATCCAGAAAAATCCATAAGGTATCTGTATGAAGTGGGCAATTACGGCGGTATTCGTCGGGCGGCGGAAGCCCTGGATGTTGATCCCGCCGCCATCAGCCGTCAGTTATCGCAACTGGCGCGGGAGATGCAATTGCCGCTGTTAGAGCGACGTGGCCGTAATGTGGTGCTGACCGAAGCTGGAAAGTTATTAGCTGAAGATTACGCGCACACTCATCAACGGCGCAGCCAGTTGGATCGTCAGTTAAAAGATCTGCGCCATAAGCGCGGCGGCTCAATCAAATTACGCGTCGGGCAGGGCATGGTGGATGAAGTTGTCAGGCATGTGTTACAGCCGTTTTCGCAAACGTATCCCGACGTGTTTATCGATATCCTGTCGGGCGATATGCAAACCACCGTTTCGCTGATTGCCAAAGGCGACGTTGATATGGCGGTGGGTTTTGGCCCGATTGGCCCGCCCGGCCTGAAGTGTTTGAGTTTTCACCGCGGACCAATCTGTGCGGTGGTGCACAGCCAACACCCCATCGCGGATTATTCGCAAATCGAGGTGGCCGAACTGGTCAATTATTCATTAATTGGCATGGACAAAAATTTTGGCATTCAAAGTTATATGAATGCCATGTTCAGTCAGGAAGGATTTATATTCAGCCCGGCTTATAGCTGTAATCTGTTTTCCAGCGCCATCGCCTTAAGCCAGGCCGGCATGGGCATCGCGTTTATGACCGCCAAAGTGGTTAAAGACGACCTCATCGCTAAGAACTTAGTCGCCGTGCCGATTCACCATCGCATCGCCCGTGAAAGCCAATGCCACTTATTACGCAGCGCCGATCACCGCTTCACGCCCGCCGCGCAGCATTTATGGCAATTGCTGGTGACGTTTTTTGAAGGTACGGCGGGAGCGGTTTAATCGCTGCTTATTTGATTACAAATCTAATCAATTTTGAACTCTTAAGGATAACGCTTACCGCTCATAAACACCTCAGAGCCATCTTAAATGACTCTGAGGTGTCTGTTAAACCCGTGGCGATTTACTACTTTATGAAGGTCCTCTTTACCCGAACAGACACGGTGAAGTACGGGATCCATATCAATGCTGATATTAAACTGCGGAAGATAGGAACCAATTCATCATACCCAATTTTGACGCCAGGAATTAGCACATAGAGCGTGTAGGTATTAATCGACAATGTTATAATTATAGCGATCAAAAATGAAATATATAAATTAGGGAGCAACTTCTTTCTTTTTAAGAATTGTGATAGTGTGAACGCCGCAAATAAAAACATCACTACATAAATTGTAAGAGAAGAAATAAAAAACACCTTAGCATTTATATCTATAGATCGATAATTCTCTATAATTGCCTTAAAAGACTCATTTATATTCAACAGGTACGAGATAGCTGAAATTATCAATCCTACAAAAGGTATGTAAAGGAGGCCGCCAATTTTTCTAAATTGTATTTCTTCACATCCTGTGCAAAACTCCCTGTCCTGCGGTATTTCTTCTCCACACTTAATGCAACCCCATTCCATGATTAAACCTTTAAATATTATTAAATGACAGTGAAATTTGATGAATATTTTTAATCGACTTGATCTTTATAGCTAATTCATTAGACTTTGTTGCCACCTTGCATTTTGCAACAAGTATCTTTTTTAGCGTATTTATAAAAACACCAGGCACAATCGGTTGTCATTTTTAAGTTATGACATATACACATAATACCATAATTAATATCAGGATTTTCTTAAAACACTTATAAAATACCATCTTCCTGATTATTTATTTTTAGAAACCAGAAAAAACCTCCCTAACACAAATATCCGGTAATTATAATCGTTGACTCGGCATCAGTTGTTCAAAGGGTCATGGTTGACACGTTTAGTGATTAGAAAAATGGTTATTAAGAATCACGATTTTAGCTGTACTGATTAGCAGCTTTCTGGGAGAGATATGAACACTTCAGCAAGATTGTTACATTATAACATACTTTATGCCCAGCAACGATTGAACTGTTACCCAAATCCACCCTCTCACTAAAGGTTGTCAATTTTCAGGCAAGTGATTGAGTTGTCTATTATAAGAACGGGGAACACATGTTTATAAAGGGTTGGGTTAAACAGTTTTATCTACCGGCGTTTATTTCGCTCTATATTGGCGTACTGCTTAACATTCCGATTTTTATCCGCCGCTATACGCAACTGCAGTTTGATAATACCCTTTCATTAGTGACTGAGGTCATCGCTGCGTTTTGTTTGGTGATGCTGTTAACGTTGTTAACCTCATTAACCGGAAAATATCTGTCGCGTGTATTGATGACCATGCTGGTGATTTTCTCCAGCGCGGCCAGTTATTACATGATTTTCTTTAATATTGATATTGGTTATGGAATCATCGCCGCCGTTTTAGCCACCGATTCACTGGATCTTTCTAAGGAATCGGTGGGTTGGCACTTTGTGCTGTGGATGGTAATTATCAACGTCATTCCACTGTGGCTAATCTGGCGCGGAATGCGCAGTAAACCCGTTTCAAATATCAGCAAAAAGCGTTATTGGTCTTATAAAACTATCGCCATTGTGATTGCCGCATTGGGTTGCTGGTTACCATTGAATTTGATGGGCAAGGTGCAGGATGAACAGGACAAGAAAAATAACCGCATGATGGCCAGCTACGGTGGCATTGTTGCCGGCACTTATTCACCGTCTAACTGGTTATCAGGCGTTGGCTTGCTGGCATACAGTTCATTCAGTCAGGCTGAAGACAACCGTAATCTATACGATCCCGCTGAACACTTTAAATACGTCCCACCGAAAAATGCGGATAACTTGTATATCGTATTTGTGATTGGTGAAAGTGCCCGCCGCGATCATATGGGTTTATACGGTTACGATCGCGACAACACACCTTATCTCGATCACGAAAAAAACCTCGTTCACTTGCAGGGTTATTCCTGTGATACCTCAACCAAGCTCTCGCTGCGCTGTATGTTTGTCAGAGAAGGCGGCGCCTCAGAAGCTCCGCAGCGCACCCTGAAAGAGATGAATGTCTTTACTGTGATGAAGAAGCAAGGTTTCTCGGAAGATCTCTATTCCATGCAGAGCGAAGCCTGGTTCTATAACAAAGTCATGGCCGACAGTTATTCAATGCGCGAATCTATTCAGGCGGAGAAGCGTAATGTCGGTAAGCCGGTGGATGATATGGCGTTAATTAATGAACTGCAGGACTCCATTCAGCGCCATCCGCAGGGTAAACATATTGTAATTCTTCACACCAAAGGTTCACATTATATGTATACCGAACGCTATCCACGGGCATTCGCGCGTTACACACCGGAGTGTCAGGGTATTGATGATGCCTGCAGCACGCAGGAGATGATCAACTCTTACGATAATAGTCTTTTGTATACCGATTATTTTCTTAAGCAGACTTTCGATAGCCTGAAAGATAAAAATGCCATCGTGTTTTATGCCTCCGATCACGGAGAATCGATTTCCGACAATCTGCATTTCCACGGCACGCCACGCGATCATGCGCCGATGGCGCAGCGCACGGTGCCAATTATGGTTTGGGCATCCGATAAATTTTTAAGTGACAGTAATAACAAAGCGTCATTTGCCAAACTGCAGCAATTGCAGAACGACAAAACGCCGGTATTCCATGAGAAGTTATTCGACTCGATATTAGGCTGCGCTGGCTTTACCTCACCGGATGGCGGAATTAATTCAATGCGAAACTGGTGCGATCATTCTACTATTCAGAAGTAATTTGACGTTTCTTAGGGAGGAACTATGACGCCAGAAATCAAAACGCAACGATTAATCCTGAAGCCCCTGGAAAGCGGTGATGGGCAGGCGATGCAAATCGCCTTTCCGCGCTGGGAGACCGTGCGTTATCTCAATGCTGCCGTGCCCTGGCCTTATCCTGAAGGTGCCGCACAGAATTACGTTGATAACGTGGTGTTGCCCGCCGTTAAGGAAGGTCGAGGTTGGTGCTGGAGTATCAGACGTCAGGAGAAGCCTGAGGAATTGATCGGTCTGATCGAACTGCGCGATGCAGAAAATGATAACCGCGGATTTTGGCTGGTACCTGAGTGGCAGCAACGTGGCTATATGAGTGAAGCCTGCAACGCCGTGAATGATTTCTGGTTTAAAACGCTGGGCCGCGACGTATTACGTGTGCCAAAAGCGGCGGTGAATACAGGCTCAGTGAAGATCTCACGTAAATCCGGCATGCGTCTGATAGAAACCGGCAAAAAAGAGTATGTCGCGGGTGTTCTCGATTATGAATTGTGGGAATTGACCCGCGAAGAGTGGCTATCACATTAACATCAAGAGGGAACGTGTTCCCTCAATGCCGTCAGTAAGCGGCTGACCAGCGGTTTGGCCTCATTTCTCCGCCATACCGCATAGAGATTCACATACAGCGCCAGCCAGGGTACTTCAACAACAATGACAGACGACGAAGCAAGCCGCGCAAGACTTCGCTGAATAAAGGTAAATCCCAGCCCTGCTTCAACACAGGAGAGCGCCGCCAGTGGTCCGCTAACCTCAAGCCGAATATCAGGCGTGAACCCACTCCCTTCACACACCTCAAGCAAGCGGTTGGACACTGCCGTATTTAGACTTTGCTTATCGGCGATCCAGCGCATCATGTGTAACTGCTCAGGTTTGGGATCCCTAATTGCCTGTTCTATTGGCATAGCCAGCACCACCGGCTCAACTAACACGCTTTGAAAGGCAAAACCGTCATCCTCTTCCGGCTCGTTATAAACCAGTGCCAGATCCAGCGCATGATTCGCTAGCGCATCGATTTGTGCCTGTGAGCGTAAGGCATGGAGCTGTATATCAACTTTTGACGAGCAATTTAACCGGGCAAGGCTTTCAGGAAGTAGAAGTGAGTGAATGGCCGCTTCGACATAGCCAATATCAAGCCTGCCCGACTGACCATTCTTCAAACTTTTACCCAGTCCATTCAGACGATCATGGTGCAAAAGCAATGCCTTCACTTCTGTCAGGAATTGCTTGCCCTCGGCGCTGAGATAGAGACGTTTCTTTTCCCGATGAAAAAGTGCCACACCTAACTCATCTTCCAGTTGCTGAATCTGGCGGCTCAAAGGGGATGCTGAAATATGCAATTTCTCAGCTGCCTGACCGATGTGCTCGAGTTCGGCGACGAGAGCAAAAGAGCGCAATAACTTAATGTCCATAACTTTTCCGGTCACAACTCAGTCGAGAATGATGATAGCCACACAATAAATATTGCCGCAACATCTTAAGTAATGCGACGTTTAATTAAGCAAACAAAGTCATCTTCTATTTTAATATCTACATTTGACGAGGTAATTTTGACGAACGTATTCAGCACAAGGAATATCGGCAATTATAAGGTCACTGCGCTTAGTGATGGCGTGATGAAAGCCAGCCTGAGTCTGTTATCTGGAATAGAACCTGAAGCAGCGGTAAATATACAGCAACAAGCCGGAATAAAAGCAGCGGATGATATCCAAATTAATAGCTATCTCATCCGTGGAGCGGGACGAATAATATTGATCGATTCGGGTATGGGAAACCTCAATCATATCGGTGGAGAATTAAGACGAAACCTCCTTTTATCCGGCATCATGCCTGACGAGGTTGATACTGTGTTGTTGACCCACGCGCATCCCGATCATATTGGCGGTCTGCTGGGTGAGAATGGGCGACCCGCTTACCGAAATGCAGCACTCTACATTAGCAAAGCAGAAGCAAACTTCTGGCTGGATAATGAAAAATTAACTAGCCTGAGTGAACGCGCACTGATGAATGGTTCGCTGTTTCGTCGCACGTTCGAAGCTTATTCAACTGTTCGATTTACGGAAGAAACAGCGATTGCTGAAGATATCACCGCAGTCAGCCTACCGGGACATACGCCTGGTCACAGCGGCTACCTGATAGATTCCCGCGATGAAAAATTACTGATTTGGGGTGATATTACGCATTATCCGCATATTCAAATTGCCCATCCGCAAGTTTCAATCGCCTTTGATTACGATCCTGACCAGGCAGAGCAAACACGAAGAGCAATTCTTGAGCGCGCTTCACGAGAAAACCTATTGATTGCAGGTATGCACTTGGGCGTGTCTGGGTTTGCCTATATCCGCTCCCCTTCAGAGGGACATTATTTTCTGGAATATGTCTGAACCGCGAGCCGGTGTCCGCCTTAAACATACCCCATCATCCGCAGCATCGACTGCGCCTGATTCATCGCTTCCGCGCGGTGCGTTACGCCCAATTTTTGGTACAGATTGCGGATATGCGTTTTGATGGTAGTAGCAGCGACATCCAGCTCGCCAGCAATTTGGTCGTTGCTGTATCCTGAATAGATCAGCCCCAAAACCTGCCATTCGCGTTGGGTTAGCGGGCTGGTGCGAATCAGTTCCGGCACATCGGGATGATTAATCAGGCGGCTAACAAAGCCCTCGTCAAAATGGGCAAACTTATGGCGATGATATTTATTAATCTCGCTGAGAATGCGTCTGGCGCGATGATTATCGAGTTCATCCAGCGTGTTGAGCTGAATCAGCTGACGCAGCTGCTGCGCCATCGCTTCACCTTCAATCACAAAATGGCTGACGAAACCGGTGCTACGCGCCAGTTTTAATGCTTCGGTTAGCGCCTGCTGCGCTTCCGCTTTGCGCTGGGTTTGCCAGTAAATCTGATTTAACAGCAGCAGATTGCGATTCATATCGCTCATCAGGTTGAGCGCGCGCGCATTGTCATTCAGCTCATCGAGCACCACTTCGGCCTGGCTCATATTTCCCAGCAAGATCTGCGCGCGCGCGACATTGCGCCACTGACCTTGCAGGAAATGATTGTTGGCAAATTCCGGTTTCACCGTCTGGCGCATCCAGCTACTGGCGCTTTGGCTGTCGCCGGTCATCTGCCAAAAAATCACTCGCACTTTATCGGCATTGGCGATCCAGTCGCTGTGCAGCGATCCGTTGTTAAGCAGATTCTCCAGCCGACTCAGGTGGCTGCGCGCGTTATCGAGATTGCCGCGCGCCAGTGAACACTGCACCAACAAACCGAGGCACTGAATTTGCTGCTGCGGCTGATAGCCTTTCAGCACTTTTATCCCTTCGCGCGCCGCCTGTTCTGCTTCGTCGAGTCGGCCCCACGCCCACAACAGTTGCGCGCGAATTCGCAGCAGGAATTCATGCATCGGGAACTGTGTCAGATGCTGCTCTTTCACCAGCACAAATGCCCGCTCCTGTATCTCATATGCGGACTGTAAAAAACCCTGCGCAAAGAGAATCTCACTCTGCTGAATCAGACTCCACAACGCGTAATTCCACGCTTCCTCACGGCGCGCCATCTGCTCGGTCTGGCGCATCAGCTTCAGCGAACTGCTCAGCTCGCCTTTGCAGTGCATCACTTCGCCCAATACCGACGTCGCTACGATGCAGCTGTATTGACGGCTTTCCGGCAGCGCACCGAGCGCCAGCAACGCCAGCCGCTCGGCTTCTTCAGCGTTACCGTCATTTATCGAAACCTGTGCCAGCAGCGCGTTGAATTCGCCGCGCAGCACATCATCAATCTGTTCGCTGCAGGAGTGCTCAAAGCGCGTGAGCAAACTGCTCACCTCGGAAAACCGGTGCTGGCTTTGCATCAGCCACGCCTGTAACAGCACTAACTTTGGATTTTCCAGCAGAATCTCCCATGGCAGTGCCTTGAGAGAATCTTCCAGCAGCGTGAGTTCGCTCTGATTAAACAGCGTCCAGGCGTATTGCAGCAGCACATCGCGCAGCATCAACGCATCACCGGCGGCCAGCGCATGATGGATCGCTTCGCCAGGGAAACCCAGCCGCATCCAGCTTTCAGCCGCCGCGCGATGCAGCGCAGGCAGTTCCGCCGCCAGTTCCCACTGACAGCGCTGACGCAAAAAACTGCCAAACAGCGGATGATAGCTAAACCACTCGCCCGAGTTATCCATGCGCTGCAAAAACAGGCCCTGACGTTCAATCTCTTCCAGCCGCATCTGCCCTTGTTCTTCGCCGGTTACGCAGGCGATCAGCGTATCGTTCATCGATCGCAGCAGCGCGCTTTTCAGTAAGAAATGTCGCGTGGCGCTATCCACGTTATTCAGCACCTCCTCAACCAGATAATCGGCCAGATGGCTGGCGTTAATGCCGGAAAGACGGCGCGCGGAATCCTGAGCGGAGCTCGCGCCCTGACGCGTCGAGAGCGCGATCAGCTGCAGCGCCGTCGCCCAACCCGCCACGTCATCGCACAGACGCCCGCTCTCTTCCGATTCCAGCGGCGTTGTCAGGCGGCAATCAAAAAACTGTTTGGCTTCGTGATGGGTAAACGCCAGTTGCTGGCTGCCTAACTCAATCAGCTGTTCGCGCACGCGCAGGTTAGCAATGCCGAGCTGCGGCAGATTGCGCGACAGCAAAATCAGCGTCACATTTTCCGGCTGGTTACGTAAAAAGAAGCGCATTGCGTCGTGAATCGCGGGATTAGTGATGTGATGGTAATCATCGATGATCAGCCAAATCGGTTGCTGCCACGCCGCCAGTTCACTGAACAACTGGGCGAATAGCGCGTTCAGATTGATGTACTGCCGTTTCTGCGCCAGCGCTTCGCTCGAGGCGCAGCCGCCCTGCGTTGCCTGCTGCAGAGCCGCGATGAGGTAATCGACGAAGCGTTCAGGCTGATTGTCGCCCTCATCCAGTGAATACCAGCCCAGATTGGCTTTCCCCGCCGCCCATTGCGAGATCAGCGTGGTTTTGCCATATCCCGCCGGACTGGTCACCAACACCAAACGGTAATTGCCCGCCGCGCCGAGTTTTTGCATCAGGCGCTCGCGCGCAACCGTGTTCTCAAGGCGGACCGGTCGGCTAAGTTTGGAGGGTATTAACATCGGTAAACGCTTCTCCCTAAACGTGGCGCATCATTATTTTACGCTTCGTAATTAATAGTCACATACGTTCAGATATTCGTTTACCTAATGCAAGCTAACCCATTAAGCAGTCTTAACAAAAGCGACGGTTATCACATTCCTGTCACACTTTAAGATTTCCCTCAGCCTCTCCTCCCCGCTCATCCTCCCCGCTGAATTTGGTGCAGGAGGAGGAGCGCGTCATGGCTGACGCGCAGAATGAAGCACATTCACCTCCGCCCTGACAGGACTGATTATGAAATTTGATCGCACCCGTTTTAAACACGCGCTAACCCGACAATGGCAACGTTTTGGTCTGCACGATGCACAAGAGATGACGCCAAACCAATGGTGGCAGGCGCTGAGTGGCGCACTGGCCGACATGCTGGCGGAGATGCCTGCGCCGCCTGCGGCCACGCCGCAGCGTCACGTTAACTACATCTCGATGGAGTTTTTGATTGGTCGTCTCACCGGCAACAATCTGCTCAACCTTGGCTGGTATGACGAGGTGAACGAGGCGCTGGCCGAGTGGAATATCACGCTGAGCGACGTGGAAGCGTGTGAAACCGATCCGGCGCTGGGCAACGGCGGTTTGGGCCGGCTCGCCGCCTGTTTTCTCGATTCGATGGCAACCGTGGGACAACCCGCCACCGGCTACGGACTCAATTATCAGTACGGTCTGTTCCGCCAGCACTTTGTTGATGGTGCGCAGCAGGAGATGCCGGATGACTGGCAGCGCGACAGCTATCCGTGGTTTAACCACAACGCGGCGTTAACTGTGCCGGTGCATCTCGGCGGCAAAGTCAGCACCCATAATGGCGTTGCGCGCTGGGAGCCGGCGGTGCAAATTCTCGGCGAAGCCTGGGATCTGCCGGTGGTCGGTTATCAGAATGGCGTCACTCAGCCGCTGCGCTTGTGGCAGGCGAAACATGCGCAGCCGTTTAATCTGCAGCGCTTCAATAACGGGGATTTTCTGCGCGCCGAGCAGCCGGGCATCGAGGCTGAAAAACTCACCAAAGTGCTCTACCCCAACGACAACCACGACAACGGCAAAAAGTTGCGCCTGATGCAGCAATATTTCCAGTGCGCTTGCTCGCTGGCGGATATTCTGCGCCGTCATCAGCGCGCCGGACGCAGCATTGCCAGCTTGCCGGATTATGAGGTGATTCAGCTCAACGATACCCATCCCACGCTGGCGATCCCCGAGCTGATGCGCCTGCTGCTGGATGAATACGCGCTGAGCTGGGACGAAGCGTGGCACATTACCCAGCGCACCTTTGCGTACACCAATCACACCTTGATGCCTGAAGCGCTGGAGTGCTGGGATGTGCGCATGGTGCGCGCCCTGCTGCCGCGCCACATGCTGATCGTTACCCAACTCAATGCTCAGTTGAAGAAGCAGGTGGAAGCGCGCTGGCCGGGCGACGAAGTGACCTGGGCGAAACTGGCGCTGGTTCACAATAACCAGCTGCGCATGGCCAATCTCTGCGTCACCAGCGGCTTTGCGGTGAACGGTGTGGCGGCGCTGCACTCGCAGCTGGTGGTGAAAGATCTGTTCCCGGAATATCACGCGCTGTGGCCGGAGAAATTCCATAACGTCACCAACGGCATCACGCCGCGCCGCTGGATTAATCAGTGCAATCCGGCGCTGGCGGCGTTGATTAGCCAAACCCTCGATCAGCCGTGGATCACCGATCTCGATCAGCTGAAAGCGTTAGAAACCTACGCCGATCACGCCGCATTCCAGGCGCAGTATCGCGCCATCAAGCAGCAGAACAAGGTTGCGCTGACGCAATGGATCGTAGAACGCACCGGCATCCAGGTGAATCCAGAGGCGATGTTTGATGTACAGATCAAGCGCCTGCACGAGTACAAGCGTCAGCATCTGGCGCTACTGCACATTATCGCGCTGTGGCAAACGCTGGTGAGCGATCCGCAGGCCAACCTGACGCCGCGCGTGGTGCTGTTTGGTGCCAAAGCCGCGCCGGGTTACGTGCTGGCCAAAAACATCATCTATGCGATTAACAAAGTGGCGGCCACCATCAACAACGATCCGCGCATTGGCGATCGCCTGAAAGTGGTGTTTGTGCCTGATTACAACGTTACGGTTGCCGAGCGGCTGATTCCAGCGGCGGATCTCTCCGAGCAGATTTCTACCGCCGGCAAAGAGGCATCCGGCACCGGCAACATGAAGCTGGCGCTGAACGGCGCCTTAACCATCGGCACGCTGGATGGCGCCAATGTGGAGATCGCCGAACAGGTTGGGCGCGACAATATCTTTATCTTTGGTCATACCGTTGATCAGGTCAGCGCGTTGCAAGCAGAAGGTTACTCGCCTGACGCGTGGCGCAAAAAAGATGCGCAGCTGGATCGTGTATTGAAAGCGTTAGAAGACGGCACCTTTAGCGACGGCGACGTCACCGCGTTCGAGCCGCTGCTGCACAGCCTGAGCGCCAAAGGCGGCGATCCTTATCTGGTGCTGGCCGATTTTCGTCACTACCTCAACGCGCAGGCGCAGGCAGAAACCTTGTGGGCCGATCAGCATGGTTGGACGCGCGCCGCGATTCTCAACACCGCGCGCTGCGGCATGTTCAGCGCCGATCGCGCCATCCGCGACTATCAGCAACGCATCTGGCAGGCCGCGCGATGAACAGCACCATGACGCCAACCGCCGAAATCGCCAGCGAATACATTGACGCCCACGGCCAGCTGCAGTCGGTTTCTGCCGGTACCCGCCAGCGTTTGCTGGCGGCGATGCATCCCGCGCAACCGCACGCTTCGCCGCTACCGCCGGTATTGATCGTACAGGAAGAACAGGCGGAGATTGTGCTGCCTGCGCCCGGCATGGCAGGCGAATGGCAGCTGATCGCGGAACAGGGCGAACGCTGGCAAGGGCGCGCTATCGCCAACCAACCGATCGCTTTGCCTGCGCTGCCTTTGGGTTATTACCAGCTAAGCTTTAGCGCCCAGCAGCAGGCATTTCACTGTCGGATTATTGTCGCGCCCGTGCGCTGTTACGAGCCGCCAGCCATCCAGCAAGGGCAATCGCTGTGGGGCGCCTGCATTCAGCTGTATACGCTGCGATCGGCTAACAACTGGGGAATCGGTGACTTTAGCGACTTAAAGCAGATGCTGGTCGAGGTCGCGCAGCGCGGCGGTGCCTGTATTGGGCTGAACCCGCTGCATGCGCTGTTCCCGGCAACGCCGGAAAGCGCCAGCCCTTACAGCCCTTCGTCGCGGCGCTGGCTCAATATGCTGTATATCGATGTCGCCGCCGTTGAGGATTTTACGCTGAGTGAAGAGGCCCAGCGCTGGTGGCAGGCGGACAGTACGCAGCAGGCGCTACAGGCGGCGCGGGACGCTGAGTGGGTTGATTATTCAGCGGTTACTCACCTCAAGCTAGAGGCGCTGCGTTTCGCCTGGCAGCAGTTCAGGCAGCGCGGTGGGGATGATGGCCTGGTTGTCGCCTTTGAAAGCTTTATGCAGCAAGGCGGTGAAAGTCTGCTGCATCAGGGCGTGTTTGATGCGCTGCACGCTGCGCAGATCGCCGAAGATCCTCAGCGCTACAACTGGACAACCTGGCCTGCGGCGTTGCAGTCGCCCGAGAGCGCAGCGGTGCGGGCATTCCGCATCGAACACACCTATGACGTGCGCTTTTATCTGTGGCTGCAATGGCTGGCCGCGCGCCAGTTTGCTGATTGCTGGGCGGTGTGCCAGCAGCAGGCGATGCCGATTGGCTTATACCGCGATTTGGCCGTGGGCGTGGCGCAGGGCGGCGCGGAAACCTGGAGCGATCGCGAGCTTTACTGCTTGCAGGCCAGCGTCGGCGCGCCGCCGGATATCCTCGGCCCGCTGGGCCAGAACTGGGGATTGCCGCCTATGGATCCGCAGATTATGCAGGCGCGCGCCTACCAGCCATGGATTGATCTGCTGCGCGCCAACATGCACGACTGCGGCGCGCTGCGCATCGATCACGTGATGGCGCTGCTGCGACTGTGGTGGATCCCGCAGGGCGAAAGCGCGGCCGAAGGCGCGTATGTGCATTATCCCATCGACGATCTGCTGGCGATTCTGGCGCTGGAGAGCCAGCGTCATCACTGCATGGTGATTGGTGAGGATTTGGGTACGGTGCCGGAGAAGATCATCGGCAAGCTCTACCAGGCGGGCGTTTACTCCTACAAAGTGCTCTATTTTGAGCAGACGTCCAAAGTGGCCTTTCGCGCCCCCGCCCGCTGGCCACGTCAGGCGATGGCGGTCGCCACCACCCACGATATGCCGACCCTGCGCGGCTGGTGGCAAAGCGATGATTTACGGCTGGGCAGCGAGTTGGGGCTTTATCCTGATAAGCAAATTCTTGCCGGTCTGAGTAAGTCACGCTTAGCCGCGCGCCGCGCGCTGTTTAAGAGCCTGCAACGCAGCAATTGCTTGCCCGAACAGGCCGAACCGCAGGTGATGGATCGCGCGTTAAGTGCGGCGATGCAGCGTTATCTGGCCGACAGCAATAGCGCGCTGCTGGGCCTGCAACCCGAAGAGTGGCTGGATATGGCTTCCCCAGTGAATATTCCCGGCACCACCCGCCAATATCCCAACTGGCGCCGCAAACTCAGCGCTTCGCTGGAGGCGATGTTTAACGACCCGCAGATCAATGCGTTGTTGGCGGATATCGATCAACGCCGGCGGAAAGTGAAATAATTCACAGCGGTCGCCATGGAAGGCGATCTTAAAAACGCACACATCCGTAGCGGCGCGATTCATCGCGTTGTTTTGACTTTCGTGCTCCGACACAGCATTGCGCAATAAATTGCGCCGCTACGAACTTTGGCTCCCAATAAAAAAGGTGCGCCGAAGCGCACCAGATGGGACAAATCAGCACTGCCGGGGCGGATTACCCCTTGCCTTTAACACTGCTGATAAACACCTGTCTGGCCGACGTGGAGCCTAAACGCTCGGCCTCGTCCAGCAGCTTCAACGCCTTATCGATATTGCCCTTCTCAACCGCCTCGCGGATGTTCTGATTAAAGTAACCTTCGGTATCCGTCATGATCGGTTTAGGTTTTGCATCCGAAACCGGGGCAGCACGATAAGTCGCCGGCGCAACCGGCTGCGTATTGCCCACCGTTACCGGCGCAGGACTCGATGATCCAAACAGCGGCCCAACCAAAATGGATGAACCTGAACTGGTTTTCACTTTCAGTTTCAAGGTGCCATCGCGGCTGTGCTGCGCAATCGGATCGGGAATATCCGGCACCGCATTGCCGGTACCGCGTGCATAGGCTTTCGCCGGATCCAATAACGTGGTGGTTTCGGTCAAATCCTTCTCGGTGGTGAATACCAGCAGATAGATCTTTTGCTGACCCAGCGCAGGCGTCAGTTTCATCACACCTTCCAGCCGATCAGCCGCCATCACGCCCGGCTGCTGATAGGTGAAAAAGCGCGCCGGGAACCAGGCCGCCGGACGCATGTTCTCATCCAGCACCAGCACATTCGGTGCGAACACCTGATTTTGTTTCACTTCACTGCTCAGCGTAATGGTGAGTTCACCGATATTGGCTGGCAAGCTGTAGGCCGCCACCGAACCCGTCACGCCCGCTGCATTCAGGTTGCTGTGGCTCTCGCTCAGCGTGGTGACCTGCGTGCGGGAGGTATCGACCGGCAGCCAGCTCAGCGTTTGCAGGCTGGCGGCGGGGAATGCGGGCGCGGCAGAGAGATCCTGTGGCACCAGATTGACATCCGCGAGCGCCGGTAAACTTTGGCCGGCCAGCAGCGCGGCGCTCAGGCAGAGCGCAAAAACCGTTTTTTTCATTCTCATTGTATAACCTCAAAAAACTGTCAGGCGGCGGCGCGAACCAGGCAATGGCGCACCGCGCCGAAAAGAGATTGTCTCAGTTAAGCCACATGCGGGAGCATTACCACCAAATCTCCATCTGCGCCCCGAATGTCACCTCATCGTCGTTGCCACGGCTGTTGGTCAGAATGCCGTTGCCGCTGCTGTCGTTAGAAGCAAAGGAGGTCAAATCACCTGAGCTGTCTTTGCTGTAGCCCCATTTCTCATCCCACTTGGCGTAGGTCGCGAACAGACGCAGCGCCGGACGCGACCAGATGCTATCGCCCGCCTGCCACTGTTGCGCCAGCGTCACTTTGTACTGGCCGTTGCGCTCGTTAACCTGCTGCGACTTCACGTTGTCGTAGCCCACTTCAAGCAGCGTGCTCATGATTGGCGTCCATTTGTACATGGGGCGCACGCCCACGGTGTACCACTCGGTACCACGGTTGTTATCGAGATCGGTGTTCTGGTACATGGCGACATACATCAGATCCCAGCGATCGGCGAGGCTGATCGCACCGTGATCGAGTACGCGATACATGCTGCCGCTGTTGTTGATGTTGGTGCCCTGCGGCAGCCCTTTACCCTGTGAAGTCAACGCATCGGTGGCGTACTGCAGCACGAATTTGTTGTAGCCCTTCAGCATGCTCTGCGTGTGTTCGGCGGTGAACATCCAGCCATCTTTGGAGGCGTTATCTTCCAGGCGATAACCGTCACGCGCGTTGGCGCGGCCATAATCGACGCCCAGCTCCAGCACGCCGTTCGGGTTGGTTTCAAGACCTGCGAGGCGCACATCAAACACGTCGTTGGCGGTGCTGGTGGCGTAATCACGGATCTGATCGCTAGAGAAGGTGTAAGAACCGCCCGCTTCGGAGGAGCGCGTGGCGGCAAAGGAGAGTTTGCCGAAGCCGAGATCGACATCTTCCAGACCGGCACCAGGACCGGAAATATCCCAGTAGTAGAAGTCGATCATATGCACGTCATGACGCTGGTAGAAACGCTTACCGGCCCAGATGGTGGAACCCGGCAGCGCGTCGATCAGGTTTTTGCCCTTGACGTTGGCTTCGCGGAACGCGGGCGAGGTCGCTTCCCAGTCATTCTGCTGAGAAACCGAATAGGCGACGTTGGTATCGAAATAGAAGCTCTTATCGCCCTCTTTCCACACTTCCTGGCCCAGCTTCAGCTCAGCGTAGGTTTCACATTCGTTGCCCAGACGGTATTTACTTTGAGCGCCGGTGGCCTGAAAACATTGCTGTTCCCCGCCGCTGCCGGTCCAGCCGATGCCGGAACGGGCATAGCCGGTAAAATCGACTGCCATCGACGGGGCAGCGAGCGTGCCTGCCGCGATAGCAACCGCGATAGGGAGTTTGCGCAGAGTTAACATTTTCTATCTCCTGAGGTCATTGCTTTTATTGTTTTGCAGGGCTAAATACCGGGTTCCTGATGTAGCCGGCGACAGGCGCTACCATCTTCACGGAAAAGATGGCAACGCTCTGGCGGCAGGCCGATGCCCATCAGGGCGCCCTCTTCTACCAGCACGACGTCCTCCTGGCGATAAACCAGGCTTTGACGAATGGCGGGAATCTGGATGTGAATTTGCGTTTCGTGTCCCAGCTGCTCCACCACCGTCACCTCGCCTTCGAGGGTGACGTCAGCGATATCGCTGGAGAGCAGATGTTCGGGACGAATGCCTAACGACATGTTGCTGCCCACCTGCACACCGGCGCTGTCGACCGGCAGCCACACCAGCTGGGTATTGGGTAAACGCACCTGAACCTGATCGATGGCGGTGGCGGTTACTTTTACCGGTAAGAAATTCATGCGCGGTGAGCCGATAAAACCAGCAACAAAACGATTGGCGGGATAGTGATACAGCTCGAGCGGCTTGCCGACCTGGGCAACGTGGCCGCCATCCAGCACCACGATCTTATCGGCCAGCGTCATCGCTTCGGTCTGATCGTGGGTGACGTAAATCATGGTGCGCTTCAAACGCTTATGCAGGCGTGAGATCTCGATGCGCATTTGCACGCGCAGCGCCGCATCAAGGTTGGAGAGCGGCTCATCAAGTAAAAACACCTGCGGTTCCGCCACCAGCGTACGGCCAATCGCCACGCGCTGACGCTGACCACCCGATAACGCTTTCGGACGGCGATCCAGCAGATGCGCCAGCTGCAGCACTTCCGCCACCTGATTGACCCGCTGCTGAATCTCCGCTTTGCGCGTGCCGGCCAGCTTCAGGCCGAACGACATGTTCTCAGCCACCGAAAGGTGGGGATACAACGCGTAGGACTGAAACACCATGCCGATGCCGCGCTCGGCGGGCGGCACCTCATTCATGCGTTTGTCGCCAATAAACAGATCGCCGCTGGTGATGGTTTCCAGACCGGCAATCATGCGCAGCAGCGTCGATTTGCCGCAGCCTGAAGGTCCGACAAAAACCACGAACTCGCCTTCAGCGATCTCAAGGCTGATGTTTTTCGACACCTCGGTTTCGCCCCACACCTTGGAGACACTGCGCAACGTAACGCTCGACATGATGCTTTCCTCTCAGCTTGCTATTCCTTGTCCGCAAGTCGGCGGACAGACCCCGGCGACCACTATGGGCAAGGAGATAACCGCCGACATCCTCCACCGCACGGCGTCTGCGTGGGGGAGGAGACGGGAGGAGGAGATCTTGCAGACCTGTCTGATAAAACGCGGCAGGCAACCATTTTTGTGAGCTATGACGCAGAGCAGAGCGACGATTGTGTGCGCCAGCCCGGGATAACCGGGTGGTTTTGCAACGCAGATCACATCAGGTGATAAGCAGGCGTAGAGCCGGGGAGGATGAGAAGCGGCGGCAGATACTCACAATGTGGCAGGTAAAACGATTTCCGTTTCCGCTAACAGGATGGAGTTATGACAATGAAAACCGGTGCACGCATTCTTGCCCTTTCCGCCCTGACGGCCGTGCTGTTTTCAGCCTCTGCCGTTGCAAAGATTGAAGAGGGAAAGCTGGTCATCTGGATCAACGGCGACAAGGGCTACAACGGCCTGGCTGAAGTGGGTAAAAAGTTTGAGCAGGAAACCGGCATCAAAGTGACGGTTGAGCATCCGGACAAAATGGAAGAGAAGTATCCGCAGGTGGCCGCCACCGGCGACGGCCCGGACATCATCTTCTGGGCGCACGATCGCTTTGGCGGCTATGCGCAGTCAGGCTTGTTAGCGGAGATTTCGCCAGACGCGCGCTTCCAGGAGAAAATCTTCCCCTTCACCTGGGACGCGGTGCGCTTCAACGGCAAGCTGATCGGTTATCCGATTTCGGTTGAGTCGTTATCCCTGATCTACAACAAAGATCTGCTGCCTGAGCCGCCAAAAAGCTGGGAAGAGATTGCCGCCATTGATAAGAAAATGCGCGCGCAGGGCAAGAGCGCCATGATGTTTAACCTGCAGGAGCCGTACTTCACCTGGCCGCTGCTGGCGGCGGGCGGCGCTTATGCCTTTAAGCTCAATGATGGCCGCTACGACGTAAAAGATACCGGCGTGGATAACGCGGGGGCCAAAGCGGGCATGAGCTTCCTGGTCGATCAGGTGAAGGCCAAAACGCTGAATGCCGATACCGATTACTCCATCGCCGAAGCCGCCTTTAACAAGGGGCAAACCGCCATGACCATTAACGGGCCGTGGGCGTGGAGCAACATCGATAAGAGCAAAATCAACTACGGCGTCACGCTGCTGCCCACGCTGCATGGCAAAAACTCCAAAACCTTCGTCGGCGTGCTGAGTGCCGGCATCAATGCCGCCAGCCCGAATAAAGAGCTGGCCAAAGAGTTCCTGGAAAATTACCTGCTGACCGACGCCGGTCTTGATGCGGTCAACAAAGACAAACCGCTCGGCGCGGTGGCGCTGAAATCGTTCCAGCAGACGCTGGAAAAAGATGAGCGCATTGCCGCCACCATGACCAACGCGCGCAACGGCGATATCATGCCAAACATTCCGCAGATGGCTGCCTTCTGGTACGCGATGCGCACCGCCACGCTGAATGCGCTGAGCGGACGTCAAAGCGTCGATGCGGCGCTGAAAGATGCGCAGGCACGACTCAACAAGTAATCCTCTCTACCAGAGCCGGCGCAATCCGGCTCGTTACTGGCTGTTAAGGAAAACCGCATCATGTCAGGAAAACCGAAAACAGCACGGTTCAGCGCCGTGCTGAAGGCTCTTTTTCTCGGTATCTGCTGTCTGCTGGTCGGCTATCTGCTCGTGCTGATGTATGCAAAAGGTGAATATCTGTTTGCGCTGATGACGCTGATTATCAGTGCCGTCGGCATCTGGATTTATGCCAATCGTCGCGCTTACGCCTGGCGCTATGTCTATCCCGGACTCGCCGGCATGGCGCTGTTCGTACTGTTTCCGCTCGCCTGTACCGTGGCGATTGCCTTTACCAACTACAGCAGCACCAACCAGCTGACGCTGGAACGTGCGCAACAGGTGTTGCTGAGCCGTCAGTATCAGGATGGTTCGGCGCTGAACTTCTCGCTGATCCCGGCGGGCGATCGCTGGCAGCTGGTGCTGACCGAAGCGGCCAACGGACAAACCTTCGTTTCACCTGCGTTTGCCTTTGGCGGAGCGCAAAAGCTGAAACTCACCAGCGCCTCGCCACCACCGGGTGAACGCGCCACGCTGCGCATCGTCACCACCAACCGCCAGGCGCTAAACCAGATTCAGGCCGAACTGCCGGATGGTCGTCTGGTGGTGATGAGCTCGCTGCGGCAGTTCTCCGGCACGCGCCCGTTGTATGTACTGCAAGCCAACGGCGACCTGAAAAATCAACAAAGCGGCGCGCTGTATCAGGCCAATCGTGAAAGCGGTTTCTATCAGAACAGCAGCGGCGAAGCGCTGAGTCCGGGCTTCACGGTGAATACCGGCTGGAAGAATTTCATTCGCGTGTTTACCGATGAAGGGATTCAAAAACCGTTTCTGGCGATTTTTGGCTGGACGCTGCTGTTTTCGTTTGTGACGGTAATTCTCACCCTGGCGGTCGGCATGGTGCTGGCTTGCCTGGTGCAATGGGAAGCACTGAAAGGCAAAGCGGTATATCGCGTGATGCTGATTTTGCCCTACGCCGTGCCGGCGTTTATCTCGATATTGATCTTCAAAGGCTTGTTTAACCAGAGCTTCGGTGAAATCAACGTGATGCTGAAAGCGCTGTTTGGCTTTCAGCCCGCGTGGTTCAGCGATCCGACGCTGGCGCGCACCATGCTGGTCATCGTGAATACCTGGCTGGGTTATCCCTACATGATGATTCTCTGCATGGGGCTGCTGAAAGCGATTCCGGACGATCTCTATGAAGCCTCGGCGATGGACGGTGCCGGGCCGCTGCAGAACTTCTTCCTGATTACCCTGCCGCTGCTGTTAAAGCCGCTGATGCCGCTGATGATCGCCAGCTTTGCCTTTAACTTTAATAACTTTGTGCTGGTGCAGCTGCTAACCAACGGCGGACCGGATCGTATCGGCACTACCACGCCAGCGGGTTACACCGATTTGCTGGTCAATTACACCTGGCGCATTGCGTTTGAAGGTGGCGGCGGACAGGACTTTGGTCTGGCGGCGGCGATTGCCACGCTGATCTTCCTGCTGGTAGGCGCGCTGGCGGTGATCAATCTTAAAGCCGTGCGGATGAAATTCGATTAAGGAGACGTTATGGCTATGGTGCAACCCAAATCGCAAAAGCTGCGTCTGTTGATGACGCATCTGCTGTTGCTGACGTTTATTGCGGGAATTCTGTTTCCGCTGCTGATGGTGTTCGCTATCTCACTGCGCGCCGGTAACTTCGCCACCGGCTCGCTGATCCCGGAGCAGATTTCCTGGGAACACTGGCAGCTGGCGTTAGGTTTCAGCGTGGAGCACGCCGATGGCCGCGTGACGCCGCCGCCCTTCCCGGTGCTGCTGTGGTTGTGGAACTCGGTGAAAATCGCCGCCATCAGCGCGATTGGCATTGTGGCGCTTTCCACCACCTGCGCGTATGCCTTTGCGCGCATGCGTTTTGCCGGGCGCGCCACGCTGCTTAAAGGCATGCTGATTTTCCAGATGTTCCCAGCGGTGCTGTCGCTGGTGGCGCTCTATGCGCTGTTTGATCGCCTGGGACAATATCTGCCATTTATCGGCCTGAATACGCATGGCGGCGTGATCTTTGCCTATCTCGGCGGCATCGCCCTTCACGTCTGGACCATAAAAGGCTATTTCGAAACCATCGATGGATCGCTGGAAGAAGCCGCCGCGCTGGATGGCGCCACGCCGTGGCAGGCGTTCCGGCTGGTGCTGTTGCCGCTCTCGGTGCCGATTCTGGCGGTGGTGTTTATTCTGGCATTTATCGCTGCGGTTACTGAAGTGCCGGTCGCCTCACTGCTGCTGCGTGATGTGAACAGCTACACGCTGGCAGTCGGCATGCAGCAATATTTGAACCCGCAAAACTATCTGTGGGGCGACTTTGCCGCGGCGGCGGTGCTCTCTGCAATTCCAATTACGCTGGTGTTCCTGCTGGCCCAACGCTGGCTGGTCAGCGGCCTGACGGCTGGTGGCGTGAAAGGCTAACCCGTTTATTATCCTCCTTCCTCAATGTTCACTGCAGTTGAGGGTTTTGGCGGCCTTAGGGCCGCTTTTTTTTACGGGGTGTGAGAGTTATTGGTCGTCGCGCAGGAGTGCTACATAGCGTTCGTAAAAGTGGCTTCGCACCCGCGTTGTTCTCGTGTCGCTGATGGTATTAAAGAGATCTTTAATAAGAAGGATACTTAGTAAAAGGTTTTTTAATAGTGTTGGAATCAATGGGAATCTAGCTTTAAGGGGATGAAGAAATGAACGATGGTCAGCGTGGTATAACTTTGCTTTAACTCCTATGAAGCTTCTATAATTCCATTCGCGGAGGAATGTGAAGGCTAAAACATTTTCAGTGTCCAAATTGAAATTTGTATAACTGGAAATTTTCAACATGATTATTATGTTAATAAACACCAAAAATTATTATCCTCGGCTTTCTTAGATTAAAGATTTTGTTGTTTATGACGATAACTAAATCATAATGCTGTGTGGGTTGCTTGCTAGTTTAGGTAAAGTTGGTCTCGAGACAATTACCTCTCTAACAATGATAATAGTCTTGAAGGTCCTCCTCCAACAAATTAACAATTAACATATTGATAAATAAGGTTATAACAAGCAGGGAGCAAATTGTTATGAGCGTTACCATATTTCGAAGAATAGGCGGAAGAGTTGTGCCTCTCATTGTTGACGAGGCTAAGGAATCTGAACACTGGGCCTCTCAGCAGCAAAAAACCCCAAGACATTCAGTTAACAAAGACCGATTCGATACTATCAGATCTTTTACCATACCTAATGCTATCTGCCAAAAATGCGGGAAAGATGTCTTTTATTATGAAAATTCCAATGGTTCTCGCGTTTTGTTTGACTCACTTGGTCCACCTTGGCCAATTCATCCATGTTACACCGGCGACCTTACTTTTCACGATAAGAACACTGTGTCAATTACAGCAGAATGGAAACCAGTAATAATTGATAGATGCGTTAAAACAAGTAGTGGCGGAATTCGAATACAAGGATACTTAGATGGGATTAAAATCAGATTTTCTTTTGAAGAATCCATCTTCGCAAAAATGAATTTAACACTTGAAGATTGTTATAAACTAATAATTTTCGCAGATGAAAACAAAAGAAGAATACAACTCACAACAGGAAAAAAGATATGGCATAGTTATTATGAAATTACTACCGCTACGGATAATTCAGTTTCAAAACCAACTAGTAGTTATGTACGTATTATAGTAAAATCAAGTGACGATATAGATGCAGAAGTTATTGAAAACGACATCCCGGTCATACAGTATTCGCTAGAGCCTGCTAGTTATCGTAAATATTTCCTTGATGAAAGTAGTTTAAGTGTTAAAAGTTACCTTTCCGATTCAGGGGAGAGGATTGATAGTGCGCGATCAAATTCATTCGGTATGTTTATACTCCTAAATAAGATCTCAAAAAGCATTCAGCTCCTAAGAAATTATCAGGGTGATAGTGTTACTAACAACTTTCAAACCAAACTGGAGGTTGATGAGTTCTTAATATCCATATCGCAATTAACAATAATAAAAGAGGGGGATGAAGTAAGCTCAATTCTGATTTCTGGTCTTATTAAAAATACAATCAGCATTCACTATATGATTGCTGACAGCCAAAACATTCAACAACTTTTATATTTAAATGATACAAAACCAGGCATCCTTTTCAAGAAAAATCATACTATTATAAAAAACGGAGAAAGAATATTCCTCGTGATATCTGAACAGGAAAGTGCCGCAACTTCATCCTTTCTTGTTTTGTTTGTCGATAAGATAAAGGCGATGGAGATGATCAAATCAACGCCGGAATACCTTTCGTCAATACATAATAAGTCTAGATGGAACAAGAAAAAATCGACACCTAAAAAGGCAAAAGAAAAAAACATAGATTGTATCATCAAGACAAAAAAGAAGAAAAAAATCTCCATTGAGGAAAAAATAGACAAGGCTATGAGGAGTATTGATACACCTATGGCGGACGTTTTCCGTAATGCTATAAAAAAACATAAGTGAAAACGTTATAATTTATTGTGAGGAGTGTTCATAGGCTCAAGCATCAATTCTAGGGATAGTAGATTACGAGATCGCTTGACGAGCTAGCGTTCAGAAATGCCCAAAGGGCCGTTTGAGTTTGAGAATTCGCCGTTATTTTCGGTCTTAACTACTAAACTACCCCTAGGTAAGATGGGTGGTCAGTCAAAGCTATGATAAGCACTTATTGTGCTTAATGTTGGTTTCCACATCACTGGATGTTAAAGTCATAACTGATATAGATTTTTTTTACAAGCTTTGAGAAAGTGTTACAGAGAGCGTATTATTGGCTTTTCACAAACCAAAACTATTAAGAGCACACTATGATTCACTTTTTTAGATTGTTAATACTCTTAGTTAGTATTATATCTTTAATTTTCTCTATCTATATGTATCTTCAGACGCCTACCAATTTATACTACATAATTGGTGGCGTATCCGCAGTCCTTGTGGCATTTACTTCATACATGGAGATAAAAGCAAAAAAGAACCCTATGGGAATATCGGGTGGGAAAAATAGCACTAACATAATAATTAACGGTAATCAAAACGAAACAAAAGTAAAGAGAGACAATTAATGTTTAATAACGGGATATCCTCTGGCGACAACTCCAACACAGTGAATACGAAAGGTGATGGGAATATCACCAACATAACAAATACTAACATCGATACAAAAACAGTAGAGGTAATTGTTAAGGGGATTTTATATGACAGTCTTCCTAAATTCCAAGAACAAGCTAAACATCAGGTTAAAGAATCAATAAAAATTTATATCGACGACTTGATAAAAGAGTTAGAAATACAAAAAACGAGCAATGAATTAATTAACACAAAACTACCCAATCCAGACATTCAATATTCAATTTTTGAATCTGCAAAAGCTTATGCAAAATCACCAGAAAGGGCAGAAAAAGACACATTAATCAACTTGGTCGTAAATAAGATAAATACCGATTCAGATGACTTTGATGAGCTCTCTGAATTAGATATGGCAATTGAAGCGGCATCAAAAATGAACTGCAGGCAGATCAAAGCGCTGGCTTTGGTTCGTTTCTCTTTAAACATAGTAAAATTCGGTCTGAGCCCGACGAGGGGATATTTGCCACTCGACCCTGCAAGACAAGAAGATTACCATGAAAATGATGATTACTATTTTTTTCATGGTGAGATCGTGCGCAGTAAAGACGAAATAAATAAATTATACATAGATAAATATAACAGGGAAATTATTGAAATCTTTCCCGACGGAGATATAAAGAATACTAATTTCCACATACCATTATCTCTGGGATGTATAAGGAAGTCTCCATTTGAGAAAATCACAATTGAACAAATAATAATGAAAAGGACCGGTTTAAACATCAACAAAGAAAAGGATGCTTTAATCATACATCCTTTTATAGATAGGATGAATGCCATAGGTGGAGTTGAAGAGTTTAGCTCTATTATACTTACTGAGGTCGGAGATAAAGTAGCTAACGCATACATTTCAACAAAAATGCGATTAATTAACTAGGGGGTTTATTGTGCAAATTACTTGTATCCTCTAGGGTTGTTTCATACGCGATCCTTGGCAGAACTGATGTTCTGCAAATGCTTGTTGTATCGACCTGCCCTTGCTTATGGAAGATAAAGAAGTAAGTGCAGGTTAACTAATCCCATTATTTCCAAACTATAGCGGCGATAGTAAATCAGTCTAGCTTGTCTAACCTATCCGAAAATATGCTGTTATTTGCGTGCGGATGTTTATCGTGCGACTCAGTCAATATTTTAAAACATTATTAGTAAATGCCGCTTGATTTATGCTGATCTGACTTTAGAATACGGTTAAAATAGACTCCATTAGCATCATTATTCTCCTTTTCTGAGTGGAACTATTCAGAGCTATATTGAGGCAATATTTTTAAATACAAGTCGTAATTTCCCTCATCAAAACAGACCAAATTAACTTGCTCGATATTGGAGTTCTCACGCAAACACTGATTAATCACACCTAATGCGATCTCAGCCGCCAACTGTTTAGGAAACCTATATATGCCAGTACTGATATTGGGAAACGAAACGGTTTGAATGCCGTATTCTTTTACCAGTTTAAAACAGCTCAGATAGGCATTTTTCAACAGCGTTTCTTCGTCATGTTGCCCGTCATGCCAGTGTGGGCCAACGGTGTGAATGACATATTTAGCTGGCAAATCACCCGCCGTGGTGATCACTGCATCTCCGACTTTACAGCCACCTTGTCGATTCCTGATTTGCTGACACTCAGCCAAAATCGCCGGCCCGCCCGCACGATGGATGGCGCCATCAACTCCGCCGCCGCCCAGCAAGGAAGTGTTGGCGGCGTTCACAATGGCTTCCACTGGTACTTTGGTTATATCGTCTTTGAGCAATACTAGTTTGTTCATGTATTTCTAACCCTCAGCGTCAGCAATCTTAGCCAAAAGCTAAGCAATCATCCTCTCATTCCATCCATCCTTAAACACAATATTTCCGTCCACGTATTTCCATGTGATCGTTTCATATCGTAGCTCAATATTTTCCAGATGCGTGCTGGTCTGGCCGTTTGGCAGCAGAGCCGGTGAAATGCTGGAGATTTTGACGTTATCCAGTTGGATATTAAAATACTCAACCTCAATACCCGCTTCGTTAATTCGGTACATCTTGATGGTCGCAGATTTCAGCGTTCTGGCCTGACACAATGCACGAAACAGTAGCGGTGTTGTTCTATCAAACTCCTTTTGAACGGATATCGGTGCATGAATCCTTGTGGCCGTAAGCCTTCCCGTGTGCGGATCCACCGGGATGGTAATATTATGCATGACCGAATTGAGCTCTATTGAACCGAGTCTGGTCGGCATCATGCACGAACCCACAATTGGCGAACCGCTTTCATCTTCTAACCAGAGATGTGCTGGAGTTGACATATTTAATCCTTTAAAGTTTTCGACATTTATAAACAACAAAAATATACGCGCACAGGTAAACTATCCATACACTCATCATCCCACTCTCGGGATAGAAATAAAATTTCAACATACCAAACACGAGCGCACATAAAACGGGAACGTATATGCGTAATAGAAATTGCAATTGCGTTACCAACCACCGATTTAAAAACCCTCTCATAGTTTTACTCCAACCTACTCGTATACAAGTCTGACGAGCATTTACACCTAATTATATTGAACATATGCTATTTCTCTAAGAGTCTTAAATTCACAATCAAGAACATATGTTTAGCCTGAAAAATAGGCACCTAAACAAACATACTTCAAACTTAATTCAACGACATTTGTAGATAACAAATGACAGAGAGCACAGATAAAATATCCCTACACCTAACATACTGCTATCTGGGAAAAAGTAGATTTGTAGCAACGCAAAAAGTATTGTTAATACTATCGGCACGTATGTGCAGATCAGGAACTTTGATTCTGATATTAACCATTGCTTTAAAAATTTTTTCATCATTTCCCCACTAACTTCATCAATACTTCAGCGACTTCGTAATCTGAAAGCCATTGATTTTTTAGCGCACCAGCCCGCATGAATGAAGGTTCAATAAGGAAATACATCATTTCGAGTTCTCGCATATACAATGCGTGGTAAAAAGGAGGGTGCATTATTTGCAAGCGCTTTGCGCTGTCTGCTGCGTTTTGAACTATGGCATAAATCCCCAATACTGACGCTGCCGCGCCAACTGCAGTACCAACATTACGGCCAACAGGAAGCGTTATATTCATCCCCATAACGACAGCCATAGCCGCTCCAGCACCAAATGCGCGAGTAGTGAGTGTGCTGGCTGCGATGTGAATATTGGCTCGCATCAGATGCATTTTAATTGCTTCGAGTTGGCGGTAAGACCTGCCTTCAAGCTGATAGTCTATGTAAGTTTGCAACAGTGAAAAAACAATATCTCTGTCTTTTATTAACCGTACGACTGCTTTTCTAAAACGATTATCTTCCAGCATCTGATTTTTACAGACGTCCATGTATTCATCAGTAAAGCACGATGCATAAAATGAAAGCCGGGTCGCCCCTTTATTGATCTTACTGACCTGATCGGAAACTGCGTCAATAACGCCGGAAACGGCGTTGTCGAGCTTTTCTGCCAGAATCCTTTGCGCCTGAAGCTGCCGTACGACCGCATCACTGTGGTACATATATATCCCTATAGTTAATCCTGTTAACCATGCAAACCATAGGGGAATAATAAAATTCAGTGAAGCGAAAATTTAGCCAGTTGTGATCCGTATTCATAAAAAAACCGCACTTACCAGTGCGGTTTACTCGTTTAACTAAAGAATTTTCTGAGAAAGACTCGTAAACGCAATATCCATTATTATCACGCAACGATCCCATTATTTCCCCATCACGGCGGCGATAACCGAACAATCTAACTCAACTTCACCAGCCCAATCGTTTTCTCAATCACCATTAAAATCAGCACCGCGAAGATAATAAAGATCACCGAAATCGCATTCACCGTAGGATCGAAAGTCTGATCGACGTAATTAAATACCCGAACCGGCACGGTGATGGTGTCTGGCGCGCTGAGAAACAGGCTCACGGAGACTTCACCAAACGAGGTCACCGCCGCAAATACCGCACCGGCCAGAATGCCGGGCTTAATGAGCGGCAGCGTGACGTGGCGAAACGTATACCAGCGCCCCGCGCCCAAACTCATCGATACCGCTTCGAGCCGCTTATCCATTGCCGCCAGGCTCACGCTAACGGTGCGCACCACATACGGTAGCGCCACCACCACATGGCCAATCACCAGCCCGCTGATCATCCCGGCGATACCCGCCGCCGTCAGCACATAGAGCAACGCAATACCCAGCACCACTTGCGGAATCATCAGCGGCGACAGAATAAACGCCTGCAAGGCTTCGCGATAGCGGAACTCCAGCCGCGCCAGCGACCAGGCGGCAAACGTACCCAGCACCACGGTGATTGGCGTGACGATCACCAGCAGCAAGGCGCTGATCCACAGCGACGCGATCCAACCGTCATCCTGTAAAAGCGCGCTAAACCAGCGCAGCGAGAATCCCTGCGGCGGAAACTGCGGATACGGTTCCGGGCTAAACGCCGAGAGCACAATTACCAGCACCGGCAGCGCTAAAAAGGCGTAAATCACGATGCCCGCCAGCGTCACGCCGAACTGCGTCAGGCGCTGTGCCAGGCTTTGCGTGTTATCCATGATTTTTCTTCTCCCAGCGTTTCAGGAACGCGCCCGCAATCCCGGCGACAATCAAGGTCATCACCAGCAACGTCAATGACAGCGCCGCCGCCAGCGGCAGGTTAGCGATCTGCATCGCCTGCTGATAAATGGCGATCGGCAGCAGCGGCTGTAAGCGCCCACCAATCAGCAACGGCGTGATGTAGCTGCCCGCCGCGAGGGAAAAGACGATGATGAAACCGGTTAGCATGCCGGGCAGCGTCAAAGGCAGCACCACGCGGCGGAAGGTCATCGCGGGCGTAGCACCCAGACTCATCGCCGCCAATCGCAGCGAGGGCGCGATTTCATTCAGCGAGGTAATCAGCGGCAGTACGGCAAACGGCAGCATCACCTGCACATAAGCGATGATCACCGCATTCATGTTCCACAATAGACTCAGCGGCTGCGGAATCAGGCCGGTGAACAGCAGAAAGCCATTGATCAAACCATTCTGCGCCAGCAGCACAATCCACGCGAAGGTGCGGATCACCACGCTGGTGAGCAGCGGAGAAATCAGGATCACATACAGCAGCGTGCGCCAGCCGCGCCGCTGCGTCGTCACCAGCAGCCACGCCGCCGGCCACGCCAGCAGCACGGTAATCGCGGCGGAGAGCAACGACACCCACAGCGTGGTCCAGAGCGCGTGCAGATATTGCGGATCGGCAAACACCGTCACATATTGCGCCAGGCTGTAACCGGGCAGCGGATTGAGCAGGCTATAAACGTTGGTCAGGCTTTGGTCGAACAGCAGCAGCAGCGGCACCAGCAAAAACAGCAGCAGAAAAAGTAGCGATGGCGTCAGCAGCAGCCAGGGAAACAGATTACGCGTGGCGATCTTCATCAGGCGCGCTCCTGCGCGGGCAGCACGATGACATCCGCCGCTTGCCAGTGCAGATAGCAGCGATCGTCCGGCGCGGGCAGCTGTGAAAAGTGCGCTTCTGCGGGCTGCACGCGGATCTCGCCGCCGCCCGGCAACTGGCACACCAGCCGCAAGGTCGCACCGGCAAAACTCACTTCTTTCACACTGGCGGCGCTGCCGTTGCTGGTAAATTGCTGCGGCTCGCTGGAGAACTGCACGCGCTCAGGGCGCACAATCAGCAACGATGAGGCACTTGCCGGTTGCGCGGCGCTGAGTTGCAGCGCTGATCCGGCGACAACAAAGTGATCGCGCGCCTGGTAAAGTCCGTTGTGCGCAGAGGCATGGAACAGATTGGCCTGTCCGACAAACTCAGCGACAAAGCGATTCGCCGGTTGGCGATAGAGCGCGGCGGGCGCGCCAATCTGCTGCAGCTCGCCCTGGCCGAGAATGCCAATGCGATCCGACAGCGTCAGCGCCTCTTCCTGATCGTGCGTCACCAGCACCGTGGTGATGCCGACGCGCTGCTGCAACGCGCGCAGTTCGTCCTGCATCTCCTTGCGCAGGCGCGCATCGAGGTTCGACAGCGGTTCATCCAATAGCAGCACCTGCGGTTCAATCGCCAGCGCGCGCGCAATCGCTACGCGCTGCTGCTGTCCGCCGGAAAGCTGATGCGGCATGCGCTGCGCCAGCCCTTCCAGTCGCACCTGCTTTAGCGCTTCGGTGACACGACGCTGCTGTTCGCTGCGCGATACTTTGCGCACCTTCAGCCCGAACGCGACGTTATCGCCCACGCTCAGATGCGGAAACAGCGCGTAGTTCTGGAACACCATGCCGATGTGGCGCTGATACGGCGGCAGCGCGGTGACATCCTTGCCACCAATCAACACGCGCCCGTTATTCGGCGACAAAAATCCGGCGATGATATTCAGCAGCGTGGTTTTGCCGCAGCCGCTCGGCCCGAGCAGGGAGAAAAACTCGCCCTGCTCGATGGTGATGCTGACGTCATTCAGCGCGCGATGGTTATCAAACTGCCGCGCTACGCCGTCAATGACGACTGAACTCATTTGGCACCACCCAGCGCCTGGCTCCAGCGACGCGTCCAGTCCGCCAACTGCGGCGTGGCGGTGCTGTAATCAATCCAAATCAGTTTGCTGTAGGCCTCTTCGCCCACTTTCACCTGCTTCTTCAGGTTGTCACTGTACTGCACGTCTTTGTTGGTCATGCCATACAGTGATTTATCCGAGAAGGCTTTCTGCACGTCAGGCGCAGACATGGCGTTAACCACTTTATAGGCGTTGGCGAGGTTCGGCGCGCCCTTTGGAATCACCCAGTTCGCGGCACCGACAACCGGGCCATCGGATGGATAGACGAAATCGACTTTCATGCCTTGCTGCTTGAGCGCAAACACGCGGCCATCCCAGTACGGCACCACCCACGCATCGCCACGCTCCAGCAGGGTTTGAATCGCGCCCGGACTATCCGGGAACGCCACCGCGTTGCCGCGCAGTTCCGCCAGTTTGGTGAAGACTTTATCCACGGCGGCAGGCTGATTGAGTTCGCCGCCCAACGCGTGTACTAAGCCCGCGAAGAACTGCAAACCGGCGGCGTAGGTCGGCGATGAAATCGCTACGTGGCCTTTGTATTCCGGATTCCACAAGTCGAGCCAGCTTTTCGGCGGGGTTTTCACCAGATCGCTGCGATAAGCGAGGCCAAGCTGGCCGAGGCTGAAGGCGGCAGCGTAGGTTTGATTGTCATAAACAAAGCGCGACTGCACGCTCTTATACAGATTATTCAGGTTGGGAATATCTTTGGCATCCAGCGGCTGCAGCAAGCCCGCCGCCTGCGCGCGCTGCACGGTATCGGGCTGGAACACCACCACGTCATACGGCGAACGACGGCCTTTGGCGGCACGCAACTTGGCAAACCATTCGGCATCCGCGCCCGGCACTACGGTCAGCTTCAGGTGATTATCTTTGGCAAACTGCTCCAGACCGGACGCGCGGATATTTTTCTCCCAGTCACCGCCGTAAACGCCAACGATCACCGAGTCTGTGGTTTCAGCCGCGCTCGCCGCACCGCTGATCAACATGCCCACCAGCGCGGTGAGCAGGATTTTTTTGTTATTTAACTGGCGCATGGCCATCTCCTGGTATTGAGGTAATTGACGCTGAAAGTTCACTCTCCAGCGCGCGCAGCGCAGCGACAAACGCCTGGCGCGCCGTCGCGATATCTGGAGAAGTTGAACGGGGAAAATCTGCCGGTAACTGCGCTAACGCGGCGGCAAACACCGCAGAGCGATGGCGCTGACGTTCGGCCGGACTGAGTGGATAAAGCAGCTGATTGAGCCGCGTCAGCACATCGCCCTCAAACAGCGTTTGCCAGTTCTCGCGCGCCGCGCCGAAGGAAGATGACGCCGCACGCGGTTGGCTGCGCAAGGCGGCGGTGGCCGCGGCATCAATGCCGTGATCGGTAAACACCACGCCATAGTGCTGCGCCGCGTCGGCGTGGCTCAGCAAATGGTTATCGACATCGTTTTGCACCGCCAGCGCATCGCGCTTGAAGGGATCGCCCCAACCGCCGCCGCCGGGCGTTTGCAGCAGCACTTCGTCACCGGCGTTGACGCTCAGCAGATCGATCTTGCCGAGCGGTTGACCGCCCGCGACATCAGGATTAAGCGTCAGCCTGGTCGATTCCCCCGGCTGGCCGCCCTGCACGCCCCACGGCTGGAACAGCATGCGCTCCATGCCGCGCGCCAGCAGCGTGCTGTCATTTTGCAGAATGCGCACGCGAATCTGCTGGCCCATGCCGCCACGCCATTGTCCTGCGCCGGCAGAACCGGGGCGCAGCGCGTACTGGCGGATTTCGATATGGGTTTCCGCTTCCACCATCTCCACCGGATTGTTCGCCAGATTCGAGATGCTGTTGTCGCGGCCGTCGATGCCATCGCGCCCGCAGCGCGCCCCGCCACCACCGACCATCGGTTCGATCACCTGCACATTCTGCTCGCGGCCATTGCGCGCCACTTCGGCGATCACCAGCGGAATGATGGTGCCACCGCTGGCGGCGGGCATTACGTCCGGCAACGGCTGTCCCAGCAAACCGTTCAGCAGATCATTCACGCGTACCGCCGCCGCATGGCGTACGCCAACTGCCGCCGGATAGTGCGGATTGACCAGCGATCCGGCGGGCGCAAACAGCGTCACCGGCGCGAGTAAACCGGCATTCAGCGGCACGCCTTTGTCCAGCGTGCACACCAGCGCCAAAATGCGCAGCGTCAGCCACGCATGTGGATCGCCGTGGCTGGGAATGTTGATCGCCGCCGCCACCTGCGCATCGCTGCCGGTGAAATCGAGATGCACGTTGCCATCGTTAAAGGTGGCGGTGATGGCGAGCCGCACCGGCAAGCCGCTGCCTGCGGCGTCATCGAGGTAATCTTCAAACTGATAAACGCCGTCGGGAATGCGGCGCAGCACCTGGCGCGCGCGAATGGCCGAATATGCCTGCAAATCCTGCTGCGCCTGCACCACTTCCGTAACGCCATGCTGCGCCACGATGCGATTCAGGCGATCGCGACCGGCATTGAGCGCGGCCAGCATCGCCTGAATGTCGCCAGCAATCGCATCCGGCGTGCGGCTGTTGGCGGTGAGAATGTTCATCACATCACGATTGAGTTCACCCGCACGCACCAGCTTGACCGGCGGAATTTGCAGCCCTTCCTGATAAATATCGCTGTTGGTCGGCGAGATGCTGCTCGGCACGCGCCCGCCAACGTCGGAGGCGTGTAAAAAAGCCCAGCCCCACGCCACCAGTTCGCCATCGACGAACCACGGCGCCAGCACCTGCAAATCTGGCAGATGCGTCGCCAGCCCGCGCGAGCGCCAGGGATCGTTAGTCAGAATCACATCGCCGGGCGCGACCTCGCCGACCGCCTGAATCGCGGTTAGCGCGTTCAGCCCGACAAAACCGGAAACGCCAATACCTTTCGGATAGGCAAAGAAGCGGCCTTGTAGATCAGCCACCGCGCAGCAAAAATCGGCGGTTTCCTTGACGTACAGCGTGCGTCCGGTGCGCTGCAGGATGTGGCACATCTCTTCGGTGAGCGCGGTGAGTTTTTGGTTGAGGATTTCGAGGGTGATGGCATCCAGTTTCATGCTGCGTCTCCCGTTACACGCGCAATCAACAGATTGCCGCTGCTATCGGTGCACGCCGACCAGCCAGGCAAGATCAGCGTGGTGGTATCGTCTTGTTCGATCACCGCCGGGCCGTGAATGTGGCTCTGCTTACCGATGTTCACACGTTGCCAGATGCGCGCATTCACCCAGCCGCCGCGCAGATAAAGTGGGCGCGAAACTGGCTCATCAATCTCAACGTCTGCGTTAAAAGGTTTGTCGGTTGGGCGCGGCAACGCGGCATTCAGTGACAGGCGCAGCGTGGTGAGTTCAATGGCCGCGTCAGGCGTGTTAAAGCCATAACGCTGCTGATGCAGCTGCTGAAAATGTTCCAGCAGTTGTTGATGCGTGATGCTTGCCGGGCTGCCGAGAGTGACGCTGAGTTCGTAGGCCTGCCCGGCATAGCGCATATCCGCTTCCACCCGATAATCGGCGCGTTCGCTGAGGCGGCTGGCCTGTTCGGCAAACCACTTTTGCGCCAGCTGATGCAGCTCCGCAACGGTGGCGGCGATTTTGCCGTAGCTCTCCGCTGTAACGTTGATGCGCAGGCTGCGCACAAAGTCGCGGCGGATATCGGCGCTGATTGCGCCCTCGGCGCAGAACGTGCCGGGACGCAGCGGCACCAGAATGCGATTGATGCCCGCCTCTTCGGCGAAGAAGTTGGCGTGGGTCGGGCCCGCGCCGCCAAAGGGAATCAGCGTCAAGCCATCGGCGGTCAATCCGCGCTGCGCCAGCGCTTTGTTCAGTTCGGTCGCCATCTGCGCGGTGGCTACTGCGATAGCGCCGCTTGCCACCTGTTCGGCCGCCAAACCTAACGTTTCACCCAATTTGCTGAGTGCGCGATGCGCGGCGGCATGATCCAGCGTGATGGTACCCGCCAGCGCCGCGTCGGCGGATAAGATGCCGCTCACCAGATAGCAGTCGGTGAGCGTGGGTTGCGTGCCGCCGCGCTGATAGGCAACCGGACCCGGATCCGCGCCCGCACTTTCTGGGCCAACCTTGAGAATGCCGAAATCATCGACATGCACGATGGAGCCGCCGCCGGCACCAATCGCCGATACGCCCACCACCGGCAAAATCAGCGGCAGGCCGCCAATCTCGGTGCGGTTGACGCGTTCGATTTCGCCCTGCTCCGACAGCGAGATATCGCTGCTGGTGCCGCCCATATCAAATGAGACAAAGCCCGTTCCGGACGCCAGATGCGCGGCAGCAATCACGCCGGATGCCGGTCCGGAGAGCAGCGTGTCCACCGGGCGCTGATGTGCGGCGTCCAGCGGCAGCACGCCGCCGTTGGACGCGGTGATCAATAAGGGAACGTCAATCGCCTGCTGCGCCAGTAAATCGCCTAGCCGGTTAAAGTAGCGCTGCATCAGCGGCTGAATATAGGCGTTCAGCCCGGCCACCAGCGTGCGTTCATACTCACGAATCTCCGGCCACAGTTGCGCCGAAGAGAGCACCGGCACCGCGCCTAACTTTGCAGCCAGCGCGCTTGCCAGTTCCGCTTCACGCGTGGGATTGGCATAACCGTTGATGGTCACCAGCGCCACCGCGCTCACCTTGAGTTGCAGAACCTCGGATGCCACCGTTGCCAGTTCGGCCTCAGTTGGCCACTGCGTCACTTCACCGGCGGGACTAAAACGCGCCGGGATCTCCAGCACGCGCTGACGCGGTAAAAAAGGCGGCTCGCGGTCGGCATGAAAATCAAAGGAGGACGGCATGCGCGCACGCGCGATCTCCAGCACATCGCGGAAACCGGCGCTGATCACCAGCGCGATGTCCGCGCCGCGCCGCTGGATAATGGCGTTGAGGCCCAGCGTGGTGCCGTGCAACACCAGCGACAGCGCGCTGGCGGGCAAACCGCTTTTCAGCAGCACGGCGCGCAGCCCGTCACTCACCGCCAGAGCGGGATCGGCGGGCGTGCTGGGCTGTTTATGGAAAAAGCGTTGCTGGCGTTGCGGATCAAATAAAACAAAATCGGTAAAGGTTCCTCCGACATCCACGCCGACTGTCGCTCCGGCTGCGGGGCTGTTATCCACCTTAATTCTCCTGCATTACTGGTGACTTAGCGTCGTAGGGCGTTAATCTCCGTTGCTTTGCCATGCAATACGAGCAACAAAAATAGCTAAGCTTTGCAGGAATGCGCATGAAGTGGCGCTTAGCTGCGTGGTAGCAATGGTTCGCGCAAATGCGTCTAAGCCGACGCGGTGGAATGTTTTATGTTGTGCATAAATTGAAGGAGAAGCCTTATGTCCGCGTCGTTATCACCTCAGGAAAGCGCGCTGTTGCCACAGATCCAGCAATGGATCGCGGAACATCGCGCCGCATTAACCAATGATTTGGCCGAATGGATTGCTATTCCCAGCATCAGCCGCGCCGACCGCGCAGCGCCCGGCGCGCCTTTTGGCCCCGAGTGCGCGCAAATCTTGCAGCAGGTGTTAGATCAGGCCGAGCAGGCCGGTTTCAAAACCGAACAGCATCAGGGCTACGCCGGTTCGGTGATTTATGGCGAGCACGCGCGCGACATCGGGCTGATTAACCACCTGGATGTGGTGCCAGCGGGTGACAACTGGACCTTTCCGCCCTTTGCGCTGACGCAGCACGGTGATTTTGTGATTGGTCGCGGCGTGGCGGATAACAAAGGGCCCGGCGTGCTCAATTTCTATCTGTTAAAGCTGATGCGCGATCTGAAAATTCCGCTGCATCACAATCTGCGCATCGTTTATGGCCTGGCGGAAGAGACCAACATGGCCGATATGGCGTGGTTCGCGGAGAACGGTCCGGTGCCTGATTATTCGATTGTCACCGATGGCATGTTCCCGGTGAACAATGCGCAGAAAGGGCAACTCAGTTTTACCCTGAATGTCGCCGAGTCGGGCGTGCTGGCGGATATTGTTGCCGGATCGGCCAGCAATAGCGTGCCGGATTTTGCCAGCGTGCGGATTGCGCAGGCCGATCAGCATGCGGTTAGTGAAAAGCTGGCGCTGCTGCAGGGCATTGCCGCGACCTATGTGTCGATCAAGCCGGAAAACGATGGCGCTTTCACCCTGAAAGCGCGCGGCAACGGCGGGCATGCCGCCTTCCCCGACGGCACGCTGAATGCCACGCAGGTGCTGCTCACCGCACTGATTGAGCTGGAGCTATTGGGCGATCACGAACGTCAGCTGGCGGAAACGCTGGTACAGCTGTTTGCGTCGCCGTATGGCGAGAGCGCCGGATTGGGGCTGGAAGATGCGGAGTCCGGCAAACTGACGCTGAACGCGGGCGTGTGGTACAGCCATTACGCCGACACGCTGAGCATTGACTGCGATATCCGTTATCCGGTTTCGTGGCGCGGCGAGCAGATCGTCGAGATGCTGCAACAGCAGTTAGCCGCTACTACCATTACGCTCGATCCCGGCTGGCGCGACGTGGCGCCGTTTTTCCTGCCGACCTCACATCCGGTGATTTCGCTGCTGCAGCAAGTGTGGAATGACACCACCGGCAATGACGATCGCCCTTACGCGATGGGCGGCGTGACCCATTCGAAGAAGCTGCCAAACGCCATCACCTTTGGGCCCGGTTACCGGAAAACCGCAGCAAACACGCCCGATTTTTTACCCGAAGGCCATGGATTGCCGCACGGTGCCGACGAGACAATCCATCTGCCATCGCTACTGGAGGCGTTACCGAAATATGTGATCGCGTTGATCAGGTTGGATAGTTATTTGCTTGCGCAGGGCTAAACCGATCGCCAGAAATGGCGACCGTAGGGATCAATTCATCACTAATCCGCCATCGACGTACAACGTTTGTCCGGTGACAAATTCACTCCAGTCGGAGGCGAGAAACAGCACCGGGCCGGTAACATCTTCCGGTCGCGCGATGCGCCGCAGCGGGGTTTGTGCGGTGAGGAGATCACGCACCGCTTCGCGCGTTGCCTGGCTGGCATCGGTGGGATACACCAGGCCGGGCGCCACGCAGTTTACGCGGATCCCTAGCGGGCCCAGCTCCGTCGCCAGCGTGCGGCTAAAGCCGGTCAATGCCGCTTTCGCGGTGATGTAATCGTGGTAAGGCACGGAAGGACGCGCCACCAGATCGCTGGTGAGATTAACGATACTGCCGCGCACGCGCGCGCGCATTAAAGGCAGCGCACCCTGGCAGACGTTATAGGCGGCTTTTACCGCGCCATCGAACTGCGACTGATAGCCTGACCACGACGCTTCCCAGAAACGTGAACGATTTTCAGTGTCGAAAACGTAGGGTGCGAAAGCGTTGTTGATTACCGCATCGAGGCGGCCGGTGGCGTTGACGATCTGCTCCATCATGGCGTTGACCTGCTGCTCAAAGGTGACATCGGCGGCAATCGCCAGCGCGTCGCCGCCCAATGCGCGGCACTCCTCAACCACGCCCGCAGCGGCAGCTTCATTGCGCAGATAGTTCACCACCACAAACGCGCCTTCTGCGGCGAAGGCTTTAGCGATCGCTGCACCAATGCCGCGGCTTGCGCCGGTTACCAGAACTGTTTGGTTGGAGAATTTCATTTTGGCTCCAGGTTGATATGGTCACGTAATATCTGTAGCGGCGCGATTTATCGCGCGCAGCTGATTGATGCGCAATAAATTGCACCGCTACGGTATGTGCGATCTGTTACCGCGTCACTCCGCATACGGTGCGTAACGCTCGGCGGTCGCTTCTGCGCCCTGCTCGATCTCCGTGATGGTCACCAGATCGAGCAAACTAAAACGTCCATCGTGATGCCAGCCCGCTTCCGGCGAGGTCATATTGCCGAACGCCGCGATGCGCGTAACGCCCACTTGCCCGAGCAGAGCCGAAATGCCGAACAACGCCTGCGGCGCGGCCGCCACGCCTGCGGTTTGCAGAAAATGCCGCTGCGGCGCCACCAAATCGACCACTTCCTCCAGCGCATCCACGCACACCACTTTCAACGTACGGCCCAATGCCGCCGGCGATAAAGGCTCCGCATGATCAACGCTCACCACTGCCCAATCGTCTGCCGCCTCGCCGTAAAGCGTACGATCGCCGCCCAGCGCGCGAATCTCCTCGCCATTACGCCACGCGGCAATGCTGTTGATCTCTTCGCTCGCCAGCGGACGGCGCGGATGTTTGTGCGCCAGCGCGGCGAGTTCATGGGCGATGTAGCTGGCGAACTCATCCGGCGACACCTTGCCGCCGCGCTCGACAAACAGCATTTGCGGCGAGTAACAACCGGCTTGGTCGTAACGCATCACGTCGTAAGCCACGCGACGCGCCAGCTCCGCGCCTTGCCGTACATTCAGCGCCGAACGCGCCACCATTCCGAAGCTGATTTTATGGCCGTGCGGCAGAAAGCGCGTGGTAACCGGCAAACGCTGTTGGATCGCCGCCAGCGTTGAATTTCCACCATAAGCCACCAGCGCATCGGGCTGACGCAGCCACGTTAGTTCGGTTTGCGCATCGCCGCCTTTCCACCACACCACCGCGATACATTCGCCCAGGTTAGGATCGATCTCCGCCAGCAACTGCGCGAACCAGCTTGCCATCAGCGGCTCATTGCCTGGCAGTTTACCGATGGTGCCCGCCTTAACCAGCAGACCGCAAATCAAACTCCACAGCGGCAAGCCCGGCACGTTGCCCGCCCAGATATGCATTAACAATTGCGGGCCAAATGCGCGCGCAAAGCCGCCTTTGGGGCGCGGCTGGAAATCGTCGAGCATCTGCGCATCGGCGAAATCCTCCGCCAGAAAGCGCTTCAGCTGCGGCTGACGAAAGGTTTTCAGATAGCCGGTAAGGCCAAGCCGCACCATCTCGGCATCGTAACCGGTGACGATGGGCAGCAGCTTTTCGGCCTTGATGCGCAGTGGATGATGACGATCGAGCAGTCGCGCCACCGCTTCATCAATGATGCCCATGATCTGCGCCACGCTCAGCTGCTGGAGATAAGCGCGGGCGTTGGTGCGGATGCGCGTTGCGAGCGCCTTTATCTGCGCGTCATCAAGTTGCGGAACGCAAACCTCGAGGCTTTCGCCACGATGATTGAAACTCAGCGTGTGCCAATGCACTTCGTCAGCGGAGAGGCCCGGCAGATGTCCGGCAATTTCTTTCACGACTGTGCCTGCGCGCTGGCGAGAAACGCTTCCATGGTCAGCGAACAGCCTTTGGCATCAGCGCCGGTCGCGCGTCCCAGCAGATGGAATCCACCGGGCACCATCACGCCTGCATCTTCCGTTAACAAAGCGGACACCGAGTTGAAATGCGCCAGATCGTGATGCGCCAGCACGCCAACTTCGCCGTCCGGCACATCATCACCGGTAAGCGGATTGACCACGCGCGTGCGGATCCAGTGCGGCCCGGATTTCACCGGCGGGCAGCGCTCATTGCCCGCGTCGTAAAACTGCGTGCTGATTTCCGTCATGCCGTACATGTTGATGCAGTGGGAACGCGGAATGCCGAAGGCATGAGAGAGCGAAGCGTAGAATTCTTCCGCGCCCATCTCGCGCGACTGGCCTTTGAAACCGCCGGTATCGAGAATGCGGCTACCTGCTGGCAGCGCGAAGCGGCGTTTTTGGCGCTGCATGTTATCCAGCAGAGGCACAAAGCTGTAACTGGCGCCCAGCAACGCGTACGGTTCGCCGCCCGCTTCGGCCTGTTCCAGCGCAGTGAACAGACGATTGGTTTCGAGGCCATGTTCGCCCACCATCACTTCACTGTCCGGCGTGCCACACTCCTGCAGCGCCAATTTAAGATAGGTCGCCAGCGAGGAGTTCGGCATCGCTACAGTATCCGGGAACAAAATGCCCATGCGGATGCGATCGCGGCCCGCCATAAAGCGACGGCGGAAGTTGAGCAGCATCGATTTTTTCCACACCTCCAGCGTCGAATGGTAACTGCGCCCTTTTACCGTGCCGGTGGTGCCGCTGGTCATAAAGATCTCGGCAATTTGGTCGGTGGGACGGCAGCTGAGCGTCAGATCTTTGAAGGCATTAATCGGGATGGCGGGAATGTTGCGCCAGTTTTTCACCGTCAGCGGCGTGCGTCCGCGCTGGGTGGCGAAGCGGCGATAAGGGGAATTGTGTGCGAACTGATAAGCGAAGATTTCGAGGGCCAGCTGGTTGAAATCGTCGTCTGAGCTATCTTCGCGCTGCAGGAATGTCAGCAGAGCCTGGATGATGTGTGTTTCGTTCATGTGCGTCGCCACCTTTGCGATTGCGCAGAGACTCTCAGGCAACGCCTGAAGAGCGCGAACTGTCCGCTACAAAGCACAAAGAGGGAATCAGGGCGCGATATCGCCCTGCGGTTCCGCATCCCTACGCCGGTATTAGCCGGATCAGGTTCAGAGGGTCACTACGTTGCCCGCGCATACACGCCAGCCGGTAGAATCTCAGCCCCTTAACAGAGCACCCCTTGGAACAAGCCGCAGTCTAGGATGGCGCGCGATGATGTGTCAACCATGTTAAATACGCGTGAAAATTTGAGCTGCCCGACACAAATCACGTCATGTCTTATACTCAGAGCATGAGTATTTGCGGAGGTGATGTATGGCTGGCGGTTGGTCAGAAGATGGTGCGGTACACAAACAAATTGATGCCACGGTAGATGATGCGGTGGCACGCGCTCGTGAAAATCTTGGGCACGGTGAAAGTGCTGAATTTTGCGACGAGTGCGGCGAACCGATCCCGGAAGCGCGTCGCGCAGCATTGGCTGGCGTACGTTACTGCGTGAATTGCCAGAGCAAGATCGATAAAAAACAGGCGGCGATCAGCGGTTATAACCGCCGTGGAAGTAAGGATAGTCAGTTGAGATAGTTATTTAAATTAGCAATTCAGGTTAATGGATATTTTAAAATTTCATTTGCACTCGTTACTTTTAATTAGAATTACCATTAATCTGAAGCAAGACCATTCGCATATCTCCCGATTTTTCAAAGTTAAATACTGCAGCACTATTGCTGAAGCCGAAAGAAGAGCCTAATTTTACAAACTTTATGGCTTAGATTTCACCTTGAGCAACTTGAGTTTAGCCAGTAATGCTGATAAGTTAGCCACACAACTCAACCCTGTACGCAGCGATTCAGTTCACTGGCCGTTAGGGTGAAAAAACCGGCTCAGGCCGGTTTTTTCGTATCTTAAGGAAGGATAAGAGTGCGTACTGCAATATTCATTGATGGATACAATGTATTTTATGGACTCCTTGCAGGTACGCCTTATAAATGGCTCAACTTGTCATTGCTGCTGTCGCATATATGCCGGGTACAGGATCCGACTGCCATAATTGAAACAATAAATTATTATACCTCCTCGGTTATTCCCCACCTCGCCACACGCGGTATTGAATCCCGACACGCTCAGGATACTTATATTCGCGCGCTGAAAACGACCGGAATAAATATCTTCACCGGACGTCATCGACTTGAGCACGCTCGGGCTCCACGTTTCATTAGTAAAAAACTACCCGCATCACGTCTCGATAAGGTAGATATCTGGGAGCTGGAAGAGAAAGAAACCGACGTGAATATTGCCATCAGCATGTATCGTTTGTTTGCTAAACAGCAGACGTTGCCAATAGAAGAGAGGATCGCGCAGCTGGTGTTAGTATCGGCTGACACCGACATGACGCCAGCACTTAAGGCGATTCGCGAAGATTTTCCCGACATTCGTATCGGGATCATTTTGCCGCACCGCCAGGGCAACGTCCGTGGTGTTCCGGGTTCACTGCAGAATCATAGTCACTGGATACGCAGAACGATCACCAATGAAGAGCTTGATGCATGCCAGTTTCCTGTTCGGGTTGCGACGCATAAAAAACCTGCGGTTAAACCCGAATATTGGTAAGCATCAAAACCACGCCATTTAATGCGCCTCGCGGTAAATGGCATAGCTCGCGATGTTCTCCGTCGTGGCCTATTTCATATCGAAACGTAATGCGGGAACGGTTACTGATAAATCATTCAGTTCAACGTCCTGCGTCAGGCTAAATCCTATCAGCTCTCATCAGCGCTTAAACCTGCATTACGCGGCCTCAACCGGCTGGCAAATCTCCAGAATGGCCAGCAGATAGATGCGCACCATGTCGAGGAATTCACTGATTTCTACGCGCTCATCCGGCATGGTGTTGTATTTGCCGCCTGGCCCACAGACGATCCCTTCCATGCCCGCATGCTGATAGAGATGTGCCGCATCGGTGCCGAAGAACGCCGGAGGCGTGATCACGCCGGTGGGCTGTTCGGTGCCGCGCACGGTTTTCCAGCCGCGATTCACCGCTTTGACGATGGCGGACTCCGGGGACACTTCGAACGGTAACATGGTGGGTTTATCACGAATGCCATCATCATAAAGCTCGGCTTTCAGGCCCGGATAGCGTTGGCATAAGGTATTCAGCAGCGCCTGCAGATCGGCGAGCACACCTTCCACCGTTTGTCCTGGCGCGAAACGTGCCGAGCCTTTTAAGCGCACAAAGTCAGCCACCTGCGGCGGTCGCCACTCTTCCAGATCGCGGCCTAACGCGCCATGCACGGTACCGATATGACCACGGTTAATCTTGCGATGCTCAGCGGTTTTCGCGCCGCTAAAGGTCATGCCGTTAATCTGCGGAATCAGCTCGACGGCGGCGCTGATCGCGTCCACCGCTTCTTCCCGTTTTGACAGATGGCGCGTATCGCCGGTGAGCTCAATAGTAAACATCAGCGAACCGGCGTGCATGGTCAGCGCTTGCAGATCGGTGGGTTCGGCATTGATGAAGTAGTCGGCGCGCACACCTTGCTCAATCGCCGCCAGCGTACCAATGCCGCCCTGCAACTCGCCCACCACGTAGGTCAAAATCACATCGCCTTTCAGCTTTACACCGGCATCAATCAGCGTTTTTAACGCGCAAAAATAGGCGGCATCACCCGCTTTCATGTTCGAAACGCCAATACCGTAGATAAACTGTTCATCGATTTTTCCTTCCCAGGGATCGACGGTCCAGCCTTCGGTGACTGGATTAGTATCCAGATGTCCGTTGAACAGCAGGCTTTTGCCGCCGCCGCTGCCTGCCAATCGTCCGATGGCATTCAGCCTGTCGCCGGGCACGTTCTGCAGTTCGGTTTCCAGGCCCAGCTGCGCCATCTGCGCGGCCATGTATTTCGCCAATTCACGCTCGCCATCGGTGGCGCTGTAGCTTTTGTGCTGCACCATTTTTGCCAGGAATGAGAGGCAAAAATCGCGATCGATATGATGAATCAACTGTTCAGGCTTCATGTTTCTCTCGTCATGCAACGGACTTGGATAAGTCGGGAATATGCACCGCATCAAGCAGTGCACGGGTATAAGGATGTTGCGCCAGCGCCGTCATGTTGTCGCCGGGCAGCACTTCCACCACGTCACCGCGATACATCACGGCGACACGATGGGCGATTTGGCGAATCAGGTTGAGATCGTGGGTAATAAACAGATACGCGGTGCCGTAGCGGCGGCGCAGTTCCAGCAGCAGCTCGATAATGGTGGCCTGCACCGAGACGTCGAGCGCGGCGGTGATCTCGTCACAAATCACCAAATCCGGCGGATTGGCAAACGCACGGGCGATAGCAACGCGCTGCTTCTGCCCGCCCGACAATGCATGCGGATAACGCTGCGCAAACTCCGCCGGCAAACGCACTTCCTGCAGCAGGCGCGCGACCGCCTGCGCCTCGGTTTCACCTGCGGGTAAACCATACAACCGCAGTGGCCGTGCGATGATTTCGCCAATGGTCATGCGCGGATTCAGCGAGGCATCAGGATGCTGGAAAATCATCTGCACGCGGCGGCGATACTCTTTATCCATTTGCGCCCGGCCATGTAGCGCGTAGCCACAAAAGTCGAGCTCGCCGCTGAACGGCACCAGGCCGGTAATGGCTTTACCGAGCGAGGATTTGCCGGAACCCGATTCACCAACCACGCCGAGAATTTCTCCCTGATGCACGGTGAGCGCAACCGCATTGGCGGCGCGCGTAGTATTGGCTTCACGCTTCAGCAGACGATCAAGAAGACCGTGTTTGCCGTAATCGATGGTCAGCTGTTTCAGGCCGAGTAACGGTTGGTTGCCGGGCGCGTCCTGCACCAGCCGGTGCTGCGGATTGGGTACCGCCTTAATCAGCTTGCGCGTATAGGCGTTTTGCGGCGCGCTAAACAGGCTGCGCGTGTCGGCCTGTTCGACAATGCGTCCCTGTTCCAGCACACAGACGCGATTGGCCACTTTGGCCACCAACGCCAGATCGTGCGAGATGTAGAGCGACGCAACGCCGGTCTCTTCGCGCAAACGCTCATACAGATCGAGGATTTGCGCCGAACTGATCACATCCAGCGCGGTGGTTGGCTCATCAAAAATCATGCAGTCCGGCTGGCAGGCAAACGCGGTGGCGATCAGGATGCGCTGCTTCTCGCCACCTGACACCTGATGCGGATAGCGGCGCATCATGCGCGCCGGATTTTTAAGTTCAACGTCGTGCAGCAGCGATTCGGCCATCTCCTGCGCTTCACGCGCCGATAAACCGCGATGGCGGCGTAACACTTCGGTGACCTGCTCACCCAATGTCAGCGTGGGATTGAGCGAGGCGCTGGGATCCTGAAAAATCATGCCGAGTTTGGCACCGCGCAGCGCTGTCAGTTTGGCCGCGGGTAAAGTCAGCAGGCTCTCGCCGTTGAGACGAATATCGCCCTGCAGCTCGCGCGCATTGCCCGCCAGCCAGCGCATGATCGCCCAGCCGAGCGTGGTTTTGCCGGAACCCGATTCGCCCACCAGCCCCAACACTTCGCCAGGCATCACCTGCAGGTTGATGTCACGCAGTACCGGTAGCGCATGTCCTTTGGCTAACGCGTAATCGAGGCTGTAATTTTCCACCGACAGCACCGGTGTCAGCTTGTCACTCATCAGTGGCTCCTTGGGTTGAGCACATCACGCAGCCCGTCACCCAGTAAATTAAACCCAATGGCGACCAATGCGATGGCGAGGCCCGGAATCATCATCATCCACGGCGCATTAAAGAAGTAAGCGCGCGCTTCAGAGACCATCAATCCCCATTCTGGCTCTGGCGGCTGCGCGCCCAGCCCCAGAAAACTCAGGGTGGCAAACAGCATGATGGCGAAGGCGACGCGAATGGTGGCTTCCACGATGATCGGCGCCAGAATATTCGGCAGCATTTCTCGCAGAATGATGTAGTGCCCGGCTTCGCCGCGCGCGATGGCGGCGTTGATGTAATCCTGCTGGCGGGCGGCCAACGCCACGCTGCGCGAGATGCGCACCATGCCCGGCACAAAGGCGATAGTGATCGCCAGCACCGCGTTCATGCTGCTCTGCCCAAGCGTGCTGACAATCAGCAACGCAAACAGCAGGCTGGGAATCGCCATCACCGCATCCATGGTGCGCATCATGAACTCATCAAATTTGCCGCCCAGATAGGCGCTGGCGGTACCGAGCACCGAACCGATTACCATCGCCAGCGCGGTCGCCAGCAGCGACAGTAGAATGGTTGAGCGTGCGCCCACCATTACGCGGCTGAAGATGTCGCGGCCCATCTGATCGGTACCAAACCAGTGTTCCGCGCTGGGCGGCTTATAGCGCGTCAGGATGGAGATCGATTCGGGATCAAAAGGCGCGACGTGCGCACCGCCCACCACCATCAGCAGCGCCAGCAAGATAATCAGCACGCCAGCGGCACCCTGCGGTGAACGCAGCAAACGTTTCAACATATCAGGCATAGGAGATCCGCTTATCGAGAGTGACATAGGCCAAATCAGCCAGGAAGTTCACCACTGAATAGGTCGCGGCGAGAATCATCACGCCAGCCTGAATGGTGGGCAGATCGCGCGCCTGCACGGCGACAATCAGTTCGCGGCCAATGCCGGGAATGGCGAAGATCTCCTCCACCACCACAATGCCGCCCAGCAGGTAACCAACATCCAGCGCCACAATGGTGATGGTCGGCAACAAGCCGTTGCGCAGCGCATGTCGCCAGAGAATGCGGCGACGCGATAAGCCTTTTAGCCACGCGGCGCGGATGTAATCGGTATGCAACACATCGACCATTTCTGAGCGCACCATGCGCGAGACGTGCGCCACCAGAATCAGCGCCACGGTCACCGAAGGTAGAATCAGGTGCTGGATCCCGCTGACGACGTTCTCACTGAGCGGCACATAGCCGGTGGCGGGCAAAATCTGCCAGACATCAGCAAACAGCAGCAGCACCAGCGTGGCGGTGACGAACTCCGGGAAGGAGATGCCGATATAGGAGATGACACTCACCAGCACATCGGCGGTTTTGCCACGGCGCACCGCCGCCCAGATGCCGAGGGGAATCGCGATAATCAGCATCAGAATTAAGGCGCACACCGCCAGCAGCAGCGAGCGTGATAATGCCGTCAGCAGCGTCGGCGCCACTTCAAGGCCATTGCGCATCGATACGCCAAAGTTGCCCTGCAGCGCCTGCGTCAGCCAATGCCAATATTGCTGCCATGCTGGGGCATCCAGCCCCAGACGTTCACGCACCGCCGCTAGCGCTTCCGGCGTGGCGTTTTGTCCCAGCAAGGTGACAGCCGCATCGGCCGGTAACAGTTGCGTGATGCCAAAAACCAGCAGCGACACCACTAACAAGGTGTAAACCATCAGCAGAAGGCGTTTGAGCAGATAACTTGCTGTCACGTTCGCTCCTTATGCTGCGCGCTTCGGCGCTTTGTCGGTTAACCAGATATGGTCAAGACGGAATACCGCACCGCGCGGATGCAGATGATATCCGCCGACATAATCGCGGCTGGCGGCGAGCAGATCGAAGAAGGTCGGGATCACCGATGGCACTTCGTCATGCATCAGCTGCTGCGCTTTGCCATACAGCGTGGTGCGCTGTGCTTCATCACGGGTTTCACGCGCCGCACTTACCGCTTTATCAAACTCCGCGTTATTCCAGTGCGTTTCATTCCACGATGCGGTTGAGGTGTAGAGCAGCGAGAACACCGCGTCTGGCGTCGGCTGCATGTTGTAGAAGCCAACGTAGAAGTTGCCCTTCTTCCACACCTGATCGAGATAGGTGCTGTGCGCCATGGTCTGCACGTTGATGCGGAAACCGCCCTGTTTCGCCATCTCGCGCAGGGCAATGCCCAGCTGCGTGCGGGTGGCCGGTTTGTCGGAGGCGATAAGTGTTAAATCGATCCCGTTGGGGTAACCGGCCTCCGCCAGCAGCGCTTTGGCTTTGCTGTAATCCACCGCTTTTTTCGCCAGGTTGGCGAAGAACGGATACGCGCCGTTAATCGGCGTGTCGTTGCCCGGTGAACCCAGGCCATCCGCCACGAAATCCACCGACGCCTGACGATCAACGCACAGTGCCAGCGCCTGACGTACCCGCACATCATTAAACGGTTTTTGGTCGCAGCCCATGTTCACATTGAGGAACTGGCCGGAGGCCACGCGCAGCGGCAGCACGCCGGAAGATTTAGACAGGCGCGCGAACTCGCTCGACTGCGCGCTCAGCATCAGATCGGTGTCACCGGAGATCAGCGCGGAACTCTCCGCGATGCCATCGGGATAGACCACCACTTCCACGCCATCCAGATAGGGACGCGCCGGATCGTAGTAATGCGGATTGCGCTTCACCACAATTTTGCGTTCTGGATCGTAGGAGACCAGCTGGAAAGGGCCGGCACCGAACGAGGCTTTGCTCAGCTTGTCATACTGGCCTTGCGCGATACTGGCGGGGATGATTTTCGCATCCGGATAAGCCAGCATCACCGGCAAATCGGCGTATGGCGCATCGGTTTCAATCAAAACCGTGTTGGTATCTGGCGCGCTGACGGCGTTAATCGGCCCAATGTTATGCAGCGCTGGCGAGGCATTTTTCGGATCAAGCAGCGCCTGCAGGCTGGCGACCACATCGGCGGAAGTCAGCGCGGAACCGTCGCTGAACTTCAGGTTCGGGCGCAGGGTAAACGTCCACTGTTTAAGATCGGCGCTGGCCTGCCAGGATTGCGCCAAATCGGCTTCGGCTTTCATCTCCTGCGTCAGACGCGTTAAGCCGCTGTAAAGCAGTTCCGCTACCAGATATTCCGGGTTGACGCGCACCTGATGTGGATTTAACACGCCGACGGCTTGATCAACGCTGATGCGCAGCACACCGCCTTTACGCGCCGTGCCGCCCGGCGTGGCGCTCGCCACCTGCGCGGCATGGGCCGAGAACGACCAGGGCAGCATCGCTGCGCCCGTCAGAGCGGTAGAACTGGCGATAAACTGTCTGCGGTTTAACCCTTTCATTGCGCACATCTTCTCTTCCTCGTGATTAGTTAATTACCCTGGGTTGGCTGAAAATCATCGGCGAGATACGCCAGAATGGACTGCGAAAGTGCGATCACATCTGCCAGCGTGGTGTACTCATCGGCGGCATGAATGCGGTTGTCAGGACGGGCGAGGCCGCCGAGTAAAATCTCCTGAATCCCGGCTTGCTGGACCCAGCCCATATCGGAACTGGTGGACGATCCCCAGGGTTGGAACTCGCTGGGTTGGAAGCCAAAACCCTGACTCAGCGCCGCCTGCCAGCGCGGCCAGTGCGGACCGTCCGGATTAGCGACCGGCGCCAGATGGCCAATCATTTGCAGCGTGACGTCGAGCGCGGGGCTGTCGCGCATCGCACTTTCCACACAGTGCGTCAGCTCCTGCCACACCGTGTCAAAGCGCTCTTCCGGCGCGTAGCGGCGGTTAATCAGCAGCTCAAACCGTTCAGGAATGGTTGATCCTTTGCTGCCGCCCTGCGCAGCGGCCAGCGTTAACAGTGACGTCAACGGTTTGCCGTGATAGTGCGGCGGAGAAGGCATCGCCGAGGTGCGTTGTTCCACCTCGAGCTTCAGCTGATAAAGCGCGTTCATCATTGGCAGCGCCGCTTCAATAGCATTAACGCCGTTAACCGGATCGCCGGAGTGCGCCGAACGTCCGGTGATAATCACTTTGAGATCGATGCTGCCAAAGCAACCGGCCCAAATGCGCGGTACCGCGCCGCCGTTGAAGCTGAGCAGGTGACCGGAGAAAAGCTGTTGTTCCGCCAGATAACGAATGCCGGGATACAAGCCGCCCTCTTCATCGCTACACAGCAGAAAAACCGGATTAAAACGCAGCGGGATGGCCGCCGCCTGTGCCGCGCGCACTGCCGCCATCGCGGCAACAATGGTGCCTTTCATGTCTGCCGCGCCGCGCCCAAACAGCTTGCCTTCCGCTGCGGTCAGCGTGAGCGCTGGAAAACGCCAGCCATCGCCGGCGGGAACGGTATCGGTGTGGAAATAGAGATTGCAGTTTTCAGCGGCACCAGCATCAAGCGATGCCAGCAAATTGACACGTTCACCGTACGCGCTACCGTCCGGTGCCTGCCATAAATGTTCCGGCACGGAGACGCGCGCAAAGTGAAAATCCAGCGGTGCTAACAAGTGCGTCATCAGGTCAGCAAATGCGCCATAACCGTTGCCCGGCGGGAAGCAGGTATCGACTTCCAGCATCTGTTTTAGGTCATCCGTCATTTGCGCGCCGTCATGAGCAATCATCGCTAATGCGTTGTTAAAACGTGGATTTTGCGTCATAGGATTATCGTCTGTTGTATTTCTATATAGTTTATAGATAATGCAATTCAACGACTGAGGTCAATCGGTAATCGGAAACATGCAAAAAAACTATGACGCGAACCACGCTCAACCTTTCGCCAGACTCAGCGAAGGTGAAGGTGCGCCGCTGTACGAAGTGGTCAAGCGCCATATCAGCGAATCGATCCTGCAAGGTGAACTGCCCGCAGGCACGATTTTGCCGAGTGAAAATAGCCTGGCGGCGAAGTTTGGTGTGTCGGTGGGCACAGTGCGCAAAGCGCTGGCGGCGCTGACCACGGAAGGCATGCTGATGCGACGCCGCAAAACCGGCACCGTGGTAACCGGCTGGGCGCCGCTGCACAATCTCAGCCACTTTTTCCAGTATTTTCGCCTGCACGATAAAACCGGCGGATTGCTGCAATCCGATACCCGATTACTGGATTATCAACTGAGTCATGCCAGCGCCGAAGAAGCAGAGAAACTGCAAATTGGTCAGGGCGATGAAGTGATCCGGCTGAAGCGTTTGCGTCGCGTGAAGGGCATCGCCGCGATGCATGAAACGCTGGTGTTGCCCTCGGCGCGACTGGCCGATTTCCCACCCGCCGAGCAGTTACCGCCGCTGCTTTATCGCTATTTGTTTGAGCGCTACGACCTGCGCGTCGCCGCCGTGCGTGAACAAATTACCGCTACGCTGGCGAATGAAGAGGATGCGGCGCTGCTGGAGCTGAGTTTGCCGCACGCCGTGATGGTGATTGATGAAGTTTCATTTGATCAAAGTGCCCTGCCGGTAATTTTGGCGCACCACCGTTTCAGTACTGAACACTTTATGTATGTGAATGAGATCCGCTAAGCGCGCGGCATGAACCGCCATCTGAGTCGGGTTAAACAGCGCAGATGCGCCGGGTTTCTGGCTGTTTCGGGAAAATGTTCTAAGCTATTTAGGTAGTTAAAACTTATTCCACTGAAAGGAACTCATCACGATGAAAAAAACAGTACTGGCAACGGCATTTCTTGGCACTTTTATGGCAATGACATTAACCGCTTGTTCTTCAAATCAGGCGATTAAGACTACCGACGGACGCACGATTGTGACGTCTGGTAAGCCGCAAATCGACAGTGACACGGGCCTTGTTTCTTACAAGGATGCGCAAACCGGTAAAACTGAGCAGATCAATCGCGACAAGATTACCAACATGAGCGAACTGGATAATTAATATCCTTTTAACAGCCTGGAGAGACTAATGAAAAAATCAATTTTGCTTTCTATTACTGCGCTTATTGCCCTGTCCGCGTTAACCGGATGTACGCGTACCTCGTACGCTATCCACACCAATGATGGACGCACCATCGTCACCGATGGCAAACCACAGGATGCTGAAACCGGCCTGCTGGGTTACGTCGATGCCAATGGCGTGAAGCAGCAAATCAATAAAAGTGACGTGAAAGAGATCTCTGAAGTTCCGCATTAATAATCTTTCTCACTCAAGCCGCCCGCTGTAGTGGATTTCCTTACAGCGGTGCGGGCTTAAACACCATTCAAATCTTAAAACGTATAGGTCACCGCCGCTGTTGCGGTCAGCTGATTCTGCCTGAACACGATGGGACTGTCCGCCGCGTGATCGTCCAGCCACGTGTAGCCCGCACTTAACGCGCCGCCCCAATGCTGGGTAAACTGATGACTCCATGTCAGGTCGGTTTCCACCCCATAAAATCCCGCTGCCGGTGAGTAAGTCGCATAGCCACTTTTCACGCTTTGACGCGCACTGACGCCGTACCAGGTTTGCATGTAACGCGCATCCCCAAATAGCGCGGACGTCTGCAAGGAAAGGCTATCCTGCTGGCTTTGCAGCGGAATTAATGTTACCGAGGTGCGATAATTCACGCCCTGACTGTCTGTCAGCGGCAGCACGGCTTTCGCTTCGAGGACCAGCCACGGCGAGACCGCCCAACCGGCCGCAATAGCGGTGTTGAGTGTGGCATTGATCGTGCCCATGCCACGCAGCTTGTCAGAACCGTCGCGCCAGTCGGAATCCTTGTCTGCCCTGCCCAGACCATATCCCAGCGAATGCTCCAGATACAGGCCGCTGTCGCTTTGCAGATCGTAGCCGACCCCCTTTTGCGAATCGACGAAAAAGGCACCTTTTCTGGCCTGCAACATCGGCACCGCTTGCCAGCGTTGCTTATCTGCGCCGCTGTATGTCGGCGTGGTCTGCGCGCCCACGCCAATCATCACGCCATCCTGCGCTGCGCTGTCATCAGCGCGGCTGCTGGTACTGATACTGACCAGTAACAAACAGCCACTGTACAGCGCCTTTTTTCTCGTTATCATCGTGTCACCTCAGTTACCCATCTGTTTTTAGCCCCTTGCCCGGGCGTTGCGTCACGGATTGGAGTATCCCGAAGCATTGTCAATAACGTGCCAGGGATTTATGAAGAAACTGTCAAGGTGAGCCATGAACAACAGACGAGTATTGGTTATTGAGGATGATGCAGACGCGGCAGACGTGCTGGAAGCCTATCTGCTACGTGAAGGATACGCCGTGGAGATTGCTGGCGATGGGCATAGCGGACTTGAGCGCGTTGAGAAGTGGAAACCCGATCTCATTCTGCTCGACATCATGTTGCCCGGCATGAACGGCACCGAGGTGCTGGCTGCCGTGCGACGCCGCGCGGACACGCCGGTGATTATGATTACCGCGATGACCGACACGCCCGACAGAATCGGCGCGCTGCGCTTAGGCGCGGATGACTACGTCGTGAAACCCTATCATCCGGGCGAAGTGGTGGCGCGCGTGCAGGCGGTGCTGCGCCGCAGCCGGGCGGCCGTTGCGGAGGATGAAGTGCTGCGCTGGCAGGCGCTTGAGGTTAATACCGCCGCGATGACTGCAATGGTCGCGCAGCCAGAGCAACAGCCAACACGCGTTGAACTCACGCCAACCGAATTTTCCCTGCTGGTGACCCTGATGCGAGCGCCGGTGCGCGCACTCAGCCGTCACTATCTGATCGAAACCTGTATGCCTGAAAGCGAGGCGCTGGAAAGGGTGATCGACACCCACGTCTACAACCTGCGTAAGAAGCTCGAAAACGCCGGTTTGTCCGAGATATTACTTAACGTGCGCGGCGTGGGTTACAGGTTCAGACAGCCATGAAAAAGTCACCTCCTCAAACGCTGTGGCGCTGGATCTGCGTGCGTATTTTGACGCTGGCCATCGTCACGGTGATTGCCGTCGCCGGCATTATGTTCCTGCGCTTTGCGCTGCAAAACCTGTGGATCATCCACCATATGCCGCCGGCGATGCGCCAGGAATTTCTGACACTGCGTGCGCATCCGCAAACCAATCTGCCACGCTTCCACGAGATCGTTGATGAACGCTGGGGCGTGCGCTACTCCGATCCTTCGGTGGGTGCCGCTGACTGGCTGATGGTGATCATCCTGATTTTCATCATTACGCCGTTTGTTGCCTTCACCGTTCTGCGCAACGCCCGCCCGCTGGCGTTGCAGTTTAGCCACCTGAAAAAAACCGCTGATCGGGTATCCGAAGGGCAGTTTGGTTCCGCCGCCACCATTGTAAAAAGCGCGCCGGCGGAGCTGTTGCACTTCGCACACGACTTTAATCGCATGAGCCAGCAGCTGGCGCTCTACGATCGTGAACTGCGCGCCTCGCACGTGGCGCTGGCACACGAACTCCGTTCGCCGCTGACGGCAGCCATTGGTCGGTTACAAGGTCTGCTGGATGGCGTGTTTCAGCCCGAACCGCAGCAGCTGGAGATGATCATGAAACAGCTGCGCCACATGAGCCGACTGATTGATGAGCTCCACCTGCTGTCGCTGGCCGACGCCGGGCAACTCAAGTTGGATCTGCATGAGATCAACCCCGGAGAACTGGCGCGGGAGCGCGTGGCCTGGGTGCGACCGCAAGCCGAAGCCAGCGGCATGATCATCAGCGTGGCAGCAGACAGCACGCTCACCTGCCGCGCCGATCCCTTCCGCCTGGGTCAGGTGTTTAGCGTGTTGATTGAAAACGCCTTGCGCTATGGCAAACCTGCGGGCCAGTTGCAGATTACTGCCCGCGCGGTGCCGGGAGGCTGCAGCATCGAATTCAGAGATGATGGCCCCGGCGTGGCGCCTGAATTTCTGCCCGAGATGTTTGAACGTTTCACGCGCGGTGAATCCTCGCGCGCGCGCCACTCAGGCGGCAGCGGGCTGGGCTTGTCGATCGCCCGCGCCATCTGCGCGGCGCACGGCGGCAGGATCAGCGCCAAACTACCCAAAGAGGGCGGCCTCAGCCTGGCGATTTTCCTGCCGGACGTCAGTCCGGCACCGTTTTAAGCGCTCTTGACAGGATCTTGACTCGCCGTACAACGAATCTCGACAGTTCGCCGTTTTAATGGCGCCAAATCCTTGTACGGAGTGGCGCCATGACTGACTCTTTCACCGGCCTGGTCAAACAGGCCGCCGACCATCTTATCGATGCACAACGCCTGATAACGTTGCTGCCATTGTTGCCCTGCATGGTGGCCATCGCCTTGTCGCTGACTGCCTGCGGGCCACGCGATCCCTTACCACCCGCGCCTCCCCGACCGGTAAAATTCATCACCGTGAAGCCCGCCCTGCAAGGGCAACAGGTGCAGATGACCGGCGATATTCATGCCCACGACGAAACATCATTGGGTTTCAGGCTGGATGGGCGGATTCTGACGCGCCCTGCCGAAGTGGGCGATCGTGTTGACGCCGGTCAGGTGCTGGCAACGTTAGAGAGCAGCACTACCGCCAATGCGTTACGCAGCGCGATGGCGGACACCGACAGCGCGCGGGCAGCTGAACGCGTTGCGGCGCTGAATCTACATCGTATGAAACAGTTGATGCCTTCCGGTGCGATTGCACGGGCGCAGCTCGACAGCGCGCAATCCGATTGGCAATCCGCTGCGGCGCACCTGCAAAGCAGCGAAGCCGCACTCAATAGCGCGCAGGAAAATCTACGCTGGACGCAGCTAACGGCTCCTTTCAGCGGCGTGATCACCGCCGTCAGCGCCTCTGCCGGACAGGTCGTGAGCGCCGGTCAAACGGTGATGGCATTGGCAAGCGGTGCGCGGCGGGATGTGATTCTGGATGTGCCTTTCCCGGCAGCATTTTCCTCACTCCCCAGCGATGCCTTTCGCGTGTCCCTGCTCTCTTCACCGGCGATCGCCGCGCAGGCGCATCTGCGCGATATTAGCCCGCAGGCCGATCCGCAAACGCGGACCTGGCGGGTTCGATTAACGCTAGACGATCCACCGCCAGCGATGCTGTTGGGCGCCAGCGTCAGCGTGGCACTACCGGAGAGCGATCCCCGCACCTTTATCCTTCCTGCATCCGTGCTGACGCGCCTGGCGGACAAACCGGCGGTGTTTGTGCTGGATGCGCAGCGCGGCAAGGTCACACGCCGCACGGTGGTGATTTCCCGCTTCACCGCCAGCGAAGTCTATATCGCCAGTGGTCTCACGGCAGGCGAAAGCGTGGTCACGGCAGGCGTCAGCACACTGCGCGATGGCGAAGCGGTTGCGCGGGGAGATGAGCAGCCATGAGTGAACCTTCCGCTCGCGATAAATTCAACCTTTCCGCCTGGGCGCTGGCTCATCAACAGCTGATGGCTTTTCTGATGCTGATGATCCTTGGCGCTGGCGTGCTCAGCTATCAGGCGCTGCCGCGCAACGAAGATCCCGCCTTTACCATCAAAACCGCCGTGGTCTCCGCGCAGTGGCCCGGTGCCGATCTCGACGATACGGTGCAACTGCTTACTGAACCGCTGGAGAAAAAGCTGCAGGAAGTGCCCTATCTGGATTACGTGCAGAGCGAAACGCATCCCGGAAAAACCGTTATCTTTGTCAATCTGCGCGACAGCACGCCACCCGGCAAAGTGCAGGACATCTGGTATCAGGTACGCAAGAAAATGCAGGATGTCAGCTCCGCGCTGCCTGCGGGCGTTGCGGCACCGGCGGTCAATGATGATTTTGACGATACTTTTGGCACGATTTACGGTTTTACTGCGGAAGGATTCAGCACGCGTGAACTGCGCGATCGCGTTGAGTCGATTCGCGATCGGCTGATGAGCGTACCGGATGTCGGCAAAATTACGTTGCTCGGCGTGCAGGAAGAGCAGATTGTGGCGAGCTTCTCTCCGCGCACGCTCGCGGGAATGGGCCTGAGCCTGCAACAGGTCACCGCTGCCTTGCAGGCGCAGAATGCCTTGTCACCCGCAGGCGTCATTCGCACCGACAGCGATAACATCGCGCTGCGCGTCAGCGGTGCCTTCAACTCGGAACAGAGCCTGCGCGCCGTGACGCTGCACATCAACGATCGCTACATTCCCCTGACCGATATCGTCACACTGACGCGTGTGGCGGCGGAACCGCCAACGCCGCTTTATCGCGTCAACGGTAAGCCAGCGATTGGGCTGGCGATCTCCATGGCGCCGACCGGCAATATGCTGGATTTTGGCCACGCATTAACGGACAAAATGTCGCTGATTGCCAGCCAACTGCCGCACGGGATTGAGGTAACGAAAGTGGCGGATCAGTCGCGGGTGGTCAGCGACGCGGTCAGCGGATTTGTGCGGGTGCTCGGTGAAGCCATCGTTATCATACTGGCCGTCTCTTTCGTCTCGCTCGGGCTACGTGCCGGTTTAGTGGTGGCGGCGGCGATTCCTCTGGTGCTGGCGATGACCTTTACCGGCATGATGCTGGCGGGCATTGGGCTGCAACGCATTTCACTTGGCGCGCTGATCATCGCGCTGGGGTTGTTGGTGGATGACGCGATGATCGCGGTGGAGACCATGGTCGCCCGACTCGAAGCCGGTGATTCCCGCTGGCGCGCCGCTACAGTAGCCTTTGAAACCACCGCATTTCCGATGCTCACCGGCACGCTGGTGATGATTGCCGGTTTCATTCCCGTCGGCTTCGCCGCGTCCGGCGCGGGGGAGTATTGCTACTCGCTGTTTGTGGTGGTGCTGATCTCGCTGCTCAGTTCATGGGTCGTTGCGGTGTTGTTCTCTCCGCTGACCGGCAGCTGGATCCTGTCATCAAGGCCAGGTAAATCGCACGCTGAGCCCGGTTGGTTGCTGCGCCTCTATCGCCGTCTGGTTTCACAGGTGTTACGCCATCGGGGCTTGACGCTCGGCCTGGCGGGCGCATCGCTGCTGGTCGCCATCTGGGGCATGAGCCACCTGCAGGGCGAGTTTTTCCCGGCATCCGATCGCCCGGAGCTGCTGGTCAGCCTCACGCTGCCGGCGAACGCCTCGCAGGCGCGCACCTTAAGCGTGGTAGAACAGCTCGAAGCGAAACTCAGCGGCAACACCAATATCGACCATTTCTCCTCCTATAGCGGCAGCGGCGCCGTGCGTTTTTATCTGCCGATGGACGTGCTGAACGATGATGAAAACATCGCCCAGCTGGTGGTGGTAGCCAAAAATCTGGCGGCGAGGGACCGGTTGAAAGCTGAACTCGATCGCCTGCTGGCACGCGATTTCAGCGATGTGGTGACGCGCGTATCGCCGCTGGAACTGGGTCCGCCGGTTGGCTGGCCGATCCGCTATCGCATCAGCGGGCCGCACTACGAGCGGGTGAAACAGTATGCGGAAAAGCTGACCAGCATCCTCGGGCAATCCCGCGCGACGCGCAGCGTAAACCTGACAGCGGGCGAGCCGGAACGCGTCATCACCTTTGCGGTGAACCAAACCGCAGCCCGCGCGGCTGGCGTCTCTTCACAGGATATCGCGCAGCTGCTGAACCGCGTGTGGTCCGGTCAAAGCGTGACTACCGTGAGAGATCATAACCGGCTGGTTGATGTGCTGTTGCGCGCCAACGATGCTGACCGGCTGGATTTAACCAGCCTTGCTGCGTTGAAACTGACCACCGCGTCAGGCGCGAAGATTGCCATCGGCCAGGTTGCGACGCTGCAGTGGGGATTGCAGGATCCGGTGATGTGGCGTCGCCAGGGTTTTCCCTATGTGGTGGTACAAACTGATGTAGCGGCGGGCATGCAAGCGGAGACCACATCCGCGCAGCTCAGCGCAGATGTCCAGCAGCTGCGTGCCGGATTAGCGCCGGGTTACACCCTTGATGAAGAGGGCACGGTTGCCGAATCGGATAAAGGTAACGGCTCAGTGTTTGCCGTTTTGCCGGTGACGTTGTTTGTCATGCTGATACTGCTGATGGTGCAGCTGCAACGCGTATCGCGCATGTTGCTGGCATTGGCGATGGCGCCTTTTGGACTGCCTGGCATTGTTCTGGCGATGCTGCCCAGCGGCACGCCGATGGGATTTGTCGCCCTGCTCGGTATGATTGCGCTGGCTGGCATGATCATCCGCAACGCGGTGATCCTGATCATGGAAGCCGATAGCAATCTGCGTGCTGGCATGTCGCGCAATGATGCAGTAAGCCAAGCGGCTGAGCATCGTGCCCGCCCGATTCTTCTCACCGCCTGCGCCGCGATTTTAGGCATGATTCCCATCTCGCATCAGGTGTTTTGGGGGCCGATGGCCTACGCCATCATTGGCGGATTGCTGGTGGGAACGCTGATGACGCTGACGGTATTGCCCGCTGCGCTCAGTCTGGTGATGCAGCGTGAATCAGCGTCTTCCGCTGAATGAAAAAGGGTTGGCTGGCCTTGCGCCAGCCAACTTACGTTAACGTGCCAGGCGCCAGCCGCGTGTCAGGCGCTTCTCTATCTCCACCAGCACAAAGATCCCGGCGCTCACCGCCAGCGAAATTAGCCAGTATTTGAACGGCAATGGCGCGGTGCCAAACAGCGTATTCATCAAGGGAACATAGATAATCATCGCCTGCAGCGCGATAAGCACCACGGTGACCAGCCAGATGCCACGGTTTTTCAGCAAACCGGCATCCAGCGAGAATCCGTTGCTGTTACGGCAGTTCAGCATGTAAACCCACTGCGCGGTGACCAGCATCTGCAGCAGCACGGTGCGGATGAACTCCGGCGTGTAGCCGCGCGGCTGGAGCCAGGCTTCCAGCACAAAGGCGCTAATCGAAATCAGCAGGCCGACGAAGATGACGCGCCAGATGGCGTAAGCGTCCATCACCGGGCTGCGTGCGTTACGCGGCGGGCGGCGCATGATGTTGCGCTCTGCCGGTTCAAATGCCAGACCAAACGACAGCGTTGCCGAGGTCGCCATGTTCATCCACAGAATCTGTACCGGCGTCAGGGGCAGCAGGTTGCCCATCAGAATCGCAATGATGATCAGCAATCCCTGCGCGAGGTTGGTCGGCATGATAAACAGAATGGTTTTCTTCAGGTTATCGTAGACGCGTCGGCCCTCTTTCACTGCCGCTGCGATGGTGGCGAAGTTGTCGTCGGCGAGGATCATATCCGCCGCCTCTTTGGTCACTTCGGTGCCTTTGATGCCCATCGCGATGCCGACGTTGGCCTGCTTCAGCGCGGGCGCATCATTGACGCCATCACCGGTCATGCCGACAATTTCACCGCTGCTCTCCAGCGCTTTCACCAGACGCAGCTTATGCTCGGGGCTGGTGCGGGCAAAAATGTCGTATTCACGCGCCGCCACGCCCAACTCGGCATCATCCATGTGCTCCAGCTGGTAACCGGTGATGGCAGAATCGCTGTTACCAATGCCCAGCATCTGGCCAATCGCCATCGCGGTTTCCGGGTGATCGCCGGTGATCATCTTCACGCGAATCCCTGCCTGCTGGCAGTCGCGAATCGCGGTGATGGCTTCCGGACGCGGCGGATCCATCATGCACGCCAGGCCCAGCATCTTCATGCCGTTGCGTAAATCCTCATGCTCGATGTGGTGCTGCGCTTCCGGCAGCCAACGCCACGCGGCGGCAACCGTGCGCAACCCTTCGCTGGCGTAGGTGGTGATCGCCGCTTCCCAATATTCGCGATCAATCACTTCCGCATCGGTAGCACCCTGCTGCTGCTGACACAGCGACAGCAACACATCGGGCGCGCCGGTCATTAGCAGGCACGGTTTGCCATCAATCAGGCAGCTCACCGCCATGTATTTGTAGGCCGAGTCAAACGGCAGCTTGCTCAGGATCTGCACCTTGTCATTGTGAATGCCCGCCTTGGCGGCCAGCACTTTCAGCGCCCCTTCGGTTGGGCCACCCACAATGCCCCAGTTGCCGTTGGCATCCTGACGCAGCTGGCTTTCGTTACAGATATCCACCACCTGCAGGAAGCCCTGCATCAGCGCATCGCTCTGCTGACCCGCTTCAAGGGTAAATTCACCTTTAGGCTCATAGCTGTTACCGCTGATGCGCCATTGGCTGTTCGCCAGCACCACCGCTTTCACCGTCATCTCGTTCATGGTCAGCGTGCCGGTTTTATCCGAGCAGATCACCGTCATGGCACCGAGCGTTTCGACCGTCGGCAGCTTGCGAATGATGGCGTGATTGCGTGCCATCGACTGCACGCCAAGCGACAGAATGATCGAAATAATCGCCGGTAAACCTTCCGGCACCGCCGCTACCGCGAGGCTGATCACCGACAGCAGCAGCTCCGTCACCGCGATGTCGCGCAGCAGATAACCAAACACAAACAGCGCCGCCATCATCAACATGATGATGCCGAAGATGGCTTTTCCGAGCTTGTCGATCTGCACCAGCAGCGGGGTTTTCGCCTCTTCAATCGAGGAGATCATCGCATTGATGTGGCCCAGCTCGGTGTCGCCGCCGGTGGCGATCACCACGCCCAGCGCGGTACCTGAACTGACGGTGGTGCCGGAATAGGCCAGATTCAGGCGATCGCCGAGCCCTTTTTCACCTTCAAGTGCCACGGTGTTCTTTGATACCACCGTGGATTCGCCGGTCAGAATCGCCTCTTCGACGCGCAAGTTATGTACCTCGAACAGCCGCAAATCCGCCGGGATCTTATCGCCAGGACGCAGCATTACCACATCGCCGACCACCAGATGCTGCGTAGCGACGGTGATCTGCTGGCCGTCGCGCAGCACCATGGCATCGCTCGACATCATGTTCTGGATGCTTTTCAGCGACTTTTCGGCGTTGCTTTCCTGAATGAAGCCGATCAGGGCGTTGATCACCGCCACGCCGAGAATCACAAAGGTATCCACCCAATGGCCCATCACCGCGGTGATCACCGCCGCCGCCAGCAGGATGTAAATCAGTACATCTTTGAAATGCGCCAGAAAACGCATCAGCAGTGATTTTTCCGCCTTTTGCGGCAGCACGTTCGGCCCGTTGGCGTCCAGTCGTTGCTGTGCGTCGGTGCTGCTTAACCCCGCGGGTGAGCTGTTGATGGCTTTAAATACGGCGGCGTTATCCTGCTGATAATAGGGACGCGCGGATGCTTCCGGACGTTTTGGCTGAATAGGAATAACGGTCATAATTAACCCCGTGACATTGAATTGAAAATAAAAAAGCGTGCGAAAATAAAAACCACATTTTAATTATATTTTCCCGAAGCATACTGACCGTGGTCATGTTTTTACCGATTCATAAGTGTGATGCTAATAGTGATAGCACTGATTGCGCAATGTTATTATTTAAACGCAAATAGAAAGATGCATGACGCATATTAATTTTAGTTTCATCGAGAAATGTATTAATCATAGGGGGAATTATTATGAATAAATTACACAACCTGACAATACCGATGATCATTTCCTTTATTATCATTGCGGTATCATCAGCTACCGCCATCGGCTTACTCTCTTATCATGTAGTTTCGCGCATGGTGGCATAATTGATTTCGCCAGACATCGCTAAATTAAACCAACCTTAAACGCACATAATTGTTTCCACCTAATGACCCTTACTTTGCGGAGGGTCATTATTCCCTCTTTCAGGCAATGGCATATTCCCGCCCTTTCTTTCTTATTGAGGCAGGGGCATGAATAATTGGCCAGTGCTGGGCGCACTTGTAATTTTTTTGGTTTTGATCGGTTGTGACAATAAAAGCGGTGATGAACTCAGCGCACCGCGCGTAATTAAAGCGCTAACGCTGACGGAAAATACCACAGAGAAAGTCAGGGTATTTCCAGCGCGTATTTCGGCGGGCGATTACACCGAATTGGCGTTTAAGCGTACCGGGCGGCTGGCGCAGTTGCAGGTGCGTGAAGGCAGCCATGTTAAGGCTGGCGAGGTGATTGGCCGGCTGATCGATACCGATGCGCAGCTGCGCGTCAACGATCAGCAGAACAGATTCCAGCTGGCGGATCGTCAGTATCAGCGCTTCAGTGCGCTGGCCACGCGCAGTGCGGTTTCGCAGGCAGACATGGATGTGCAAAAGGCGAACCGCGACTCCGCCGCCGTGGCGCTCAACATCGCCAAAGAGGAGCTGGATTATCACACCTTGCGCGCACCGTTTGACGGCATCGTCACCAGCGTGGCCTCACAAAATCATCAGGTGGTTACCGCCGGACAAACGGTGGCGGTGATCAGCCGCAACGATGTACTGGATGTGATTTTCAGCGTGCCGGAAAACCTGTTCACCAGCCTTGACGTGCAAAACGTGAGTTATCAGCCAGAGATCAGTCTTAATGCGCTGCCGGGCCGCACGTTCCGCGCGGCATATAAAGAGCATCGCGCAGCAGCTGATGCTGCCACGCTAACCTGGCAAGTAGTGCTGACGATGCCGCGTCCGACGGATTTACCGCAGGTCAGCGGACTGAGCGGCACGGTGAAAGTGCAGATGCATAACCTGCCCACTTCCGACGGCACGCCGCTACTGCGCGTGCCGGCCAACGCGGTGTTTAACCCGGATCACAGCCTGCCGAATCAGCCTTACGTGTGGCTGATCAGCGGTGAAGGTGATGTGCTTAACGTTCAGCAGCAGCCGGTGGTGGTGGGAAAACTCAATGCGCAGGGCATCGAAATTCTCTCCGGCCTTCAAGTGGGCGATCGCATTGTGGTCGCGGGCGTCAGCGATCTGCGTGATGGTCAGGCGGTGCGCCTGTGGACACGCGAGCGAGGTCTGTGATGCGCCTGCTGGAACCGTTTCTCAACTACCCGATTCGCAGCTGGCTGGTGATCCTGCTGCTGGGCGTGGGCGGCATTTTTGCGCTGCTCAATATCGGTCGTCTGGAAGATCCGCTTTTCACCATTAAATCGGCGGTGATTGTGACGCACTATCCTGGCGCGTCGGCCCAGCAGGTGGAAGAGGAAGTCACGCTGCCGCTGGAGAACGCCTTGCAGCGCTTGCCATCGCTCGACAACGTCAGTTCGATCTCCAGCAACGGTTTGTCGCAGATCACCGTTACGATTCATAGCCACTATCGCGCCGACGACTTGCCACAGGTGTGGGATGAATTGCGTCGCCGCGTTGACGATGCCACGCGCCAGTTTCCACCCGGCGTCAGCGCGCCGCTAGTGAATGACGACTTTGGTGATGTCTACGGCTACTTCTTTACCCTTTCCGGCGAGAACTTCACCAACAGCGAGCTGCGCACCTACGCCGATCAATTGCGGCGTGAGCTGAATTTGGTGCCGGGCGTGGCGAAAGTGGCGATTGCCGGTATTGAGCAGGAGCAGGTGAATATCACGCTCTCCAGCCAGAAGATGGTGGCGCTGGGCGTGACGCCACAGCGCGTGGCCGCTTTGCTCAACAGCGTCAATGCCGTCTCCGATGCGGGCCAGATTCGCCTCGGCAATGAAGCGATTCGTTTCCATCCGACTGGCGAGTTTCACTCACTGGATGAGATCGGTGCGCTGCCAATCTCTGCGCCCGGCAGCAGCCAGCAAGTGTTGCTGCGCGATATCGCCACGCTCAGCTATGGCGTTACCGAACGGCCGGGCAATCTCTATCACGCCAACGGCAACGCCGCGCTGGCGATGGGCGTCTCCTTTGCGCCTGGCGTCAACGTGATTGATGTCGGCGATGCGTTAAGCGCCAAAATTCAGCAGCATCAGCAGGCCAAACCGCTCGGCATCGATCTGAACGTGTTTTATAACCAGGCGCAGGAAGTGAAGCAGTCGGTGGATGGTTTCATCAATAACTTTCTGATGGCGCTGGCGATTGTGGTGGGCACGCTGCTGCTGTTTATGGGCGTCCGCAGCGGTATGGTGATCGCCGCCTCGCTGGCGCTCAATGTGCTGGGCACGCTGCTGATCATGTATCTGTTCAAGCTTGAGCTGCAGCGCGTGTCGCTGGGTGCGCTGATTATCTCCCTCAGCATGCTGGTGGATAACGCCATCGTGGTGGTTGAAGGCATCAAGGTCGATCGCCAGCGCGGCAAGCCGTTGCAACAGGCGATGATGCAGATGGTGAAACGCAGCGCGCTGCCGCTGCTCGGCGCCACGGTGATCGCCATCATCGCCTTCGCGCCAATTGGTTTATCGCAGGATTCCACCGGCGAATACTGTAAATCGCTGTTCCAGGTGCTGCTGATTTCTCTGCTGCTCAGCTGGATCACCGCGCTGACGCTGACGCCGGTGTTCGTGCAGTGGATGGATGGTCGCCAGGCAATCAGCAAAGAGCGCGCGCAGCCGTATCAGGGCGTGGTGTTTCGCCTGTATCGCCGCGTGCTCACCATGCTGCTGCGCTTCCGCATCACTACTTTAGTGCTGATGGCCGCGTGCCTGGCCGCCTCGATCTATGGCTTCGGCTACGTGAAGCAGAACTTCTTCCCCGCCTCCAATACGCCGATTTTCTTCACCGATCTGTGGCTGCCGTATGGCACCGACATCCATTACACCGCACAAACCGCGCGCGAGATTGAAGGCTGGATCAACCAGCAGCCGGGCGTCAGCAGTACCGTGACAACCATTGGTCAGGGCGCGATGCGCTTTACGCTGACTTACGATGCAACGCGTCAGTACAGCAATTATGCGCAGATCATGGTGCGCGTGCAGGACGCCAGGCAGCTAGAAATGCTGGCGCAGCACACCGAGCAGCACATCGGCGAGCACTTCCCACAAGTGACAGAGCGCATCAAACGCATCAATTTCGGCAGTGCCAGCGACAGCGCCATTGCGCTGCGGATTACCGGCCCCGATCCCATTACGCTGCGGCAGATTGCCAGCCAGATTGACGACATTTTCCTCGCCGAAGGCAGCGCGTTTCCGCCGCGTCATGACTGGCAGGCGCGCAGTAAAGTGATTCGTCCGCAGTATTCACCGCTGCGCGGTCAGGAGCTGGGCGTGGACAAGCGCGATATCGACCGCGCGCTGCGTATCAACTTCAGCGGTGATAGCGTCGGTTTGCTGCGCGAAGGCTCGCGGCTGATGCCGATCATGCTGCAGACTTCCGAGCTGGAGCGGCAGAATATCGACCATCTTGGCAATATTCAGGTGTGGAGTCAGGCGCAGCAGCGTTATGTGCCGCTGGCCAATCTGGTGAGCGATTTCCAGCTGGAATGGGAAGATCCGCTGATAATGCGCCGCGACCGCATGCGCGTCTTGACGGTGCAGACCGATCCCGATCCCGCCAGCGGCCGCACCGCCGCAGAGATTGTGGCGCGCGTGCAGCCGGCCATCGATCAGCTGAAGTTGCCCGCCGGCTATCATCTGGAATGGGGTGGCGAGTTGGAGAGTTCGCGCGATGCCCAAAGCGGCCTGCTTGGCTCGCTGCCGTTAGGTTTCCTCGCGATGTTTGTGATTACCGTGCTGATGTTTAATTCGTTGCGCGATGCGCTGGCGATCTGGATTACCGTGCCGCTGGCGCTGATTGGCGTCACCTGCGGCTTCCTGCTCACCGGCATTCCGTTTGGCTTTATGGCGTTGATTGGTTTGCTGAGTTTGTCAGGCATGTTAATTCGTAACGGTATCGTGCTGGTTGAGGAAACGCACCGGCTGGCGCGGCATCAGCCGTTACAGCAAGCGATTCTCGATGCCGCAACGTCGCGTCTGCGCCCGATTCTGCTCACCGCCTTTACCACCGTGCTCGGCCTGCTACCGCTGCTGCGCGATGTGTTTTTCCAAAGCATGGCGGTGGTGATCATTTTCGGTTTGGGATTCGCCACGGTGCTAACGCTGCTGGTGTTGCCGGTGCTGTATCAAACCTTTTATCGGGGTAGTAAGTCTTGAGCGTGAAATTTTGCCTTGAGTCCGTATTATCCGTGTGGGCTCTGACGCATCTTGAAATTGAGCCGTTTTCAAAACCACGCTTGGAAGCTAAGAAGCAGGCCGGGGCCGCTTTTGGGCCGGCAATCCGCAGCGCTGAATGTAGCGAGGAAGCCAGGAGAGCCCGCAGGACGCGGGCGAAAGGCGGAGCCGGGACAAGGAAGTCCCGTCTCCGCCGGTCCGTCAGGCTGACGAGCGAAATGAAGGTACCGCGTAAGCGGCGCGAGGACCGCCGGACCAAAGGCGGCCCCGGCCAGCGTATTCGCCATTGAAAAAAAACAAGCATAACGGCATTTATGGCGACCTTTTTGGAAAATGCTCTCCCTGCTTTTCGTTACCCGCGCTCGCTAATAATATTTTTTTCAACATAAACGTCAGCGGAATTGCCAGAATCGCGCCGATGATGCCCAACAAGGATTGCCAGATAAGAAACGCCAGCAGCTGTGTGGTGAGCGCCATATTCAACCGCTTACCCAATAATAACGGCTCAATGACTGAACTCAGGATTAAATTTAACGCCACAAAGAACAGCGCGACCACCAATGCGGTTTGGATATCGTACAGCATATAACTTTGCAGCACTGGCGGGATGGCCGCCATAAATGAACCCAGCACCGGAATATAGTTGAAGACAAACATCAACACACCCCAGAAAAAGGCGAACTTCAAGCCAAGAAGATGTGCGCCCGCCCAGACAATAATGCCGCCGACAATACTGGTCAGGGTTTTAACCTGAGCATAAACGATAACGCTTTGCACGCCCTCTTCAAGCGCCACGTAATAGCGCTGATATTTCCCTTCGGCCTGTTTACGTAGCAGGATTTTTAAATTTCTCATTTCATACAGCATGAAAAACAGCATCAGAAATACCATCAGCCACCAGGAAAGAATGCTGGGTATTTGCGTGAGAAAACCCGTGACAAAGCGCACCACCGCACCCGCATCAACAAACGCCAGCATGTCGTTGGGCGTTAAAACCAGGCCCAAATGACTAAATGTCTGCGTCACCGGCTCGAAGCGTTCGGCCAGTAACTGCGGTGCCTGACGGCTCAGCTGGATTAAATCGGGGGTTAATACGGTGAGTTTGATGATGGTGAACACAATCACCAATAACAGCAGCACAATCACCAGCAGCGATGAGAGCAGACGCGGCACGCGTTTTCTTTCGAGCCGACTGATTAACGGATCGAGCATAATCGCCAGAAACAATGACAGCATCACCTGATTAATTAATGCCGATGCCAGATAGATACCGGTGAGAATTATGGTCAACGTGGCGAGAATTATCAGTACGCGCAAAAGCCTTGACCATAAAGGAAACTCGTTCAGTCCCATTATTAAGATCCTTCATCCTATACAAAATGTATTATAGAGAAAAACCTGTGCGCTGGGCCTTGTTTGAGGTCAAGTGACGAAAAACATTCAGGCCGTAAGAGAAACGGCCTGAATGTCACGCGCTATTAATTGATTCTGAATCTCCGCGTTAATGGCTTTTCGATTTCGACAATTAAAAACATCACGAAGCCAATGATCAAGGTAATAATCCAGTAACGTAACGGTAGCGCGGTGGTACCAAACAGCAGCTGCATAAAGGGCGCGTAGATAATCAGCAATTGCAGAACTAACAGCACGCCGCTGACGATCCAGATGCCTTTATTCATCAGCAAACCTTTGCTCAATGAGAAGCCGTCGGAAACACGACAGTTCAGCATATAAAACCACTGCGCCGTTACCAGCGTTTGTAATAACACGGTACGAATAAACTCCGGTGAATAGCCGCGCGGTTGCAGCCAGGCTTCCAGTACAAAAGCGCTGATGGCGATCATCGAACCGACAAAAATCACGCGCCAGATGGCGAAACCATCCATCACATGCAGTTTGGGATCGCGCGGCGGACGACGCATGATATTCTGCTCACCCGCTTCAAACGCCAGGCCGAAGGAGAGCGTGGCGGAAGTCGCCATGTTCATCCACAGAATCAACACCGGCGTCAGCGGAATGAGGTTACCGGCCAGCAAGGCAATGATGATCAGCAAGCCCTGCGCGAGGTTGGTCGGCATGATGAACAAAATGGTCTTTTTGAGGTTGTCATAGACACGGCGCCCTTCCCGCACCGCGCTGGCGATGGTGGCGAAGTTATCGTCCGTCAGCACCATATCGGCGGCTTCTTTAGTCACTTCGGTGCCTTTAATCCCCATGGCGATACCGACATCCGCCTGCTTCAGCGCGGGCGCATCGTTAACGCCATCGCCGGTCATCCCGACCACCTCTTTTTTGCTTTGCAGCGCCTGCACCAGACGGAATTTATCTTCCGGGCTGGTACGGGCAAAGATGTCGTACGCCTGCGCCGCCTCACTCAATTGCTGGTCATCCATCACTTCCAGTTCGCGTCCGGTGATGGCGGTGCTGGCGTTACCGATTCCCAGCATCTGCCCAATACTCATCGCAGTTTGCGGATGGTCGCCGGTGATCATTTTCACGCGAATGCCGGCTTGCAGGCAGTCGCCAATCGCGGTGATGGCTTCCGGTCGCGGTGGATCCATCATCCCGGCGATGCCGAGCAAAATCATGCCCTGATGCAAATCCTGATGCGTCAGCTCAGTTTGTCCTGGCGTGGCCGGTTTCCAGGCCGCCGCCACCATGCGTAATCCTTCGCGCGCATACTCCTCAATTTTGGCTTCCCACCACGGCAGATCGATCGGCTGCAATCCGGCCTCTGTTTGCTGCTGCTGACAATGTCTGAACAGTACGTCCGGCGCGCCGGTCAACAGCACGCACTCTTCATCGCCAATCAGATAGTGCGTCGACATGTATTTGTATTGCGAATCAAAGGGGATTTTATTGCGCAGTTCGGTGGTGACTGAAGGCAGATGTCCTTTGGCGGCCAGCACTTTAAGCGCGCCTTCCGTCGGGCCGCCGGTGATTTTCCACAGTCCGTTTTCGTCTTTAATCAGCTGGCTGTCGTTACACAGATCGATGGTGCGCAGATAGCGCTCGAGGATCGAGCCTTGCGCCACTTTTACCGGCACAGCGTCATCGGCTTTATGGATGGCGCCCACCGGTTCATAGCTCACGCCATCAACGCGGTAAATCTGATCGGCGGTGATAATCGCTTTCACCGTCATTTCATTCATGGTCAGCGTGCCGGTTTTATCTGAGCAAATCACCGTCATCGCGCCCAGCGTTTCCACGGTAGGCAGCTTGCGGATGATCGCCTGCTGCTTCGCCATGGTTTGTACGCCAAGCGACAGAATGATCGAGATAATCGCCGGTAATCCTTCGGGAACCGATGCCACCGCAAGGCTAATCAGGGACAGCATCAGCTCTGAAACCGGCATATCGCGGAACAGCAAACTAAAGACAAACAGCGCGGCCATCATCGCCAGGATGATCAGGAAAATGGCTTTACCAAGTTTATCCATCTGCACCAGCAGCGGCGTGCGGTGCTTTTCGATATCGGACATCATCTGGTTGATGTGCCCAAGTTCCGTGGCGCCACCGGTAGCGACCACCAGCCCTTTGCCGCCGCCCGAACTGACGGTGGTGCCGGAGAACAGCAGATTGGTACGATCGCCCAGCGGCAGCTCGCCGATGAGCGCGTCCGTGCCCTTCTCAACCACGGTGGATTCGCCCGTCAGAATCGCTTCTTCAACGCGCAGGTTGTGCGCCTCAATAACGCGCAGATCCGCCGGGATGCGGTCGCCAGCGCGGATCACCACCACATCACCTGGCACCAACGCGGTGGTGGGCAGCGTCTCGTGATTACCCGCACGGATCACCACCGTTTCGCTGGAGAGCATATTGCGGATACTTTGCAGGGATTTTTCCGCATTGCTCTCCTGAATGTGGCCAATCAGGGCATTCACCACCGCCACGCCGAGAATCACCAGCGTATCAACCCAGTGTCCCATGACGGCAGTTAGCAGCGCAGCGGCAAGCAAAACGTAGATCAGCACATCGTTGAAGTGAGCGAGAAAACGCAGCCAAACCGGCTTGCCGGGTTTCTGTGGCAGGGCATTTTCCCCGTACTGTGTTAGGCGCGCCGCCGCTTCAGCACTACTGATTCCCTCGGTGGAACTTTGCGTACTGGCCAGCGTTTCATCGACAGAAAGTTGATAATAGGTACTTTCCGGTTTCGCAGTATTCATCGCTTTCTCCTCAAATCCTGTTTCGGAAATCAAGGCGGTGATATCCCGTATTTAACAAGTCGCCATTGAACGAAAAGATCAGACCTGACTTATCCGGTGGAAGAAGCGGTCCGTTTCAGATTGAAAAATATGTCGTTAATGGCTGCTCAGCGGTAATGGAGCAGCCCTATTTTCTATACGAAATTGAAAGCATTTTGTAAAATGAACGCTATAAACGTAGCACAGGGATATTCAACGCATTCATTTCTCAATAAAAGTCGCGAGGCGAAAACCATTTATCTCACCAGACTTATCCGAACGCGGATAATAATAAAAATATAGTGTGATAATTCATAAGGCTGGGTAATTTAAAGCCAATATTCAGGTTACTTTAATCTGATATTTTATATCGATATTGCGGATTAAATATCCATGAAAATCAGTTTTATTAGATTTAAATCTGGTTAATTTCATCAAAAATATTACAAGCTATTAGGCTTTACTTTTTTTGACATCTGCCTCTATGCTCATCGATAATAAAAACATCCTGTTAATACTTCTCACCTTTCAAGACGATGGCGCAGTTTTTCTGTGGTCATGGTTAATGGAGGCAACGATGTATGGTTATAGCCTGCTCCGTCTGAGTCTTTATGTTGTCATTGCGATCGTTACCTGCTCCGCCGTAGGACTATTCACCTACGCGGTTGTCTCTATGCTTGGTAATTAAATTATCCACTCACATTATTGCCAACAATGGATTCGTTGTTGCTGAGGATAAAACAGTGACTCGTTATATTACGCTGGCTGCCATTGTTATATTTTTAACAACGGGTTGCGATCAAAAAACACAGGAAGTCACGCCACCGCCACGCATGGTGAAAGTCGTTGAAGTTGTGGCATCCGGCGAATCTCAACAACGTATCTTCCCGGCGCGCATTGAATCCGGCGACTCCACCGATTTGTCGTTCAAACGTGCAGGACAGATTGAATCGCTGGATATTCGCCAGGGCAACCGCATCGAGCAGGGCCAGCTCATCGCCAGGCTTACGGCGCGGGAAGCGCAGCAGCGCGTTAATGAGCGCCAGACCGCCGCCACGCTTGCCCAGAGGCAATTTGCCCGCTTCCAGACGCTCTCCGGCCGCCAGGCGATTTCGCAGGCAGACATGGATGTGCAGCGCGCCAACCGCGATGCGGCCAATGCCGCGCTGCAAATTGCCCGTGAAGAGTTGAGCCAGATGACGCTAACCGCGCCGTTCAGCGGCGTGGCCGCCGTGGTTAACGTGCGCAATCATCAGGTGGTCGCCGCCGGACAAACCATCGCTACCTTGACCCGCAACGATCTGCTCGACGTGGTGTTCAGCGTGCCGGAAAACCTGTTTACCGCGCTGGATATACGCAACCTGACCTATCGCCCGGTGGTGCGCATCAACTCATTGCCGGATCGCGAATTCCAGGCCGAGTACAAAGAGCACACCGGCAGCAGTAACAGCAACTCGCTGACGTGGCAGATTATTTTAACTATGCCGCGCCCGGCCGATTTCCCGGCGGTGGGCGGCGTCAGTGGCACGGTGACGATTAACCTCGCCAATCTGCCCGCCAATGTGAATCGCGAATCGTTAGTGGTGCCGGTGGAGGCGGTATTCAATCCCGATAACAGCCAGCGCAACGAGCCGCATGTTTGGGTGGTGCAAGGCAGCGGCGATCAGCTGACGTTAGAAGATCGCAAAGTCAGCGTGGGTGAAGTGACCGATCGCGGCGTGGTGATCACCGCCGGGCTGCACGCCGGTGAACGCGTGGTCGCCGCTGGCGTCAACGAGCTGCATGATCAGCAACCGGTACGCATCTGGACGCGTGAGCGAGGGCTGTAATGGATACTTCCCGGCAGTTTATCGACAATCCGGTCCGCGTCTGGCTGGCGATTCTGTTACTGGGCGTCGGCGGCATTTTTGCTCTGCTCAATATTGGCCGTCTCGAAGATCCGGCTTTTACCATTAAGACCGCGGTGGTTGTCACCCACTATCCCGGCGCGTCTGCCCAGCAGGTGGAAGAGGAAGTCACCTTGCCACTGGAGAATGCGCTGCAGCAGTTGCCCTATCTGGACAATGTCAGCTCCATCTCTTCCAACGGCCTGTCGCAGATTACCGTCAACATTGACTCGCGTTATCACTCCAACGCGTTGCCGCAAATCTGGGACGAACTGCGGCGCAGAGTCGGCGATGCGGCGCGTTTCTTTCCTCCTGGCGTGGCCGCGCCGTTCGTTAACGATGATTTTGGCGATGTGTTTGGTTTCTTCTTCGCTATTTCTGGCAACAACTTCAGCAACCCGGAGCTGGTGCAGTACGCGGAGCAGCTACGGCGTGAGCTGGTGCTGGTGCCGGGCGTTGGCAAGGTGGCGCTGGGCGGCGTGATCCCACAGCAAATTAATATCGATGTCTCCTTAACGATGATGGCCGCGCGCGGCATTACGCTGCCGCAGCTCGCCAGCGTGCTAAGTCGACTCAACGTGGTCTCCAATGCGGGCGACATCAAAGCCGGCACGGAATCGATCCGTCTGCATCCAACCGGCGAGTTTCAGAACATCGAAGAGTTGGGCGACTTGCTGGTCAGCCCGCCTGGCGATCACGCCACCACCCGATTGCGCGATATCGCCTCGCTGTCGCGCGGGCTGAGTGAATCGCCCTCCAGCATTTACCACGCCAGCGGACGTCCGGCGGTCACCATGGGAATTTCGTTTATTCCCGGTGTGAATGTCATTGATGTCGGGCGCGCGCTGGAGGCCAAACTGCAGCAGATGTCGGCAGAAAAACCGGCGGGCATTCAGATCAACGTGTTTTACGATCAGGCCGCCGAAGTGGCGCACTCGGTGAATGGCTTTATTACCAACTTCCTGATGGCGCTGGCGATTGTCGTCGGCGTGCTGCTGATCTTTATGGGTGTGCGCAGCGGCATTATCATCGCGTTGTCGCTGGCGCTCAATGTGCTGGGTACGCTGCTGATCATGTATCTGTGCGGCATTGAGTTGCAGCGCATCTCGCTGGGCGCGCTGATTATCGCGCTGAGCATGCTGGTGGATAATGCGATTGTGATTGTCGAAGGCGTGCTGATCGCGCGTCAGCAAAACTCGCCGCTGATGACCACCATCAACTTTGTGATTCGCCGCACCGCCTTCCCGCTGCTGGGCGCGACGATAATCGCCATTCTGGCGTTTGCGCCGATTGGTCTTTCGCAGGATTCCACCGGCGAGTACTGCAAATCGCTGTTCCAGGTATTGCTGATTTCCCTGCTGCTGAGCTGGTTCTCGGCGCTCACCATCACGCCGGTGCTGATCAAATGGTGGCTGTTTAAAACACAGGAACCTACTAAAGCTGCGGCTGAAGTTTCACCTTATGACGGCGGTTTTTATCGCTTTTATCAGCGCATGTTGCTGGTGTTGCTCAGGCAAAAAACCCTCACGCTTTCGCTGATGGCGGTGCTGCTGGCGCTGGCGATTTGGGGCTTTGGATCGGTACGACAAAACTTCTTCCCTTCAGCCAATACGCCGATCTTCTTTGTCGATCTCTGGCTGCCGTACGGCACCGATATCAACGCCACCGAGCAGATGGCCAGCGACGTTGAAAAATCGATTACCGGGCAGCAAGGCGTGGTGTCTACCGTCACCACCATTGGCCAGGGCAGCATGCGCTTTATCCTCACTTACAACGGGCAGCGTCAGTACAGCAATTATGCGCAAATCATGGTGCGCATGGACGATCAGCGTAATATCGCCGCGTTGTCACACCGTATTGATGCCTACATCGCGCGCCAGTATCCGCAGGTCAATGCCAGCACCAAACGGGTGATGTTTGGTCCTTCGGGCGGTAGCGCAATTGAGGTGCGTATCAAAGGTCCCGATCCCGACAGAATGCGCCTGATCGCCAGCCAGGTCGGCGACATCCTCACCGCCGATCCCGCCACCGACAGCGTGCGCAACGACTGGCAAAACCGCAGCAAAGTTATTCGCCCGCAGTTTAATCTGGCGCTGGGTCGCGAGCTTGGCGTCGATAAGCAGGAGGTGGATAACGCGCTGGAGATGAATTTCACCGGCAGCCGCGTTGGGCTGTATCGTGAAGGCGCTGACCTGCTGCCGGTTATCGTGCGGCCACCGGCCAGCGAACGGCAGGACGCCAATCATCTCAATAACGTGCTGGTGTGGAGCCAAAGCCAGCAGCAGTACATCCCGCTCAGCAACGTGGTGAGCGGTTTTACGCTGCAATGGGAAGATCCGCTGATTCTGCGCCGCGATCGCAGCCGCGTACTCACAGTGCAGGCTGACCCGAATCCGCTCAGCAACGCTACGTCCGGCGATATTGTGGCGCGCGTGAAGCCGCTGATTGAGCAAATCTCGCTGCCGCACGGCTACAGCATTGAGTGGGGCGGCGATGCGGAGAGCTCCAGTGAAGCGCAGCAAGGCGTGTTTACCTCGCTGCCGCTGGGTTATCTGGTGATGTTTGTGATCACCGTGCTGATGTTTAGCTCGCTGAAAAACGCCGTCGCCATTTGGCTGACGGTGCCGCTGGCGCTGATTGGCGTGACGCCGGGCTTTTTGATCACCGGAATTCCGTTTGGCTTTATGGCGTTAATCGGCCTGCTGAGTCTGAGCGGTATGTTGATTCGCAATGGCATCGTGCTGGTCGAAGAGATTGAACAGCAGAAGCTAGTAAAGCCGCAGGCTGACGCGATCATCTACGCCGCCACCTCGCGTCTGCGCCCTATTCTGCTGACCGCCTTCACCACCGTGCTCGGGCTGGCGCCGCTATTGCGCGATGTGTTCTTCCAGAGCATGGCGGTGGTGATTATGTTTGGTTTGGTCTGGGCTTTGCCACGGTGCTGACGCTGCTGGTGCTGCCGGTGATTTACGCCTGCTTCCATCGCCAAACGGTGGCTAGCGCATCATGAATGTGACCGGCCTCAACGTGATTAAAACGCTGGGATGTATGACGGCGGTGACATTTTTCACCGTGTACAACACCTGGGATCGCTACGATTACGATTATCACTGGATTCTGGCGTTTCTGACCTTTATCTCCACCATCGCCACGCCGCTGTTTTTTGTCGTCGCCGGGATAATGGATGCCCGTTCCGAGCAGGATGTTAACTGGCAGATAGGCAAGATTCGCAATCTGGTGATCGTGTTTCTGTTCTGGATGACGGTCTATTACCTGTGGGAACCCTATCAGCGCGGCTACCTGATCCAGCCATGGTTCATCTTCTCGTTCATTATCATCTACAGCTTTCACCCGCTGATGATCTGGCTTAGCCAGCACCGACGCGCGTTCGTTGCGCTGGTGTTTGCGTTGCTGGCGTTCTCATATGGCTACGATTTGCTGGCGGTGCTGCATCCGGACGACCCGCTGTTCCGGCTTGAACCGCAGTATCGGCTCTGGACCTGGCTGCTGTTTTATTTAACCGGCCAACTGCTGTGCGATCCGCTGATTAATGACTGGATGGAGCGCAAAAAAGTGGCGCGCGGCGCGGTAATCGCCCTGCCCTTTATCTACCTGTTTACCTGGTTTTATGAGCAGCACTTCTTCTTTGCGCTATTCAAAGCCGATCGCAACGCCTTTATTCTCACTGGCTCGCAGATTTATCTGCTGGTGGTGGTGCTGGTGATTGCCGCCAGTCAGGTGCGCTTTCGCCGCAATGTGGCGGTTAAAGAGACCATTCTGGCGACCATCAGCAAAACTATGACCGGCGTCTATATTCTTCACTACTCGGTTTTCCATCTGCTCACCGCGCTGATTCCCATCACCTCGCTGGCGACTAAGCTGACGCTGATTGCCGTGACCTTTGCCGCTTCGGTGCTGCTCTCCAGAGTGATCCTCGCCAGCGGCTGGCTGAAAAAAGTCATAACCCTTTGATGCAGGCCGGCAGATTGCTCTGACTGCTGCAGTCAATGCGCCCCTTGATTTGCAACATCATGTAATCGAAAAACGGATTGGAGGTGTTGCGCATCAGCGTATCCAGCCCAACAATCAGGCTGGCGGTTTCACCGCGCAGCGAGATGGTGCCAAAGCTAATGCCATAACGATTCTTTTCCGTTGGCTCGCGGCCATACAGCGAGTCGCTGAGTGGGAACGGCACGGCAATGTGCGATAACGAATAGGTATCCTGCGGCCAAGCTTCATGCATCGAACGCACGATCTCTTGCGTTTGATCTGCCGCTGTAATGCGCGCCACGGTTTGATAGGTGGTCGGTGACGCGTTGGTGATGACCGTTGAGGCATAGCGGCGCGGCGCAGGCGGCAACAAATTATTGACCGCTGAGTAGAGCGCGGGCCTGAACAGCGCGCGCAAGTTCGCCGCCTGGTTGACGTCGAACATCACGAGTTCACTGCCGTTATCCGGCAGATAGCGATAGAACGCATTGACCACCGCGCGGGTGCTGACGGTGGAATCCAGCACTGACTGGAAGGTCAGCACCGGAGGAAACGCCGGCATGCTGCCGCCGCGAATCACATGCAGCAGCTGATCCTGCATCGCCTGCGTCAGCAACCACGATTGCCGCGCCGCGCGCACCGGGAACGAGTTGTACTTGAAAGGATTGTATTCGGGGATGATGCTCAGCCACGCCGCTTTGGCGAAGCCGGGGATGATGGCGGGCCAGCCGGCTAAGCCAGCAAACCGCGCATAGGCGGTGACGCCAATCATCGGCGACAGCAATACCAGCTGTTGCGGCTTGCGCAGCGCGTTATTTTGCAACGTATCGAGGCTGTATTTCACCGCCAGCGCGCCGCCGTTCGAGTATCCAACCAGATGCAAAGGTACGTTGCTGCCCGCCAGGCGTGTCGCTTCGCGCACCGCTAAGCGGGTTGCCGCCATCCACATTTGCCAGTCAACTTTGGTGAGCGAACCGGGCGCCGTGCCGTGTCCCGGCAGCCGCGGCACTACCGCCACAAAACCCTTCTGCTGATACGCCTGCGCCAGATAGCGCATGCTGTACGGCGAATCGGTTAATCCATGCAGCAGCACCACCGCACCTTTCGCTTTTCCTTCCGGCTCGAGGATATAAGAGCGATTCCAGTCGGTGTCGAATCGCGCCGGATAAACCGGGCTTTGCGCATTAAAGCGGTTGAGCGCCGTTTTCTCATCGTCACTGAGCTGGTCGGTCACGTTGAGCTTCATGTCGTGGAAAATCGCTGCTTCACGCGTCAGATAATCCGCGAAGCTGGCGCGATCAATCTCATCCACCGACATTTCATCCGCCGACCACGTATGCCAGCGATGCAGCGGCGGTCCCTGTTCGGATTGATAACCACGGATCACCAGGAACATCACCAGCAAAACCAGCAAGCCTAACGTTACGCGCTTGAGCACTTTGCTGATGCGATCTTTATGCAACGCGTTGGCGGAATCAGAAGGCATAGCGAACCCAGGCAAACAGCACGTTACCGTTATTGTAAGTGCCGGGAATATAGGTGAACTGCACGTTGAAACGTTTATAACCAGCGGAGAACAGCGGCAGCACGATAGGCAGCGGCACGTAATTGGCGAAGTCATCGCGCGCGGTGATACCGGCGGTTAGCCCAAGTCCGAGACGAAAATCACGCGATTGATCCAGATACCAGCCTTTCTCCCAGCCATAACCAATGATCGGCTGCCATTCGTTATGGGAATCTTTAAACGCCATCGCGTAGAGCGCGCTCCAGTTACCGTCTTCATTGATGCGCGAGACGCCCAACCCGCCCCCCCATGGCGTTTCATTGTAGTTATCGGTTTTATCTTTATCGTAAGCAAAACGGGCATGCCAGCTGATGAAAGGCAGATAGAGATCGTAATACTGCGGTTCCTGCCAGGTTTGTGAAACGTCCTGCTTGAGCCATTCCCAGCCATCGCTGATCGTGTTGGCCGCCGAGGCGGGACAGACAAACAGGGACAGAGTAAGCAACCAGGCCGCCTGAAGAGTTCGCATCATGTATGCCTCTAAAATTCACCGCCGCGAAAAGGAGTGGAAAAGCTGACGTGCTTATAAAGCAGATCAAGTCACTTAACCGGTAAGATTATAGTTGCTTGTTATTGCTATAGGAAATGACCTGGATTAGCTGTTATCGAGCTTTCAACCAAAACACGCCAAAGAGATATGTCGATAAAATGCGTTTTTTTAAACATGTCAAAAGAGATCGAGAAGCCCAATGTGGGCTCCTTAGTTTTTTAACAGAACGGTCCCCAGATAATCGCCACGCCAATCAGTAGCATCACAACGCAGACAACAAACCATGCGGCGATGACCGGCGCGGCAAAGCGCAGCCAAAGATGAAGCGTAACCGGCCGTTCAGCCGTCCAGGTCTTTAAATGGTTAAAATAAATAAACATATTCGTTGCTAAATTATTATCGCTATGTCTTAATGCGTCATCGGTTTGGAACACAGACCTTATGAAGCAGTTTTAGTAAAGCAGTCCTCAGTTCAAGTGTTATCCCTAGATATCCTTCTTCGAGAGCCTCCTCCTAAGTGCCCAATAAGTAAATCTTTCACTTCAGGCCAATTTTCGCCGCTACAAGTGGCTCATCAATTAAGGAATTATCTATGTCTAACAAAATGACTGGTTTAGTAAAATGGTTTAACTCTGATAAAGGTTTTGGCTTTATCACTCCTAACGATGGCAGCAAGGATGTTTTCGTCCATTTCTCTGCCATCCAGAGCGACAACTACAAAACTCTTGATGAAGGTCAGCAAGTTTCCTTCACCATTGAAAATGGCGCCAAAGGCCCAGCAGCGGGTAACGTTACTCCGCTGTAAGCCGCGCTCATTATCAGCAACGCTTACAATAGCGATGAAGACAATAGTCTGAGCAGATAAGCACCGCTGATAATAAAAAAACCCGCCTCGTGCGGGTTTTTTATTGCCTGAAATTTGGTGTGACTAAGGTTTGCGTAGTGAATAAAATGCTCGCCAGCGGAGTTGGTAGCTTCACCGGACGTAGAAAGTGGACACCGGTTAATAAGAAGGAAATAAGATGCTTTTGCCCGATTTGAATTTCACACAAACGCTACATCACCCGTCATTTCGACTATGAGCCGTCCGCTGTTTGTATCTCTGGACGGGCCCAAAGGGGTGGGTAAAACCACGCTGTTGGAAGCCATCACGAAAGAACTCAGGGCTGATAACATCAAGGTAATCCGGCTTTGCGAGAAAAAAAGCGATCCCTTCAGGAGAGAAACAATGGCTATGGTGAACAGGCTGGCCAGAAATCCCTCCATGGATTTAGAGTGGGAAGTTTGTGCGCGCTTTGCTGATAGCCGTGCATGGATTTCCCAACATGTGCTGACTAAACAGCCACCGGACAGCATCATTTTGATGGATCGCTGGTACCCGTCAGATGCCGCGTTTCGCCGGATGGTTCCCTTTGCTGAGATTTTACAGTTAAACATTGATCGAAACGTGCAAGCGCCGGACCTGCATGTCGGGGTTGTTACTGCGCCTGAAATTTCATGGGCAAGGGCTGCGGCCAGAACGCGCGGGTTAAGTAGTACGGTGATGCATAAGCTGGAAGATCATGTCGCTTGTACTCAGTCGTTCGAGCGAGCCGTTGCAGAACACGGCTGGGTTTTATGTCGTAATGAAGGGATGATCGAACACGCAGCCATGCAGGTTGTAAATGAGATCTTCAAACTGCTGAATGCCCTTTAGGCAACAGTTCCGCGGACACTTTTCTGCCGCATTCCATTAGACCTGTTAGTGGAAACTCATCACTCTGGCTGTGCCCTCAACACATCCGTCTATGGTTATCAGTTGCTACTCGGGCCAACTGTACATCGGTGTAATCCTTGAAAGTTGTTAAGACGCACGTCTTGTGGATACGCTATGGCTGGGTGGGGCTCCAGATATAACAGCGCGGTGCATAATAGGCAGCTGGTGTCCGCCAACTTCCGCGTAATAAGCTGGCTTTCCGTAAATGTAACGAAACCAATATCGTTACCTGCAAAGGGTTTTATTGCATCCTTGCGCTTTCATATTTATACAGCTGTTCATGGATTACTTTAGAATTAAATATATCAGCCCTTTTTGTAGTGCCTTCCCATTATTTCACCGAGTTAATATCCATCATTGAGAAGCGCTTAACACCTTTAACATTAAACCTCTTTCATGCAAAATTGTAAATAATATCACCCTGCATTAGCACCTAATAACGGCAGTGAATAGTCACTTAGAAAATATATAAATCTAAGATTTCATGACTTTTAGGAATTAACCTTTAGCTAAATCCGTCATAGCGCCTACAGTTTAAGTCGAGGTTGTCATAAACGTGAAAATGGAGGATGGTTAATGTCTTTTCAACACGACGGGAAAGGCTACGTCATTATTGGCGAAGCGGCACTGAGTATTGCCTTGGGACAGAGAGTTGTTAGCGTACAATCGCTGATTGACGAACTGGAACATATGGCAAATGCAGGCGGCAGCAAGGCAAGGTTGTCTGATATTTCTGAAGCCACGAAATGGTTGAAGAGTTTTGAAGAGCCCGATCGCGCTGTCCATAACGTGCCATACCTGCAAACGCTTGCAGGCTTGAACGACGAAACGAACTGACGCCTAAGGACGTAGTCCGGCTCTGGCCGGAAGACGACGACGAAGATGACCTCAACGGTCGCGTTTAACGTGTACCGGCTGGAGAAAATGTCAGGGACGACACTCTCCCCTTCCTTAATTAATCCCCATCTGTCATTTGGCAATATTCATTTCCCATTCCCAAATTACGTATCAAAATCTTCATTAATTGAGGCAAGTTTTGTCTTGAAAACGATTTCATTATTTTCCCTCGAAATTTGAGACTTTTCTTTATCATCAAACAATGCGTTTACATCTGGCATAATTTAAGATAATTATCAGCAAGTTGAGCAGCAACATTAACATGCATAATTTGATAAACCGAAATCTCTAAACAATCTTAAAGACCTTAAGGACGTTTGTTACTACACTATTCTTACGGTAATCGAAAATATTGGAGGAAACGCAGTGTTATTTCATGACGAAGAACAAGGCCATATCATTATTGGCGAGGCAGTGATTAATCTTGCTGTGAATCAGAAGGAAATCAACATTCAATCCCTCATCATTGAGTTGGGCACCATGGCCGAAGGCGATGCCAGCGACAATAGACTTGCTCAGATAGCCGACGCCAGACGCTGGCTAAAAGCCTTTGTCGAAACCTCCCCACGAAACCGCGAAGAGCTACGTTGGCTTTCAGCATCCAGACATTTACGCCCTATCAACAATGATCGTTAATGGGTGACTAACGTTGATTCAGGTTAAGGATGCGCCTCAGGGCGCTCCGCATTATGTCGATAAGTAAGTGAGTTAAACAGACTTCATTCCCTGAACCTTTCATTACCCCCCTCTTCCAGTTAATCGCCTCCTCTCTCTTTGTACAAATTTACCCTTATCTTCAACAACCAGAACTGATAGCTGATCTCACAACCAAACATAACTACATGAAAAAAAAGGATAAGCATCTTTTGCTTAAAAAGAAAATCTGTACAGATAAATTAATCCTGTACAAGTTTTAAAAGATTGTCTAACTTTATGTTCAGACAGAATCGACTATCCCAACTTTTACGAGGTTCGCATGCGTCAGAGTGTTTCTAAATTTCCCGATACAGCCAGCGATATTGCACACTATTTTAGCAAAGCAAGCGCGCCAACTCAGCAAGAAACGCTAGGTCAAATTGTTGTCGAAATCCTTCGGGCAGGCAAGAACCTTAATCGTAAGGCTATCTGCACTAAACTGTTAAGACGTCTTGAAGTCGCTGCCACTCAAGAAGAAGAACGCCACTATCAGACATTGATCGGCATGCTGTTCGATCGCTAACTTTTATCTGTTGGCGAGATACGCCAGTCACGATCCCGTCGAAGGAATTCAGGCTTTGAACCGCTCATTAATGGATTTTTATCCATGAAAGGCGTGCCATAACAGAAATATGCGCTAAATTTAGTTTTGAATGACTTTTAACTGGGTAAATAGCCCAGCAAGCATGGGTTTGTTTAGCCAACACCCAACGCAATAGCGTAAACATCTTTCAAACGTTGCCGCAGAAATATCTGATCACAAGGAGAGAAAATGCAACAAAGCGCACAGCAAACGTCCCGCGAAATAGACATTACTGACTATCTCCAAAACGCAGGTGACAACCTTTCTGCGGAGAAGACACTGATTGACTCCGCCATACAGACGCTAGAGAGTCAGGGTAAGAGTGTCTCCAATAGCGCCATTATTTTGTACTTCATCTCGGAAATTGAAAACACCACTGACCCGCTGCAACTTGACGCGTTACTCAACGCGTTAAAAATGGTGGTGGGCTTTACTCCGGGTGAAGAAGAGCGTTGGGCATTTTTCTACTGGTGAGTAAAGTCTCAGGGAAATGAGGATCAGTGTTTTAATATGGATGTAGCGGTCAGAAAAGCGGGGGAATTAACACAACTCTCCCCGCTGGTAGGCGTATAGAATAGATTGGTTTCTTTAGTCTTCATCATTAGGCGTACGGCCTACAACGATTTCAAGGCAGTTGCGCAGCACATCGAGTTGCTCGATATCTGTCGCACTCTCCAGCTCCGCTATCAGACTCATAATGATGGCCTTGTTCGTCACTCTTCCTCTCTCTGCGATCAATGACTTTACGATGATACCAATGACTTCTTTTTCCTCTGCATATTGGTCACCGGTGCTGTGTAAATAACTCTGCAGGTCTGACTCGATAGTATTCTGCTGCATAAAATATCCTTACTGAGTTGCGCATTTTTGTCTCTCTCCCACGCACTTAAGCCCTTAGCCGGCGTTAATGTCGGGTTGAGTCGTCATTACCGAATTTATCTATATCAAAATTTGCCATGTGCTCCCGGTCTCCAACTTTAAGGGATTCACTCTCGGCGATTTCTTTCTTCACATCCTGCATAGCGAGAAGTATTGCGCGCGCGCGTTCTTCATCCTTTTCGGCTTTCAGCATGCATTCAAGCTTCGAGAGGAGCGCACGTCGCGAGATGCCGGCCTTTTCGTGCAGCAATGCTATTACCGCCTCGCCGATGAGAAGATCACTCAACTTTTGTTCATGGTGATTTTTCATATCACTCTCTGTTCAACATTTAGTGTTGAGAAGAGAGAGTGTTGCGGCTGAAAAACGCTGCAATATCATTTACTGAATGGCATCTACCCGGGTTCTGCTGCAAGGAAACCTCACGTGTTCATATTTTAATCAGATCGTCATGGAGTAAACTTATACAATGATCGCAATGTTGTACAGCTTTATTGGCGTGAATTGATGAATATTTAATATGAGACAGGGCAAGTAAAAAGGAATGGACTTTTATGGCAGGAAAAAAATGACCTCTGAAAGTGGAAATCTCTAACGCTTTCAGAGGCGATGCAAAGCATCATTCGTTACGTGCGGAGAGTACCGCTGGGTCAATTTATAGGAGATTAAAAAAAATGCACGGGTTATATTTTTTTTATTTTAGCTCCTATTACAGTCATTTAAATTGCATCTTTATAAAAATGAAACCGCTTCGGTTATTTATGAACTCAATCATCAAGAATATTGCTAATTTTTATTTGGCCATTCCAAATAAATGCCATTTATTAATCGATTTCTCATTTTTAAAAGACCATGTTGATAAGTAACGCTCGGGTTTTACTGACGAGGATAAACGAAGCCAGGCAGGGTTTTCAGGGCTGTTCATCAAACCATTGCTGTGATGATTGAAGTGATAAAGGCCTCGTCCCCGAGCCTTTTCATTTTTATTTGTGGACCTGAGTTGCAGGCGTTAAATACTGCTACTACTCTTTTATCGCTTCATACTTGGTACGAAGGTTACACACAGCACGCACAGCGTGCGAGAGTCTTTGCATATTGTTCATACTTCCTTCCCCGCTCCAGGCGGGGATTTTTTTCAGCATTAGCCTACCTGACACGGAACCAGATGGCATACATCGCCGGTAAAAACACCAGCGTCATAATGGTGCCGCCCAGCGTCCCGCCAATCAGCGTGTAAGCCAGCGTGCCCCAGAACACGGAGTGCGTCAGTGGAATAAATGCCAGAATCGCCGCTAGCGCTGTCAGCAGAACCGGCCGGGCGCGCTGCACCGTTGCCTCAACGATAGCTTTGAAAGGTTCGTGGCCTTCCCGCTCATTCTGATGGATTTGTCCGATCAGGATCAGCGTATTACGCATCAGAATCCCTGACAGCGCGATCAGCCCAACCAGTGCATTGATGCCAAAGGGCTGCTGGAATAGCAGCAGCATGGGCACAACGCCAACCAGCCCGAGCGGCGCGGTCAGAAAAACCATCACCATCGCTGCCATGGAACGCACCTGCAGGATGATGATCAGCAGCGTCAGGGCAATCATAATTGGGAACAGCGGCAGCATCGCTTTAGTCGCTTTACCCGACTCCTCAATCGAGCCCGCCTGTTCAATACGGTACCCCGGCGGCAGTGACGCGATTAATGGCTGAAGTTCCCGGCTCAACGCGCTTGAGACATCCGGTGGCTGCAATCCGTCAGCAATATCGCCGCGCACCGTTATGGTTGGCGTTCTGTCGCGGCGACGCAGCAGCGGATCTTCCATGCGGATGTCGATTTCACCGAGTTGCGAGAGTGGAATGCGCTGCCCATCGGCTCCGGCTAGCGTCAAAGCGTCAAGGCGCGCGGGATCTAGGCGCACCTCTCCGGCTGCACGACCAACCACTTCCACAGATCGGATATCTTCACGAATCGCCGTGATCGATGCCCCGCTTAGCAGGAACTGCAGTTGACGAGCCGCCCCGGCAGGCGTCAGCCCCATCGCCTGCAGCCGATCCTGATCCAGCCTGAAATGCATTACCGGCACACGTGAACCCCAGTCGGTGTTGACGGTGCGCATCATCGGGCTGGCCTGCATCAGTACTTTCACTTTCGCGGCCAGCTGGCGCAGTACGTCTGGATCGGGACCCATCACCCGGTAAGCAACCGGATAAGGCGAATAGGGACCGAAAACCAGCTGCGTGACGCGCACCTGCGCTTCAGGCGAGAGCCCATCTGCTGCCGCTTCTCGCAGACGCTGCTTCAGCGCATCGCGATCGTGCTCGCCGTTGGTCAGCACCACGATTTTGGCAAAAGAGGGATCCGGCAATTCCGGGGCCATCGCCAGATAGAAACGCGGCGCACCCTGCCCGATATACGCGGTTACCGTGCGGGTTTCTTTTTGCTTTTTCAGCCAGTGCTCAATTCGCGCCGTGGTCTGGCTGGTCTGCTCTATTGAGGTGCCGTAAGGCATTTGCACTTCAACCAGCACCTCAGGACGATCGGAGGTTGGGAAGAACTGTTTTTTCACCAGCCCCATGCCCATGATGGCCAGCACAAAGCAGCTAATCACCGCGCCTGCCACCCACCACTTATGCGCGATGACTTTGGTTAGCAGTCGTCTGAAGCGATTGTAATGGCGGGTGTTATAGATTGCCGCGTGGCCACCGACTACCGGCTTGATGTCGGGCAGCATCTTCACGCCCAGATAAGGGGTAAACAATACTGCCACCACCCACGAGGCAATCAGGGCAATCCCCACGATCCAGAACATATTGCTGGTGTATTCACCGGCGGTGGACTGCGCAAAGCCGTTGGGCATGAAGCCGATCGCGGTTACCAGCGTGCCGGCCAGCATCGGCGCGGCTGTATGGCTCCAGGCGTAGGCCGATGCTTTGATGCGGTCATAGCCCTCTTCCATTTTCACCACCATCATCTCTATCGCAATGATGGCGTCATCAACCAGTAAACCCAGTGCGAGGATAAGTGAACCCAGCGTGATGCGGTCAAAGTTTTTTCCCGTGGCGGCCATCACCACAAATACCACGGCAAGCGTCAGCGGAACCGCGGCAGCAACCACGATGCCAACGCGCCAGCCCATGCTGACAAAGCACACCACCATCACCACCAGCAGAGCCACGAAGAACTTCACCATGAACTCATCGACAGCCGAACTGATGTTAACCGCCTGGTCGGAAACGTTGGTGAGCGTCATGCCCAGCGGCATGTCGCTATTTATATTTCGGACCTCTTGTTCCAGCGCTTTACCCAGCTCAAGACCGTTCCAGCCTTCCCTCATTACCACGCTCAACATCAGTGCAGGTTCACCCTCACTACGGATGAGAAAATCGGGCGGATCGACATAGCCACGTTCGACCTTGGCCACGTCGACAAGCCGTAGCGTGTGATTACCGGAGACGACCGGCGTGTTGCGGATTTTTTCGAGCGTATCCAGCGCTCCGTCGAGGCGGATAAACACCTCGGGCCCGCGCGTTTGTATCGAACCGGCGGGTGACAGGGCATTTTGCCCGTTCAGGGCGTTAAATATCTGTTCCGGTGTAATGCCCAGCGTAGCGAGGCGATCGCTGGAAAAGGAGACATAAATACGTTCTGCCTGCTCGCCGGTAATGGTCACTTTTTTTACGCCCGCAACGTGCAGCAGCTGCTGGCGAATTTTTTCGGCATCGCGGGCCAGAAATCGTTGCGGTTCACCCTTTGCTTTCAATGCGTAGAGGGCAAAAACCACATCCGAGAATTCGTCGTTAACCATCGGCCCAATCACACCTGCTGGCAGATTGCGTGCCTCATCATTGAGTTTTTTGCGCGCCTGGTAAAACTGCTCCTGCACTTCAGAAGGCGGCGTGCTGTCCTGCAGGGAAAGCATGGTGTATGCCATTCCGGGGCGCGTATAGGTCTCGGTGCGGTCATACCACTTCAGCTCCTGCAGCCGCTTCTCCAGCGGTTCGGCCACCTGATCCTGCATCTCCTGCGCGGTGGCGCCGGGCCAGGCAGTGATCACCGTCAGTTGCTTGACGGTAAACGGGGGATCTTCCGCTCTTCCCAGACCCAGAAAAGCCACTATGCCGGCAACCGTAACGAGAATGATCAGGAACAGCGTGACCGATCGTTCACGCACCGCCAGCGCCGAGAGGTTAAAGCGATTGTGGCTCATGGCGTGGCTCCTTGCGACCCAGGCGTTCCGATGCGGACGGCTTCACCTTCATGCAGCAGGTGTGCGCCCAGCGCGGCCACCTGTTCCCCGCTCTGAAGCGGACCCGACACGCGCGCACTGTCGTCGCTGATGCCGAGCAGCGTCACGGCCCGCCAGGTGACTTTGGCGGGTTTGCCTTCCACCAGCCAGACGCCAGCACCGCGTCCCGCATCCCACACCGCACTGAGCGGTACTGACCAGGATTCTGGCGTCGTCGCAGATTCCGGGATACGCAGGGTTACGGTTGAACCCAGTGGAGCACCGGCTGCGGCACCGCTCAGCACATAGCGTGCTTCGTAGGTGCGGGTTGCTGCATCCGCCGAATCTGACAACTCGCGCAGCCTGGCATCGTTCTCGATCCCACTGCCATACAGGATGGCTGTGGCCGACGATCCCACCTGCGGGCGCAAAGTCTCCGGCAGACTGACCATCGCCTCACGCTGACCAGCGCGGGCGAGGCGCACAACCGTTTGACCGGCGCTAACCACCTGGCCTGGGTCGGCCAACGTATCCACCACCACGCCATCGGCATCAGCACTTAATACGGCATATTGCGAGGCGTTGAGCGCCACGCGTGCCTGCGCCTGCGCGGCGCTCAGATCGGCACGCGCTGCATCTGCCGCTGCACGAATTTGACTGTAAGAGGATGCAGAGACCGCGCCAGAACCCACCAATCCACGATAGCGTTTCTCATCATCGCCGGTCTGGCGCGCGCGTGCCTGGGCGGCGTTTACCGCACCCTCCGCAGCGCGGACCTGCAGCGCGAGATCAGCCGGATCAAGCCTCATCAGCAGCTGGCCGCGTTTGACGCTTTGCCCCTTATCAACCAGACGCTCAAGCACCTTGCCCGACACGCGAAAACCCAGGTCGCTCTGAAAACGTGCGGCCACAATGCCGGTAAAAACGCGAGATTGACCCGCCGCAGGCTCGACGGTCGCCGTCCTGATGAGTGGCGGCCGGGAGCGCGGATCGTCAGCGGCTGATAGAGGTTCGCCGCAGCCAGTCAGAATGACCGGCAGCAGGCAGACGACGGACAACAAAGGGAGATGCCGGAGCATGGGTTACCTTACTCAAGGAAAGTATGAGGACGCCATTCTCTGACTAGTGACCAATTATGTCAATGGTCACAAACTACGGAGCGAGACTTCTAAGTACTAATGCAGCCAATTGGCTTGCATCTTCTCCGGCCGTATCAAGTGAGGATTGCAATTGGAGTGGATCGGCAAGAGGTCTGAGCACCAGATAGACGGCAGCGGCCGTTTCATCCAGCGGCGTTTTACGCTCAAATTCCCCGGCAGTGCGTCCTGCGCGCAGGATGGCGAGCACGATTTCACGCAGGGAATCCTCATATTGCACAGCAGCAGGCCAGTGCTCACGCGAGGAAGCGGCGGCAATGTCATACAGCCGCCGCTCGCGGAAAAACAGCTCGCAGCCTGCCACAGCAAGCGTCTGAAACAGCTGCTTTATTTTTTCCGTGGCGGAAGGTGACTGCTCCAGCGCAGCGTTCAGCCTTTCCGTGATATCCGTAAGGCAATTGGCGCAGATGACTTCACCGATTTCCTGCTTTGAACCGAAAAACTTGTAAATGTAGGCTTTGGAGAAGCCGATTGATCGCGCGAGATCGGATACGGTGGTTTTCTCAAAGCCGTAATGGCTAAAGTACTCCATGGCGGCAGCCACAATCTGATCGCGGATGGTGTGATCGGAAGGCCCACGCGTGGCGGCGGTAGTTTTTTTCTCTGTCATATTTCAACTTTGCTCGGTGAGCTGATGTAAACGATGAGTGACCAGTGGATATTTTGGTCACAATTTCTCATCGCTTCAAGGCCTGATTGCTATCATCACAATCTCAGCGAAATCTCTGGAAAACCGCTTTTGGTCATGTCGTGCGCCCTGCCCGACATAACGCTGGCGTAAACCGACCGGGCTGCGGGAATTATCATCTACGCTTCTTAAGTGAAATTTAACTTTTACCCGGAGAGCGTAGTGCCAACTTTGAATTCCAGTCCTCAATCCGATCTGAAACGTTCATTCATAGCCACCCTTCCACTGGGTATCGGTATGATGGCGGCAATTGATGAAGTGGTATTTCATCAGATTCTGGCCTGGCATCACTTCTTTGACTGGGGCACACCCGCGTTTAGCCTGCTTTCAGATGGATTATTGCACGCAGGCGAGCTGATTCTTTTCGTGCTTGGTTTTTTCATGTTTGCGGACCTGCGAAGCCGTGGAAAACTCAACCGCACGGCAGCATGGGCAGGATTCATTATGGGTTTGGGGGCTTTTCAACTGTTTGATGGGATTGTTGATCACAAGCTGCTCAGGCTGCATCAGATCCGCTATGTTGATAACGTGCTGCTTTATGACCTTATCTGGAATCTGTCTGCTGTGCTGTTATTGGTGGCAGGCTTGCTGATTTATCGTCACGCGCGGTCTGCTCTATCCGCTAAAACGGAAGTTTGATCCGTGGATCCCATGATGCATCCTGCGGCGATGCCTCATTCAGTCGCGCTATTTATTCTTTTGGTCATAGCTCCTGCTGTCATCCTCTTTTTTTATTTGATCGCCGCTGTCCGTTTATGCCGGGTTGCCCACTGGAGCGCCTGGCGCATGGCCAGCTTCACCGCCGGCACCGTCATGATCGTGGCATCCATGCTGCCGCCTTTGGCTAACTGGGCGCATCATGACTTACGCGGTCATATGTTGCAGCATCTGTTACTTGGTATGTTTGGACCTCTCGGATTGGTATTTGGGGCGCCCGGCTCACTGATATTACGCACTCTAACCGCACGGTGGGCGCGCGCTATGATGACTATTCTCCGCACCCGCCCGATACGCTTTTTAATCCATCCATTTACCGCTGCTTCGCTGGATATTGGCGGGATGTATCTTCTTTATCTCACTCCGTTATATGCGTTGAGCATGGCCATTCCTGCCCTGTTTATTTTCCTTCATCTGCATTTTGTCCTCTCCGGCTACCTGTTTACCTGGTCTGTTGCCGGGCCCGATCCCGCGCCTCACCGTCCATCAAGAACTGTGCGTCTGGCGGCAATTTTTTTTGCTACGGCCGCTCACGCTATTCTTGCGAAGTTGATGTACGGCTTCGGATATCCACGTGGAACCTTAGCCAGCGCTGGAGAAATTCAGCAGGCTGCGCAGTGGATGTATTACGGCGGAGATATTGCCGAGTTTTGCATTATCGTCGGCTTTTTTGCCGCGTGGTTCCGACAACGCAGCACGCTGCCAGAAATGCTGGTGGGGAAATAATGACCATTCCATGACAAAATTATTTGCCAATATGAAAAGTAATAACATTTGTAGGTAAGACGTGGTTACCGTAATCAATAATGTGGCTATCATTGCCCCTTTGAACACCCGCTGGCTCCAAAGGACTGTCTGCTGCTATGCCTGTAAACTTTGACCTTAACGATCTTTATGCCTTCCGTGCGCTGGTTGAATACAGTAATTTTCGGCTTGCCGCTGAGTCCATCTGCCTTTCTCAGTCAGCATTGAGTCGTAGGATTGAAAAGCTGGAATCCGCGTTAGGGATCAAGTTGTTCGACAGAACGACCCGGCGTGTCACGTTGACACTGTATGGACGGACCTTTGCTGAACGCTCAGACCAGCTATTGGCGAATGTTGAACTGGTATTAGCAGATATTAATAAGGTGAGTCAGGATCGTATAGGGCTGGTCACCGTTGCCACTGTACCCTCAGCAGCCTACTATTTTATGCCCGATGTTATCCGCCGTTTCCAGACACGCTATCCACGAGTGCGTGTGAAAATCATTGATAGTAGCGCTGGAAACGTCATTGAAGCAGTGGCCAGTGGTCAGGCAGACTTCGGCATCTGTTTCGCCAGGGATCTGCAAACCACTATCGAATTTATACCCTTGACGAGCGATGTCTACGTGGCGGCCTGCAGGCGGGATCATCCATTAGCCAATAAAAAAAACCTGACCTGGCGAGAGTTTTATCAGCAGGATTACATTGAGCTGGATAAGACCTCCGGTAACCGCCATCTACTTGATAAGATGCTGGATCACATCGTTCCTGAGCGCCCCAGTATCTGCGAAACCCGTCATGTGACCACCATGCTAGGTATGGTTGAAGCGGGTATCGGCATGGCTGCCGTACCCGCTATGTCAATGCCGATGTCAGAGCATTCAGTACTCACACACCTTTCACTCACTGAGCCGGTGGTAAAGCGTACGGTTGGCCTGATCAGACGCAGTGGCCGTATGCAATCCTACATTGCAGCTGAGTTAGAGAGGTTGATCACTGAACAGTATCGTGTTGTTTAACTGGCAGTTCAGCCGTCACCGATCGCAATCCGGTAGCGCGCACAGTATCTTGCGCCTCAGCCGAAGAGAGGAAGTTCAGTAACGCTTTGCCCTCCTGCCCGTTTGTTGCTTTGGCGGTCACCGCACCGGCAAAACGGGTAACGTATTGCACATCTTCAGGCAGTTCACCCACAAAGGTGACGCCCGGCACAGGTAGCAATTCACTCACTTGTTGGAAACCGACGGCATAAGTGCCTTTAGCCACTTCGGATGCCACCGGAATGCGCTCTACCCTATGCGCTTTTGTTTTTACCTTGTCTTCTATTCCCAGTTTTTTAAACAGTTGGCTGCTGACATAGCGGCCGCTGGCACTGTCAGAATAAGCAATAGATTTGGCCTGCAAAAGGGCATTACGCAGATCTGCATCCGTTTTAATATTTAGTTTAGGCTCACCTTCTTTAACGACCATACCAATTGAAGAGTCGGCTAGCTCAACGCGCGAACCCAGCTGAAGCCAGTTATCCTTCTCCAGGTTTTTCAGCGCATCACCGACCATAATCACCACATCCGCCTTCTCCCCGCGCGCCAGGCGCGCTGGAATCGCCTGAGGCGTTCTCCCCATCGAGGGGCCAGAGATCAAAATGATCTTGTCGCCGCTTTTTGCTTCAAATTGTGGGGCCAGTTTTTCCAGCGCCGCTTTAAATCCGCCCGAAATCATAACGGTGACATCTTTGGCCGCCGCTGAAAAACTAACGGAACTCACTAACAGCGTAATGAGAAGTGAACGATGTATTTTTTGCATGATGTTATTCCTGAACTAACCAGCGGTTTGAAGTGATAACGCGCTGCGACGGTATAAATAGAGGGTGGCCAGTAATGCACAAATCGCAGCAAAGCTCATCCAGTAGCCGGGTGAAGCTTTATCGCCGGTGTACTCAATCAGTGCAGTTGAAATGACTGGCGTAAATCCGCCAAAAATAGCCGTAGCCAGACTGTAGGCCAGAGAGAAGCCTGCAACTCGCACTTCTACCGGCATAATCTCTGTCAATGCCGGGATCATGGCGCCGTTATACAGACCGTAAAGGAAGGAGAGCCACAACAGCACTGTCAGCATCATGGAAAAGCTGGGTGCTTCAGCAAGCAGGTTAAGTGCCGGATAAGCAGTCATCAGCGCTAACATCGCCATGGTCACCAATACAGGCTTACGGCCATAGCGGTCTGACAGGGCTCCCCCAACCGGTAGCCAGAAGAAGTTTGATACCGCAACCAGCAGAGTCACCAGCAGGCTGTCAGAAGCGCTCAGCATCAGCACTTTTTTACCAAAGGTAGGGGCATATACGGTGATCAGATAAAACGCGGTGGTGGTCATGGCGACCATCAACATTCCGGCGATAACCACCTGCCAGTTTGCTAACAGTGTTTTAAATACGTCACGCATCGCCAGGTGGTTGCGGCGAGCAGTGAACGCTTCGGTCTCCTCCAGTTTACGGCGCAGAACAAAAATGAACGGAACAATCAGGCAGCCGAACAGGAAAGGCAAACGCCATCCCCACTCGCGAAGGGTGCTTTCTTCCATGGCCGCATTCAGTGCGAAGCCCATGGCCGCTGCCACCATAATGGCCACTTGCTGGCTGCCAGATTGCCAGCTGGTGTAAAAACCTTTACGGCCGGGCGTGGCAATTTCTGCCAGATAGACGGATACGCCGCCTAACTCTGCGCCCGCTGAGAAGCCTTGCAATAAGCGACCACACAGCACTAAAAAGGGTGCCCAGAGCCCAATCGTTTGATAAGACGGAATGAGAACAATCAGGAAGGTCCCCGCCGCCATGATCGACAAGGTAACAATGAGCCCTTTACGTCTGCCGACTTTATCAATATACGCGCCCAGCACAATCGCGCCGACCGGACGCATTAAAAACCCTGCGCCAAAGACCGCAAAGGTCATCATCAGCGAAGCAAATTCACTGCTGGCCGGAAAGAAAGTATGGGCGATATAAGTGGCATAAAACCCGAAAAGGAAAAAATCGAATTGTTCCAGAAAGTTGCCAGAAGTCACCCGCAGTATCGCACTGCATCGGGTTCGGGCCGTCATGGGTAGGTTAGAGGAATGCATGTTTATCTCCAGTTTGTCATTAGCGCTTTTACAGCGCCTGCTTCTGCAGACTGGATGAGCAAAACAAACTATATAAGCGCAATAAACTCATGAGTTGATGCGTTTACTGCATTAATCTGCGTTAGCAAATTCATTAACAAGCTGCAACGGGCCTTTAACAGCCCCTCACTTCTTAGCGTTACTTTTTGAGGGCTAAAAACGTCATACGTATTTTGTGACAAGGCTCATATCCGGTGAGGATGAAAATGACGGCGGTCGGGAAACGTCGTTTTCGGAATCTTAAAATCGCCAGGAATGCGCTGCTGTTCACATTCCGTGCAAATAAAATTTTTGGCACCGCCTTCTTCGCTGCAAGAAAGATACGACGCGGTCAAATATTTCTCTTTTGTTACTTTATTGGAAATAAATTGTTAATAGAAACACCCCATCACCTCTGAAATTAGGGATGCCGGGAAAGGGAGGGGTGTTTATTTACTTTTTATTAACACAAGTAATCTTTAAATTTAACAAAACTGGGCATTGTTCACATTTTGATCACAATCATGCGAAAACCGGTGTCTCCTTCAGTTAATCTCTGAGTATGAATTGAATACCAACCGTCCGCTCCCTACTGCAAAACATCATAAGAAAGGTATCGCAATGAAATTTAACCTCGCATTAGTCAGTCCATGTGTGGTTTCAGCATGCATGTTATTCACAACACCCTCTTTCGCCGCTAAGCCTTACGACATTGCCGTGGTCGCCAAAGTCACCGGCATTCCATGGTTTACCCGCATGGAAGTCGGCGTGAAAGAAGCCGCGCAAAAACTGGATGTCAACGCTTATCAAGTCGGCGGCTCCACTCCAGACCCGGCCCAGCAGGTCAAAGTGATTGAAGATTTGATTGCTAAAAAAGTCGACGCCATCATCGTGGTACCAAACGATGCCAAAGTATTGGAGCCGGTATTAAAGAAAGCGCGTGACCAGGGCATCGTGGTATTAACCCATGAATCGCCGGACCAGCAAATTGGTCAATGGGATATCGAAACCATCGACAGCCAGAAATATGCTGAAGCCAATATGGACGAACTGGCAAAAGATATGGGTAGCAAAGGAGGGTACGCCATTTATGTCGGATCCCTGACTGTGCCGCTGCATAACGCGTGGGCGGATGCTGCGATCAAATATCAGAAAGAAAAGTACCCGGATATGCATGAAGTAACGTCTCGCCTGCCGGTGGCGGAAAATATTGATAAGTCGTACTCCACCACATTGGATTTAATGAAGACCTATCCCGACCTGAAAGGGATTATCGGTTTCGGTTCGCTCGGCCCGATTGGTGCGGGTCAGGCGGTTCAACAGAAACGCGCTAAAAATAAAATCGCCGTTGTTGGTATCGCTATGCCCGCTCAAGCTGCTCCGTATTTAATGCGCGGTGATATTAAGAAAGCGCTGCTGTGGGATCCGAAAGATGCCGGCTATGCCTTAGTAACGGTTGCTGATCAGCTATTGCAGGGTAAAGAAGTCACCAAAGATCTGACTATCGAAGGGCTGGGAAAAGCTGACGTAGATATGGATAAAAAAGTCATTCGCTTTAATAAAATTCTGGAAGTGACACCAGAGAATGCGAAATCACTTGGATTCTGATCAGGCTTTTTAATTCAGGTATTTTCCGGAGACAGATTATCTCCAGCGCCACACCAGGCTAAGAGAAATAAATACGGCGTTGTATGTTGTGCCGTATTTAGATCTCGACTCAGACATGAAAATTTATACCCTAAATAATTCCAGCAGGGCAAAGCGGCCAATGCGTAAAGATAACCCATTGATTAGGTCGAAAATGTGCAGCCAAGGCCCACTGGAATTATAAAGGATATGCTTAAGGATCGGTGATGAATACGCTTAATACGTCCCCTGCCCCTTATGAGGCCTTTATCAGCATTGAAAGAATCAGCAAAAAATTTCCCGGCGTACTAGCATTAGACAATGTCAGCCTGACGTTAAATAAAGGCGAAGTGCATTGCCTTGCTGGTCAAAATGGCTGTGGCAAAAGTACCATCATTAAAGTCATTTCTGGTGTTTATCAGCCGGAAAAAGGCGCGGCCATTACGCTGGACGGAAAACTATTTCATACTCTGACGCCCCAGCTCTCTTCGTATTACGGCATTCAGGTTATTTATCAGGATTTGTCTTTATTTCCCAATCTGTCGGTAGCCGAAAATATTGCCATTCACCGTTATCTACCCGGCGGAGATTTTTGGGTACATCGCGAGGCAATGCGCAAAAAAGCGGTGGCAGCGATGCAACGGGTCGGCGTCTCTCTGGATCCGGATCGTAAAGTCGAAAAGCTGTCGATCGCCGATCGCCAATTAGTCGCCATATGCCGCGCTATCGCCGCTGACGCCAGTCTGGTGATTATGGATGAACCGACCGCTTCGCTGACTCGTACTGAAGTGAACGGTCTGTTGCGCGTGGTGAATGAGCTCAAATCCGCCGGTATCTGCGTGGTGTTTGTCAGCCACCGTCTTGATGAGGTGATGGAAGTGGCCGATCGCATCAGCGTGATGCGCGACGGCAAACTGGTTGGCACCTATCCGGCCAGCGAACTCGACAGTAATGAACTGGCGTTCCTGATGACCGGACAACGTTTTACCTACAGTCATCTGCCGCATCGTGCGCCAGCCAACGTAACGCCACTCCTTGAAGTCAGCCAACTAAGCCGCAAAGGTCAGTATCAGAATATTTCACTGGCGCTGCGCCAGGGTGAAATCACCTCGATTATTGGCCTGCTCGGTTCGGGCCGGACGGAACTCTGTCTGAGCCTGTTCGGCATGAGCCAACCAGATAGCGGAGAAATTCGCGTTAACGGCAATGTGGTGCAATTCCACAGTAACCGCGACGCCATCCGTCACGGCATTGCTTATGTGTCAGAAGACCGTCTGACGCAGGGTCTGATCATGGAACAATCCATTTATGACAACACGCTGGTGTCCATCTTCGACAAGCTGCACACCAGCGCAGGATTAATGGACCATCAGAAAGCCGCAGCGGTGGTGAGAGACCTGATCCGCGATTTGAACATCAAAGTCTCGGATAGCCAGTTACCCGTTAAAACCCTTTCCGGCGGTAACGCGCAGCGGATCGCCATCGCCAAATGGGTAGCAACACAACCCCATATTCTGATCCTCGATTCGCCGACCGTCGGCGTAGATATTGCCAACAAAGAGGGAATTTATCGCATCGCTCGCGATTTGGCGGAATCTGGCATGGCGGTGCTGATGATTTGCGATGAAATTCCGGAAGCCTATTACAACAGTCATCGCGTGCTGGTGATGCGCAAAGGCGAACTGGTAGCGGAATTCGCGCCGCACCAAAGCAGCGAAGCGCAGATTGCGGAGGTGATTAATGGATAATAAATCTCTGTCGAAACTGTTTTCCCAGCACGAATTCTGGCTGGGATTACTGATTCTGCTGCTGGTGATTGGCTTAAGCGTCGGCACCAGTGAATTTATGACCCTGGGTAACCTGACTGACGTCGCCACCAGCTACGCCATTCTTGCCATTCTGGCCTGTGGACTGTTTGTGGTGTTAATTGCCGGGGGCATCGACATCTCCTTCCCGGCCATCACCTCAATCGGTCAGTACGTGATGGCCAGTTACATCATCCATCACGGCGGTAGCTTTCCACTGGCATTTGCCCTGTCGATGGGCAGCGGGTTGCTGCTCGGGCTGGTCAACGGTTTTCTGGTGTACTGGCTACGCGTTCCGGCCATCATTATCACCATTGCCACGTTAAACCTGTTTTACGGTCTGCTGGTGTATGTCACCAATGGCACCTGGTTATACGGGTTTCCCGACTGGTTTATGAACGGTATTAATTGGTTCTCCTTTACCGCCGCCGACGGCTACGACTATGGCCTGACTCTGCCGCTGCTTAGCTTGCTGGGCGTGATCATCGCCACCGGCGTGTTGATGAACCGCACACGCGTGGGGCGCCAGATTTATGCCATGGGCAGCAACCGAGACGCTGCGTCGCGTCTCGGCCTGAACATCCTGCGACTGCATTTTTATGTATACGGATTTATGGGATTGCTGGCGGGTATAGCGGCCGTGGTTCAGGCGCAAATCACCCAGTCTGTCGCGCCTAATTCCCTGCTGGGTTATGAGCTGACGGTGCTGGCGGCGGTGGTATTAGGCGGCACCAGCATGACCGGTGGCCGTGGCTCGCTGACCGGCACCATTCTGGGGGTAATGCTGCTGGCCTTCCTGCAAAATGGTATGACCTTGCTGAGCATTTCATCTTACTGGCATCAGGTTTTCAGCGGCGTGATCATTCTGGTCAGCATCAGCAGCACCGCGTGGAATGAAAAACGCAAACTGGCAAAGGGAATGTGACATGACAACCTTAAACCGCTTCTTTCCGGGCGATCGCATCATCCGCTTGCAGTTATTGATCATCGTCGCCGTTGCCGTGCTGTTCTCGTTCACGCTGGGCGGCAGTTTTTACAGCGTCGGCAATTTCCAGTCGATCTCCTCTCAATTACCGATTCTGGGCATGCTGGCGCTGGGGATGGGTATCACCATGCTCACCGGCGGTATCAATCTGTCGGTCATTGCCGGAGCCAATGCCTGTTCGCTGGCGATGGCGGCCATTCTGGTCGCGCACCCGAACCAGCCAGAATATTTCGCGCTGGCGATGCTCGCGGGTCTGGTGGTCGCCGTGCTCATTGGCGCGCTCAATGGCGCACTGATCGCCTATATCGGTGTTTCGCCGATTCTGGCGACCCTCGGTACCATGACGCTGATTGGCGGGCTGAATATTCTGCTAACCAATGGTGCTGTGATTTCCGGTTTCCCGGCAGCCATTCAATATCTCAGCAACGGCAGCCTGCTCGGCATTCCGGTTGCGCTGCTGTTATTCCTGCTGGTGGCGCTGCTGTTGTGGGTGTTACTGGAACATACCACGCTGGGACGCAGCCTCTATCTGATGGGTTCTAACGAACAGGCCACGCGGTTCAGTGGTGTTAACACCCACAAAGTTACCCTCGCGGTGTATGTGCTTTCCGCGCTGCTCGGATGGGGCGCGGCACTGCTGATGATGTCCAAATTCAACTCGGCCAAAGCAGGCTATGGCGACTCCTATTTGCTGGTGACCATTCTGGCTTCTGTACTCGGCGGAATTAATCCCGACGGCGGGTTTGGCCGGGTCATCGGCCTGGTACTGGCGTTAATCGTCCTGCAAATGCTCGAGAGCGGCCTTAACCTGATGGGCGTCAGCAGTTATCTGACCATGGCGCTGTGGGGTTGCGTTCTGATCCTGTTTATCGCTCTGCAAAACAGAAAATCATAAGCGAAAGATTTTTACGAAGGGAAAAAACATGGCGACATATTTTATTGGAATAGACGTAGGAACCGGCAGCGCCCGCGCAGGCGTCTTCGATATGACCGGCCGCATGGTCGGCCAGGCCAGCCGTGAGATCACGTTGTACCGCCCGAAAGCCGATTTCGTCGAACAGTCTTCCGATGAGATTTGGCAGTCTGTCTGTAACGCCGTAAAAGACGCTGTTAATCAGGCAGATATCAATCCTATTCAGGTGAAAGGCATCGGTTTTGACGCCACTTGTTCGCTGGTGGTGCTGGATAAAGAAGGTAAACCGCTGACCGTCAGCCCGTCCGGGCGAAGCGAGCAGAACATTATTGTATGGATGGATCACCGTGCTATCACGCAGGCAGAACGCATCAATGCCACCGGCCACCGCGTGCTGGAATTTGTCGGCGGAATCATCTCACCAGAAATGCAGACGCCAAAACTGCTGTGGCTGAAGCAACACATGCCGACGACCTGGAGCAACGTCGGGCATCTGTTCGACCTGCCTGATTTTCTTACCTGGCGCGCCACGCAGGACACCACGCGATCGTTGTGCTCTACCGTCTGCAAATGGACGTATATCGGTCACGAAGACCGCTGGGACTCGAGCTATTTCCGCCAGATCGGTCTGGAAGATTTGCTGGAAAACAACGCGTCAAAAATCGGCAGTGAAGTAAAAACCATGGGTGAGCCGCTGGGGCATGGATTAACTCAGCGCGCCGCTGCAGAAATGGGGTTGATTGCCGGTACGGCGGTCAGCGTCTCCATTATTGATGCCCACGCGGGTAGCCTCGGCATTCTGGGTGCCAGCGGCGTATCCGGCGAATCAGCAGATTTCGATAATCGCATCGCGCTGATTGGCGGGACGTCCACCGCTCATATGGCGATGTCGCGTAGCGCGCGCTATATCGGTGGGATCTGGGGACCATATTATTCGGCGATTCTGCCGGATTACTGGCTGAATGAAGGCGGACAATCGACTACCGGCGCGTTAATTGATCATGTCATTCAGTCACACCCGTGTTATCAGGATTTACTCAAACAGGGCAAAGACAGCGGCAAAACGATTTATGAAATTCTGAATGGTATTTTGCGCAACATGGCGGGTGAGCCAGAAAATATCGCGTTCCTGACCAAAGACATTCATATGTTGCCCTATTTCCACGGCAACCGCTCACCGCGTGCCAATCCAACACTGACGGGCACGTTGACTGGCCTGAAATTGTCTCGCACGCCGGAAGACATGGCGCTGCATTATCTCGCCACCATTCAGGCGCTGGCGCTCGGCACTCGTCATATTATTGAAACCATGAACCAGAGTGGTTATTGCATTGATACCATGATGGCGAGTGGTGGTGGCACTAAAAACCCGATTTTTGTGCAGGAGCATTCCAACGCGACAGGCTGCGCAATGCTGTTGCCGGAAGAGAGTGAAGCGATGTTGCTCGGCAGCGCCATGATGGGCACCGTTGCAGCGGGTGTCTATGATTCGCTGCCGGAAGCCATGGCTGCAATGAGCCGCATTGGTAAAACCATCACACCACAGACCAACAAAATCAAAGAGTATTACGATCGTAAATACCGCGTATTCCACGAGATGTATCACGACAGCATGAAATATCGTGACCTGATGCAGGGGAAAACCGAATGAATGCGGAAGAAGAATTTACTCAGGCATGTCAGGCCTGGCAGACCTATAGCGAGGAATTACTGGCGTTACAACGTAATCTTGATGCCGAAACCTGGCACCAGCTCCTGATGCTGGTTACCGGATGTCACGGTAAAATTGTTGTGACCGGTGTTGGCACCTCGGGAATTGCCGCGCGGAAAATCGCCCATATGCTGGCGTGCGTCGAGCAGCCGGCAGTGTACCTCAACGCTACCGATGCAGCCCACGGTGACCTGGGATTTATGCGCAACAACGACCTGATGATCCTGATTTCACGAGGCGGTAATTCTGAAGAACTAACGCGCCTGCTGCCGACGCTTAAAACCAAAGGCGTTGCTATCATCAGCGTGACGGAAAACCTGGACTCAGCGATTGCCGACGCCGCTACGCTGGTAGTGAAAACGCATATCCAGAGGGAGATCGACCCGCTCAATATGCTGGCTACCACTTCTATCATGCTGGTGCTGGCGGTGTTCGATGCGCTGTGCTGTAACATCATGCTGCGTAACGGCTTCGATCAGCAGCGGCTGCTCAACGTCCATCCGGGCGGAAATGTCGGCAAAATACTGCGCGAACAGGATATGTGATCGACACCTTCACCCTGTAATTTCTTCCGCTAATAACATGCCAACACTATTTAATCATTTGGGGAGTGATACCAGATCGACATCACTCCATAAAACCGTTAATGCTGACTTCAGGCAGTGGTATTAATGTTGCGCCCAATTGCAGGGTTTGCAGGCAACTGAGGAATCGAATCCAGAATGCCGCTCGCCATCGATTGCTGATTATCTAACGTCTTCTTCAGTACTAACGTGCTTATTTTATTAGCCAGTTCCATGTTATCAAGGCCGGTAGCCAGTGATGTAATTTGTGATACATCCATCTTGCTCTCCTGATTAATACGAATATTGAGTACAAAAACAGCTTTTAAAAGCCTGAAAGGCTTATCGGCATTTGCACGCATTACTTTAACGTTCACTCGTAAGGCGATTCCGCAGAATCGCCCCTCAAGCCACTCACCGCATTATGAATGTCTGCGCTGCCTCAATGCATAGGCCAGCACCACGACAAAGCACAGCAGCGGCAGGCTGTAAGCCACAGCGGTACTGACGTGGTCAGAAATCAGCCCCATGAAATAGTGCATAATCGCGCAATGAATTGCGCCGCTACACTGTGTGCTCTCGGTAATTAGCCCCGTTAAAGAAAATCATGATCATCATCACAATATATAGAGTCGAACACGATTAAATAATGGACTCAATATTTGAAAACGCACGTCATTAATCTGATTAATAAAAAAAACCTTCACTAATTGGATATCAGCAGCCACACTGTCAACCAATTAATTTAGCCTGCAGAATAAACAGTAATATTGGGTATTTTTTATATGAATATTTCGCAATAATACACAACATTAATGCATATAGAAGAAAGCTTCATTTTTTGCGGATGGCTTATAAACAGTCCTTAACGCTATCAACACAGCTCTGTAGATGAGAGACATGCAATGTACTCTAACTCAATATGGATCATGTTAGAAAAGTCAGTCAATATCATCGGGCTAATATATATTAATGCGCTGATGGCAAAATACGTTGGCCCTGAAGACTATGGCAAAATAAACATTTCAACTTCTCTGTTTATATTTGTGCAAACGCTATCGTGGTTTGGCGGTCAGAACATCATCTTTAAACGCATGAGTGAAAAGAGTAAGTCTGGGATCGCATTAGCGATACACACACAAAATCAACGGCGATTTTTCTTTCTCCTGTCATCAAGCGCGGTGTTGATCTACCTCTACTTCTTCACTGACATCATTGTGTTTCTATTTGGTGTGGCAAACTGTATTGCCACTTACTACATTGTGATGGACTTCTTTTCCATCTACAACAACACGCAATTAAAATCAAAAATAAACACTATCACCAATGTGATCGGCTTATCTGTTGCCTTGTTGATTCGATTCTCTATTTCATACTTCAAAATGCCCGTGAACTACTTCACCATTCCTATTATTATCATCCCGCTCATACCTTATTTCCTGCGTCTTATCTATTTTAACTACACCACAAAAATAAATGAGAATCGTAAAGGCGCCGGAATGTATAACCGTCATATGTTATTCACCGGCGGTGCGCTGATTTTATCGAGTCTATCGGCTGACATCTATACGCAGATATCGAGCATTTTTTTGGCAAAAATCCTTTCTTACTCAAATCTGGGCGTGTATAGCGTCGCGTTAACCATAGGAGGTGCCTGGTCATTTATCGTATTGGCATTAATAACAAGCTTCTTCTCAAAGATATACAGTGAAAAAGATCAAATCACCGTTGAAATGCTACTCATTAAAATCAACCGAATTGTCATCTTGTGTTCGCTTATAGCGTTAGCTGGATTCTACTTTTTTGGTGAATACTTCATCCATTTATTGTATGGCGATAAGTATATGGATTCCGTGAGTATCATTCCCATCATTATCATCGGCACTATGTTCTCTGCATTAGGTACAATTTGTTATCGCTATATGATCAAAGAGTCCGGATACAGTTACCTGGCTAAAAAGATGTTTTTATGTTGTGTCTTAACCATACCGCTTTCATGGCTAATGATTAATTCCTTCGGCATTAATGGGGCCGCATACTGTTTTTTGATCGTTGAGATTATGTCTTGCACTTTACTCAATTACTTCTTCAGAAATAAAACAATCATCAAAATGCATCTTAACATTTTCAAACTGAGATAATTTTAATGAAAATGATAAAACACACAGTCAAATCAGCGTTAAAAATCAGCGCATATATGTACCCAGAATTTTGCGCTAAAACACATTACTATATTAAGTTCAAGAAAAAGCTGAACTTAACCAATCCAATCAATTTCAATGAAAAAATTCAGTGGCTCAAATTCAATGAGTTAAATGGCGATATTTATACCTTGTGCGCGGACAAGTATAAGGTTCGGGAGTATGTGATAGCGAAAGGGTGTGGTGAAATCCTGAATGAACTCTACGGCGTGTATGATGACCCAATGGATATTGACTACCGCGCATTACCCAATAAATTCGCACTTAAGTGTAACCATGGCGCAGGTTACAACATAATCTGTGATAGCAAAGCATCGCTGGACATTGAAAAAACCAACAAGCAACTCAGTAAATGGTTGAAGCAGGATTTCTCCTCCCATTTCATTGAGCCGCAGTATAAGAAAATTGACCGCAAAATCTTATGCGAAAAATACATTGAGAATGAACGTGGTGGATTCCCAGAGGATTATAAATTCTACTGTTTCAATGGAAAACCTTATGCGGTAATGGTGTGCATGGAGCGAGAGAAAGGCACACCTAAATTCTACTATTTCGATATGAACTGGCATCCGCTTCCCTTTGAAGATACTGTTGAATTAATCAATACCAACAGCTATCCCAAAATGCCGGAAGGTTTCAATAACATGAAAGAGTATGCGGTTAAACTGGCCGCTGATTTCAAATTTGTTCGTGCTGACTTCTACCTTCTCAACGGCAAGGTTATTTTTGGCGAATTGACATTTACGCCCTCTGCGGGACTCGATGTGACACTGCAGGAAGCCGATGCTATTTTAGGCAGCCAGCTAAAGTTGTAGTTTCAAAGTGATTGATTTACCTCCTTTCGTAACAGGTGCGCATCACTGCGCACCCTACAAAAACCTCGCCAAACTGCCTAAGGGTCGCCATTGGTGGCGACCGATGCATACGCCACCCATCCCCTGACAACTAAGCCTGCCACAGCGTCTATACTGATAAGCATGAATAAATAATCTGCAGATAACCGATAACAGAATGGTTACTGAATTTTTTGACTTATCTGACAACCACGGTTGTTGGCTTAATAAAAGGGAAAGTAATGCCATTATTATTTGATGAGTTATCTGGTGCTCCAACATGGGTGCCTGCTGTTTTGCTTGTCACTCTCTCACTCGCAATAGGATTTCTGGCGCGATTTATCCTCCTTAGATTTATTCGCTACTGGCAAAAACGTGATAGAAAACTGTTCAAGTCACTGGAAAAGCATCTGCGCGGATCGCTGTTTCTGTTTATCCCTTTACTGTTAATTAGTGCTGGACTTAGTTATGTTAATATCCAGCCAGGCTCCCTGAGCTTTATTACCACCACCGTTAATATATTCATTATCTTATCCTTCTGCTCGGTGCTTATTCGATTGATCAATGTGGCGCAGGATATGCTATTTATTCGCTATGACATCAATCTTTCGAATAACCTTCGTGCGCGAAAAATTCGCACGCAGATAATGTATGTGAAAAAAGTCGCGATTGTCGTACTGGTGACATTGTGTCTTTCGCTAATTTTGCTCAGTTTCCCTGGCGTGCGAAAATTCGGCACCACCATTCTCGCTGGTGCCGGCGTTGCCGGTATAATCATTGGCTTTGCCCTGCAGAAATCGCTGGTTAATCTATTCGCCGGGATTCAGATCGCCTTTACCCAACCGATAAAAATTGATGATGCTGTAGTGGTGGAAAATGAATGGGGCTGGATTGAAGAGATCAACCTGACTTATGTTGTGGTGCGTATTTGGGATCTGCGTCGTTTAGTTTTGCCCATCACCTACTTTACCGAAAATGCCTTCCAGAACTGGACGCGCAATAACGCCCAAATATTAGGCTCTGTTTTTCTTTACCTCGATTATTCGATGCCATTAGATCCTCTGCGTAAGCATTTTGAAAAAGTCCTCAGTGAAACTAAACTCTGGGATCAACAAACTCAGGTGCTTCAGGTTACGGATACCACTGACAAAACCATGACCATCAGATTATTAATGACGGCGCAGAATTCCCCCACCGCCTTTGATTTACGCTGTTACGTGCGGGAAAAGATGATTGAGTTTATTCAGCAAAATTATCCGCAGAGTCTTCCTCATGTGCGGGCGACACTGACTGATGCCGGGTTTAGAGAGGCGAGTCAATGAAGTTGTTGTTGAAAATCTTATACAGCACATGCTCAGCTAGCGCGTGATCGACAGGTAACGCGGGATGGAGAAAGATAGTTTGTTTCTGCATCCCCAATCGCTGCATCAGCTTCTCAGATGGCGTGTTATGAGTACTGGTGAACGAAACGACCTCGGGAAGATGCAAAACATTAAACGCGTAAGCCAACGATGCCTGGGCGGCCTCTTTGGCGATTCCCTGCCCCCAGAACTTTTTATTGATACGCCAGCCAATTTCCGTGCAGGGAGAAAAATCGAAGCGATCTGGCTGCTGTGCAAAACCCACGCTGCCGACAAATTCGCCGGTGGCTTTCATCTCAACGGCCCAAAAACCCCAACCCTGGTTTGCAACAATCATCGCCTTAAATCTTGCAACGACGTTGTCGCTTTCCTGACGACTCAGCGTTTTCGGGAAATACTTCATCACTTCGGGATCGGCATTGAGTTCGGCAAAGGGTTGTAAGTCTGTTTGCTGCCATTGTCGGAGGATCAGGCGGTTTGTCTCTAACATGGTAAATTTTCCCTTAAACGTTATCCGATTCCTTAAGTTTACCTAACAGCTTTCGCTATAAACAAATTACACGGCCCCTTTCCTTTCATGAAAATCGATATCACCGATCGCAGGCGTTGTAGCAGCAATTCCTGATAGTCTGCTGATGTCATGTTTATTTTAAAAGGAGCATCAGTAATGGCAGCAAAAGAACACCATTATCAGGTCACGGTGCGCTGGACCGGCAACCGCGGCAACGGCACCGCATCTTATACCGCTTACGGTCGTAACGCGGAGCTGATTGCCGCTGGCAAAGAGACGATAGCGCTGAGCGCCGATCCAGCGTTTCGCGGGGATGCGACGCGCTGGAATCCGGAAGAGTTATTGCTGGCTTCGGCCTCGGCATGCCACAAATTGTGGTATCTGCATTTATGTTCTGACGCCGGAATTGTGGTGGAAGCTTATGAAGATGCAGCGGAAGGGACAATGATTGAGGGCACGCGCGGTCGGTTTACCAACATAACGTTGAAACCGCGCATTGCGCTGCGCGATCCGGCGGATGCGGACCGCGCGCGTGAACTGCATCATCAGGCCCACGAAGCCTGCTTTATAGCTAACTCGCTTAACTTCCCAGTGAACTGCGAACCCGAGTTCGTGTAATTCAGGCCGCGCCGGCCAGCGACGGTTGCCACAAGCGTACGCCGTTGCGTCCGGCGCGTTTCACCTCATACAGCGCTTCATCGGCATGCCGCAACCAGTGACGTATGGATTCTGCATGCGCTGCCGATGCAATACCTATACTTACCGAACAACGAAACTCCGCCGATACCGGTAAACGCACCTGCGCAATCTTTTCCTGCAAACGTTGGGCCAGCGCCACCACCGATTCGTCGCTGGCATGATGCACAATCACGCCTAGCTCATCGCCGCCAAAACGCGCTGGAATATCCTGCAATCCCACATGATTTCGCAGCAGCGATGAAATTTCCGCCAGCAGGAAATCCCCCGCTTCGTGGCCCCAGGTATCGTTTACCGATTTGAAATAATCGAGGTCTATGAGCAGTAAATAGCCAGCGCTGTCGCCACGACGCGTGCTGAGAAATTCGCTCTCCAGCCGACGTTCAAACAAGCGACGATTGGGAATCCCCAGACCGGGATCCATCAGCGCAATGCGCTCCAGCTCGCGGTTACGTTTACGCAGTTGCCAGGTGAGATTGTACGAGGTGACGCTGAGTACCAGCATGTAGCAGGTTGCCAGCGGCAGGCTCAGCCAGACAGTTCGCGTGCTGAACGCCAAATCAACGCCTGCGCCATCTACCAGCCATACCAGCACAAAGGCGCAGAGAAATGCCTGCATCGCTGCAATCAACTGGGCAGCACCGCCCGCTGCATAGCGGTCCGAGGCTAGCACCGCCATGATGACAAAGGAAGGCAGCGGACTCAGCGCCATCAGCGCTACCCAAATGCCACCAAAGGCGGCATCAAGGGTTAAGTTGTGTCGCTCGGTGGCGGTGGAATCTTCGGCCCGCAGCGCGCGCTGATAAGCCAGCCACGGCCAGAGAAACGCATTCACAAATAACAGGGCGCTAAACGCCAGGCCACGATCCCTCTCCATCAGTACCGAGAGAATCGGGAAAAAACATAAAATCGTGCCTAGCTGACGCATGATAAACATGCGGCGGACGAAGCGTTGGGAGCGCCGCTTCAAATGGCTATCGTCAGGTGAGTAGTAGTTCATGCAAGGAAAGTATCAGGACGACAAGAATTGCAGTTTAACGGGAAATATCGGCGGCAGGTCGCTTTATTTTAAGAATATTTACCTTGCAATTCTGCGGCCGCACAAAAGTGTCGCAAGCTGACTAAAAGAAAGACCGTGGAAGTAGATCTGGAGCTACTTCCACGCTGTTTTCTAACGTGCAGCACCTTGCAGGCGGAACTGCGACACCAATCGCTCCAGCATCAGCGCCTGCTCTTCCAGGGAGTTCGCCGAGTGCGAAGAGGCGCTCACCAGCGTGGCGTTCTGCTGCGTGGTGGTATCCAGCTCGCCGACCGCACGGGCAATTTGCTCGATGCCGCGGCTCTGTTCATCCGACGCGGCGGAAATGTCTTCCATGATTTGATTCACGCGCGCAATGCTGCCGAGAATCTGATCCATGGTTTCACCGGCGCGCGCCACCTGCTGGTGGCCATTGCTGATGCGTCCGACCGATTCATTGATCAACTGTTCGATGTCTTTCGCCGCACCGGCGCTGCGTTGTGCCAGATTGCGCACTTCACTGGCGACCACGGCAAAACCGCGTCCCTGCTCGCCGGCACGCGCGGCTTCTACCGCCGCGTTCAACGCGAGGATGTTGGTCTGAAACGCGATGCTGTTAATCACGGCGGTGATATCGGCAATCTTCTTCGAGCTGTCAGAGATTTCGCCCATGGTGTTCACCACATCACGCACCGCAATGCCGCCTTTGTTGGCGTTGTACGAAGCTTCCGCCGCAATCTGACTCGCCTGTCGCGCATTGGCGGCGTTGTTTTTCACCGTGGCGGTGAGTTGCTCCATGCTGGCAGCGGTCTCCACCACCGCCGCCGCTTGTTGTTCGGTGCGTGAAGACAAATCGAGGTTGCCTTGATTAATGGCGCTGGCCGCCTGCGATACACTGCTAACGCTGCTCAGCACATCGCCGATCATGCTGCGCAGCCGTTCGTTCATGCGTCCCATCGCCGAAGTCAGCTTGCCGAGTTCATCATGCCGA
>NZ_JBUBNJ010000003.1:0-214335 GCF_054903455.1 Pantoea sp. y20
CGTCGCGCCTGAGCCCCCATATCTGCAGCGTGCGCGGCTGCGAAATCGCCGCCTCGTCGGCCGTCAGGCGATCCAGCTCGTTGCGGTAGTCGGTCTGGCAGCGATCGGGAATAAGCCCGGCCACGTACTGGCCAGCCATCTCCTGCGCACCGTAACCGAACATCGCGGTGGCGGCCGGGTTCCAGAAGGTGATGCCGCGGCGCAGGTCGGTGCAGATAATGGCGTCAGGGGAGGTGGCCGAGATGGACTCCAGCCGCTGCTGGCTGGCGTGGCGCAGCAGTTCGAGCCGGTGGACCTCCATACGGTCCATCACCAGCGCGGCGATGTCGGTCAGGTGCTGCCGGTCAGCGTTAGTCAGCGGCGGGCGCGGCTGCGTGTCGGTCAGGCACACGGTACCGATATGGTGCCCGTCCGGGGTGGCCAGCGGGATCCCCGCGTAGAAGCGGATGTACGGGTAACCGTGCACCAGCGGGCTGTCGCGAAAGCGCGGATCGTCCAGTGTATCCGGCACGCAGAGGATCTCCCCCTGCGCCAGCGTGTGGTCGCAGAAGGCGACGCTGCGCGCGGTGCCGGTGATGTTCAGCCCGTAGCGGGACGCAAATAGCTGCCGCTGGTCGTCAATCAGCGAGACGAAGGCGGTGGGCACGCGAAAAAGGCGCGCAGCGAGCGTGGTGAGCCGGTCAAGCGCGTTGTCCGGCAGCGCATCCGCCTGCTGGTAGGATGCCAGCGCCGCGAGGCGCGCGGCCTCGTGGTCTGATGTCGGGTGTTTCAGGGTCTGTCCCCCAATGTCGAATGGGCTGTGGCCGGCATGACACAGCAAAAAGGGACACGTTCAGTCAGGCGGGGCCGCAGAAATGCCTGCTGCCCCGCCGCCGGAAGAAAGGCCCGTCAGCTGACCCCGTCGCAGGCGGGGTCAGGGATAACAGTGACGCCCTGCTAACGGGACATCACAAAACTGTCATTTCAGGACCATTCATGGCTGCGGATCAGGGCTGCAGGGAGGCGCACCGCAGGCAAATAACGCATTCGGGGTGCCGCAGGCGGGCAGACTGAAGCGCGTGCCTGAGGGAGTAAAACGTGCCGAGAAAGCGGCCCCCGCCGGCCTCCGCCAGTTCGCTACAGCCCGCACAGTGCACTTCTTCGATCGCGGGGCGTCCGCGCCGGACCGCATAGTAATACTTTCCACTCATGTCCCTATCCTCTTATCGGCCAGGCCTGACTGAACTTCAGGGGAGCAGCGTGGGACAGAGCCGCTACTTTTTTTTATGCGGCACAAGGGCATAGTGCGGGTGACGCCCGGCGAGCAGCAGGAGAAGCTCATACTCCCCCTGGCTCAGGGGAGCCGGATTTTTCGCCGCCTCCTTCGTCTGCCAGACGCGCAGGCTGAGCTCAAACCGCTCGGCGGCGGCCTCCTGCGACAGGCCGGCGGCAAGCCGGAGTTCGCGGACGTCGGAACCGACCGCCACGGGCCGGTATGAGAGCTGATTTCCCAGAAAACACTCCTTTCAGGCAGGGGGACCACAACGGGCCGTCAGGATAAAAATACGGGGCACGCACCGTAATTCATTACATTATCTTAATCTTTATTCCGTAATGCAATGCGCCATAAATCGGCCCCGGCGTAATTAACTGCAATCCCTTCATTTATTTTTTATTCCGCTAAGTCAAATCAGCCGCTCAGCGCGAGAGGAATATTATCCATACGACCAGGAATTCTCTCCTTTTTTTACGAAATCCTGACAGAGGGATTATTCCGGTATTTTACGGATGATTATTCGCCAGGATAGGCAGGGCTTACGGTGGCTGTATTAATTACGCCGCCACACCCTATACCGAAAAAAGGATAACCTGATGAAAAACCGTGATTATATCCAGCGGCGGGTACCCGCTGACCTGAGCCGCGTAGACATCCGGGAACAGTGGCAGATTACCTTCTGGACGCTGGAACTGCGCACGACCCAGGAGCGTCTGACCCGGGCCGTGCGGGAGGCGGGCCCGGAAGCCGACCGCGTGCGCGCGTGGCTGGAGAAAAACCCGCCCCCGCGCCCCACGCGTTACTGATGCCCGAAGGCTACCCAGTCGCCTTTGGATGGCGGGGTCACCCGGTGCGGGCTGACCGGTGGGGCCGACGCTGCGGCAGCCGTGTGGTCGCCTTCTGCAGGCAGCGTAAACCGGGTAATGGCGCCGCCCAGCGCGGTCGTCTGCCCGCTCAGGTTGCCCGCGGTGGCAGAGACTTCCTGCACCAGGGTGGCGTTCTGCTGCGTGACGCGGTCAAGCTCCGCGACCGCCAGCGTGACCTGCGCTATGCCTTTGCTCTGCTCTTCCGAGGCCAGGGCAATCTGGCCGATCAGCGCGTTGACCCCGCCGACGCCGTGAAGCACCCCGGCCATAGTGGCGCCGGCACTGTCGGCGGCACGTCGTCCGTCGCTGACCCGCGCCACGGTGTCGGCAATCAGGCCCTCAATTTCCTTCGAGGCGGCCGCACTGCGCTGCGCCAGGGACCGCACCTCGGCCGCCACCACGGCAAAGCCGCGCCCCTGCTCCCCGGCACGGGCGGCCTCAACGGCGGCGTTGAGCGCCAGGATGTTGGTCTGGAAGGCAATGCCGTTAATGGTCGCGGTGAACTGGCGGATTTTTTCTGAGCCCTCCGCGATGCCGCCCATGGCGTCAACCACGGTCTGCACCTGCTCCGCGCCCTGCTGCGTGGTGCCGGCGGTGCGTTCTGCCAACTCGCGCGCCTCGCGGGCGTTTTCCGCGTTATGTGCAACGGTGGCGGTAATTTCCTCCATGCTAGCCGCAGTCTGCTCCAGCGCGGCGGCCTGCGTGGCGGTCCGGTCGGACAGATCGGCGTTGCCGGCCGCAATCTCGCCGGCCTCGCGGTGGAGGATAACCGCGTTGTCACGGATGGCCGTTACCGCGTCGAGCAGGCTGTGTTGCATCTCGCGAACCAGCGGCACCATCTGGCCGACGCAGTTGCGGCCCAGGTCTTCCGGCTCGCGCGTGAGGTCGCCGTCCGCGATGGTCTTCAGGTGCGCGCGGATTTTTGCCACCGGACGCACGAGGTGTACCACCAGATAGCGGTCGCAGAACGCCAGCAGCGCGGCGGCGGCCAGCAGCGCGCTGATGAGAATAATCTCCAGCCGGTGGCGCTCAGCCATCACCGGCGCGTCGTCGGCCGCGAGCTGCTGCGTCAGGCTCCCGAGCCGCTCGCGTGCGGCGGCCGGATAGCGCTCCGGTGCGCTGAGCGCCGCGCGGTAGCCGTCCCACGCTGCGCCTGCCGGAACGGCGTTCAGCAGGGCGGCTCTGTCCGCCGCGGTCCCGTCCTGCATGACAAGGCCCGCGCGGGTCAGAAAGGTCAGCTGCTGCGTCAGCACGTCGGCGCGGTCGGCGTGGCGGTACATCTCGCGCAGCGTTAGTGCGCTGTTAGCGCCGGCCAACCCGACCACGCTGAATGAAACGATCATTATCCACAGCACGACGCGGCGGATGGTAAAATGTCTGAGTAACTGCATAAGATTTCCCCGGTGCTGCTATTAAAATAATAAGAAGTATTATCGTTTACTTTAATTGTGTGCGTGATTAAGTTGCGCACTACATTTATTTAAAAGGAGTCTGGCAGGAATATTAAAGAAAGGACACCGGAAGACGATAAAATAAAAGAATCGCGCTGCGCTAAATAATTTACTAAAGAAAATAAGCATGACATCAGACCAGGCTGCGCCTATAGTAAGCGGCATTAAAATTGCTTTAATCGTTTTTCCCTTTCGCAGTTATTGCCTTTTACACGGCCCCGTTACCGTCCATTTTAACTTTATAATTTCGCACCGGAATCAGGCCGGAGCGGAGGAGCCCATGCTGATGAATCTTAACGGCGACGACGATCGCCGCGCGCGGGCGCTGAAAGCGCTGCGCAGTCCCGACGAAAGCCGCGACGACGTGCTGCGCAAGTTTGTGCGGCTGGCGAGCCAGGCGCTGGGCATCCCCGGCAGCTTTATCTCCGTGCTGGACGACGAGCACCAGCACGTGCAGGCCGCCCACAACTTCACCCTCACGCAGTCCTCGCGGCAGGACTCGCTCTGCCGTCACGCGGTGGACAGCGACAGCGCGGTGGTGGTGCCCGACACCTGGCTGGACGCCCGCTTTGTCACGCACCCGCTCATCACGGGCACCCCCTACATCCGCTTTTATGCCGGCGTGCCGCTGAAAAACCGCGAAGGCATCGTGCTCGGCACGCTGTGCGTCACGGACACCGCGCCGCACCCCTTCAGTGCCGAACAGGTCACTACCCTGAAGCTGCTGGCCGCGCTGGTGATGTCGTTCCTCGAGGCCTGGCACTCCGCGGGGTTTGCCGACCCGGTGACCGGACTGCCTAACCGCCAGCGCCTCATCCGTGACCTGCAGTATCTGGCGGCGGCGGGGGACGATACGCCGCGCCGGCTGGTGCTGATTGACTGCATCGATATGCCGCGCGCCTATGAACTTGCGCGCTCGATGGGCATGGGCCCGGTGGAGAGCCTGCTGAAGGACGTCGCCACGTTGCTGCCGCTGCGGCTGCGCCCTGCCAGCGGCGAAATGCTTTACACCGTTGCCACCGGCCGCTTTGCGTTACTGACGCGTGAAAACAGCCCGCTCAGCGCGGACTGGGTGGCGGGTCGCCTGGAAGGCATCAGCGCCGATCTGGGCGACGGCATCGCCGTGGCGCTCAGCACCCACACCGGCGAGGTAGCCTTCAGCACGGGCAGCATTACGGCGCAGGAGGTGCTGCGCCGCGCGGTCAGCGCCCTGCATGAGGCCATCGGGCGCGGTGTACCCTCGATGCGCTTCAGCCCTGCATCCGATGCCCGCCATACCCAGGACTTTACCCTGATGAACGACCTGGCGGCCGCGCTGCAGGAAGGTAAAGGCCTGTGGCTCGCCTTTCAGCCGAAAATCTGCCTGCACAGCGGCCGGCCTGTGGGGCTGGAGGCGCTGGTGCGCTGGCACCATCCTCAGCGCGGCGAACTCTCTCCCGCCCTGTTCGTGCCGCTGGCTGAGCAGACCGAGCTGCTCAGCGCGCTGACGGCCTGGGTGACCGACCGCACGATTGCGCGGCTTGCCCGCCTGCGCAACAGCTGCATCCAGCTCCCGGTAACCATCAATGTCAGCAGCAGGGACTTCTCCCGCGAGGGCTTTGCCGACGCGCTGGAGGCAAAGATGCTCAGGGCAAAACTGCCCACTTCGCTGCTGGGCATTGAGTGTCTGGAGACCGAGCGCATCATTGAAAGCCCTGCGGCAATGCAGGGGCTGGAGATGCTGAAGCTCAGGGGCTTTGGCATCTCGCTGGACGACTTCGGTACCGGATACAGCAACATCAGCTATCTGAGGCGCATGCCGCTGGACGTCATCAAGCTGGACCGCACGCTCATCAGCGAAATTTCGTCCGACACCGCCTCGCGCATCATCGCGCGCAGCATCATCGCCATGCTGAAGGAGCTGGACTACACGGTGCTTGCCGAGGGGGTCGAGGATGCAGAGACGGTTAACGCGCTCACGCAGTACGGCTGCGACCAGGCGCAGGGCTTCTTCTACTCCCGGCCGCTGCCGGAAGGGGAGCTCGACGAGTGGCTGGGCTGGAAGCTGCGCGGGCAGTGCTGACAATGGCCGCGCTGGATTAAGCGAGGTTAACCGGAAGTGCGCCATGACCGCATCAGGCATCAGGCGTATAGCGGGCAACCAGCCGCAACAGGCGTCGGATAACGGCCTGCCGCGAGGCGTCAGGAGAGGCGGCCTGCTCCTCCATAAGGCGGAGGATAATGGCCTTATTACTGACCGGGCTGCCCTGCCTGCACAGACTGCGGATTACCTCTTCCAGCATCTCTGATTAGGCAATAAACCGGTGACCGGTGCTCAGCAGGTAAGCGCGGATGTGTGCAACCGTGTTGGTGTCTTTCATGCTTTCACTGTTATCTGTTCTCTGCTCTATGCGGTTCGCTCGTGAAAAGCGTACTGCCGACATTATACCCTGTTCAGGGATTAAAAGCCCGGACAATCCCTTCCGTATGCTTCCTGTATGACATGTGCCTCAGTGTGACACGGCCCGCCGTACACACAGGATTGTGCTAAATTTTTCTGTCAGTCTTTCTCATATTCATTCAGAGGCGTAGCAAAATGACGAGTCAACAGGGGGGCAATCGTTAGCCCGGGCCCCTCAAGAGCCGACACCCGCAGCGGTCGGGCAGTTCCTGTCTCAGTTTTTGCACGACTACCGGGTCGTCGACCTGCCGAGACTTATCTGGTGCCCGCTGCTCCATGGCGTGATTATCCCCTTTCGCTCACGGCGCGTAGCAAAATTATATTACTCTATCTGGATGGAGGAAGGCTCGCCGCTGATGGTGTACAGCATGCGGCAGGCCAGGGCGCTTGAGCAGGCCACGGGCAAGCCCGTGGCGCTGGGCATGAGTTACGGTGAGCCGGCCATCGGGCGCGCCATTGACGGACTGATTGAGCAGGGCGTCGACAGCATCAGCGTTATTCCGCTCTACCCGCAGTTTTCATCCTCAACGGTGTCCTCAGTATGGGACAGCGTCAGCCGCCACCTGCAGTCCACCAAGCTCCGGTATACGCCGGCCGTTAACTTTATAAACGACTATGCCGGCCACCCCGCCTACATTGAAGCGCTGAGAGCCTCCGTAAAAGCATCTTTTGACGCCCACGGCGTCCCGAATGCCCTGCTGGTTTCATACCATGGCATCCCGGTGAGATTTGAAAACGAGGGGATCGGTACAGAGAGCGATGTGAACTTGCGACCAGGCTGCTCGCTGACGCGCTGAACATGCCCTCTCTGAAAACGATGATGACCTTCCAGTCCCGTTTCGGCAGAGAGCCGTGGTTAACGCCTTTTACCGATGAGATGATCAAAAACCTTCCACAGACTGGAGTGAAAAACCTGCACGTCATCAGTCCGGGCTTCGCATCAGACTGCCTGGAAACCCTGGAGGAGCTTGATGAGCAGAACCGGGAAATCTTTATGAAGGCCGGCGGTCACTCCTTCACGTATATACCGGCGCTTAATGACCAGCCCGCCCATATAGAGATGCTGCGCCAGCTTGCAAAACAAAACGGTTAAATCAGGTCGCGACCAGAAGTAACTGAACGAACAACAGGAAAGAATCTGACCACTCAGCACGGGCGTTTTTTTCAGAACGCCCGTGCACAGGCACGCTGATAAGCTGCAGGCGCCACTCTCCCAAGAGGTCATACCCGTGAAAAACGGCTGTGATGAAAAACTGACGAAATCATCACTGGCGAGGCCGTTTCCACTCCGCTTAAAAGCAAAACACCGGTGACGTGGCGGACACATCATGAGCGGCTGTATCCGTTACTGGCCCGAAACGAATGAAGGCCATATGCCTGCTGGCGCGCCCTGAGCGCAGAGTACTGCACTCAAGTCATTTTTCATGTCATCGCGTTTACATTCAGACCCTGAAAGCATCGACCATTCCACGCAGCGCATGGGCCTGCTCAGAGAGGGACTGTGAAGCGGAAGAGGACTCCTCTACCAGCGCGGCATTATTCTGCGTGACGCCGTCCATCTGGCTGACGGCAATGCTGACCTGGGAAATGCCCTGCATCTGCTCTGAAGAGGCGAGCGAGATATTATCCATGGCCTCCGCCAGCTCACCCACCATGCCGACAATTTTCAGGATGCTCTGCCCGGTGCCCGCCGCCACCGCAACGCCGCTTTCTACCTGCTCTACGGCCTGCTCAATCAGCTGTTTAATATCGCGCGCGGCGGTAGCGCTGCGCTGGGCAAGGGTTCTGACCTCGCCTGCCACCACGGCAAAGCCGCGGCCGTCCTCGCCTGCCCGGGCGGCTTCCACCGCGGCGTTCAGCGCCAGGATATTGGTCTGGAAGGCGATACTCTCAATTACGGAGGTGATATCCCGCACTTTTGTTGCGCTGAGCGAGATGTCGTTCATGGTTTCAGACATGCGCTGTACGTCGGCCTCTCCCGTGCGGGCCAGCGATGCCGCTTCGCGCGCCGACACGGCGGTCTGCTCTGCACCTGCCGTGTTGCTTTTCACCGTGGCGGTCAGCTGCTCCATGCTGGCGGCCGTTTCCTGCAACGCTGCGGCCTGCTGCTCCGTACGCGAAGAGAGCTCCGTATTACCCTGCGAAATTTCATCCGCCGCCAGCGCCACGGAGGCAGAAGATTCTTTTATCTGTGACACCAGCCCGCGCAGGTTTGCCTGCATGCCGTCCAGTGATGCCATCAGGCTGGTCGTGTCACTGCGGCGCAGCATAACGGGGGTGGTCAGGTCGCCTGAGGCAATGGTCGCCGCCAGGGACTGCGCCTGCGCGGGCTCTCCGCCCAGCTGGCGCATCAGCACGCGGATGGTCAGTAAGCAGGTTACGATCGCCACCAGAACGGACGCACCAGCGAGCAGCACCAGCGTCAGCGACGCGCGGTCCGTCGCTGCGCTGTTCTGCTCAACGGCGGTCTGGGTATTTTGCAGCTGGACCTGCGTCATGTCGTTAAGAGCGCTCAGGAGGCTACTCTGCGCCGGGCGGGTGACCGTCATCAGGTAAGTAATCGCTTCCTGAGCACGATTATCCAGCCCAAGCTGGCCGGCCTGCTTCAGCGCCGCCAGAGCAGGCACTTGTGCGTCAGTGATGCGGCCCAGGACCTCACGCCCTTCAGGGGTTGAATCCGCTTTCATCATGTCAACCAGCGCCTGCTGGTTGGCCGCATACAGGGACGCCTGCTTCTGCAGTCGCTCCCATTCCGGCTTCATGGCCTGAGGGTCAGTCAGCAGGGCCATATTGCGCACCGCAATCCCCATATCCCGGATACCGCCGCGCATGTCCAGGACAAGCTGATATTTTTTTTCATTTTGACGTTAACGGCATCGTCCATGCCGTCGCTGGCTTTGCTGAGCGCCATCAGCGCAATCGTGGTGCAGATAATGAACAGCAGGATAAGAAGGCCGAAGCCTGAAGCCAGTCGTGTCGCAATTTTCATGTTCGTTCTCACTGTTCTGAAAGGAATGTGCCGGGTGTGGTTTTTGTTATCGGCAGGAACCGGGAAACATGCAGCGCTCATACTGATGACCTGACTTACTGATGACGGGGGACCGCGGCAGGCGCTGATGCAGACGATTTACGGAGCAGATGGAGCATGATGGCAGCGTATGTTCGTCATCGCTAAAGGCGCGGTAAAACAGAAGTCAGAAAAATCACGCAGCCTGGGGTATCAGAATGTGGCCATCAATGGAGTAGACACGTGATCAGGACAGCCTGTGGCAGATTAAAGGTATTCTGCAGGCTACTGATTTGCTGGATGTGCGGGTGACGCAGTATGCAAAAACGGGGTACTGAACCGGGGAGAGGATAAAAAAAGTCCCGCAACCTGACCAGGTATGCCGGGCGGAAAAAAGCAAAGAAATTCGCGACAGGGATAATCGCGGCAAGAAGTTAACACAGATGAAAAAAACAGTTGATGAATTATTTCACTCCTGACGAAAAGAGTCTTAACAGTCAGGAAGGTGATGACCAGCATAAAAAAAGCCGCGCTGATGGGCGCGGCATAGCAATGCGGATTTCATACTGCAGTTGTTATAAGAATCAGGACAAGCTTAGTTCGTGCGTCCCTTTCGTCAAGCCCGATGACTAACCTACTCTGCGGACCGTGCAGGTAAAAGACTTTACTGACTGATAAGCTGACTTTTAGTTGTGGGGACGCCTCACATAAACATCCTGATATAAATCAGCTGAAGCGTACAGATGTGAAATAAATGCAGTAAAACCACCACTACCCTGATCGTTATCGCAGTCGGCTATCAGCGTTCAGCGATAATGACTTTTTATGCGCAGGAAAAAGCAGAAGAAAACTCTGTTTATAAAAAGTAAAAAATAGGCGGGAGTATGCGCAGTCCGAAAGAAAATACAGACTGCTGACGAAAGCTGGCTTTATCGTGACGAAACCACAGGTTATGTCAGACTCAGGTTTTTTTACGCATCGCCTGATGCCACCCTGATATTTACTGCGTTGCTGGTCCTGCTTGATCCGGACATCGTAAGCCATGAGAACCTTTTTGCCCCTCGCCGTCAGGCGGTAGCGTTCACTGACCCTCCGCCATGCTTCGCCGCAAAAAAATTCGGCCAGTCGCAGTCTTACCAGCGTCGCCATCACGGCAGGCATCATGTCTGCCGGTACCGAGCCCCTTTCCTGCATTGAGGAAAGAAGGCGAAAATGCTTCGGAGCCAGTTTCATCATATCCTTTTTACAGTGCTGTTGCTTACCCCGTGAAGCATGGTCTGAAAGCGACAGATTATCACCGCACAGGGATTTTCTGTTAATAAAGGGCGCTTAATGCAGCAATGCAGTTAAAAAAAGCGTGTCGCTCCTCACACTCTTAGCCGATGCTGAGCCTCAAACAGCGAAAAAACGTCCAGAGCTGGCATCCCTCACAGAAAAATTTCATATCGCACCGGACCTTAATCACTGCCCCTCAGCGACAGATATGCAGCCAAATAAAGAAGAGTGCTTATGACTCCGGCTCTTCATACCGTCTGAAACTCCCGGGAGCGGCTACTATCACCGCATTTCGTCCGGCCCCCTTCGCCTCGTACAGCGCCTCATCCGCCCGGCGAAGCATTGCGTCCCGGCTGCCGCAGTCTGCCAGCGCGGCCACCCCGGCAGAGACCGTCATGGCCCCCACGTACGGGAACGTTGTGGTGCTGACCACGTCGCGGATGCGCTCCGCCGTCCGGGCCGCATCCTCCACAGAGGTCTGCGGCAGCAGAAGAATAAACTCCTCACCGCCGAAGCGGCTGACGACGTCCCCCGTCCGGCACGCCTGCCGCAGCAGGCCGGCGAGGCTGACCAGCACCGCATCGCCTGCATCGTGCCCGTACCAGTCATTAATTTTTTTGAAGTGGTCAATGTCGATGGCAATCACGCACTGCGCGGCGTCATCGCTGAACCTGTCCGCCATGAGGGTAAAGCCGCGGCGGTTGCAGAGTCCGGTGAGCGGATCGGTCATGGCCTCATCGCTGAGCGCAGCCATACGCCCGGCGACCGCCAGGCGGTGATCCTGTACCGCCTCCTTCAGGCGATCGGCCTCATAATACCAGGCGGGCACCGAGGCCAGCGACGCCTCGCCGACGTCATCCCGCACCATGCCGGCCAGCTTTTCAAGCGGGTAAGCGATGCGCCCGGCCATCAGGGCAACGACGGCGGCCGTGAGCACGATGATCCCCAGCAGGAACCACAGCGCGTTTTCCGCCGTGCGCACGAGAATATGCCGGACCGTTTCAGAGGTGCCCGCAATAAAAATGTTCCAGTCCGTTTTGTGCAGGCTGGCGAACCCCGTCAAAACGCCTGTCCGCCCTCCTCCGTGCTGAATCGTCCGCTGTCCGTCGTCGCGAGCCGCTTCATCAGGGCGGCACTCAGCGTCATTCTGGTTCCCACGAGAGACGGGTCGTGACTGAACACGATGAGGCCGTCATTGCTGACGATGCTGACGGTAGAGCCGCGGGCGTAGAAATGCTGACTCAGGATATCGCTCAGCATGCTCTGCTTCCTGAGGTAAATGGTGCCGCCGATGTAGCCCAGATAGCCACCGTCCGGCGCAAACAGCGGCTGTGACAGAAACACGACGTAATTACCGGAGGCCGAGGTAAAGGGGGCCGAGATAAACGGCTTCTGCGTGGCGATGGCCTGCCGGCTGGCATCGGAGTGCAGCTTTACGCCGACCAGGCTCAGGCTTTCCGGGGAGGTGGCGGCGATAACGGCGTCGCGGTTCACCACCACCACCGTGTTAAAAAAGCCGGACTGCAGCCGGAGGCGGTCGGTCTCGCCTCTCAGCAGCGCGGGGTCCGTGAGGCCCCTAATCTGCGTGGCGCTCCAGGCGAGCTCGCGCTGCGCCGTGCCGAGATAGCGATCGGTGGTGTCGGCGAGCTTCCGCGCGTAGGCGATGTTACCTTCAAGCAGGCTGTCCTCGATGTTGCCCTTCTGAAAAATCAGCAGCGCCCCGAGCAGCAGGCAGGAGGTCAGGATCACCCCGCCGACGGAGAGAGAGATGAGAAGCGTGCGGAGGCGGAGTTTTTTCAGTGGCATGGCGTCAGGGGCCCGGTTGAGGTGTCATCAGAGTGTAACGGTCACGGGCCGGGTTAAATGGCAGAACAGCGCGCCTTTTATGCGCCGCGCGACAGGATTGCGGGGGGCCGGCCCACGCCAGCTTAGCGCATTTCATTCTTCTTAATGCAACTTAATCTGATAATCCACTGCCTTCACACAATATTCGTGGATAAATATCATGGAAAATGCTTAATAAAGCGATGCCGTCTCACCACGGCATAAGTCAACGATTAGCCCGTGAAGGCTTGCGGGCATTTTTTATCGTGCCGGACGTTTTGTTTCATGAAGGCGGGCCGGCGCCATACAGACAGAAGGGATATCCTCCCCGCGCTGCACACACAACGCGTCTGCACAGCAAACGAATAGAGCCAACGCCTCCGCCCTTCTGCACCTGACTCAGGACCGAACGACTGGTGGCGTATTGTCCGGTATTTACGGAAAATCCTGACCGCGCAGATGCGCGTTTTTTTCTCCGGCGGCTTACAAGCGAACTTATATACCCGTGCGGTGGAAAACCCCGTGGGCAGGGTGCATACACCATCCCCCGGGGAGCGCACCCTGCACGATAGCGGGTGTCGTGCAGATTTCATACAGACAGACGGGGCCGGTCATGAATAAGATGCTGCTGTTACTTGTGCTCATTGCTCCCCCGCTCTGCGCGCAGCCGGCAGCCTGCCCGCCCGGCTCCGGCACCTGCATCACGGCTTCGGCGGATAAAAACGTGTTTCTGCACGCAACCTGCGATGATGACGGAGCGCTTCTGATTTCGCTGGAGGCACCGCACGGCAGGCTTTCGGGCGATGGCATACATAACAGCGCAGGACAGGACGGCGGCGGATGGACGTGTGCCAGCGAGGCCCTGCGTGGCCACTGCAAGATTCTCTTCGCCCGGGTGCCCGGCGCCATGCTGGACATGCTGTCCGGGAGTGCAGGCCGAGGGGTCCGGCTGACCGGCGCCCTGCCGGAAGGACGCCTCCTGCATTTTTCTGCCGCCAGCCTGCGTCTCTGGGCTGAAGCACTGCCTGCGCGCTGCCACTGAGCCCTCCCTTCCCGTGACTGGCAGGAAAATAATCCGGACGGACGAAAGCCCGTCGCGTGAAAGCGGCCCGCGCTGTCAGGGATCCTCTTATGTCAACGCCAAGATTACTGACCGGTAACGTATCTCCGCCACGCACGGAGGCAGAACGGAATCTGCTGACAGTCCGGGCACCAGCGGCGCTCTTACTTTCGTCTGCGCGGGTAATACAAAACCGAAGAAGAAATTCTCAGCGTGCTTAACCAGCGCAGCGACCAGATGGCCGCTGAGTCATAAGTTATCAACGCGTTTTTTGAGCGCATGAAGGCTAAGGGTGTGCGCGGGGGGCGAAAGGACATGATACTCATCCTGATAGCAGAGCTGGATAGCACCTCTGACGTAGTCAGACTTGCTGTACTATGCGGTGCGCTTGAAATTGATGTGAGCTGTTCGCATGAGAGTGATAACGATTAGCCCCGTCATGTATCGCCATAAAGCCCTCATCTTGACCGTATTGCGAGGATAATGGCTATCATCTCAGAGAACTCCTCAGATTCATCCTCCGTTGCTCTCTCATATTTGGCTGAACTTTTTTGCCCAGCCTTCACTCCTCAGTTGCTACTGGAAGCAATAATCATTTCTTTATATTTTCCATTCCACATAAACCACTCGATGTCTCAGCGTGTAATGACCGCTCTTGAAGAGATCATACCTAGGGTTGAGCAATACAGCATTGATGAAATGTTTCTGGATCTAACCGAGATAGACGGGTGCGAAAGCTTTGAAGATTTCGGCCGACGTCTGCGTAAACACGTACTTGATACTACGGGACTAACCGTAGGCGTGGGTATGGGCCCCACAAAAATACTGGCCAAATCGACTCAATGGGCAAGTAAAGAGTGGAAACAATTCCGCGGAGTACTGGCGCCAACGCCCGGCAATCCAAAGCGCACCACTACTCTTTAAGAAAATCAGCCTGTTGAGGAGATTTGAGGAGTTGGCCGACGAATTGCTAAAAGACTTAACCTGCTGGGGATTGAAACCGCGCTCCATCTCTCACGCGCTCATCCTAAATTCATCCGTGACAACTTCAGCGTTGTTCTGGAGCGAACTGTGCGAGAGCTTAACGGCGAATCCTGCATACCTTTGGAAGAGCTTCCTCCAGCCAAGCAGCAAATCGTTTGTAGTCGTAGCTTCGGTGAACGCATCACAAAGAAGTTTGCCATGCAGCAAGCACTTTGCCAGTACGCAACGCGTGCAGCAGAAAAACTACGCGGTGAACGCCAGTAGTGTCGCCATGTCAGCATGTTCATTCAAACGTCACCCCATGCACACAATGAGATCTATTATGGCAACACGGTAGGTATGAAGCTTTCGCTTCCTACGCAAGATACCAGAGAGATCTTTGATGTTGCGATGAAGTCTCTTGATCAAATCTGGCTTGAAGGAAAAAGGTATATGAAAGCCGGCGTTATGCTCGATGATTTTACGCCTAATGGAGTGAGCCAGTTAAATCTGTTCGATGAAAATCAACCTCGGGCCAACAGCGAAAAGCTCATAAAGGTTCTGGATGATATCAACCAGTCCGGACTTGGCAATGTGTGGTTTGCTGGCCAGGGTGTCGATACAGAGTGGAAAATGAAACGTGAACTGTTGAGTAACGCCTGGACTACGAATTGGAACGAGATCCCTGTAGGCAGAGTGTATTAGAGCCTGACAGCACGCTATTAGATGAGATGCCCATTGAGTGAAAATATCCGGTCGCCAATTTAGCGATACCTCAGCACTAGCAGATAATAATAAAGATTATTCACACTCCTGAACCCTATGACGCTAAAGCGATGTTCAATGCATCAGGATCATGGTTATAACCATTTTCAGTGAACGCTAAACTTAACATCCGGTTTCTTTCGATTTCCTAGAAACAAGGAGAATCGATATGTCATTGAAAGGGGTTCACGCCATGAACTTCATACCTGCAGTGTTACCAATGTGAGAATCAATTCCTCACGCATCATTGGGGGGGAATGACACTCATCTTCCAGCCTGTTCAATCTGGTTGAAATTGTAAGAACGCTGAATGTCGGCGGGGCATTTTTGTAGACAGCTCTCTAATGCTTTTAATTGGTTTCGAAACGAGCTAGTACTTTTACCTCCCAACGTGGCGTCATTACTCACATAACCCTATCTGAAATAGTTCTGTTCTACGTCTATGATCACTCCCAATAGGTGATAGATGTTTTAAGGGTAGCATCATGTTTCTGAAAAGAACTAACATCAGACTTGGCATTTGGAGAGGTTATCGTTATACGCTAGTGTGCCAATCTGCAATTACCCAATTTATTCCACTCCGGGCACGTGGTCACTGTCTTCTCTATGGTAAAATAGGTCGCTGTAGAAGTTAAACAGAACTCTCTACCTGATTGATCATAGGAATAAATGTCCAATACTGACGCTGAACGTTTCTGAAGGAGGCGTCCACTGGCATCATACTCATAGATTGTTTTAGCATTATCTGAACGAAGAGTACTTCTTCTATCCGTTCTAAGTAACCGCCCAGTCGCATCGAAACGGTAAGATGTCTTCGCTACTCCAATTTGATTTAGATTTCCTGTCATTGCCTCAAATCTTTCGCCTGACTTACTTATTACTCTATTTTTCCCTAGTAAAATCACGCCCTCAACTCGCTGGCTAAAGGGTTCGGTTTTCTTTTTTGAGTCTGTATCAGTCATGGCGTTATCAAACTTCAAATTTGTTTTCCAGCCATACTCTTTTTTGTTGATGTCTGCAGAGTAGGTCGCCGTTAGCACTCGACTTCCCGTTTGGTAGTTCTTTTCCTTAGCAAACCCTGCTTTTATTGATTCTCCGCAACGACTAAAAACAGCTGAAACTGAACTGTGGATGAAACCATCACGGCTTTCGATGGTTAGTTCCATTGATTTAGGAGTGTCAGCTGAAGGCGGCTCATCAAAGAGAATGAAATTATTCATCTTGTTATTTTGAACTTGCTGGGGTGAACACTCAGCGCTGCTCGCGTCGAAAGCGAAAAGTGATAGAAAAGAAAGCAGTGCTGATGCCTTTATCTTTGCCATGAATCCATCCTGAACATTCCATTTGATAGGGTATTGTATCTGTAAATTCACTATTGCCAATATTGGTTATAGATCTGTAGAAGCAGAAAAAAATAGAAACCCGCGGTCTATTTGCCGCCATACGATTGTACGAGTGAGTACAGCAATTACCTTGAATGTACATCATTCTGATGAAAGACTTTTAAGAAATCATATCCAAAGATTTAATAGGATAACAAGGTATCTCTTCGCTTCAACGGGTGGGTGAAACGCAAAAGCTCAAGGGAATTTCAATCTGAAATAAAAAACAAAAAATATTATTTTTCATCAACTTAAGTTTAAAATGACCATGGGTAATTTTGTGATTTTTCATCACGTAGTCGGAGTTATGAGAAGAGGGGGAGGGTGCAATAATTCGCATCACTATTGACTGTATGGCGTTAGATTATAGAAGGAAGAAGGCTGCTAAATGAGCAAAGATGAGCGGAATCAACATCTCATGCTCGGTACAACTTTTTAAAGAATATCGTTAAAAGTTGCACGCAGCATCATAAGCTGTACACTGACTGCAAAAGTTACCAACGGAGCGGAGTAATGAAAAGTAATTACGGTGGGGTAGATGTAACAGCGCGTAGGGCAAATGCCATGCTTCGCAGCATGAGTGATGACATCACTGATAGACGTAATGAATACGGCCTCGATCAGTATTACCAGACATTCACGCGAAATTCGGTAGCTAATCTACCTAAGCTTAGCCGCCGCGCTGTCGAACAAGCGGTAGAAGAAATGGAATCTAAAGGGCATATATTTGGCAAAAAGGACGCCGGTAATGCCAAGCACTATGCCTTAACCATCCAGGATGTGGTTGATATTTACGCTCATCGCAAAGTGCCAAAGTATCGCGATATTCATGCAGGCGAAGGTCCGTTTGTCGTGTTCGTGGTTAACCTTAAAGGTGGCGTGTCAAAAACAGTCACCACGGTCACCCTTGCTCATGGCCTGCGTGTTCACCCAGACCTATTACAATATGACCTGCGTACGCTGGTGATTGACCTCGATCCTCAGGCATCCAGCACCATGTTCCTTAATCATACGAATAGTATTGGCTCAATCGTCGAGACAGCAGCTCAGGCTATGTTGAACGATCTGGATGCTGAACAAATCAAAGAAGACATCATCAAGCCGACCATCATTCCTGGCGTTGATATCATCCCGGCTTCGATTGATGATGGCTTTATTGCCAGCCAATGGAATGACCTGGTTAATCAGCATTTACCGGGTGTTCTTCCCTCTGACGTATTGCGCCGGAATATTATTGATCGTGTTGGCCAGGACTATGACTTCATCTTTATTGATACGGGTCCGCATCTAGATGCCTTCATGCTTAACGCCATTGCCGCCAGCGATTTACTGTTGACTCCTACGCCGCCGGCACAGGTAGATTTTCACTCTACGCTGAAGTATCTGACGCGCCTGCCCGAGATGCTTGAGCAGCTTGAGGAGGAGGGTATCACTCCCCGTATCAAAGGTAATATCGGTTTTATGTCGAAAATGACGTCTAAGCGGGATCATGAAATGACGCATGGTCTGGCTCGTGATGTGTTTACTTCCTACATTCTCGACGCCTCACTACCGCGCCTTGATGGCTTTGAGCGTTGCGGTGAGAGTTTCGACACCATTGTCAGCGCAGATCCTCACTCTTATCCAGGTAGTGCTGAAGCCCTTAAGAATGCGAAACGCGAAGCTGAGCGTTTTACGCAAGCTGTATTTAAGCGAATTGAGTTTGTAAGAGGTATTAAGTGAAAAAAGAAATGGTAAAACTTGGCCGCCAATTCGGTAAAACAGGCTTCTCTAAAACGCTGAATGAAATCGATGGCGAGCGCGTTTTCACTTTAAAATCAGGTGCAGAAGCAAGCTTTACCCTTACAAGGGTGCTTCATGATGATATCGAGTCTAACACCTATGTGGATGCATCGATAAACGGTCGTGACCAAGCGTTTCTGACCCCGGAATCAGTTAATGATATCGCGCGAACGATCAAGTTACAGCAGTTCTTCCCGGCTATTGGCCGCGAAATGAATGGGCGAATTGAGGTTCTGGATGGTTCACGCCGACGTGCAGCCTGCATCTTTAATGGCACATCGTTTGAAGTGCTGGTTACACGTGACGAAATTAGCCTTGCAGATGCGCGTCAGCTTGCCATCGATATCCAGACAGCCAAGGAGCATACGCTTCGTGAACTTGGAAAGCGTCTTCAGCTGATGTATCCGGATGATATGAATAAGTCTGACATTGCTGAAGCAGAAGGGCTGTCAGCAGCCAAGGTCACTAGAGCATATCAAGCCGCAGCTGTACCAGACGAAATGATCGCCGTCTTTCCATCGGTTAGTGAATTGTCCATCAACGATTATCAGACATTACTGGATATTGCTGACAAAGCTAAGGCCCAACATATAACCATCGATCAACTCACTGCAGCGGTGCAAGAACGCATAGATAATGATGTCTCTTATGCACCTGAAGACCCAAGTGTAAAAGCGAAAATTATCGCTTATTTCCGTGCAGAAAATGCCGGGGTGAAAAACAAGCGCGGTACCAAGCAAGTCGTCACTGAAAAAATAGCTGACTTTAAGGATAAGAAACAGTTCGCCCGCAAGAAAACCGACAGTGAAAAAAGATTGGTCACGTATGAGTTTTCACGCCTCCCTGCGACCTATCAAGCAGAGCTAGATGCTGCTGTTAAAGCTGTGATAGCACGCATGCAAGCTGAAGGTGATAGCTAACATGCATCCAAAGAGGCCAGCTGAATTAACTGAAGCTGTGCCTCTTTCAAATGTAAAAAATAAATCACCCCTTCCCAAAAACACTCTAACCCATTGTCATACATACAAAAAAACAGAATATTTCACATTGAAATTCCCATGAAACTCATCTAAAAATTATTAAACAAACAAGTTCAGCGCTATGAGAAACGTATAGCGGGAGAGAGGGCGTGACGTTAGGTGTAACTCAAAATCGGCGCGTCATGGTCAGATCCCTAACTATGCTTCCATATTCAGGTCATAGTTCAATTATAATCCCCCGTTGTGCCTGACCACGGCACATTCAGTTTGAGTCTGGCCATTCAGCGCCGAACATGGACTGCGCTTGTTATAATCCTGTCGACACTCATCAATTGTATTCCCACCGTAATTATTCACGCTGAAAACTTAGCTCATTCAGATACTAATCTCTAAATCTTCCATTTGAACTCACATTATATCCGTTCATTTTTGGCTGACTCTGCTGGATGAGCCTAAGTTAAACATCATGTTAAAAAAGCCAGGCAGGTGAATGCCAGCCCCTGAGCAGTTCTTATCGTCACAAGATTGATACCTAACAGCACGATACTGTCCAGAATATATGCGACCTGAACACATGAAATCCGTAAAGCAGCGGCGATAGTCCGGCTCGTATCCGTGTAATCATTTACACTGGTCAGGCAATTAATACGGAGACAGTTGACGAGGGCTTCCATGATGGCCCTCATCAATCTAGCCAGGTAAATTACATCCGTATAAGAAAGAGGAAGCCATTCAGCCACCAGCCGATTGTAGTGTTGCCTACGCTTCTTGCTAAGGCCGTTAAATGCCGTTCACTCACTTGTGAGTGACACATAGATCTTCACGCATCAAAAGCCACCAGATATAGCGATAACTAAAGCGCTGACATTCGAAATACAGTTCATTGAAGCATCTTTTAAAAAGGTACATGGAGATGGACGCTGTGACTTATAGAGGCAGTTGTACATGGACAAATCAATGGGCCTGAAGGCAAGTCACTGCAACAGACCGGTCACACATTTAAACTCCACGACTTCCCGATATTTAATTGTCGTCAGTGTTTTGGACCAGAGCCATCTGAAACGCCTAATTAGCCAGTATGACTTCTGCAAGCAGATTCATAAACCGGGCATTTTCTTAATGTGACTAAATAGATTTCACTTAAGGAATTCGATGCCGCCAAACTTCTTACTCCGGATAGAGGAGGTATGGTCTGAGATGGCGTGCTTGCAGCTAGTTACCATGGCTTCAGCCGCTTAGAAAAAACTGATGATCTGTTCGTCGGAAAAAACGTCTCTTGTTGGGGATAGCCTAACAATCCTGATTCCGACATGACTAATATAGGGAGGTATCCATCAACGTGCAGTAGGTCATGCATACCAAAGCCGATACGAATGATATAAGTTTTGCTGCGGTGAAATAAAATCGTTTGATTCAGAAATAAGAGTGGATAGCTTGATTGGGGTGGGGGAGATATCGTGGAAAAGAGCTGTAGGTTGATTTAAACACAATTTTGCCACATTTCTTGTGCTGGATTTGTATTTCCCTGTAAGAATCCCTTAAAAACAATCGTTTATTAGCACTGACGTCGCTAGGTGAATTTTAGTGTCTTGGCTGCACTAATCCTCTGCAGAATTCACGAGAACGCGTCACAAATCAGTATGTAAAAGATCCTCCTAAGCATCAATTTGTCATTTAAAGCCATAGCCACATGTCAGGTTATGCTCAGCGCTACGGTCAACTTGAGTTCACCAGTTTCCTGGCACAAGCGTTCATTTCACCCTTTGAGGTTGCCAAGTTACATCGTCTCAAGGACATATGATGTAAAACGGCTTCAACTCAGGGGGTAGTAAAATCCCTGAGGTTTAAACAATGGGGAAGGTATGGAAGGCCATTACGGCTTCGCTAGAATTTTAAATCTCGGTTCTGTTGAGCATCGCCATTATGTGCCAGCCAGCACTAGATTGAAGTGATTTGGCTAAAGACTAGGGCAATCATCTCAGGATGATATAGTGTTCACGAGGTTTAGTGCTTGGGGATTTATTCAAACTAAAGGCCCTCAGCTCGCTGATTATCCAAGAAACACTTTACAGTCTACTCTCCAATTGCATCATTTGACGTACTAAGATATGAGAATTTTAGTGGAAAATTCGTGTGTTTAATGACTTTGGAAATTAAATTTTAAATGGCCTATTACTACGGTCTTGCGGTACAACTGATGCTTTAAAGCCAGCAAGAAAAGGTGTTACTGAGCAAAATAATGTTGGGGATGTATAACAAAAAATGTTCCAAGGTAGAGTTGGAAAGCTTTTTAATCCATTAAAAGAGAATTATATTATAATTTTTTAACGTATTCACATCAGTAAGTTACTGATTACTTCCTCTTGTTCTAACAGATCTAAGTCATCACTCATCCTTTGTTTAACAGCTCTTTCACTAAGCCATTCTATCAACAAATCCTGCTTCTACTATTTTGAAGATTTCACTCGATGCTTAATGGATTCCTCCATTAATGGCCGTTAATCTGATCGAGTGTAGCTGAGTATCTACACAAGCGATCAATTAAAAATAAAATTGAACATGGAATTGAGCAGGAATGAGAGGGCACTCAACACCATCAAGTGTCGCCACTTTTACTGCTAACGGGGAATGAGAAGGACATGACGAGTTAGATTCTGTTGAAAACGGAAAGTGTATGTCATGGGCAATCTCAATCCAAATGACTACTATAGCGAGTAAGTTACTCACTATAGCGCTCTTTAGCGTTGCATGATCTACTCACACCTAAGCAAACCAATACCAACTCATTGGAATAAAGACGAATGTGGATACTCACTACAATAGTCATCTTCTCTCTATAGCAGTCATCATGAGTTGCTGCTGAGAGTCAATAATACGTTTAAGATCCAGAAGCCAGGCATCAGTACTGTTATACGAGCTCTGTTTTAAGCGGTGTTTAGTACAAGCTCAGTAGAAATCCTCAATCATTACAACCACAAACCACAGTATTCCCCGTATGTACTCACTGTATCAATGCGATGACGAGTCATCAGTGATGCCACTTCTTACCTTTGAGACGTATGACTGGATATGGCTTACAGGCTTATAGCGTTCCTTTATTTATTCCCATTATCCACAGGCCAGATCCAATAACTTGATCCTAATGTGATCCCATTCAGATCCTAAACAGATCCCGACAACGCCACAGGCCTTGCTATCAGTGGGCTAAACGCCTGTCGATGACTGCTGTAGTGAGTGTAATGACCAATATAACGAGCATCTTGACTGCTATAGAGAGCAGAGATGACCAATATAAAGAGAACATCATGACTGCTATAGTGAGTAACGAGCTGATTTGCTTGTTAATAAGCCAGATAGTCGAAATTATGGTCCAACACCTGCTGCTCTTAGGTTCGGTCAAACGACTACGTTTTCTGGGTTCTAAGTTTTAAATAGTTATGCACCGAAAACAGCACGCAAAATGGGCAATTCATTGGTTTTAAAGTTATCAACTGGATAGATCCAATAACAGATCCTAATAAGAACCTATATGTTCCAAATAGATCCCGGATCACTCTGATGCCTTGCTGGACAAGGCTTTAGCGTAGATCGCTGACTGCTATAGAGAGTAGAAAGACTACTATAGAGAGTAATTAAACCGCTATAGTGAGTAGAATAACCGCTGTAGTGAGTGATAGTATCCACTGTAACGAGTAACGGCGACTATCGCTTGTTCAAATCACGGATTTTCCAAATGCCGAAAAAAGAACAAGAAATCAATCTGATAGCTGATGCATTCAGTGAAACAGACAAACGAACCGGTGAAGTTGTTCACCTGACACCTAACAGTAATAATACTGTTCAGCCTGTTGCATTGATGAGGCTGGGGCTATTTGTTCCCACGCTTAAATCCACTGCAAATGGTCGTAAAAATCAGATGTCTTCAATGGACGTCACCGATGAGCTGAAACAGCTGACGATCGTAAAGGCTGAAGGGTATGAAAATATCAAGATCACGGGTGCACGTCTTGATATGGATAACGACTTCAAAGCTTGGGTCGGGATCATTCATGCCTTTGCGAAGTATAAAGTGCTGGGAGATAGCGTAACGCTTCCCTTCGTTGATTTCGCAAAACTCTGTGGTATTCCATCATTACGCTCCTCTGCGAAGCTTAGAACGCGTCTGGAAGCTTCTCTGACGCGAATTGCAACGAATACCATCCACTTCGCCAACAAAGAGGGTGAGTACTACGTGACGCACTTGGTTCAGTCAGCAAAATACAGTGTCAAAAATGACACTGTGACCCTGCAAGCCGATCCTAAGATCTTTGAACTCTATCAATTTGATCGCAAGGTATTGCTTCAGCTACGCGCCATCAACGAATTAGCGCGTAAGGAGTCTGCACAGGCACTTTACACCTTTATCGAGAGCTTACCCCCAGATCCCGCTCCGGTGTCCATGCAGCGCCTCCAGGCTCGGTTAAATTTGACCTCTCGGCCAAATACTCAATACGCCACTGTAAGAAGGGCTATGGAGCAACTTAAAGAGATCGGTTATCTCGATTACACAGAGTTCAAAAGAGGATCGACGATCTACTTTTCGATTCACTACCGTCAGCCGAAACTCAGACCTGCAAACATCCCAATCAGTCTTCCTGAACTTGAGGACGATGAACTGGACAGTGAAGTTGAAATCGTACCCGCTAAGAAGCCGGTGAAGGCGAGGGCGGCTCAAAAGGCCAAGAAGGAACCGGCCGGCAAAATGGTGATGTTGTCAGAAGAAGAACTGGCCATGTTGGAAACCATCAGGAAGGGCAAGAAGAACTAATCTCTAAAACGCATGGAAGGGCACTCCAAGGTGAATGCATTTTTTTCTGGTAACCAAGACCGCTATAGCGAGGTGTATACTCGCTATAGCGGTCTTATCGTTACTGTACAACCTCAATGTGACCCAAGTCACACTCACTACAGCGGTCATTTAAGCGCATTAGTAGGTTTTAAAATTCGATGATTCTCTCGCTATAGCAGTCATTAGTGTTAGAAATGATCTAAACCGCTGTAGTGAGAAAACTGCGATTTTTGTCTTATAGCAGATGACCACTGTAGTGAGAGAGAATGCATGTTAGTGAATGAATTCACATACCGCCCTGGTGGTTGCTAACCTCGCAGGCCTTATATGATAAGGTGTTAGTGATCACTAATATTAAAATGAATTTTTTTGCTTAATCAGATTTCTTCATACCGCCATCTAATTTTAAGTCCCTATACTCCTTTCATACTCTTTATAGCAGTCATTCATTCCACGTTAATTTTACTCTCTACAGCGGTCAACTGTGATTTTGGCCATTATTACTCACCATAGCGGTCATCACTCACTACAGTAGTCATTGCATACATTAGTGATCTTTTGACCATTACTTATCAATCTGCATGGATCAGCAAAGGAGATCAAAAGATCATGTCTCCTACTGGCAGTGATATTTGTCGTTAAAGTCATGCTGAGGTTAAAGGCAAAATAGTAGTAACACTGTCACTTGTCTGAATATCATTCAGAGCCATCATGACGTTGCAGGGAGGTACTTTGCTTCTGCTATGCGAATTCTAACAAGAGATGTTTGGCTGTTCCATCGCTCTCGCATCCTTGTGGTCAACAATGACTGACTAATGTTCAAGCAATGAGAAAAGGCTCATTCGAATATTTAAATGCTGCTGGTTTGAGCATGGTCATTAGCCAAGTAATAATCCGATCTAAAGGGATTGAAAATGAACGGTTTCATTAATAGTCTCGAACGGTAAGACTAAATGCAGGTTCCACTGCCATTACGTTTGTACCTTTCACGCAGAAAAGGATTAAGCGCATATGTCGAAAAACACAAAGCAGTCATCGAAGAGCGTTACTCACATAGCTGCACAAACACTTAAAGATCCCAACGCTTCTGCTATCCAAAAAAGTCTCGCTGGCTTAGTACTATCACAATCACATTGGAGTGACCCCGGGCCCATAGACAAATCTGCCCTATATTTGTAATGCGCCCGATCGTGCAATCACCAATGTGCCCTGAAGGAAAAGGACATCGTACAGAGGCGCAGATATTTCGTTTAATAGCACTCTCAGAAACCAATATTCACACGAATCATCACCATTTGATCGCGCGTACGCTGCGCATCAAGCCCCAGCATGCCCTGATAGGCAAACCCGGGTGTAATGTTGTAAGGCAGTAGAAAATCAATGCCTGTGCTCACGGTCATGGTCTGTCGGCTCGCCTCCGTCAGCGCCAGGCGCCATGTATCGTCCGCAGTGTCAGCATAACCGACGCGCGCGGTACCGCTGTCGCTGAGTGTCTGTGCATACTCGACACGGCCCTGCAGGCGCAGCACGCCCCAGCGGGCTGGCACCGAGCGTTCGCAACGCAGGCCGGCGGCTGTCACGACTTGCGTAACCGTCTGTGAGGCGTAGGCAAGGCTGTATGCGCCCGCGCCAGACTCACTGAAGCCGTCTAACCATGAGCGGGTGTACTGCAGACGGGCGTAGGGTGAAACGAGGCTGTCCGGCGTAAGGAATTCATAACCCGAGGTGAGGGACGAAAAGGCCTGACGGCCCGATCGGGAGCCACGCGCCACGGCATCGGTGCCCGCTACCGCCCGTCGGCTGTCAAAGTCCAGTACGCCGTGTCCCAGCAGGCCATCGACAAAGAACGGTCCCGGGTGATAGCTGCCGTAAAGAGCTGCGCTGAACGCGCGGCCGTTGGTCCGAGTACTGCTGTCGCCAACATCGCTGACGTCCCGACCAAATCCTACCCCCATGCCTCCGGTAAAGGACCCGTTGAAACGGTAGTCCGCGCCAGTGGTCACACCCACGGTAGTGTGGCTAAAGCGCACGCCATCAGCGTTGTCACCCCCGAAATCAACATAGCCGCCGGTCCACCAGGAAAGCCGCCGAGGCTGCTGCGATGCAGAGAAAGGCAGGGCAGGAAAGGCCGGCCGGGCCTGAGCGTCGTCCTGGCCGGATTTCTGCTGCTGTTGCCAGGCCTGTCCCCACATGTTCTGGTCCGCATTGTGCTCCGGCCCGGATGAGGGCATGGAAAATCGGACGCCGGTCATGTCAGTAGGAAGATCGACCCCGCGGTGTAGCTGTTCCAGACGGTCACTGAAGTTGCGCAGCTGCGCGCGGGCAAAATTCTGCGCAGCCTGGTACTGCGCGCTCACCATGCCGATGACGTCAGTATCTTTAGACGGGTCGGGGCGCGCGGTAATGTTCAGGGTTACCCGGGCAGGCGACGTTACCCCGGCCACGCTGGTGAGGACATAGCGGAGTGTGACGGTGCCACTGGCCTGCGCGGCGGCGGTAAATAGCAGCTCATAGTTGGTGCCGGAAGCACGAACTGAAGCCTTACCCAGGCTGCTCTCTGGCTGGTCCAGCAGTCGGGCGCCGGTAAATGGGCCTCCGACCGCCCCGCTGGTCAGGCCTACTGTGACCGACTGGCCAGCGGAAACCGTGGCGGCGTGGTCAGCCGCAGTCGGTGCCGCAGCGGCAATCATCAACGTATATACCTGCTGAAGTTTCAGGCCCGTCGCGTCGGTCACCTGCACGCTGAACGTGCTGGTTTCGGTGACCAGCGGCACTCCCGAAAGCTGGCCGTCAGCAAAGCTCAGGCCGCGCGGCATGGAACCGCTCAGCTGCCAGTGATATGGCGCTGTGCCGCCTGAGACGCTGAGTGCCTGAGAGTATTCCTGCCCGGCCTTACCCTCTGGCAACGATCCGCCCGCAGGCTGAAACTGTAGAACCAACGTCGGCGCGGTGGCTCTTATAGTCAGCGAGTAGCTGGCCGTCCCGCTGGCGCCCAGACTGTCAGAAGCTGTGACCTGGAAACTGTAGCTGCCCGCAGCGGACGGCGTGCCGGTCAGGACACCCGTTGCCGCGTTCAGCGTGATCCCGGCTGGCAGGGGGGTTGCGCTAAAAGCATAAGGTGCGCTGCCGCCAGCGGCCGTCAGCGTCTGGCTCCAGCTGCTGCCAACCGTTGCCGGGGGAAATGCGCCACTGGCGGGTGACAGTGTCAGCAGAACTGGCGTCACGGTGAGCGACACGTGGGCGGAGGCGGAAGTTCCGCTGCCGTTCGTGGCGGTATAGGTAAAGCTGTCGCTACCTGAATAGCCTGTGGCTGGTGTATAGGAAACTGCGAACCCTGAGGTTGCAAGGCTGCCGTGAGCAGGTGGACTCACAATGCTGACCGACGTCGCCGCGCCGCCGGAAAGAATTAGCGGAATCGGATTATTGCTGCTGTTGGCGGCCACGGTGGCCACACTGTCGCTGACCACCGGCGAGGCTGCGGTGACGTTGAGGGTGTAGCTGAAGCTTCCGGTGGCGCCGTTTGCGTCCGTTACGGTGACCTGAAAGCTGTAGTTGCCGATGGAAGAAGGGGTGCCTGACAGCGTGCCCGCTGATGCATTTAGCGAGATCCCGGCGGGCAACGAGGTGGCGGACCAGGCATAGGGAGCTGTCCCTCCGCTGGCCGTCAGAATCTGCGACCAGGCGCTTCCGGCGATGGCTGCCGGCAGCGGGCCCGCCGCAGGTGTGACTGCCAGCATAGGAGGGCTTACGGTTAGTGACACGATGGCATCAGCAGAGGTGCCTCCACCGTTGGATGCATGCCAGGTAAAGCTGTCACTGCCGGAGTAACCAGCCGCAGGCGTATAGGTCACCGTGCTGCCGCTAATAGCGGCGCTGCCGTGGATCGGCGAAGAAACGATGGTCACAGCCGTTGCCGCGCCACCGCTCAGTGAGATTGGTATCACATTATTCGTACTGTTTGCGGTTACGGTGTGAGCGCTGTCAGACGAGACAGGCGGCGCTTCAGGGCGTGTAACGCTGATCGTGTAAGCGCGGGTTGTACCATCCTGGGCGGTGACAACCACCGGAATACTGGTCGTGCTGGCCGACGCCAAACTGACGGATGGAGAGGCCGAGCCGGACGCAACCGTTGTGCCGTTGACGGTGACGGTGGCATGGCTCTCGGTAACAACGGGCGTGACGGTTACCGATGAAATACTGCTGGCGACAGAGGCGCTGTAACTGCTGTTTGATGCACTGAAAGACGGTGAAAGGGTGCCTGAAGAAAGCGAAAGCCCTGAAAGCGTCGCGTCTCCTGAGGCAGTCGATACGCTGCTACAGCTGAATATTAGGTTGCTTATTTGACCGTGCGATGTCGTGGCCCGCACGGCCATGCCGTTGGTCTCCAGGCTGCCCGCCGGTACGGTAATTGTCACCGTCTGAGCGGTGCTACTGGTTGCGTCGGCGGCGTTATAAGTCTGGAAACTGCTGAGGTTGTGTCTGGCAACACTAACGCTGTCGGCGTTAGTGGCATTTCCGGCATATGCCGAACCGCTATCGGTAAAGCTCAGGGTCAGGGCGTCACCTAGGGCAAAATCGGAAGCGGGGTAACGGTTCGAACCGAAGGACAGTGAGGATGAACCCGACAGGGCGTTTACCGCGGCGCAGCCGTTGGAGAGCGCGAATGCCTCCGGTATTACGCAAAATAGCGCACATGCGGTCGTCAGCCCGACACATGCCCGCCGTAAAAAATCAGCACACCCCATAGTTCACCCGGAAGAGTTTTGAAGGTTTTTTAAGATTATTCCTATAAGTGTAAATTAACATGACATTTTGATACCACAAATAGTGGATGACGAATTTAAGCGTGCCGGGCTCAGTAGAGCGGATAAACAGTGGAAAAAGCCTGTTGTGACGGCTTTAAACTTAATAAGTTTTGGTAATGGGATCCGTGTTGGTTTTAAAAACTACGGATGCGGGTGCTGCTGAAGGCAGCCTAATCAGATGACAGTTAAAAAAGATCGGCAACCCGCTTCTTCGGGCGAAGATTTTCCTCCTCAAGCAGCCGTATATGTTTCAGTTCTGAAGGAGAAATCCCACCGTACTTTTTGCGCCATGTGTAGAACGTGGCATCGAGATGCCCAGCTTGTGGGAGACTTCCGGTACGGGCGTACAACCTCCGCTAGTAGGGGAGTGAATATCATGTCGGAATTTTGTTTCTGGATGGAGCAGGATTTCGTGTCATGGTCAAGCCTTTTCACGGTGACCAGGGTAGGTGCTCCTGAACGTAGTACATCCAGCTAAATAATCGAGCTATCAGTAAATGGTTCAGTGAGTTTAGAGTAAACTTATTGATGGAAAGGGTTACATTATCTATGACGTTATTTTCATAATATTGAACCTCGAACCCTACTAATTGAGAAAATGGGAAGATATAATAAATGCCCGGCGATGTGGGAATTTATATAATTTAAGGTGTATTATTCATGGTAACACGTAATGCAACAAATGAATGTGTTATCCAAGCTAGACAAATAAAATCGTGATGTTCACCATTGTCATTTTCTGATAGTTTCGGTGATTTTAGTAATATTACATAAATGATAAGAGTTAATAATTCTGATGTGGTTTGGGAATTATGGCCGAGATGTGCCTTCGGCTTTCAATATTGCATGTGATAAGTTTGCTGCCAATTCGCGTAGCGAAGAGAGCAATAGAAAAATCCTCACTTCCAACAATAATACTCCCGTTCTGAAATTGAGTCAGGGTAAGTTTTTTTTCTGAGTTGCCAGGAAATTTTTTCTGTCCAATCGCAACGGAAAATCCATCGTCAGACATTATTGTGGAAAAACTGAAGCTTGACCTTGTTAATACTAATTTTTTCTCTTTAGGGCACATTATTGTGTACTCCATTGTTGCACCAGATGTGACCGGAATAAATATTAAAAGCAGTAGGGCTGTCCTATAAAATACTGTCATATTAAAGTGTCACTCAGAACAAATTAAGGATATCTTCACTATCATATTTTTTTTTGATGCTCAGCGGCATGAATTGCCCGATGGATGAACACCTGTAATTCTGGGCGGTATTCCAGACAGGTATGTACCTGACAGGATCAGATAATGACTGGCGGGATCCCACACCACAAATTACGCTGCCGTCCTGTGAGACTTTTTCCATCACAATGGTGTTATTATTTTTCAGGCTGAGCTTGCGTATGCCGTATTTTAGGAAAAAATTCTCTGCGATGATCATTGCACCAGTAGATCCGTACAGACCAGTAGGAGAGTTGTCATCATTACCCGTCCATGTAAGAAGAACTATGTTATTGTCTATAGCGATAAACCAACTATCGCGTTGCTGGCTGGAAGTCCCTGTTTTAGCCGAGAGTCCACTATGCGGAAATTTATATCCGATTTTTCTTGAGGTTCCACTTTTTACGGATTCCTGCATGGCATATAAAGTGAGCCATGCGGCTTGTTCAGGGACAACTTGTACCGGCTTGCTGTCATGAGAATAATGAACTGACCCTGATTTATCAGTTATAGATTCAATGGTATATAACCCTGTTCTTACACCATAGTTCGCGATGGTCTGCAAATACGTGGTTAATTCAACCGGAGTCAAATCAGACGTGCCCAAAAGCAATGAAGGATTCGTGTTTATGGCCTCAGCAGGTAGTCCAAGATCTGTCAGTACCGATGCGACCTCATCTAATCCCACTGACATACCCAGGTTGACAGTCGGAATATTAACCGACTTCGCCAGGGCATCGATTAGAAGAATTTTTCCCAGATATTTTCGTGCCGCATTCCTGGGGCTCCAGTCTTGCTTTTTCCCCTGATGAATGGTGAGAGGCTCATCTTCAATCCACGTTCTGAGTGAGAACGATTGCGGATCAGACAATGCTGCAGCATAAATTCCGGGCTTGATTAGTGAACCGACTTGCCGGCGGGCTTCCGCAGCTCTGTTAAATCCGTTGTATGAGACATACCTGTCGCTAAAAATTGACAGAATTCTTCCTTTACTTTTCTCAGCCACCACCACGACACTCTGTAGGTTGTTCTGCTTCGCTTTAATCAGTCCGGGCATGGTCTCTGAGACTGCTGCTTCAGTCGCTTCCTGCGCAACAGGATCAAAAGTGGTGAAGATCCTTAAACCCTGAATATTCAGACCAGTTCTTTCCCGAATTTGCTGAAGTTCCTGCCGCATCGTATTGATGAACCCCGGATGGTCAGTGAACACTTCCGAACGGAATCTTACCTCTGCCTTGGCTTGCAGAGCTTCGTTCAGTTGGCTCTCTGTGATGACAGCCCGTAATCTGGCAATACTTAATATCAGATTTCTTCTTTCTATCGCTTTATTTTCAGCATGCCAAGGATTGTACAGTGATGCTCCTTTTGCCATTCCGACCAGAAGAGCCATCTGGGATATGTTAAGTTCACTAACAGGGCGACCAAAATAGTACATACTGGCCAGACCAAATTCTCTAATTTCTTTATCACCATCCTGGCCCAAATAAACCTCATTGAGGTAAATCTCAAGTATTTTGTTTTTTTAGATTCTCTTTTCTAACAGAATGGAAATTGCCGCCTCTTTTAGCTTCCTTTCAATGGTCTTTTCTCTGCCAAGGAAGACATTTTTTACTACCTGCTGTGTCAAGGTACTTCCGCCCTGAAGACTTTTATCAGTAGTGAAATTATTGTAAGCAGCCCTGATGATAGCCATCAAATTTATACCATTGTGAGTATAAAAATCCCGGTCTTCTGTAGCGATTAACATTCCTTTGAGCTCTTCGGGAAATGAATCCAGAGACAACGTCATTCTATTTTTTAAATCACTGGTATACAGTAAGCTCATGAATCGTGGGTCAATTCTTATTTGGTCGATTTGTTTGTTATTGCTGATTTTTTTTAGTTCAGTTAGCTTGTTTTGAGAAAATGTAGCCTCTATTCTAATTTTCTCATCTAGACCATCTGGAAAAAGAAAAGATCTTTTATAAAAGGAAATTGAATATTTGTTCACGATATAATTACCCGGGTGTAGAAGATTAGCTTCTTCGGAATATCTTGAGGCTTCAAGTATCTTAATCAAATCTTCTTTCATCATTTCATCCCCGACAGTTAAATGTGTCGTGTGGCCATAGACTTTAGCAGGCACTTTAAACATGTAGTCATCTACTTTATTCTTAAAGTCGTTCTTCAGAAAAGCATCAATTTCGGCGATGTAACTTGTATTTATTACAATTGTCAAACCGGTACTTATAAGGAAAACTGCTAGCGTAAAAATGAGACATACAGCTTTTGTTGTTTTATTCATGAATCCTCATTCACATATTGCTGATAAAAAAATATTTGAGTCTTGCAGTGGTTTATTGTTATGTGTTGAACGCCAGAAGAATGACCCGTGAACAGGCTATTCCATGTTGAGACTCGGTATTATTTTTATACCAGCATTGCACGCTTGTATTTTGACATGCGTGACAGCGGTGCGACCGAATACGGCCGAATTTTCATTTTCGAAAGAAACAATGACAATCTGCTGCTAAATAATCACTCTAAAACTGCAGGTAGACCTTAACTGCCGTTGATCTTTTTTCTCCTAACGCAATAAAGTATTGTGATAAAAATTTTATATTTGCATGACATCAAGGGGTCGCTTTTTAGCCAGAGACTACACAAGTTAAGCAGAATGCTGATCTTATAAACTGTCATGTTCCTGACTAACCCTGAAATTATCAAATCCGCAATGGGCAACATTATCAGCCTGCAGATTATTAAGCATTCAATTCCTTGCAGATTATCTACTTTTTTAAGGTCGCAGTTTAGAAAGATGCGTGAATAAAGTAGGTAAATGATAATCGCTTTTTTGATAAGTTTTAACCTATCATAAGAGATGTGAACAAGCTAGTTAATATAATATTTCCAAATTTTCATGCTATCTCTTAGAAACATGTGTGAGAAAAATTCCCTTTTAATTGTAGTGTTATATTTTGCGTTTTTATTTATTAAAAAAATTAACTGGGATAATTGATCAAATTGAAATTATAAAAAGATTATTGTGTTGCTATGTTGTTGAATAATAGTGGGTGATTAAGTATTTTAACTCTTTAATGTAATGCTGCAGAAGGAGTCGCGATACTAGGAGATGTTCCGGGCTAATTGCCCGGCATAAATTACGCGTTGTTTAGGTAAGCAGAGGAGTACGGATTTCATAATGGCGGGCGTTCTAACGTCCAAAGATTTTTTTAATCGCGAGGTGGAATTCAACTTAAGCGACTTATATGGGGCTTAGCGATCTTGACTAGCTGAAGCCTTCTTATAGTCTCTTTATCCAAAGTCGCGAACGACGTTCGTATCAACGATAAGGTAAAAATCTATACCTTTTAAGAGATTATCTATTTTTGCATTAAATCCAAGCATATAGTTCTGATCAGCGTAAGCTGTATATGCTCTGTAATCAATGCTGTCTTCTCGTCCATCCTCCCTGTACTGCTCTAAGGTTTGGGGATGCCAGGTACGAATTCTTCCCTTGGAGGAATGCTTGTAACCACTGAATTACCTGCTGCGTTTAAGGGTTGCCCGCCGTTTTTTGACGAATAAAAGCTGATGATGAAGCGTTAAGGGCAGCGACGATACCGTGCTTACTGCGGAAAAATCGGTACGGCACCTTATAACTTTCAAGCCAAAAGTTTTCGCTCATGCAGACCAAATATGAAGTAGCTGACCTATGTTATCGAGTTCCAGCTTGCGGTCTGCAAGGTCAACCTGGCACCAATCACCGACTGATTATTGACAGTGTGGTGAGCTGGTGATGCAAGACTGATGATTACCATGCAATATAATGCGTTCGATACGCACAGAGTATACGAATGACCTGTGGGCTGGATGGCTTAAGCCTATCAACTCAATTGGTCTTATAAGATACATATTGCGCAAAGCTTTCTCGTCGAATAATGTGGCTTGTGGGGACTTCTTGAAGAGGTAAAATGAAATTTACAAATGCAGAAACTCGGCGCGCATGGCTCTTAAAGCATTTGTAAGCTTTCTGGACAGGTACATACGCTGATATAACAAGCGTTGGCTTAGAATAAATTAGGTGTAATAAATCAGAATGAATATCGCCAGCATATAGAGCTCAGAGCATAATTGTTTACCAGAACATCCGAATCTTCCATTTTTTACTTAAATTTATGTTTGTTGTTGTAAATCAATAAAATCGATCCTAATCATATCGGTTTTAAGGCTTTTGTACCGCATTAAGGAAATAATTGGACGGCGATAATTTATCTGTGTGAAGCAAATGCCCGATCGATGGCTTACCACTGACGTATAGGGAAAGAGCGCAAAAATGTAGAGGTAGGGAAGCGTACCAGGCAATCTTAAATGAATACTTGTTAAGGCCATGAATACGTACATCCCGGGTTGAGCATGAAGTTATGAAACTATTCCAGGCAACTGCATGTCCGGGTAATAGAATTTCAACGCGTTCACTGTCAGACAGCGTGAGAATGAATGCATAAATCGAAAATATTTTAAAGCAAGTTAAAAAGAGCCAATTCATTAGCGTAAAATTGGATGAAAATAACATGCTGTTTATCTTGGTTGTAAAGGAAGGTTATTAGGTCGGTCAGGATATTTTTTATAACAAGATAAGTTAACTGCTTGCGTAAGAATTTTCTTTAATTTTTATGGTTTTTTTTCTTCTTAACAAGATAAAAGAACAAGATTGGCTTTGAGAATAATTTCCGGTTTTTTTAGATTATAATCAATCTAATAATCTAACGGAGATATCCCCTGTGTTTGCACTCTTTCTGGCTGCGCTGACCGGTATTATGGTGGGCAGTTTTATTAATGTTATTATTTATCGTTTGCCGCGTATTATACAGGGAGAGCCCTTGTCGCTTTCTTTCCCGTCTTCTCACTGCCCACAGTGTAAAAAACCTGTTAAAGTTTACCATCTTGTCCCAATCATCAGCTGGCTCTTGCTTCGGGGTCGATGCGCGCACTGTGGTGAACGAATAAGCGCTCGTTATCCGCTCATAGAGTTATTAACTGGCACGCTATTTGCTCTGACAGTTTTACGCTTCGGTGTAACTCCACAAGGAATAAGTGTAGCGCTGTCGCTAATATTTTTAATCCCACTCTTTTTTATCGATCTGGACACGTTTCTTCTGCCCGACCGGCTGACACTCAGTTTTTTATTTCTGGCCCTGGGAACATCTCTAAGCGGATACGGCATAGTGTCACTTCAGGAATCAGTATTTGCCGCAGTCGCCGGATTTGGCATCCCTTGGCTAATAAACAGGCTTCATCACTGGCGTTATGGCAGAGACGGAATGGGCATGGGTGATATGAAACTGTTTGCCGCGCTTGGGGCTTTGACAGGTTTTGATGGGGTATTCCAAATCATGCTTATCGCTTCACTAATCGCTCTTGGCTGCGCATTGCTGATATTCCGTCATAAACGGGGTAGGGCCTTACCATTTGGACCTTATATGGTGATTACTGCGTTAGGCTGGATATTTTTTTCTTAATTCATCGGTTTAAGGTGTAGAGACCTGCGAGGTACTTCATCTCATGTCTTATTGCAGTAGAGAAATTTCTTTATTTTTAAGTCAGTAATTCCCGATGGGTTTGTTGAGTGGTGGGTTTATTATCTCTCTGGAAATTGAAACCGCTAAACTATTCATTTTTACGTGCGGATTAATATCTTGCACTATAATGAATAGTGATTTTTTAATTAAAATTCAGAAGAAACTTGAATGAAAAAAAACATTAAATATACAGCACTGGCAACCAGCTTAATTCTGGGCGTGCTCTCTGCTGGTGTCCAGGCTTCCGATCAAGATGCGGCCTCTACAATGCCGGACATCAGTCAAAAAAATATCCTGGTTGGTTTTTGGCACAACTGGGCCAGTAAATCTGATGGTTACAAACAAGGGTCTTCAGCTGATGTGGCGCTTTCTTCGGTACCCGATGCCTATAACGTAGTGACCGTTGCCTTTATGACAGGAAACGGAATTCCCAGTTTTAAACCTTATAATATGTCTGATGCCTCGTTCCGCGCTGAAATCTCCGCGCTTAACGCACAGGGGCGTGCAGTACTGCTTTCTTTAGGCGGAGCTGACGCGCATATTCAGCTGAGCCAGGGAGATGGCCAGAAGTTTGCTGATGAAATCATGCGTCTGATCGAACTGTATGGCTTTGACGGTCTGGATATTGACCTTGAAGGCGGCGCCATTACCGCTGGCGCAAACGTAACCGAAATACCTGCTGCCTTAAAAATTGTCAAACAACGATACCCACACTTCATTATCAGTATGGCGCCAGAGTTCCCACATCTGCGAACTGGGGGAGCCTACGAGGGATTAATCAAGAATCTGGACGGATATTACGATTTTATTTCCCCACAATACTATAACCAAGCAGGCGACGGCATTTGGGTTGAAGGGCATGGAAACCTGCAACAAAATAATGATAATGCCAAAGCAGATTTCCTGTTTTATTTAACAGATTCAATTATTCATGGTACGCGTAACTACGTGCATATCCCTGCTGATAAATTCGCCATTGGCCTGCCCAGTAACCCCGATGCAGCGGCCAATGGCTACGTAAAAAATGCGGCAGATGTTCGCACTGCCCTGGAGCGGCTTGATGCGCAGGGAACTCCAATTAAAGGACTAATGACTTGGTCGGTCAATTGGGATACCGGCAAAGACGCCAGCGGTAACCCATATGGTTACGAGTTCGTGAATCGTTACGCCGAGATGGTCGGTGAAAGGCCAGTGGCTGCGCCCGATGCAGAAGCACCTTCAAAACCAGGCAAGCCAATTGCCAGTGCTTACAACAATAGTGTTAGTCTCGAGTGGGCTGCCGCTACCGACAACGTGGGCGTGAAACATTATGAAGTATGGCGTGATGGCATAGATATTGGACAGCCCACATTACCTGCGTTCCGTGATACCACGGTTAAACCTGCCATGACTTACAGCTATCATATTGTCGCGGTCGATAAGGCCGGCAATCGTTCGGTATTTAGCGACGAGACGATGATAACTACTGAAGCAGATGAAGACAAACCAGAACAGGATACTTTGGCGCCTTCTGTACCGCAGGGATTGCAGGCATCGCAGATCGCTGAAACCAGCGTGAAACTTATCTGGCAAGCTTCAAGCGATAACGTGGCTGTAACGGGTTATCAAGTATGGCGCGACGGCCGTATGCTTACTCAGGTTAACACGACACACTGGAATGACAGCGGCCTTAAGGCAGCCAGTGATTACCAATACCACATCATTGCCACGGACGCTGCGGGTAATCAGTCGGCAAAAAGCCAAGCGCTACGGATAACAACTAAACCTCAGCAGGACACAGGTACTGATAGCACTTCATGGAGTAGCCAGACAATTTACAAAGGTGGCGAGATCGTCAGCTGGAAAGGAAGTGAATTTAAAGCGAAATGGTGGACGCAGAACAATGAGCCGGGCACCAGTGATGTTTGGGAAGATCTGCATAAGGAGACCGGTGGTGAGTGGAAGGCGACTACCACTTACGTAGCGGGAGACAAAGCGGCTTTTGCAGGTAAAAACTGGGTTGCAAAATGGTGGACAAAAGGAGATCGTCCAGGAAGCAGTGATGTCTGGAAATCCGAATAAAAAGGGAATGTAACAAATATAAACTGGCCGCATTAGCGGCCAGTTTATATTTGCACTTAATAAGTGAGTCCGAGTCAGATAACTTTTTATTATATGTAAGTATTTATGTTGCAAGTTTAAAAAAATTTTTTCGCTACGCTTTAAATAAATCCTTATTCTGCCTAACCTTTCATTGGCAAGTTTTTATTTTCAAGTATGAAAGTAGGTCAATTATAATGAGTAATAACATTGATAATATAAAAAAATCGGTAAGAGTAAGGTGCGATCAAAGTATGACCTTTTTTCCCGACTACTCCACTGGATTACATCCGCAATGATTATTTATGCAATGTGTACGAGCTATTTTCTACATCTTCTTGAAGGTACGTCAGGATTCCACTTTTTTTCTGAACTTAATATGTCCTTGGCAACGGTAGCAACGCCCCTAATTTTTATTCATTTCGTATGGCGATTTTTAAACCTTCAATCCCTTCTCCAGAATATATTCCTCCACGTAAACGCCAGCTTATAGCATTTTTATATGAAATACTGTATCTGACGGTCATGGTAGTTCTTATCAGCGGTTTCCTGATGCTTAAACAGGGCTATTGCTTGTTTGGTTTAATTGAGGTGCCTCAGCCAGTTTTATCGGTTGAAATTAACGCCTTCTTTTTTATCGTTCATCGGTTCGGTTGTGTTTTACTTGGCATGATCGTTGTAGATCACATTGGAGCAGTTATCAACTATCGACGCAAAGACCAGCATGAAATGCTGCAAAGAATGATATAGACTTGCGATTGTTAAAGTGAATAATCTTCAATAATACCTTTCCCGAGACGCAATTAGTTAATTTTACTTCTGCTAACATTATGATAATCTATGCTATAACTAAGCTCCTTCTTATTAACGTTAATTTTTATGTTTGGATGCTGATAGTACTTAATCAGCACAGAAATCTAGATATGAGGTTATGGTCAAAAAATTATGAGCGCGGTTGCTCGATTTGTTTCATAACCAGCATGCTGGTGTATCTGGCTACATGTTATACTTCTATACGCGCCGGATGAGTGATTATAATGATATTTTGCATACAATTAATTGGCATGCTTATGCTCTAGATGAAAGGCGTGCCGTAATATAAAGCGTCGCATCATCAGTATGTTGAAGGGTTGATTCATGAAAAGAATGCAATAGTAACAAGCGTAAATAAATCGCAGGCATTGGGGCTTGATGCCCCACCTTGAAGTCGTTTATACCGGTACCAATGGATGCTGTGAAAGCGGTAGAGATACCATTATGTTGCTGAGCGTTTATTTGTGCCTGAGATAAATGAAGAACTACGGGATCCCGGTCAGGCCAGACTAAGCTCAGTAAAATTAATGACATTATTTTGGTCAAAACTGCAAAGAATTAGCAGTTAAACAACAACGGATAATCCTTTATGGATGTGGTGCGACAGTCTGATTTATCTTTTTCTGAAATAACATTAATTGCCGGACACTCGATAACAACACGCTCTAACATTAAATCGCAATGTCGAACATGCGCGTCTGGGCCAGCAGGCAGTAAAGCTGGCAATCACTCTGCACACCCAGCTTTTCCATTGCACGTAGCTTATGAGCGCTTACCGTTTTAATACTCAGATGCATCTTGCCTGAAATTGCGGTCAGGGAGAGGCCGCGACACAGCATGCGCAGCACATCATTTTCACGCGCCGTCAGCTCCTGACCCGCCAGCGTGTCGCGGCGAAAAAGGGAATCCATCAGACCGCGTTCAATATACACTTCATCATTCAGCACCGTGGAAATAGCCCGCGACAGCATGCGTTCGCAAGTATCGCGACTAATATACCCTCTGGCGCCCGCTTCCAGAGTCATGCGAATGATATTGGTGTTACGGAAAGGCGACAGCACAACAATCCGCGTCTCCGGGAATTTGCGCGCCAGCCATTTTACCAGCGCGGTGCCGTCCAGCTCGGATACCGGGCTTTCCGTGCGTCGGGTATTCAGCGAAAATCCGAGAAAAACCACATCGACTCTTTGCCCGGACAGCACACTAATCAGCTCAGCCGGCGAATCGGTATCGCCGATCACGTTATAGCTCACGCCGTCCATTGCGCTGTCGGAAAGGGTGTTTATCATTGAGGCGATGCCCCGGCGGATAAGCGTGTGTTCTTCTGCGATCAGGATATTGATAGACATGATGTTGTCCCCGGATATAAGTAAGCTTGCATATGATGGGGAGAAATATACGGTGCACACTAAGATGTTTCTATCATACTAGTCAGAAAAAATGCCAATCTTACTCGGGATTTTTACTATTCAAATAGTAAAGAATAAATCAACCAATTGATACTGGAGCCAATTACCGCTCGCGCCAATTACAGGAGCTAGGTGTCGTGTATGACGGATCAAAGCATTAGTTCAAAGAGCTGAGTTTTAGCCAGTAAAAAATAGAGCTGTGAGTCGTTTTTTACATTGAGCTTAATCATAGCCTTTTTCTTTTGTGTACTTATTGTTTTAGGGCTGAGTTTAGTCTTCTCGGCAATTTCTGTACCGGACAACCCTTGACAAAGCATATTGATTATATCAGTCTCGCGCGGTGTCAACAGCAATTCTCTCGAATAAAGGCTACGACAAACCGGTGAGATCAGGTGTTGCTTGCCATGCTCGTGTCCATGAATAATTGATTCGAGCAGTATATTGAGATCATTTTCATTATTGTCATGCGTAATGAATGCATGTGCACCTGCGTTTCTTATCATGCGATAAATATGCGGATTCAGGTAAGGTGAAATTACAACTATGGCCATGTGAGGCCAGTTTTTTCTTAAATATTTGATTAGCCGAGTACCCTCTAGCTCATTAAAAGGCGATAATTTGTCACAGTTTCTTAATCTCAGACCCATGATCACTATGTCTGCCGGCTTAGCTTTAAGAAGTGCATCCAGATCCGACACTGTGTCAGTTTCACCCTCCAACGATAACGTATGATTACCTGAAGATATAATGTTTTCCAAGATAGCTCTTAACCCACGCCTTACAAGGGTGCTTTTGTCGGCAATGATGATACGTTTACTCAATGTATTGTCCTCTTTCAAATTAATTATTTATCGATCTGCAAAGCAGAATTTAATTTTAAGTTCTTTGGCTGTGTTTATCTATCAATCGCGCCGTACAATTTTGGGATATTTATAGTTTATAGCATGCTTTTTCTTAATTAATCATGAGGAATACATGATTAATTTCTCATGTGAGAATTATCTCAACATCTCATGGTAAATTCTTCTTTGCTAGTGGTTGTTTCCTTTAAATAAAATAAAGATAATTCCACATCGAAAACAGTTTTATGTTTTTTACTCATTCAAAATAAACCATAGAAAGGTATAAAAAGATGGCACTTTCTAATTCCAGCTTTCATACAAAAAAGCTGGCCTGCATCATTGCATTTTATTGTGCTGCGCAGGCCAATTTTTCAAATGCTGAAGGAATGATGACCGTTACGGCAACACCTAATGGAGAAGCGGGAAAAACATTCGTCAATACTAAAAAGAAATATCATGCTCAACCTGTCAGTGATGGCGCCAGTTTACTTTCAACGCAGGCTGGTTTCAGTCAGATTCGTAACGGCGGTACCAACGGCGATCCTGTTTTACGTGGAATGTTTGGTTCACGACTTAATATTCTGGCCGATGGCGGAAATTTACAGGGCGGTTGCGGGTCGCGTATGGATTCACCAACCTCTTATATCTCTCCAGATAACTACGACTTGGTAGAAATTGTAAAAGGCCCGCAAACCGTTCTATGGGGACCGATGGCATCAGCAGGAACTATTATGTTTGACCGAGTGGCGGAATATTTCCCGGAACCTGGTATGAAAGGTTCCGTTTCTTTTCTGCACGGTAATCACGGCCGAACGGATCAGGATGTTAACGTGGCAGTAGGAGATCAGGATGGATGGCTGAGGGTTGATGCTAACCGTTCAGTAGCAAAAGACTATAAATCTGGAAATGGTACGCGTGTTCCTGGACTGTGGCAGAAATGGAATGCCGGGGTCGCTATAGGATTGACGCCTGGAGAAAATACGCTCATGGAACTGGCCCTGAGCGGAGGTGACGGAAAAGCCCGCTATGCCAGCAGGGCTATGGATGGTTCAAAATTTCAACGTAAAAGCGCGTTGTTTAAAATTGAGCAAAGCAACCTTACCGAGCACCTGACCAAAATTAATTGGCGCAGTTATTATAATGTAACTGATCACGTAATGGATAACTTTTCACTCCGTGAGCCTCCAGCGATGAAAATGTCATCTGAACCGGGCAGTGTAGTTTACGGCACGCGTTTAAGCGCTGACTGGGAGAAAAACGATGCGCTGGTCACCTTTGGCGCCGATGCGCAGCAGCGGCAGCACAGAAAAAAACAGCCGCAGAGCTGGAAAGCAGATGCTGAATACCGTCAGGTTGGTCTTTTTGCCGAGTGGCATGAGACGTTAAGTGAAAACAGTAAAGCGGTAACGGGCGCGCGTATCGACTCCGTACATTCCCGCGATTTACGTCAAGACGGGCACGTCTCGCGTCAGGCAACCTTGCCTGGGGTTTTTGCTCGCTACGAATACACTTTCCCCAACGCGCCAGTGAAAATCTGGAGCGGCGTGGGATACACCGAGCGTTTTCCCGACTATTGGGAACTCTTTTCGGGTAAAGCAGGCGCTGCCAGTTTTAAGCAACTTAAAAGTGAAAGAACCACGCAGTGGGACAGCGGTATACAGTACCAAACTGAGGCGCTCGATTTCTGGGCATCAGGCTGGCTGAATCGCGTTAACGATTACATCATGTTTGATTACTCTTCAAAGACAACACGTGCGGAGAATATTGACGCGTGGACTATAGGCAGCGAGTTGGGTTCAGCATGGAGTTTTGCGCCGAACTGGAAAGTGCAGTCTACGCTTGCTTGGGTCAGGGGAGATAACCTCAGTCAGCATAGTCCGATGCCGCAAATGCCGCCGCTGGAGGCTAAAGTTGCAGTGACCAGGAGCATTAATCAATGGGATAGCACGCTTGCATGGCGAGGTGTGGCCAGCCAAGGGCGTGTGGACAAAGATAAGGGCAACGTAACGGGACGCGACCTGGGTCGCACTGCCGGCTTTGGCGTATTGAGCTGGGATGCTTATTATCATGTTAACAATCGTTTCACCGTAGGGGCAGGAGTGGATAACCTGTTTAACAAGAATTATACGCAGCATCTTAATGGAGCAGGAAACAAGCAGTTCGGTTTTTCAACCGATCAAAAAATACCTGAGCCGGGTCGAACAGGTTGGGTAAATGTTGAATATAAATTTTAATAAATACCGTCAATGAGTAGTGAGTGCCTAGGAGATAAGGACCGTTTCTTTTATGTGGGCGGGTTGCCCACATTTTTTCACTGACCTCTGGCAGAGTAGGTAGATGGCTCAAGAATTGATACCAAGTAAATCAGCGTTGCGCCGGGTGGAATAGACGGTGGATAACCACTATCGCCCCATGCCAATTCCGGTGGAACTACCAGCGTAATAACTCCTTTTTTACCTGCAAAAGAGATCGCATCCTTAAATAAAGGCGGATAGTCACTTAGCCGTGAGGAGATGAATGAGCCGTTGCGAGCCATATCGTTGACTACAGTGCCATCGGTAAGACTTTCTCGTACCTGGATATCGACCTGGTCGTTAGGCATGACTCTTCCTTCTCCTTTTTTCTCTATCCGATAGTAAAAGCCCGTAGCTGCTCGCTTTACGCCCGTGCGTTGCACAAATTTTTTTATATAACGTTCATCCTCTTTTTGCTGCCGCTGAGCAAAGTCATGGCTTGCCTGGGCAAGTTCGTCATCCTGTCTGGCGATAAACGCGTCAACTTCTGTTTCAGACAATAGACTACGCTGCTTCAGATAATCATTAATGCCGTCGAGCAGGTTTTTTTTATCAAAAGGGATATTTAGCATTTTTCGTTGACTTTCCATCAGCGAAATATTCTTTCCAATCACTACACCCGATGCGTAAGAATTTTTATTTTTGTCTGTTAGAAGTATTGGGTCACTGTTTCCGGTAGAAGGTCTATTTTTATCAGCGAAACTCAGATTACCCGTCAGAAGTGGAAGAAATGTCAATGCCGGCTTTAATATAGGGATTGTCTTCGCCAGTAGAGTTTGCCCACCCGTTAAAGGCGGGAAGTTAGAAGATATATCCAACATTGCGGAGCAAGACTTGTCCCGGTCACTTTCTTTTTTTAATTTTTCCTTTAACTTCTGAACCTGCGCCTTTTCCAGTGCAAGTGATTTTTTTAATTTCTTTATCTGCTTGTTCTGTTGTTGAGCATCAACGCTGATAGCACGTTTGCTTGGTGGTGAAGGAATATTTGGAATTTTATCAGCAGGCGATGCAGGAAGGAATTTTTCATTGGAAAAATTACCTCTGCCAATAGAACGATCCCATCTGTAGTTATCAGCATATGTGCTGGTGGTTATTAATAAAGCTAAAAGGTAAAAACCTTTACCTTTACTGGCTGCCTTAAACATGATTTTATGTTCCGCCTTTAGTCAAGGATAAATCTAGTATAAACGGATGAAACTTAGGGCAAATAAACTTGCTTTGTTCGGATTTAATAAACTTCCAACCATACCTCTTTAAGACTTTAATGCAATTAACAAAATGGAAATGACTGATTTACGAGGTTGGTTTTTAATTAGTTATGTCCAAATAGTGAATGTCCATGATTTAAATGAATAATTATTATTAACAGGCTTTAAAAGCATGTGCAGCTGATGCTCTTATTTAGAGAGCGTCAGTAGTTTAACTTGGACAATTTAAAAGGATAACTGTTGTGCAAATGACACGAATTACGGCGCTGCTACTCGCTCTGGGAATGGTTGCTGGTAGTGCACAAGCAGCATCATCAGTAGATGGCGGCAATATTACTTTCAAAGGTGCAATTACCACATCTCCTTGTGGCATTGCTGCGGATTCTGCCGATCAGGTAGTTGATTTGGGTACGGTAACAGCCAGCAAACTTAAAAAAGGCGAAGAAGTTCGCAGGACACCTTTTTCAATCGTGCTGACCGACTGTGACTTAAGTACGCAAAAAACGGCGAAAGTGAAATTCACGGGCCAATCAGCAAATGGCAATGACGAGCTGCTAGGACTTCAGGGCACTGAAGGTGCAAAGGGTGCTGGTATAGCTATTATGGGTGATAACAATACGGTGATTAAACCGGGTGCAGATTCACCAGCATTCAATCTTAACAACGGCGATAATGTGTTGCGTTTTCAAGCCCAGGTAAAACGCATTAATGAGACCGATGAGGTGACTGCAGGCCGTTTTAATGTACAGACCGGTTTCCTGGTATCGTACGAGTAATTTCTTGCTGATAATTTATTGAGTGAAAGAAAGGAATCTTCACTCAATTTAACTAGTAAAAATGTCAATTATAAGCCTTCTGAAAAAATTGATACTTTGTTATCTTTTTTAATTTTAAAAGGACTGGTTTATGATTTTATCGCGCCAGTATAAAAATAAAAGTTCATTGCTAGAAAGCTATGTTAAATAATTCTTTATGAAATGCTTAGTGACAGCATTGCTACAGCAATTTTAAACGCCATTATGTTACCTGTTTTTTGTCTGTGGTCGCCCCCCCCAAATTAAAAGGGGTGGAAGCGACTAATATATTATCTATTGGTATTAAGCAGCAACGCTATACCATCATATTGACCCAAGAAAAGCGAACATTCTTATATGATGTCCCTTAATACAAGAAAAAAAATGCTTGCTGTATGTATTGGTCTCTCTTTTTGTAAAAGCCACTATTCTGACGCAGCAACAGAATTCAACACGGACGTGCTGGACATTGATGAGCGTCGCCGCATTGATCTGAGTCATTTCTCCAGGGACGACTACATCCTGCCCGGTGATTACCTGTTAGATATAAAAGTCAATAACGGCAATTTAGGGCAGCGGTCAATATCAGTATTCACAGACGCCCGTAATAAAGATGATTCTAGGCTCTGCTTTCCAGCTGATTTAATAAGCAGACTGGCGCTTAAGCCGGCGGCGCTTAAAAACGTCCGTTACTGGCACAATAAGCAGTGTGCCGATCTCAGCGAAATTGAGGGCGCCCGAATATCAAACCGTATTGGCCAGGGTGAGTTGAAAGTCACTGTACCCCAGGCATGGATGAAATATTCATCACCCAACTGGGTGCCGCCTGAGCAATGGGAACACGGTATTCCTGGTTTGCTGCTGGACTATAACCTGAGCGGCCAGATCGGCAAACGTTATGGCCCCGGACAGGTGCATAGCTCATACAATAGTTTCAGTAGTTATGGCACCGCAGGCGGGAATGCTGGCGCGTGGCGGGTACGTGCGGATTATCAGGCCAACTCGTCGCGTAATCGCCTGAGAAACCGTAGCGAATTTAACTGGAATCGGTTTTATGGTTTTCGTCCGCTGCCGGAGATTGGTGCGCGGCTGGCGGTGGGCGAGCTCTACCTTGAGTCGGCGGTTTTCAACAATTTTCGCTTTACCGGCGCTAGTTTGCGGGATGACGAGCGCATGTTGCCGCCCGAACTGCGCGGCTATGCTCAGGAAATCCGTGGTATCGCGAACAGCAATGCCACGGTGCGTGTACTGCAGGACGGGCGGATACTCTATGAGACTACGGTTCCTGCTGGACCGTTTACCATTCAGGATTTGGGGGCAGGAATTCGTGGGAAATTGCAGGTCAGAGTGGAGGAGAATAATGGCAACGTCTCCACGTTCGAGGTTAACTCAACGTCGCTTCCTTACCTAACAAGGCCTGGCCGGGTACGTTACAACCTCTCAGCGGGCGTACCGTCTACCCTTCGTCACCATATGGACGGACCGGGCGTGGCAGCCGGTGATTTTTCGTGGGGGTTGAATAATACCTGGTCGTTATATGGAGGATCGTTACTTTCCAGTAACTATCAGGCCCTTAACTTAGGTAGCGGCGTTAACCTAAACGCTCTTGGGGCGATGTCGCTGGATATTACACACTCTAGAGCGAAGCAGCCTGCCGGCAGCACGGATGCTGGTATGTCTGTACGGCTTCAGTATGCAAAACGGTTTGATGACTATGACAGTCAAATCACATTTGCTGGCTACCGCTTTTCTCAACGCAAATACGTTGATTTCCCCCAATACTTAGCCGCGAAGCAGGGAGAAGGGGCATTAGACTTCGCCCGTCGGGAAAAACAAAGTTATGTTGTTACGGCCAATAAAACTTTTTGGGCGGATGATTCAACAAAGCGTTTGACTACCTATTTAAGTTATAGCCAACAGCATTACTGGAACAGCAGCCAGCGCAAGCGTCTTGACCTAACACTCAGCAAAAACTTTGACGTCGGCAATATAAAAAACATAGCTGTCTCGGTAACGGCTTACAAATCGAAAGAATATCGCGGCAGCGAATATGGTGGGGCAATCAATTTTTCCGTTCCCATCGGTAGCGGCCGTCGCGCAGGCTATGACGCGCAGGTATCTCGTCAAAATGTTACTCAGCGCGCAACGCTCAGTGATTACGCAGATCCGGATAACAGCTGGAACATGAGTACGGGCGTTAACCAGCATGGCAAAGGGATTGTCAGCGGATATTACACTCACAATTCGCCTTACGGTTCGATGAATATTAATTCCTCTTGGCAGCAGGAAAGCTATGCCTCTCTAAGTGGGACTGTGCGGGGCGGTGTGACGGCAACTGCACACGGCGCAGCTGCCCATCGTGACTCAGGCAATAATAGCCGAATTATGGTTAATACCGGTGACGTGGGTGACATTCCAATTGATGGCGGTCGTGTCAGAACAAACCGTTTCGGAATTGCGGTCGTACCCGGTGTAAATAGCTATTTTGACACCACGACCCGCATTGATGTGAATAATCTGCCTTACGATGTGGAGGCAGTACGTGCGGTGGTGCAGGGAACTCTGACAGAGGGAGCGATTGGTTATCGCAACTTTGAAGTTGTGAGGGGTGAAAAAATGTTTGCCAGCTTGCGAACAGTTGAGGGCACCGCTCCACCATTTGGCGCCGTTGTGGTTAGTAAAAGCGGACGTGAAATTTCTGTCGTCAATGATGACGGTACTGTTTATCTCTCCGGTGTTAAGCAAGAGGAAAAACTTGACGTAGCCTGGGGAGGAAAAAAACAGTGTCAGATTAAAATTCCTGCCAACTACCAAAGCCTCTCTCAACTTCTTTTACCTTGTGAATAAAATATTGAGATACAGAGAACAATGATGAACCCTATTTGTTTTACTAACTTCATGACATTAGCACTATTTTTTTTCTGCACAATTTCACAGGCAGCGCTGACGCCGGACCGGACCCGAATTATCTTTAATGGCGATCAAAATTCCGTCAGCCTGAATGTTAATAACGCTAATAAAACGCTGCCTTTTTTGGCTCAGGCATGGCTTGAGGACATTAATCATAAAAAGGTTACTTCGCCACTTATAGTCATTCCGCCCATACAACGGATTAACGGCGGCGAGCGCAGTCTTGTGCGTATTACACGTTCACAGCTTGCTGCCCAACTTCCTCAAGATAGGGAGAGCCTCTTCTATTTTAATTTACGCGAGATCCCGCCACGGTCTGACAAAGCGAACGTATTGCAAATTGCATTGCAGTCACAAATGAAGCTGTTTTACCGGCCAGTATCGATTATTGCCGAAAAAAATGCGGTATGGCAGGAGAGGCTGATTATTAATAAAACAGAAACCGGAATCATCATTAAAAATCCGACTCCATATCATATTACGTTAAGTAGCTTGAAATTGCGAAGCCAAAAGCTAGGAGGCGGGCACATCCGTGGTTTTGAGAGCGTAATGATAGCGCCTCAATCACAACTATCAGTCACGCTTTCGGATCGGCTTCCCAATCGTTTTGTCATGACCTATATCAACGACTATGGCGGTCAGCCAGAGCTGATGTTTAGCTGTGCCAAGGATAATGTGTGTCTGCCTGATACGTTAAAGAAATAGACTAGGGGGAGTTAAAATGAAAAAGAAAATGTCATCTGGTTTGCTGTGGACTACCTGTTTTTTTTATGCTGTCAGCCTGACCAATGCTCAGGCGATACAAGACGTCGCGCAACCTCGTGACGAGATTGGGCAGTTGGCAAGGATCAATTTTACCGGAGCATTAATGAGCTCGGCCTGTACATTAGCAGCCGAATCACAGGAGCAAACCGTCGATATGGGCAGCGTAAGCGGAAATAAATTCCGCCACCGTGGCGATCGGAGTCAAAATGTAAATTTCAGCCTGCACTTCAAGGATTGTTTAGCTGGCGCGCATGAATATCCACCTAGCACGGATTTTGGGATAAACAACCGCTGGTGGCAGGGGGAGAATTCAGTTGCCATCTCTTTAATCGGAACCTCTGACGATTTTAATAATGAGCTGTTAAAAATTAATGGTGCAAGGGGGGTTGGGTTGAGATTATCAGATGAAAAAAGCAAAGATATGTCGATAAACTACGGCTCGAATACCTTCTTTTTATCCCCCGGGGATAACACGCTTAATTTTAATGCCAGCGTCGAGGCCACGCAGGATTACGTTCAGGCCGGATATATTGATGCCATCGTCAATGTAAATGTTTTTTATCTTTAAGGCTGCCGACAGTGATTATAAATAAATTAAACCGTCGTCTGATGACACTATTTTTTTCCTTGTTTTGTATGCCGGTCTGGAGCTATGAGCAGGGCGAAGTACGTTTACAGGCAGGTATGCAGACTATTCAGGTTTCATTAAACGAAGGAGATTTCACCAGTAATGTGCCTGGAGCACAGGTCATAAAAGAATGGCAGCATCCTGAAACTCAATATCACGCCTATATCTATTGCCCCAATGGTCCAATACGTACCCAGGGTTCAATTTATTATAAAACTGAAAGCTTGTTTGGCCCGATAAAATCTGATGGTTTTATTTCATTGAATGAATATATTTCAGTCAAAGTCGAGGTCTTGATAGATGGCCACCATAATGGCTACGAAACCATTCCTTTTACGGATGTAGATAACCAAGATCCGCAATATCAGTGTCTTAATAGTGGTGGCGCTTTACAGCCAGACCATCCCGTGGGTACCGTTTCACATGGGAAAGTGACCTATCGACTGGATAAACCCCTGATCAATGGCGTAGAGCTGGACAGCGTCAACTTCTTTAAAATTTACGGCCGCCATGGCAGCGTTGGATCTGCCTACGGTGATGAAGCGCTTTTTCTTCTACAAATTAAATCAGATGTGCTGGGCGTGCCTGAAAAGTGTGAATTCAACCAAGGTCAGATCATTGACGTTGATTTTGGCGAAATCGGTACTGATGGTCTCGATGGTAACCGCTGGCAGAAAGCTGTACCCATATCTTACGAATGTAAGGGGGGGATATTTGATAAAGAAGAAGGCGAAGTTATTCCGATTAACTTGATGTTGAAAGGCGACAGGACCGCTGAAAATTATCTTAAAACTAACGTGGATAAGCTGAATATAAAACTGATGAATGACGATGGCAGTCAGCTTATTCCCAATCAGGTCTATCAAATGCCCGATTCTAAGGGTACGTGGTCGCTCCATGCTGCTCCCATTGCGGCCAACGGTGCAGACCTTCAACCCGGTGAATTTGCCGCCTCAGCGACGGTAATTGCTTCATTTCTATAAGGAGTCATGATGACTATTTGTCTTAGGATCCTCTGCCTTATGGCATCGCTCCTTTACACGCAGAGTGCGCTGTCTAGCATTGAAATTACCGGGGGAGAAGTCCGTTTTTTGGGACGAATGGTGGCCCAGCCCTGCATGGTTGATGGTGGGTCGAAAGATTTAAATGTAGATATGGGCCACACCTCGACCTATGACCTCGGGCGGAACGATGGTAGAGGTAAGCCAGTTCCATTTTATATCATTTTGAACTGTAGCAGCGCCGTCAATAATGTTGTCAAAGTCTCTTTCGCCGGAAAAGAAGAGACCGTTTCTCCTGGTGGTATTGCTATAGACGGAGAAGCGGCGGGTATTGCGCTGCATCTTATGAATAAGGATGAAACAGCGATTAATATTAACGACGCATCTTCTTCAATTCCGCTAGTTGTCGGACAAAATATGTTGCCTTTTTTGGTTTATGTCCAAGCGTTGTCAGGCGTAAAGGTGACTCCTGGCGACTATAAAGCTAATGCCACTTTCTCGCTACTTTACGATTAAGTATCAAGACACGGTATTACCCAATGTTAAAGAGTGTTTATCCTGATTTCAATGTCAATGCCGAGAGCGCTGGTGGATAATTTGTTCATACGAGGTTTATATCTATGACAGCTGGCTTACGCCGCGAGATAATCCTTGAGGCAAGATATGAAAGATATTTTATTCAGTGATGAAGATGGGGTGGAATATGATCCACTTTACAATGAAATTTTATTATTACTCTCAGGCTATGATAGTGCGGATAGCCCTGTTGATACTCCTGAAAATAACAGCGTAATTAACTGGATTGACATCAGCGAAAAATGTTCACGTTTGCTGGCTGTTTGCAAAGATTTGAGAGTAATGATGTGGCGACTGCGTGCCGAACTGCGTACACGTGGCGTTGCGGCGCTTTATGAAAGTTTGCATGAAATCGATTCTCTGCTTACAAGTGAAGAGCGCCTCTATCCGCACATTCCAGACGAGCCTGTGGGCTGTAGCCATGCTGCCGCACTGGGATGGCTCTCAGCTGGTACGTGTACAAGTGAGCTGAAATCGGCACGGCTGGTTTCCGTGCAGAGCCTGACTTTTGGCAGTCTGGTGCAAACGCTCGCGCAGGAGAGCAACGAGAACGTTTCTTTTTCAGAACTTATCGTCATTTTGGAAAAAGTCACGGATAGCTATCAAGAACAGGGTTATCCGACATTACTGAGGCTGCTTTTTTCCTGTGTTGAAGCCTTAAAACGTATTGAAAATTATGCCAATCAACACAGCGACGATTATCAACTCGACTGTAGTGGGTTACGTATGCTGTTGTCAAAAACACATGCGAAATTGGCCGAACTCTCATCTAAAGAGATAGATGAAACAGTTGAGAACAGTATTTACGAAGAACCTGCACTTTTATTAAGTAGTGCCCAAGGAAAAATTAAAAGCAGGCAGGATGCCATCTTAATGCTCGATAAAATAATCGATTATTTTAAAACGTATGAACCCAGTCATCCGGCTCCCATATTTATCCGGCGGTCACAAAAAATGATCGGTATGGAGTTTGGCGAAATTATAGAAGAGCTCATGCCGGAAGCATCAGATACGCTGGCCAAGTTTATTGGAACAAATCAGGCATAACCTGCCCGGGAGAGCATTGTGGCAAAAGATATCAGTTCGCAAAAATTTATAGGAAAAAATAACGCACCGCGCGTTCAGATTGAATATGACGTTGAAGTTTATGGCGCTCAAAAAAAAATTGAGCTGCCTTTTGTAACCGGCGTCATGGCGGACCTGTCAGGCCATCGCGCTGAACCACTGATGCCGGTAGCAGAACGCAAGTTTTTGACCTTTGATCAGGATAATTTTGATGCGCGTATGCGCGCAATCAAACCTCGTGTGTCGATCAGCGTTAACAACACGCTGACCCACGACGACAACATGCTCAACGTTGAGTTGGAGTTTGAATCAATGGATGACTTTTCTCCCGGTGCTGTGGCCAGCAATGTTCCTGCACTGAGCCGTCTCCTGGAAACCCGCTCACGATTGGCCGAACTGATCTCCTACATGGACGGTAAGGCCAGCGCTGAAGAGGTTGTCAGAATGTTGCTTGAAGATCCTACTTTCCTGCAGCGGAATGTGCACGAGAACCGTAAGCAATTACCTTTCGGGCAGAAAATTGTGAGCGATGAATCAGGCGAGGAGGCGTAATGGAAAACATACAGGAGACATTTTCTGGTGCGCTCGCCGGGGAATATTTGGAAGAGACCAACGATGCGCTGGACGATATTCTTAAGCGCTCTTTTCGTCCCCGCACTAACGAAGCGGGAGACGCTGTTCGTCGCGCCGTTAACGCATTAATAGAGTACGCCAGCACCAATCAAACCAGCGTCAGCCGAGACGTGGTGCTAACGGTCGAGTCATTGATCGCAGAGATTGATGACAAGATCAGTGAGCAGGTGAATGAAATCCTGCACCATGAAGAGTTCCAGAAGTTGGAATCAAGCTGGCGCGGATTGCATTACCTTATTTCTAATACCGATAACAGTGAACAGCTTAAAACGCGGGTGTTGAACATCAGCAAGGATGAGCTGAGTAAAACGTTACGCCGCTATCGCGGTACAGCTTGGGACCAGAGCCCGATATTCAAGCAGATTTATGAACATGAGTATGGTCAGTTTGGTGGCGAACCCTTTGGTTGTTTGATAGGTGACTTCGAGTTTAATCATAGTCAGCAGAGCGTTTCTCTGCTAACTGAAATGGCTAAAATCGCGGCGGCGGCGCACTGTCCATTTATTTCTTCTGCAGCGCCGTCACTTATGCAGATGAGTAACTGGAATGAGCTGGCTAATCCAAGAGATATTGGCAAAATTTTTACGACGCCAGAGTATGCAGCGTGGCGAAGCCTGCGTGAAAGCAACGACTCGCGTTACCTGGTGCTGACGATGCCGCGTTTCCTATCGCGGTTGCCCTATGGTGCGATCAGTAATCCGGTTGAAGAGTTTGCTTTTGAAGAGCAGGTGCATCCGGAGAACGTCAACGACTTCACTTGGTCCAATGCGGCCTATGCGATGGGAGTGAATATTAACCGCGCATTCCACCAGTATGGCTGGTGCTCACGTATTCGCGGCATTGAGTCAGGCGGTGGCGTGGACGATCTGCCGGCTTATACTTTCCCATCGGATGAGGGAGGTTATGAGCTGATTTGTCCAACCGAAACAGCGATCTCCGACAGGCGTGAAAATGAGCTGAGCGATGCGGGTTTTTTACCACTGGTCTACCGTAAAAACTCAGACTTTGCCGCGTTTATAGGTTCTGGAACGCTGCATCAGGCTGCGCAGTATGATGACCCTGATGCAACGGCCAACGCTAAGCTGTCCGCCCGGCTGCCTTATATTTTTGCCACTTGCCGCTTCGCACATTATTTGAAATGTATTGTGCGAGACAAAATCGGCTCATTCAGCTCTCGTGACAGTATGGAATCTTGGCTTAACGACTGGCTAATGGATTATGTCGATGGCAACCCTGATTTTTCAAGTGAGGCCACAAAAGCCAAACGACCATTGTCGGCTGCCGAAGTGCATGTAGAAGAGGTTCCAGAAGAACCGGGTTATTATCGCGCGCATTTTTTCCTTCGTCCACATTATCAGCTTGAAGGCGTTACAGTATCGCTCCGCTTGGTATCGAAATTACCTTCTGCGCGCGGTGACGGCTAAAGTTAATTGTATTTCTGTTATTGATTTAAAAAATTTCATTTCTGATGAAGTTTCTTCATTGTAGTCATTAAATTTATTGTCTTATTGGATGCCGGAATATCAGGCACGTTTAATGTAAAAAAAGGAGTGTTAAATGACAGCAAGTTTTAGTAGCAATACTGCGGGCGCCGTTGACTATTATTTAAAAGTGGAAGGCGTTAAAGGTGAGTCTAAAGACGCTGAAAAGAAAGAATGGATTCAGGTTCAGGGCTGGCGCTGGTTGCAGGAAAACGCTGCTCGTCTGGGCGTGGGTAACGGCGGCGGCGGTGGTAAAGTCGATCCTAAAGAGTTTCAGTTCCTGATGTTAGCCAGCAAAGCATCACCGGTTCTATCTGAGTTATGTTCTTCTGGTAAGCACATTGATAAAATCCAGCTTGAGTGCCGTAAATCAGGCGATGGCCAAAAGAAATATATGCTTATCACTTTCTCTGACTGTCTGATCTCTTCATATAGCTTTGCGGGCAATATGGTACCGGTGAAGGGTGAGGCGCTGATTGATGCAGTGCTACCGACAGAGATTGTTGGGATGCGTTTCAGTAAATACCAGATCGAATACTTTGAACAGGCGTTGGATGGCAAAATGGGCGCACCTGTTACAGGTGGCTGGGATTTTGTGGGCAATAAAAAATATCCTGCATAGTAAATTCAGGCTGCCAATCCGGCAGCCTATTACACCAGGCTTGGCCATTTATGAAAACAATACCGCCTGCTCTCTTTGATAAGTTAATGCTCAATTATAATAAGAGTAAGAAAAGAAATGGGCATGAGATGATACTGCGGGATATAGAATTCTTATTAAATGACGCATCACGCAGCGCTGACCTAAAATTATATGAGTATGCGTATTGTAAAACGTCAGTTATTAATTATGGCTTGCCATCTTTAAGTAAACGTATACCTGTAAGTGTTGAGCCGCTCATGCTGGCTAAACATATTCAAAAAATTATCTCAACCTTTGAACCCAGACTCATTCCAGACAGCATTAGGGTTGTTCCATTGTCCAGCAGCGAACAGCGTGCCGTACTGGCCATCCTTTTTGATATTTATGGCATAGGGCTCTTTAACGACGTCCCGGAGCCGGTAAACCTGCGTATTGCGCTGGATTATTCCTGCGGCGCGATACGCGTATTATAAGATCGAGGTTCGTTCATGCTGAATGCGCGTTTTCTGGCGTTATATAATGAAGAATTACGCTACTTGCGTGAAACCGGACGCCAGTTTGCCGGTCAGCATCCGCAGGTTGCGGAACAGCTCGGTATTCATGAAGGCGGGGTTCAGGATCCCTTCGTAGAGCGACTGTTGGAAGGTACTGCTTTTCTCAGTGCGCGTGTGCATCAACGTATAAACAGTGAATATCCTGAGTTTGCTTTACAGATGCTTTCCCGGCTTGCGCCACTATGGCACACACCTACACCCGCGATCGCAACGGTTACCTTTTCTCCGGACTTCACTTCGCCGCTGTGGCAGGCACCGGTGCACCTACCTGCTGGCAGTAAAGTCACGCTTTCTGATGACTCACTAAAAAATAAATCGGCCAGCTTTACTACTGGACGCGCGCTTCAGCTTGAACCTCTGGCTATTACGCTCGCCGAGTGTATTAGTAACGTGGCTGCCACGCTGCCCTCTACCGTGAGCACTCTCGCAGGACAAGCTCAAGCCTGTATTCGCTTACGGTTGACTACGCGCGGAGTTAAAGCTTTGGACAGGCTGCACCTTAATCCACTCTCTCTGACATTTGCTGGCGATGACGAGCGCGCCAATGCGTTACTCGAAACCCTGCTCAATCGCTGCCGACAGGTGGTTCTTTGGTCAGGAACAAAAACTGCACCGATCGTTGCCACGCTGCCTGGTGATACCTTGCGGCTGATAGGGGTGCGTGACGACGAGGCGCTTCTACCGGTCAGCGTGGGCGAACTGCCCGGAAGTCGGTTAATGCGTGAATATTTCGCCGCGCCCTCACGTTACTATGGCGTGGAGCTGTATGGGCTTAAGGAGTTTCTTAGCCGCAGCGGCACGGCAAATGAGTTCGATATGCTTTTTCTGCTGGATACCGTGCCCGGCACCCTGCTAGGACGCATCGATATCGGTGATTTCCAGCTTTTTGCTACGCCTGTCATCAATCTCGCCACCCGCCGTTGTGATCCGCTAGCTGTGGATAACGATCGCACTGAACAGCAGGTGGTCGTGGATCGCCTCAATCCGGGCCGTTATGAGATCCACCATCTGCAATCGGTACAAGGCGTAATGAAAGATGGCAGCATTGTGCAGTTTTCGATGTTGCCGATAGAAGCAAAGTTTGACAGGCAGCATCACTCTGCGGCCTATGCGATCAGACACCGCGAGCTGGCGGTTTCCCGCCAGCAGGAAAAGAGCCATTTTGGTCAGAAAGGACTCTTCATCACACTATCGCCAGGTCTCTCTGGCATCGATCTGGCCGATGTGACAACGCTGTCGGTGACGGCAAAAGTGTGCGATCGCCACCTGCGACCTGAGCAGCTGCAAAAGCCGACAGTTCAGGTGGATACGGTGATTCCGGCCCGGCAAACGCTTTTAAGAATGCCGTCGATTCCGCGTCCGCTTCCGGATCCAGATCAAGCATGGCAGGCCATTCAGATGATGTCAGTTAACCCGCTGCGCTATACCCGGCCAGAGGTGGGCAACTGCGCAGAGCTGCTACGTCACTGGCTGACGCTTTTTGCCTGGCCAAGCGATGCCAGCCAGCGGCGGCGTATCGCCTGCGTTGATGACGCCGCTTTTGTACCCTGCTTTGAGCACGATAAGCGGCCCGGACCGATCGCATGGAATCGAGGACTGAAGGCGCGTTTAAACGTGCAGGCTGATCACCATGCTGATCGGGGCGCCTTTCTTTTTGGTCATCTGCTTCATCATGCTTTGACGGAGTATTGCCAACTGAATCAGACCTTACGCACGACTTTCACTATAGACGGCGAAGCGGTTGCCGAATGGGGGCCGATTGATGAGCGCTGATGCTGTTAACTGTGAGGGGCTTCTGCTGCCGAAGTCTGAGGAAAACCGCCTGTTTCCGGGCCTGTCTAACCGACTCGATTTTTTCGAGCTGCTGCGGCGCCTGGAACGAGATGGCGAGCTTGGAGTACGGCTGGGCGATCCCGGCGAGCGAAACGCGATTGATTTACATATCGTTCAGCCTGCTGATATGGCGTTTGCTTCACGGGAGGTCGCCGATGTTGATCAGTATCATCAAACAGGACGACCACGCAGCGTAGTGGTCACCTGTCGCCACTTTGGCCTTTTTGCTCCCTATGGCCCGCTGCCGATTCATGTTACCGAACATGCTCGGCTAGAGTGGCTCAACCGGCGCAATAGCGCTTTTCAGGAATTTACTGCGCTGCTAAGCCAGCGTCTGGCTGTACTTCATTATCGCGCCTGGGCTCAGTTAAACGTTGCGCTAGGGCATGAGCGACGAGGAAGCAACGCCTTTCTGCGTCATATTCATCACCTGAGCGGCATACAGGAAGCTATTCCTGAAAATGAGCATGTTCGCCTGGTGCGTACCCGGTTTGCAGGCGCATATCTCCCCGATCGGAGGGGGTTACGAACGCTTAACCATATCCTGACTAACTATTTCGACCTTCCCTGTCGTCTGATGCCGCGATTCGCCCGTTGGATCGACGACGGCGAGGGTGCAGTACGCCAGCGGATGGCGAAGCTGGGACAGACACGCGTTGGACGACGTTTTTACGACATGCAGCATTCGATAAAAATAGAAGTCGGCCCGCTAACAGCGTCGGAATATCCGGGATTTCAGCCCGGGGGCGAGAAGCTGGCAGCACTGTTGGCCATATGCCGTAACTACGTAGGAAGCCAGCTGATGTTTGATGTTGATTTAGTGATAAATACGCATAAAGAGATGTCTGCCCGACTAGGAAGCGGAAAACTTAGCCGAAATGGTTGGCTGAAAACCAGGCAAGGATTCTACACACAGACAGTATTTCAGCAAATTATTTAAAGTTGAGGAATTACAGGTGTATCAGCGAGAAAGACTATTTTCACGACTGGGCCATTTTGCTTATCAGTCCGTCGTTAAAGCGACAAAGTTATGTCGTACTTTCAGGCACGAATACGTGGAGCTTGAACATTGGCTAAAAGTGGTGGTTGACCAGCAAAATGGAGATCTGCCGATGCTGTTAGCCAGCCATGACGTTAACCTCTTAAGGGTTAATGAGCAGCTGGATAACATCTTACAGCATATGCCAACCCGGGTGAACGCGGCACAAGATCTCTCTGCTCGTCTTGAGCTGGCTGTTGAGCGTGGGCTGCTGATGAGTCAGATGATGGATGATAGCGAAGTTGTACGTACAGTGCATATTTTATTAGGTATGTTGCAGGATGCCACTCTTCAGCACTGGCTATACAGGCTGAGCGATGAGTTCAGGAAATTGCCAGTACCTCAATTGATGGAGACTTTTCATACACCCTTGAGTGGCTCCATTGAGAAGCAGGATACGGTCAGAACATCTGAAACCGTGATTAGCAGCAATGAGCAGAAAAGCGATGAGACGTTGGACAAATGGTGCAGTGATCTGACGCAACAGGCGAAAGAGGGGAAGATCGATCCCGTCGTGGCGCGCGACAGTGAACTGCGTCAGGTGATAGATATTTTGCTACGTCGTCGCCAGAACAACCCTATTTTAGTGGGCGGGGCGGGCGTAGGTAAAACCGCCGTGGTTGAGGCGCTGGCCTGTAAAATAGCCAGCGGCGACGTGCCCCCTCTGCTTCGGGGTGCCAGGCTGCTCTCGCTGGATCTGGGCAGGATGCAGGCGGGCGCCAGCGTTCGCGGAGAGTTTGAGTCACGTCTTAAGGCGCTGATTGATGCCATCAGCCAGTCAGCCTCTCCGGTTATTCTCTTCTGTGATGAAGCGCATACGCTGGTAGGTGCTGGCGGTCAGGCGGGCACCGGTGATGCGGTAAACCTGCTCAAGCCAATGTTGGCGCGCGGATCTCTGCGCATGATCGCAGCCACAACCTGGTCAGAATACAAGCAGTTTATTGAACCTGATGCGGCGCTGACACGCCGATTTCAGCGCGTGCTGGTAGGCGAGCCCGATGAAGAAGCGGCAGTGGTTATGCTGCGCGCCATTGCACCAGCCTTTTCTCGCCATCACGGCGTAGTGATCCGCGATGCGGCCATTCGTGCGGCGGTCAGACTGTCGCTGCGTAATCTTCCATCTCGTCAGCTGCCGGATAAGGCGATTAGCCTTCTGGACACTGCCTGTGCGCGTGTCTCGCTCAGCCAGCACGTCACGCCGCAGGCGATTGAGATATTAGATGCGTCATTGAATGTGCAGGGCGTTGAAGTCGCGGCGCTTAATGCTGAAATCCCGCTGGGCGGGGATGTGCAGGAGCGGCTCGGCTGCCTACAGCGGGCGATGAAAGAGAATCAGAACGCTATCGCCAAATTACAGGATCGCTGTGCTCAGGAGCGGCAGCTGGTTGCTCGCCTGAGTGAAGCAAGTCAGCAGCAGAATGGCGATCTCTTACCCATGCTCGAGACGCTAACCATCATCCAGCAGGGGAAACCGCTGGTGCATCCGTGGGTAGATGAGCATGTAGTAGCAGACGTGCTCTCTGACTGGACGGGTATTCCTTCCGGTCGCATGTTACAGAACGATCTGGACAATGCCCTGCACCTCGAAAAGCACCTTGAAGCGCGTGTATTTGGTCAGCCAGCCGCCGTGCGGGATATTGCTCAGGCGGTGCGCATCAGCCGTGCAGGTATTCAGCATCCTGAACGTCCGCTTGGCGTCTTCATGTTAGCCGGCCCAACTGGCACCGGAAAAACTGAAATGGCGATAGCCCTCGCAGAAGCACTCTACGCCGGTGCGCACAACTTAATCACCTTTAATATGAGCGAGTTTCAGGAGGCGCACACGGTCTCCACGCTTAAGGGGGCGCCTCCGGGCTATGTAGGCTTCGGTCAGGGTGGAAAACTTACCGAGGCCGTAAGGCGTCAGCCCTATTCAGTAATTCTGCTAGACGAGTTCGACAAGGCGCACCCGGATGTTTATGACTTGTTTTATCAGGTATTTGATAAGGGCTGGATGGAGGATGGTGAAGGCCGAATCATAAGTTTCCGTCACTGCTTTATCCTGTTAACCAGTAACCAAGGAGCGCCAGAAATAGAGCGGGCGCTGAGCGAGCAGCCAGACATGCAGCTGAACAAGCTACGTCCTTTACTGCATGACGCACTAGAGCGGAAGTTTGCACCCGCACTGCTGGCCAGAATGCACCTCATCCCTTACTGGCCGCTAGATCAAGAGGCACTTAAGCGAATAGCGAACAAGCATCTTAACGCTCTTCGGCAGCGTTTAAAGGATAACCTCTCGGCGGAGTTTTCCTTTGATGATGCGGTTACGCACTGGGTAGCAGCGCAAACGATGGGACATCCTAACAGTGGTCGTGCCGTGGATGATTTACTACGTCAGACTATTCTGCCTGCGATAAGCAATGAGTTACTCCGCCGCCAGAAACGAGAAGAAGAGACGAAGCAAATCCACTTGATTTTGGAAAACGAAGAATTAAGCATGGCTTTTGCCTGACGGATAAGGCCGCGATGTAAAACATGTTCTGGTCGGGATAACTGAACGGCCTGGAACATGGACACATTCATTTTTATGGGAGGAGGAATAATGTCCGAGCTGTCGGAAATTATTGACCGTAAGTTTTTCCTTAATTATTCAAACGAAAAACTTTTTAGCGTCAACGCGCGTTTGATTAAACTCGAAACGAAAGAGGGGCTTTCGCACTGCCAGAGCTTTATTCTGGAATTTGAGTCCCCTGAGGTGGTGGATCTTGAAGATCTGCTCGGCGAGCAAATCGCTATCTATGTCGGTTACAGTGACGGCCAACCAGCTTATTTCAACGCGCTTACTGACGGCTTAGATAGCTTGCCCTATTACAATATGCGGCTCTATTCAGCATGGGTAACTGCAGGCTACGATCTTAAACCCAACGGCAATAAATATGTCTATCGGTTGGAAATGAGCAGCTGGTTATGGTTTTTAAGCCAGAATCGCAACTGTCGTATTTTCCAGGATAAGAACGTCAGCGATATTATCGAAGAAGTATTTTCGCATTACAGTTCAATCGCCGAATTTTCTTTCGAACTTGATGATATCTATTCTCAACGTGAATATTGCGCACAGTTTGAGGAGAGTGACTTAAACTTTATCAATCGACTACTGGAAGAGGAAGGAATCTGGTACTACTTCCGCTACGAATATAACGAGGTGGAAGGTAAAGACAAAGATATTATGGTGATCACCGATCGCCAGAATTTCGAAAAGATGCCCGATGGATATGACAGAATTCCGTTCCTTGAAAATACAACGGTTGGGCTTCACGAGGGCATTCAGGCTATTCATCGCTCAAGAAAAGTGCGGCCAAATGAAGTGGTGCTGCGCGATTACGACTACCTCCATCCCGGCAATAATCTTCAGGTTGATCAGGAGGCGCCGGAAAGCGGCTTGCCGCGGGTTCGTCTCGAATGGTATGACTATGCTACAGGCTACAGCGATACTGCGCAGGGAGAAAAGCTTGCCCGCCTTCGGCTGCAGATGATGCAAAGCGAGCGCCAGCTGCTGCAGGGAGAAAGCAATGTGCTTGGCCTGCGACCGGGCTACGCCTTCACGCTGACCAGGCACCCTGATGCAACTCGTAATCGTGGCTTTAAGCTGATTGAAGCGCATTATATTTACGAACATGGAGGCGACGACAGCGCCAGCGGCCTAGCAGCGCGCAGTGAAGTGACCTGTAAAATCATCGCGCTAAATGACGACGTTCCCAATCGTCCACGCCTGTTAACTCCTCGGCCAAGCGTTTCCGGACTGCAAAGCGCCACAGTAGTAGGTCCGCCCGGTTCAGAAGTTTATACGGATAAGCATGCACGTATTCGCGTACATTTTCATTGGGACCGATACAAAACCACGGAAGAGGACAGTTCATGCTGGGTCAGGGTCGCTCAGGCTTGGGCCGGTAAAGGCTGGGGAATGGTCGCCATGCCGCGCGTGGGGCAGGAAGTTTTAATTACCTACGTGGATGGGGATTTGAGCCGTCCACTCGTCACGGGTATCGTTTATAACGGTGAAAATCCGCCGCCTTATAATTTGCCGAAAGAGATTGGCTATACAGGTATTAAGTCACGTTCGCTACAGCACGGACTGCCGCAGAATCAAAACGAAATCACACTAGTCGACGACCGTGGTGAGGAAAAGGTCATTATTCATGCTGAACGGGATATGCGTAATACCGTCGAAAACAATCTCGATATTTGGGTAGACAATAACCGCTTTGACCGCGTAACTAATGATTATTATTGCTTATTTAATAAGCATTACTATTACACTAACCTGCGCTTTAAAGTTACGGGGCTTGGAGTGCATCTTACTAACGTGCAAAAAGATATAACCGGTATCCACTCAAGTATGAAAATGGTGGATGCTGAATTTATTGCCATGAAAACATCCGTGCTGGGAATGGATTCTACTTTCACAGCGGTTGGCACGCATACCACTGGCTTAAAAACGAATTTCAACGCGATAGATACCACTTTTAGTGGCATGGATAATAATATTACCGGGCTTCAAAATAATTTGACGGTAAATAAGTTAAGTCTGACTGGCTTTAAAGAAAGTTTCACCGGCGTTAATAGCGATTTCATTGGCATGGATAACAGCGCCATTCTTAATAAAAACAGTTTGATTGGCATTAACAACAGTATTGTCGGTGTTAACACTAACCTTTACGGCATTAATACAGTCCGCATGGGGAACTTTCTGAATATCAATGCCGCAGAGGTCAGTATTGTTGGCGTGCGAAATGAAAATTACGGAGTTTACGTGGGGAGCATGTTGACCAAAATTGTTAATAACGGCTCAGTTATTAATAATACTGACTTTGAAAGCCGCAACGTTGGCATTCTGCTCATTAACTAAAGGTATTCTATGCAGATCATCAAGCCCCAGCAGCTGATCTTTCTCAATGGCCGCTACCAAATTGGTCAACAAAGTTATTTGGGCGTAAGCGTTGTTGCAGGTTTTTATTTATCCGAACCGCATCATTTTGCGCACGAAGCAGACATCTGGAGCGCCTGGCAAAAGGCACCCATGTCATTTCGGGTATTGGATTTAGCGGAACCTAAGCCCTGTGCGGAGTTTTTGCTTGCGGGACATGCAAGGTCAAGCACCAGCGTCACTACGCATGATGTTTCGGTAACGCTTGGACATCTGAAGCGGACATGGCGAATCCAGGGAGAGTCATCGCGCAGTACGGTGCAGTTGAAGCCCTTTACGCAGATGCCGCTGGATCACAAGCAAAGTTTTGGAGGAGAAGGATGCACCGCAAATCCGCTGGGCCGCGGGTACATGGACGACCAGTCGCCTGTGTTGATGCCGCTGGTAGCAGGCAGGCCGCAGCCAGCGGCGCCACTGGCTTCTCCAGGACCTGTGCCGCAATATTTCGATATGCGCAAGAGCTTAATGGATAAGGTTACATCTCAGATGGCGAGTAAGAGCTATCTGGAGAAGCTGTTCCCTGGTTATCCTTCGTCTCTGGATCTGCACTTCTTCCAGTTGGCACCGCCGGAACAGCGCTGCGACAGCGAAACCTGGCCTGCCGATCTGGATTTTTCACTTACCGGTTTTCGTCCTGATGGAGAAAAAATTGAGGGACAACTGCCAAAGGTGCAGGCGCGGGTATTTTACCGGGATAAACATGCACCTGCACAGTTGAAATCCTTGATGATGCAGCGCAAAACCGTCTGGCTGCTTCCTGATCACGACATGGGCTTGGTTATTTTTACCGGACAGCTGCCGTTAGATTATCTGCTACACGAGCCTCTGCAGAGCGTCATGTGTGCGCTGGATTCGCTGGAAGCATCTCGCAGCGACGCGCATTTCCAGCAGGTGGCGGAACGGCGGGCGTCTCCTAATGCCAGCCAATTTGAGTCGCTTTACGATCCTGATCTGATGCCGTCTGACTCAGGTATGAACGTGATTGCAACCGCTGCACATGCACCTGATTCGCTCTGTTACCAGCCGGGCCCCCGAATGGATTTTGCGACGCACTATCAATTTCTGCGCGAGAAAATTCAAGAGCAACGGCTAAATGCCGGTGAGAAGAACAAGCCTGTAATTGAAAAAATTGACTGGGAGGCTTTCCCCGAAAAAAATCGAAGGGTGCTCTACTTGCTTGCCAGTACGCCTGCCGAGCGCATTGAGGGCGAAATTTTCACCTGCCAGTCAGCGGAAAATCTGCATCTCAACAAAAAAGTCTTTCATCAATGTCAGTTTATTGATTGCACCTTCTCAAAAACCGTATTGACCAGCAGTCGGTTTGAATATTGTCAATTTGAAAATTGCAGTTTTGATGGCGCCATTTTCAGAGATTGCACATTTCATAAAAGTCGGTTCAGCGACTGCAATATGCATCAGGTCCATATTGAGAATTCTCTTCTGGAGCAAGTTAGCTTCGATAATGTTAAAGCCATAACGTTTAATTGCGAACATACGCAATGGTTAGGCTGCATGTTTGAACTAAGCACACTTGAGGATACGGTTTACACCGGTGGCGCGCTGGAGAACTGCTCTCTTTCACACTGTGATTTGAAGAGAATTGTACTGCGCTCGGTGACGTTAACCGGCGCAATATTCGATTGCTGCAATCTGTACGCCGCACGTCTGGAAAGCGTTGAGATAACAAAAGGGTCGCTGCTGGCGGTAAAAGGGGATCAGTCGGTCTGGCAATTGTGTCGTCTTGACAGTACCACTCTGCACAGCGATTGCACGCTCGAGGGCGCAGTCTTTGAGCAAACTGCTTTTCAACAGGTAGGGGTGAGGGGCGTCGATCTGCAGAACTGCCTGTTTAACAAGTGTACCTGTCATGAAACTAACTTCACTAACGCTGATCTGAGCATGGGCCGTTTTATGCAATGTGAAATGGCTGGCTGCAGCTTTAAAGAATCGAAAATGTATGAAGGAAGCTGGACGAAAAGCAGTTTACAGCAGGCAACGCTCTACCATGCCGATATGCGTGACGCACGATTTGACGAGTGCAATTTATTGGGCGCAAATCTTGCGATGATAGTGACAAACAGCGACAGCGTTTTTCATCACTGTTTATGTGATGAGGCTATCTGGTATCCAAAATATCAAGGATCAGCAGTCGGGAGGTAGGCATGAATAAAAAAACTAAAATGCTGGATCAAGTGGCAGGTAGTGCGCCGCTGGATTTAAGCGACTTTGATATTCCTGAAGAGCCACTCAAAGAGGAGCATCAACGCTATAACAACCAACATTTTACGGCGATAATTGTCGAAAAAAAACGTTATATCGATTGTCATTTTACCAACGTTACCTTTGAGCAATGTCATTTCAGGAAATTACATTTTGAACGTTGTGTAATGGACAATGTCAGTGTCCTGGCGTGTAATGTTAGTGAAATTAATCTTGTTGGTTGCGAAATAAAAGGACTGACGTTATCGGAAAGCAGAATGGAACGCGGCAGTCTGCAACAGTGTGAATTAATGAATACACACTGGCTACGCTCCCTTGTAATCGGATTTAGTCTCCATCAGGTTAATATTGCTCAGATGATACTGCATGAAGTTCAGTTGTCAGGTTGGTCTGCGGTCTCATCATCTTTATATGCATTCAAGGTGACGGAGAGTATTTTTAACGATGGGGGATGGTTTAAAACTCAGTTAATGGAGAGCGAATGGCAGGGAAGCTCTTGGTGTCGTCAGGCAATGATACGTTGTGTTCTGGACCGCGTGAACTACCGAAATTGCGATTGTGCCCACGCTATCTGGAACGATTGTGATTTAGTAGCGGTCAACTTGGCGTCTCTTCCGTTGGGGTCAGCCAGTTTTATTGCCTCACGTCTGAGTAATAGCGATTTAAGCCATAGCGATATGGTTCATGCCGTAATGACTAAAGCAAAAGTCCGTAATTGTAGCTTTAAGCAGGCAACACTCAGTTTTTGTCAGTCAACGGATGCCATTTTTGACGACTGCGATTTTTCAGGCGCCAGATTTGACCAAGCACAACTGGCAGGAGTGACAATGGTCCGCTGTAACGTGCAGGGCGGCGATTTCAGCTATGCCGATCTTCGTCAGGCGCAAGTCAGTGAAGTTGCGTTTTATAACTTGCGAAGTTTTCTGGGCGCGAGACTCCACGGCGCAACAGGTATTACTTCCGATAACGAGGCGATGTCCAGCGAACCTTTATTGTCGCAACTGGAAGTATGGTACCGAATTAATCAGCCTGGCGTTGAAATGTCAGCGGAAGTGGTGAAAGCAGGAGGAAGCCGTTATGTCTGAACTGTTTGCAAAAAATGAACCTCATTTTAAAGATGAGCCCAGTTTCAAGGACGAAAATTTAACTGATAATCGTTTGCCTTGGGGAGGGCAGGTTATCTCTGAATTGAAATGCAGAAGCTGCGGAACTCTTTATCTGGCATCTCATGAAACCTACGAATTGCAAACCGCCATCACCTGTTTGATTGAGCTGCAGGAAGGCGATCGTGTTCGGGCCATGGTTGATCAGGATAAAGTTTACGTGACAGATATTTTACAGCGTAGACAAAGTAGTGTGTTAAATATTGACTGCGGCGAACGTGAATTATCCATTTCGGCGGCATGCCTGACGTTAAATGGCGGCAGGCAAGTACTAATTAAAGCGGAAGATATCACGCTGCGATCGAAATTATCACATTGGGTAGCTGAATGTATGCACCAAATTAGTAAACGCTGGTTTGTAAAGGCTGATAACGCCTGGCGTAAAATAAAATATGTCGAAGATGTTGAAGCCAGAAATATCAGTTATCAGGCAGAGGAAGTTTTGTCAGTAAAAGGAAAACTCACCGCTATTAGCGGCTCGACGGTCGTTAAGGTTGATGGAAGCCAAATTCATATGGGATAAATAATGCCAGCAGTAAACACCAGTGCGGCAGGTAACAGCCTCTCCAGTAGTGACGTGATGAGCGTTGGGCTTATTGTGGTCGTAGCTTCGAATGATATGTCTAATGTTTGTTCAATAAGAAATGTACCTAACTTTCTTATTTGCGGAGGGTACGTTCAAACGTTGTCTACACAATTCTATTGTACGCAGACTTATAGTGCCGGTTGCGGCATCGCGTCCGGCACTAATTCAGGAAAAGGGATGCACTTAACGGCTTCGACGAAACTAATTGTGAGAGGTAGTGGCGCGACTTATCAAGGATGTTGTGGTACTGCGAACACCGGAAATACCGTTTGCGTACAACAAGCACCAAGCCAATATAAGGTATATGTAAGTTGCTAGCATGAGAAACCATCTGATTCTTGTCCTTTTATTTTTTAATGTTAGCTGCAGCCAGTTTTTATCCGATAATGAAAACCTGCAGCCTAAACTATGTGAGATAAAAGTGACAGCCTCACGTAATATAAACCCGGATGAAAGTAATATTTCGCAACCAGTACGCGTTTGCATCATTGAAACAAGACGAGCAGGCTGGCGTCCGCCTTATTTATATAAGGGGGAGATATGTAGCAACTTGGCTGGAAACACTGAGGTCATTAATCACGAAGTATATATTATTGCGCCCGGCCAAAACCGTTCATATCGTACTACATGTCCGGAAAACGATACACAACCTCGCTGGACAATCATTGGTGCCGAATTCCAACAGGGTATTGGCGCGCACTCAGTGATAGAAAAAGAGATCCCGGTGGCAGAAAATTCAATCATTCATGTCGCTGTGGAAAATACATCGCTGATAAGTTTATAAATAGAATGGAAAGCTAATATGCTACCGACACACCGTGTCGCCTGGGTTGAGGGAATGCTGATGGAACCTCAGCACTTCCAGCAACAAGAGCGATATTTTGAAAATATTATTCACAGCAGAGTTAAAAGTATTTCGGTTTGTTGCTGGGGGCTTAATGAGCTCGAAATCGACGGAGAATTACTGGCGCAGGGAAAACTGGCTATACGACGGGCTCGAGGCGTTTTTCCTGACGGTACGGTATTTAACATGCCTGACAAGGATCCTCTTCCAGCCCCCCTCATGCTAAATGATAAGGATCAAAATAAGATCGTTTGTCTAGCGGTAGCGTTGAATATACCGGGTAATACGCAAATAGATCTGACCGGTGGGGATGCCGGAAGTCGCTATTTGGCTACCGACAGCCGCCTGCAAGATCGTAATTTGCTGCCGGGAGATGAAGGTCAACCTCGTTACGCACTTATCCAGTTGGGACAGTTGAAGACCCGTCTGTGTCTAATTGAAAATAGCAGCTCAGCTGAGTCTGTATTGCCCATCACCCTGCTCAGCGAACAGAGAGTGGAAGGGGGTTTGGTGCTGGATGGAAAAATGCTGCCACCGATGCTCGACCTGCGTGCCACCGGTTGGCTGCTGAGTGCCACTAATGAATTAGTGGGTCTAATTGGACAGCGACTGACGGCGGTGCGGATGGCGGATACCCATTTTCATGGCGGTGGCGTTAATGAAGTGCTTGAGCTGATGTTGATGCAGCTACTGGGTGAATACCATTTACTTTTGTCGCATTTGCTCAGCCGCGCCCAAGTTCACCCGGAGACCCTGTTTCAGACACTGCTTTCCCTGCTGGGCCGGTTATCTATTGTTCCCGGCGCGGAAGCGGTGCAGCTCCGGCATGAGTTTAACTATCAACACGAACGGCCCGCTCAGGGTTTTTTCTGCCTGTTTGCAGCGCTAAGGCGCGCGCTATCTTTGGTGATTGAGTCTCCTGCCGTTGCGCTGCCCTTTAAAAGTAATGGTAATAATCTTTACCTGTGTCAAAACGATGCCCATTTGGGCGTTGAACGACTCATCTTCGCCGTCAGCGCAGATGTTCCCTCCGAAGTGTTGCGCAGCGATTTTCCGGGTCAGATCAAATTGGGCCCGGTGGAGAAAATCGCCCAGCTCATCGATTTTCAACTGCCAGGCGTACGCATCAGTGCGCTAGGAGCACCGCCACGCCATGTTCCTTATTATCCCGATAGCGTCTATTTCGAGGTTGATGCTTCTGACCCGCTCTATAAAGAAATGATGTCAGGCGCCGCCATGGCTTTCAGCGTCGTCGGCGACTTTCCAACTCTGCGCTTTGATGCCTGGGGACTTCGGTCCGGGAGAGGGCGATGACAGACTTTAGTCGGCAGTTAAGTGAGGCAATTTCTAAATCACGGTCAGGTTTGCAACAGGTTAACAGTTTGGCGACGTCGCCCACGGTAAACATAGGGATGGCGGGCATCGCCTCACTTTCTGCTAACGGCCGCCGCTCGGAGGATGCCGGCCGCGAGGAACCTCAGTGCGCAACTTCGGGTGGCGTGCAGGTGGGCGAATACCGCATGGTTCCACGTGAGCAGGAGCAGGCGTCTGAAATGTATTACACAACGGCGCGCAGTCCCGTTATCCGATCCGCAACACCCGTGCGAGTCGGCACACTTGCGGGCTGCTGGAAAAATCCTTGGGTAGCCGCCGCGATGCCTTCGCTATTGGTTGCGGAGCGCGTAAGAGGTAACAGCGGCATTGACGATATTACGATACGAACCCAGTTGTTCCGCGAGGTTCAACATTTTCAACAAACGCTGCTCAGGCAACAATTTGCACCTGATGATATCCGTCGTGTTTCCTATCTCCTATGTACGTTTATTGACGGTATCGGAACAGAGCTTAAAGAGCATGGTGTAGCCCCGCTAAATTTGCTGATTGAGTTTCATCGTGATTCATGGGGTGGGGAAAAATGTTTTGACGACCTGGAATATTACATGCAGGAGCCGGGCCGTCATGCGTCGCTACTAGGCTTTTATCACCTGATCCTCTCAATGGGGTTCAAGGGCAAATACCACATTCTCGATCGCGGCGACGTTTTACTCTCCGATCTTTTTCTGCGTCTGAACGCGGCGCTAGACGAAATGAACCATCTGCCACCGCTCAATTTGATCAAGAACGAGGTGGTTACCACCAGCAGGTACGCGTGTATTAGCCCGTTTCGTCTTTTAAGCATGGGCGCGCTAATTTGCCTATTGGCTTATAGCGGTATCGCATTTCATCTGCACGATAAATCCAGATCTATTCGCAGCGCTATCGCCGCTTGGGAGCCGCCGGTACCAAGAAAAATTAACATCATGGAAACGCTGCCGCAGCCACTGCCCCAAATCCTGAAAGAGGGTTGGCTTGAAGCTAAACCCGATCCGCGCGGCTGGCTGTTGCTCTTCACCTCTGATGGCGCTTTTCGCACGGGTAAATCTGTTCTCTCACAGGAATTTATCAAAAAAAGAAATATTGAACGCTTAGGTGAGGCACTTGCGGGCTGGCCTGGTGATCTTGAAGTGATTGGACATACCGACAATCTGCCGTTCCGCTATAGCAAAGTCAAAGATCCTAACTTCGTTCTCTCTGAGGAGAGAGCGCAAAAAGTGGCGGAGAAACTGCGTGAAGGCACAGACATCAATCGCAAATATCAACGTGATATCACAGCGTTTGGTAAAGGCGACAGCGACCCAATTGCAGATAACAGCACCGACGAAGGACGGCGTAAAAACCGTCGCGTAGATATTCTCTGGAAAGTTGGCGAACGCGCTAACGCCGGAGCAGAAAATGATAACCAGCAACGTGACGAAATGCCGGCGTTGCTTTCCAGCCCTTCCATAGCAGGAAAGACTCGCTGATCGGGTAGTAATGATTATGATTCGCAGAATAGCTATTTTATTGATTGCCTTAGTTTTATCGCTCGTTATCTGGTGGATTGGCCCGCTGGTTTACATTGCATCGTTTCGCCCACTGGCGACGGTAATGGTCAGAGCCACACTAATTACGTTGATCGCCATTTGGGCACTCTGGCCTTGGGTCGCGGGCAGCTTAGCGTGGCTGTTGAGACAGTCGCGCGGTACTGGTAAACCGCTGGACCAGGGACGACAGCGCGATCGCGTATCGGGCCGCTTTTATGATGCCATGCGCGCCCTTAAACATACGGGACTGGTAGAATGTAGAAGTTTTTGGCAGCGCTGTTGTTACCTTTTTTTCAGACGCTATCGTAACGATAAGCCCTGGATTATGGTCTTGGGCCCGTCGGGCAGCGGTAAAACATCCCTGATAACCGAAAGCGGCCAGCGCTTTCAGTTGTCTGAGCAGTATGGGCTGCGTCACACAGCGGATGTAGGACCAACCCTTGACGCTAATTGGTGGCTCACGGACAAAGCGGTCTTTATCGATACGGCTGGAGAGTGGCTCCAGCTCAACGGTTTAAGCGAGGAGGCCAGCCGGGCACAGCGGAGGATTTACGCGCTGATCCGTCGTTTTCGTCGTCATCCTGCTATCGACGGGGTAATCCTCTGTCTGGACAGCGCCTGGCTCTTAAATGCCTCTTTGACCGAACGTAAATCGATGACTGATGCGCTCTGCGCACGCGTGCAGGAAATGGCCAGTTTCTTTCGTCATGATATTAAGGTCTATCTGGCGTTAAATAATATCGATGCGTTGCCGGGTGGGGAGGAGTTCCTGGCCGTCATGGATGATGACCTGTTGAGCCAGGGCGTGGGTTTTGCTATGACGACCACTCGTGAAGGGCAAATTGATTATATCGGCAGCGATGCAGCTTACTCAGACCTGCTGATGAGCATTAGCCACTATGTTCATTCACAACTGCATCGTGTCGATACCGCTGAGCAGCGCAGGCAGCTACTCTTTTTTACCGAATCGCTGGGTAACTTGCGTAAGCCGCTGTTCAGTCTGCTGGAGCAAGTTTTTCCTCAGCTTCCCGTGGGTCATAGTGGCTGCCTTCGTCATGTGTGGTTCGGCAGTACGCGCGTATTTGAAGGTAACCTCTGGATGGGTGAGGATGTAGACATCCGTTCTACCGGCAAGCTGTACGGCGCCATGTTTAACAGCGCCATTGCCGAGCGGGGCGTGCTGAATCACCGCGCATTATCATGGCGTCATCGCGCCGGGTTACTGTTACGCTATGCGATGGTTATCGTTCTGCTGGCAGGTACAGTAAACGTGCTGGCTTCCCGCTACTTTTGGGAAGAGGATTATATCGCGTACATTACTGCCAGGTTCAACGAAACCAAACGTATGGTGCGGGAAATACCCGCAACTAATCGTGTTAGTGACGATTTGGTTTCCGCATATGAACAGCTTGGCTATATGGCTGCTCGTCAGGAAAACAGCGACTCTCCTCTGGGCAATCCCTATTTTGAGCACAGCCTCATCAATCGGGAAGCGGAACAGACTTACCGTCGACATCTATTCAAATTTTTCTGGCCTGCACTTGAGCGCTACATTATCGAGGAGTTGCAGCGTGATATCTCAACCAATAAACAGACGGATATTTACGATACGCTGAAAATTTACCTGATGATGGCAAAACCGGAGTATCGCTCCGCTACGGAGCTGGAAAACTGGTTTGCGCTCCGCTGGCACCTCTTTGCCCCTCAGGGCTATTCCGACCATGATAAGCGTGTGTTCAGACAGCATCTTGCGGCAGTGTTTTCTGATACGTTGCGCGGTGAAGCGCCGGTAACCAAACTGCGTGCTGACTTGGTGCGTTTTGCCCGTGTTAAAGCGATGTCGATCCCTATCCACACTCGTGTACTACGCGATCTTGAAAGCCGTGTTCCTGCCACTATCGAAAATGTTTCACTCGCGAGCGCGGCGGGCGCCAACGTTTCTCTGGTGATGCGGCGTAAAGGGACGGCTGTCGTCACGGATATGGCTGTACCGGCGTTCTATACCCTAAATAGCTATCGGCATATATTTAATCCTCTACTGGACGCGGCCGTAGAAAAAATGGTGAAGGAGGAAGCCTGGGTGCTACAGGACAGCGATGGCGGTCGGGATAATCTGAATTCACAGGGATTCCGCCAGAAACTGACTGACGACGTTCGTAAATTTTATCTTCTGGAATATGCTGAGCATTGGGAAGCATTTTTAAAGGATATTCGTGTGCGTCCCATCAGCAGCCTTGATGATGCCGCACTCTTGGCGCGTCAGTTCTCTGCACCGTCGTCGCCTTTATCGAATCTTCTACGTTTCATCACGCGGCAAACCAGCCTGACTAGCTCGGAAGATGAGGGCGCGGTCAGCGGTTGGCTAAATAAACGCCATGAATCTATGCAGCGTCGGGTATTGCAAAGAATGGGCAGCGACGACCCGTCGATGAACCATTATCCTTTTCGAATCGTCCCAGAGAAAGAGCTGGAGCATCGCTTTGATGCTGTTCGTAGACTAGGGCGCCAGCTGACGCCTGACAGTGGTGAAAATACAGATACGCTGTCGCGCCAGTTTGAGGAGATTTATAGTCAGCTCTCCACGCTGGCGCTTACGTTGAGAGCTGGTGAAGTTCAGCCCCAGAATACAATTGGCACCCTGCGTATCGCTGCTGCACAGCAGCCGGAACCGGTGCGGGGAATCATGCAGGATTTGCTGGACGTGGGCAACACGCAGCGGGAACAGCTGAGCCGTCAGAATCTGAATAACAGCGCACAGACTTTTGTTGCGGCGATTTGTCGCGATAATATTGGCAAACAGTATCCGTTTGACCGACGTGCCAGAAATGAAATTGGCATTGGTGACTTCGCGCGTATTTTTAGCCCGTCGGGGGCGATGAAGCGTTATTTCGATCAGCATATTTTGCCTTACGTCGACGATACCGGCGGTACATTACGCGTGCGAAATGAGAGTCGCGGCTTATTAAGCGTTGGCACGTTACGATCGTTTGAGAACGCGAAGTCAATCAGCGAAACCTTTTTCAATCAAGGCGGGGACCAAGTCGCTTTCGCGCTCTATCTGCGTCCTCTGTCGTTATCGCCAAATATCGTTGAAGCCGTTCTGGATATTGACGGACAGGTTATCAGGTATAGCCACGGTAATATGCAGCCGATTAATGTCCTTTGGCCGGGAAAAAATGGAGGTGCCTATGTGCGCCTGTCATTTAAGGATGTGAACGGTCGCATTGAGTCGGTGAATTTTAACGGACCGTGGGCGCTGTTTCGGCTTTATGACATGAGTAATCCTGTGCCTTTGGATCGCGACCGTCAGGAGCTGACAATGGGCATCTCTTCAATGAATGGGTTATTCAAAATGGAGTTACGTTCAACGCTCAACGATTTCCCGTTATGGTCAAAAGCGCTTAGACATTTTCCGTGTCCGGGTATTAAAAACAAATAGTGGAGATAACATGCTAGATCCTAATAAATTAATTGAGATGCTGACGAACATGAACACAATGAGTCAGTCAACACAGCAATCCCTGTCGCAAAGCTTTATGTCTGGCGTTGCTGGAATGAATCTGAACGGTGGGCCAGAAATGGAGAAAATGATGTCAGCCATGAAAGAGATTAACGAAATGGCCTCATCCAGTATGGGGGAGATGATGAATGCGTCTCAGAAAAACCAAGAAACACCGGCGGAGAGTAAGCCACATCAGGAGGGCGAAGAAAACCAGCAAAGCAGCTCCGCTTTCAGTTTCCCTAAAGAAGCAATGGAATTTTTTAACAAAATGCAACAAAAATAGCGATCGCTATAACAGCCATAATCCGCCCCGGTACTGTTATCAGACTGGGGCTTTTTTTACTCAATGGATAATTTTACGGGCGAGGAAATCTTTAATATAGTCACGAAGCCACTTATGTGAAGGTGAGTTATCGTTACGAGGATGCCACGCCTGAATCAGGGACGTCTGGGGTAATGCAAAGTCAGACTTAAATGTGACGGCATTCTGATACCCCGCGCCGATGGCTTGAGAAAAGAATGCCGGAACCACGGCCAGCGTGTTAGTGTTTAGTACAGTTTCAATCGTTGTCAGGTAACCGGGCGTAATACCCACTACTTTTCTATGCTTACCTCTGGAAGCAAACAAAGCATCAATTTCTTCATTTAACTTACCTTTAGTACTGACGTAAGTGCAGGCCGCAAGATTTTCAAACGTAAAAGGTTGATTGAATACTGGGTGTGCTTTATTGGCTATGAAAAGGCAACTATCGCGATGGATAGTTCTAATTTTAATTTCAGGACTTAACATTCTTGGTTCTCCAAGATAAAGATCGATTTTATCCTGACGCAGAAAATCAACGCCACCATGATCCCAGCAGAAATCCAATATAACATTTTTATTTTGCTGCTGAAGGTCGGCCAGAATGGCGGAATTTAGCATAGCTATAGTGAGATCGTTAGCGGCAATGTTAAACTTCAACGACTGATGTTCAATTTCAAATGAAAGCGTCTGATTGAGCACGTTATCGATATTGTTAACCAGATTGCGGATCTGCGGCTTCAATTCTTGAGCGAGGGGCGTCAGAATCAGCATGGAGCCTGAACGCACTAAAATTTGATCCTGAAACGAGTCACGTAGCTTATTCAGTGATTTACTGATCGCCGGCGGCGTAACGTTCAGGCGTTTTGCTACTTTACTCACGCTGCACTCTTCCAAAAGCGAGTCGAGAACAATCAACAAATTAAGATCTGTACGGGGCATGACTGACTTCCACATGGTCAATAAAACGTAAGATGTATTAACAAAATGGCTTTAGATAATAGTCTTTCGATAGTTAAATTTAAGTTAAGTATTCATTTTCTATTCTATTTAATAGTTCGTCTCTGCCTGATAATAAAGATTAAAACTATTATTAACTGAAATTCATTTTGCCATTAAGTTATGTGAATGTAAGATAGAAAATATTACCCTCCTTTGACAGAGATATAATTATGACTGAGAGTATCAACATGCAAACACTCATAAAGGTGGTTCGCTATGAGTGGCATGAGCTAATGCGTGACAATGAAAAGCACGCCATCGTATTCCGAGTAATCTGTGCTATTACTGCCCACTCAGGCCTTAGCGTCGAAGGAAGTCATATTTTTACCATTCAAAATATCACGCATGCAGACGATAAAAATGCATTGGCACTGACCTCAGAAAGCGCGGCATACAATAATGCTATACAATGCCTTACGGCTGCGCTGGCGTTTGGCGGACAGAACGAAAGCTCTGTGAAAAAAGAACAGCTGTGAGATTAAACTTAATCATAAAGGCCTCGGCTGATTTTTTAATAAACAACAAGAGATAGGTTAGCATTAGCAATTTTTTCTAGTATTGATATTGTCCGGATTTAATTATGAGTTTGTTCTTCTTTAATGTTATTTTTTTCAATACTTTAATCTGAAATGTGATCAACGGCAGCAGTTAGGGAATAAAAAACATTGACATGAGTTTTTTGTGCAATGTGCAAGGTAGATTAAATGTCCTTAAAAAATACGTATGGTCCAGTAGTGGAGGGAAGCTTTCACTACTTTATCAATTATAAAAATAAAAAAATAAAGCGGCTAGTTCCGGGCGTGCACTGTATTCATTGAAAGGGGGAGCCTACGCTAATGTAGTAAGAAAATTCAGAGCAATATCTTGATAGAACACTAAAGGTTCTACGGGTCGAATGTCTGAATCACATCATTAACAGGAAGCGTAACTATGAATGAAATTTTTGATAACAACCTCAGGTTTTTTCCTGAAGATATTCTTCCTGCATTCCTTTAAGCCTTAGCGGTAAATTATGAACTTGGAAGACAATCTATTGTGCCAGCAACCGAAAATACGGGTGAATTCTGTTCAAATAGAACAGGTAAAAGGCTCAAGGCAGGATTAAGCATTGAGTAAATAAAGTTCTCAACGTCCAATAATTGTTAGCGAAGTGTTATTGCTCATTTAAACATTATGTCTCAACGATTGAGATATTTCTTACTAATCACTCCCCAATTCCTTGCTCAACAGAGAACTGTCAACTTCACCCTCACGTATTTATAAGGAAAATATCATGGGTAATGACGTTATCCTTTTCCTTAATTTATAAGACACCCAAAATGAAAAAAAAATTATCTCACTATGGTCAAGGCGGTTTTACACTGCTTGAACTGCTGGTCGTGCTTATGATTATCGCACTACTTGCAGGGTTTGTCGGCCCCAAGGTTTTCTCCAACGTCGATCAGGCGAAGGAAAAAACCGCTCTACGTCAGATGCGTTCTTTTGCAGATGCACTCAGCCAGTATCGCTTAGACACGGGTTCATACCCTTCTGAGAATCTAGGGTTAAAAGCGCTTACCGAGAAACCAGCGAATGTGCAGCACTGGCATGGCCCTTATCTAAGCCAGCAAATTCCTCTCGATCCATGGGGCAACGATTATCTCTGGCACAATCCGACTCAGGAAAAGAACAGTATAAACGAAGTGGACATCATGGCTGTAAATAAGGAAGGAAAACCTCTGGTTTATGGTTTCTGATGATGAAAAAGCTCTTGCTGTTTTTATTATTAAACGTGTCGACTTTTCCTGCGCTTGCTGACTGCTGGGAAGAGGCTGGAGCACGTTATGGTATTGAACCCGAACTCTTACAGGCGATTGCCATTGTAGAATCTGGGCTGAATTCTGGCGCGGTTAATAAAAACCGAAATGGGACCATTGATTTAGGATTGATGCAAATAAATAGTAGTCATTTGCCCGTACTGGGTAAATTTAATATTGACCGCGACGTACTTATGAATAACCCCTGTCAGAATGTTATGACGGGAGCGTGGATTTTGGCTGGAAATATGCGCCATTTCGGATATTCATGGGAAGCTGTGGGCGCATATAACGCGGGTCTGGCTAAGACTAAGCTTAGAAAAACTTTGCGTGAAAAATACATAAAAAAGGTTATCCCACACTACATAAAGTTAAAAAATACGCAATCAGGTAAATTGGCGGGTAACAATGATAAATTTTGACGTTATTTGTCTTGAACAAGGTAAACGGAAGACCATTCAAATAATGGCCGCTTCACCGGAACATGCCCAGAAACAATTACAAGCTGAAGGCTATGTTGTCATGCGGATTTCCCCCGCCGCGACAGTCAATAAAAAGCGCTTTCCACTTACTCTGTTTATTCAGGAACTGGTAGCGCTGTTGGATGCAGGATTGGTCGTCACAGAAGCCATTGAGGCACTGCGTGCCAATAGTTGTGATAAGCAACTCTGTAGCGTTCTCGACACTCTGCTCAAAAAACTTTACGAGGGCTGCCAGCTCTCACAAGCAATGACGGCCCTGGCTGCGATATTCCCACCGCTGCTGGTGAATACCGTCAGGTCATCTGAACAAACAGGTCATCTGCCTGAGGCGCTGAAACGTTTTCAGTACTATGAACAACGGATGGAGGTTCTGCGTAAGCGGATCAAATCAACGCTGACTTACCCCATCATTGTGATGGTGGTCGGCGGCCTGATTCTGGGTTTTCTGTTGGGATTTATAATTCCACGTTTTGCCGCAGTGTTTGACGGCATGAAGAATCTTAACGGTAGTGCGCGCTTTATTTTGTGGTGGGGAAAGCTGGTCGATCAGCACGGTATGGTTTTATTGGCTGCAGTCAGTGCGTGTGTTATTGGGCTGACTCTACTGCTAAAAGAACCTCGAGTGCAGAGTATGTTACTTAATCAGCTGTTAAGGCTTCCACAGCTACGAAACCAGCACAGCCTGACCATTATGGTGCGTTTTTATCGCACACTGGGGCTGCTGCTTCAGGGCGGCATGCCGGTCGTACAGGCGCTGAGCCTGACCCGAGCTATTCTGCCCGCTACACACCACCAGCAGTTGCAAAAAGTGTTGGAGAACGTGCAGGCAGGGCAGTCTCTGTCAACCACGCTTGACGAACAGCATATGGCAACTCCGGTTGCAACTCGACTCCTCCAGGCTGGCGAGCGCAGCGGCCAACTGCCGATGATGTGTGAGCGTATTGCGGTCTTCTACGATGATGCGCTTGAGAGAGCCATAGAGATGTTTAGTAAAGTGTTAGAGCCATTATTGATGATCCTGGTTGGCGGCATCGTGGGTCTGGTTGTGTTGTTACTTTATATGCCAATTTTTGAACTAGCCGGAGGCCTTTCCTGATGAACACATCAACTGCTGCGCTCGAGCAGCTGGACGAGATAATGGCCCTTCCCGATGCGATGCGATGCGCTGCGCTGACAACCTTATTGGACGATCACCCGCGTTATCTTGAGGCCATGGCTAAAGCTCTGGGGCTGGCGGTCATCAGCGAAGAGCAGGCCCCCCGCCTGGAGGTTGACTTTACTTTGGTTTCGCTGTCTGACGCACTGGCCCATCGCGTGCTGCCGCTGCGCGAAGGCGAGCAGGCCTGGCTGGCTGTAGCCGATCCTTTTTCGCTGACATTACGACAGTGGGCACAGCGTTTTCCGGCACAACTAGCTCTAACCTCATTGTACTGGCTAAATCAGAATCTGGACAAGCTCACTGGACAGCAGCGCACGTTGGATCAGCTTGAGCAGCAGAATACTGAAAGCGATAGTGACGAGCTGATTCTTGAAATCTCTCCCGCCAGCATTGGCCGTGAAAACAATGCTGTAATCAAACTGGTCAATGCCACGCTTTATGACGCACTTCAAAGTCGTGCCAGTGATATTCATCTTTCCGCCATTCCGGATGGTCTGGCAGTTAAATATCGTATTGACGGTGTGCTTCATTTTATTCGCCATTGCGTGGGCGCGCAGCACGCTGAGCAGGTTATCTCGCGTTTGAAAGTGCTGAGCTGCATGGATATAGCTGAACGACGTACGCCGCAGGATGGCCGTTTCAAAGCGATGATCCATCAGCGGCCGGTTGACTTTCGTGTTTCTGTGGTGCCGGGTATTCATGGTGAAGACGCGGTGCTACGTGTCCTGGACAAGTCATCCGATAAGACGCTCACGCTGGAATCGCTGGGCTTTGATCACTATACGCTTAATGAAATACGCCAGTTAACGCATCGACCACATGGCATGGTTCTGGTTACTGGTCCTACCGGCAGCGGTAAGTCAACGACGCTCTATGCGGCCCTAAGCGAGCTCAATAGTGGCGAGAGCAAAATTATCACGATTGAAGACCCGGTGGAATATCAGCTTAACGATGTTTTGCAGATCCCGGTGAACGACAAGAAAGGTCTTACCTTTGCTCGAGGACTTCGTGCCATTTTACGTCACGATCCGGACGTTATTTTGGTGGGTGAAATCCGTGACGGCGAAACAGCGGGTATTGCCGTTCAGGCTGCTCTGACCGGGCACTTGGTGCTTTCATCCGTTCATGCCAACAACGTATTCAGCGTATTAGAACGCTTTCTCTATATGCAGGTTGAGCCTGCAAGCCTGATTACCGCACTCAATGGAGTAGTGGCTCAGCGTTTGGTGCGCAGCATCTGCCCCGACTGCGGCGTGAGCGAACAGCCCGATGCAGAAGCGCTGACTCTCTGGCAGGAGAGTTCATTACAAGACGTTCCTGCCAACTGGCGTAAAGGCATCGGCTGCGATGCCTGTCGCCACAGTGGTTATCGGGGGCGCCTGGCCCTTGCTGAAGTTCTAACGTTTAGTGATGCCATGAAAGAAGCGCTGTTGACACGCTCTTCAGCCCGTCGCTTACGAGAAGTGGCCGTTGCTGAGGGATTCGTTGCCCTTCAAACCATTGCGCTGCGTGCGGTTCTGGAAGGGAAAACAACATTACAGGAGATTAAACGTGTTATTGCGCATGGCTAAAAAATTACAGTGCGACATTTTTCCGGGGAGGGTTCGTCTATGGGAGGGAGAAACGCTCCTCCGCGATCAGCCCATACAACAGGAAGAGCATCTGGAAGAGGCTCTAAATCGTCTACTGATGGCCCGTCCTGCCGGCATTCGTTGGCAGGACAACGTGACTTTCCGTCTCGGCAATGACCTGGTCAATACATTTGTAGTCCCCTGGCAGGAAGGTATTACTTCGCTGGAGGAGATGCGCTGCTATGCGCAATCGCTCATTCCAGGTACGTTTCCAGAGCTAGCCAGCCACGCGATGAAGGTTGAATTTGAAACGCTTGAACACGGCCAGGCTGCACTCGCTACTGCCATTGAGCAACGAGTCTGGCAGATTATATGCGGCGCCGCACGGCAACAGCATTTGCGCTTCAAAGGCGCGGTAACGCCGTTCCAGTCTCTGCTAAAGCGTTGCGACAAGCCGCTGCCGGTCGAGGGCATTTTTATTGTGGCGGACGATGAAAACACATCATTCGCCTGCCGATCTGGCCATCGTTGGCAGCATGTTCATAAATTAGCGCTGCACGATTTTTCGTTGGTTGAACAGTTGGGTCTTGTCAGGCGCTTGACTGGATTAAGGCACGCTCCTTCATTCTGTCTGGACAGCGCGCGCTGGGATTTGGCCGTTGTATGATCCGCTTTAACCCGCGTCCCAAGCAGCTGCTCGCTAACGTAAGCGGCTGTGCGCTTTTCTGACTGGTACTATAGTGAAACCTCCCGCCAAAACGTATCTTTCTTCCTCAAGAAGCGACGGTTTAATCATCTGCAAAACCTGCAGAGATAACAAACCATCTCTGAATAATCTGACGAGGAATTATTCATGACTCCACGATTTACAACCATACCAGCTTGGGCAATTCGTACCTCAGCGGTAGTCGTGATCCTGACTCTGCTTCTACTTGTTAGCGTCGTTCATGCCTGGCATCAGCACAGGCATTTAGAAGCCACTTTTGAACAGGTACAGCAGCAGCTGCTCGCCCATCAGCAGGCAGCAAACAAGATTGCTGAAAAAGTACGCCGTGAAACAAAGGAAAAGTATTCCCCACCCGCCGTGCTGGATTTGCTAAATCCTATTGGTAAAGCGCTTTCGGCAGATGTGTCTTTACTGGAAATCGATGCCAGTCTACAACAGAAAAACATTCGTCTGGAGGTGGCAGCTAAAACACTACCGGCACTGCTGGATTACAGCGGACGGTTGCAGCAGATACCGGCAAGAGTTGAGCTGCAGAACCACCGCGTAAAGCCTGATAAAGAACGTGCGTGGCCGGTAAGCGCAACGCTAACGCTTAATATCGGAAACAAAGGAGATAGCAGGCATGAGTAGACGTCTGTTGACGCCCTCTTTGGCGGTGGTGCGCTGGCACGGTACGCGATTAATCGCAAACACCGGAACGTGGCCACTTTTAATGATGGCCTTTCCACTATTACTGGCAATCGGATGGTTAGGATGGCTGGTGCCGCAAAATACGCATCTTGAGCAAGACCTGATAGCGATGCAGCTAAAACTCAGTACGCCGCTGCCAGCGATAGCAAATGATAGCCCTTCTTTGCAAGGAACCCTTAGCGTAACAGAGTATCAGCAGGTGAAAATGCTGTTTGCCATCTTTTCTGAATACAATCTTCAGGCAAAAAGCAGTAATTACCATTTTTCTTCGGCCGGAGAAACCGGCGGTAAAACTCTGAAACTTTCTGTGCCGCTTCAGGGCGACTGGACTTCGCTAATGAAGGCAATAAAAAAGATTTCGCAGGCGTTGCCGATTACGGTCGAGAAGCTTTCCGCAAAACGTGTACAGGCTGATAGCACGGCGCTGTCTATGACGCTGCAACTGACATTGCGCAGGGGGCAGGGATGAAACTTCCACGCTATCTGGTCATTGCGTTGTTGCTTACAGGATGTGCCCTAGTGGCAAGCGAATGTTTTACCGCTGACGAAGCTCTACCAACAGTGGCCGTACCGCGAAACGTACGGCCGGCGCCTGAGAAGAAGGCGTCGGGGAAAGAGCAGAATGAATTTGTTGATCTTTTTCCATCCGGAGTGCGGCATATAGTGGTTCCTGACTTTGTCAGGCCCGTTGTACAGGCGCAACAGGTACCCGCCTTTCCTTATTACGTAGTGGGAGCCTGGTGGCAGGAAGGAAAAAGGATTGTGATTATCAGTAACGGTAATCATGACCGGTTTATTTGCCAACGCTGCGGGATTAAGAACGCTCTTCATCCTGGTAGTGCGGTAACACCCGAGTGGCGCCTGACGAAAATAGCCGACGATGCTATTACGGTCGAGTGGGAGCCACAAAAATTACTCAAGCAAATTGAGCTTGGTGACCTGAAATCTGCACCCATTAGATAACTATATAAAATGAACAAACTCACTATAACATTAACGCTATTGTGTTCAATGCTGGCGGGCTGTGCCCAACTCACTAAAGTTGAACCGTCAGTAATGCAGCCAATCACCAATGCCTCGCTGATTGACGCGCTGGCTAAAAATGACAAAGCGCGTATTGCCGCACCCAATGATACCCAACTTCGTATTCAACACCAGGATTTGACTACTCAACTGGTCAACCGCTATCTAAAAGAGGCTGATAGTGCGCTGGCGAAAAATGATTACAGTCAGGCGTCACTACTTTGGCATGATGCGCTGGCTTTCCAGCCAGGTAATATGCGCGCAAAACAGGGGCTGCTGCGTGTGGAATCATGGCGAGCACTGGATAAGATTTATCAGCAGGCGGTAGCGATGATCGTTTCCGATCCAGAGCACGCTCTGAAAAAAGTTCAGCAAGTTCTTTCGGAAGATCCAAATTGGCCAAATGCTCAGACGCTTCGCGACCATCTTCTGCGCGAGATCGCTGTACAGAATCAACCTGAAACCAGGCTCAATCGCGAGCTTAGTAAGCCTGTTTCGCTGAATTTTCGTCACCATAATCTAATGGCGATTTTCGATACGATTAGCCAGCTGAGCGGCGTGAATATAATTTATGATAAGGATGTACCGTCCTCAGCTACCGCAAGCTTAGTGGCAAGAAATACCACCGCAGAGGATGCGTTGAATTTATTGCTGCTTTCAAATCAGTTGCGTAAGAAGGTATTGAACGACACTACATTGCTTATCTATCCGGCCTCGGTGCAAAAAGAGAAAATTTATCGCGATATAGTGATAAGAACGGTATTCCTGGGTTACGCCAAAGCGAAAGACATTAATGTGGCGTTGCGCAACATGGTCAAACTCAAAGATGTTCACGTCGATGAGCGAACCAATTCTGTGACCATTCGCGGTTCAAAAGAGAGTGTAGAAAAAGCTGAACGCCTGCTAATTACGCTTGACCGCCCTGAAGCGGAAGTGACATTGGCGGTGGAAGTGCTTGAGGTGAATACCCAAGAGATTGAAAAACTGGGAATCAATTATCCTGGCCGAATCGGTGTTGGTTTCAACGGTATTGAAGGGGCGAAAGAGCAAATTGCACGCGGTGGGTTCCGGGGCGATAACCTGTTTGTCAATCTGGGTGCCAGTCAGGGTATCAGCGCCGACATGCAGAAAATTCGAGATAACGCTAAGGTGCTGGCTAATCCCCGCATACGGGTTAAAAACAACAAAAAAGCATTGGTAGATATTGGTGAACGTATTCCGGTTTTAACCAGTACGGTGTCAGAGGGCTTTTCACAGGAGAAAGTTGAATATCAGGATGTTGGTCTGAAACTGGAAGTGATACCGGATATCAGCGTTGATGGCACCATCTCAATGGATGTGAAGTTCGACCTTAGTACCGTCGGTAGCGCCGAAAAATCGAAAGATGGCGTGGCCTATTATCGCACTAATAATCGCGAAGCCAGTACTGTATTAAGCAGCAAGAATGGCGAAACCCAGATGCTGGCCGGTCTGATTAAACACGATGAAAAGAACAGTGCCTCCGGCCTGCCTTATCTCAGTAGTATTCCTGGCATGAGCCGTATTTTCGGCAGTACGGAAAAGAAACACGAAAAAACTGAGGTAGTACTGCTGATTACGCCTGTTATTGAACACAATATTGATTTGCCTGGTAGCCATATCAGCACCATTAATATGGGCACTGAAGATATGCAGGGCGATACCGGTTTCCAATTGCGGGGCGCAGAGAAGCCAGCTGCTGACAGCACGTTCCAGGCACCACCGCTAGCCCCGCCAGCTCGCTTTCCCGCTACCGCAGTATCACTGCCTGCGCCGGTTCTCAGCGATACGAGCAGTGAGGGATAATCAATGCGTGAGCAACAGGGATTTACGCTGATAGAGATGTTGGTCACGTTGACATTGCTGGCCACGCTGGCCACCGCTGCACTTCCTATGGTGCAGCGACATCAGCAGCAGCGTAACGAGCAGCAGCTGCGCGAATCGCTGCGGGAGATTCGCACAGCGCTGGACCGTTACGCTCAGGCCAGTTCAGAGGGTCGGATTACCAAAGAGGCAGATGCATCAAATTACCCGCGATCGCTGCAATTATTGACACAAGGTGTTGTGGATAAGAGCTCACCAAACAAAAAGAAGCTCTATTTTATGCGCGCGGTGCCACGCGATCCCTTTTGCCAGTGTGAAGGCAAAAGCAATGCGGAAACTTGGCAGCTCAGGTCGTCAAACCAAGCGCCCGATGACTTTAGCGGCGGCGAAGACGTTTACGATATTCGCTCCGGTAGCAGCATGACTGGCCTGAACGGGGTGCCTTATGCGCAATGGTGAAAAAGGTTTTACCCTGATCGAGTTGCTGGTGGTGATGGCTATTATCGCTACCCTGATGACTCTAGTTGCGCCACGTTTTTTCAAGCAGACTGAGCGCGCCAAAGTAGTGGTTCTGGAGCACAATCTTCACACCCTCCGCGCGGCCATTGATGGTTTTCGTCACGATCGTTTGGTTGGGCCACAGCAGCTTGATGAACTGGTTGAAGAAGGCTATTTGCGAGAATTGCCGTTAGATCCATTGGCAAATCGTCGTGACACTTGGGAGGTTTCCACGGACGAGCAAGGGCAAATAATTGACGTGTCCTCGCCGTTGCTTTCGGTAAATCAGGACAATTACAGTGGTTAGAAATAAATCATTTCTCAGGCAGGGGGGCTTTACCTATCTCATGTTGTTACTGGCGCTGACCGCAGTAGCGCTGTCGTTGTTAAAAAGTCAGGACGCGATAAAAATGCAACGTCGGCAGCAGCAAGAGACGGAACTGCTTTTTCGGGGAGAACAGATTCGCGAGGCGATGCGGCTATATCGTATTGATGAACATGGCAATGGTTGCTTCCCTAGCGGATTTGAGGCTTTGATACGGGATACGCGGAGCGGAAAAACACGCTATCATTTACGCCAGTGGTTTACCGATCCGCTTACAGGGCAAAAAGCGTGGGGGATGATATTCGACGATCAACATCGTTGGATAGGCGTATACAGTAAAGGATTAGGCAAACCGTTACGCAAAGAAGGTTTTGTTAAAGACAGCGAAAAATTCAGGGACGCTAAAAATTATCGTGAATGGGCATTCACACTGGAAAAAGATCCCAGTGCACCCCTGCCTAGTGCTTGCCGATAATAGTTTATCTCGATATTTAGTTAACCATGAGAAGAGTAAAAGAAGGCGGGATGGTAAAATTTACGTTGCAGTGGCTGGTTTTTTGTCTGATGTGGAGTGCGTTGGCGCTGCTGAGCCTCGGCAGTCGCGATCCCTGGAGTCTCTCAACCACCACATGGCTGCCAGCGGGCGTATTGTTTTTCACCTTGGTTATCAGCCCACAGGGAAAATGGCCATTATGGCTTACCACATCGATGCTTCTGCACACGCTTTGCGGTTTCTATATGGGGCGACCGCTGCCGCTTGCCGTGCTTTTTACCGTTTTTGATGGGCTGAGCATACCACTCTGTGCGCTGGCTTATCTGATGCTCGAGCGTTATGGACACTTAAAGGAGCAACGTCGACCACTTCTCTTTTCTCTACTGAAAAGTGGCGTATTGGCGACTATTGCCTTTAGCGCGGGCGCGCTACTCACACTTTGTCTCTGGCTAAGCAATTACGATATCGCCTCTTCGCACTTGGTATCTTGGTCACTGGCGCTGCTAACCGGCTGCCTCGCCTTTCTGCCACTTGCAAGGAGCATACGGCAGGGGCCGAACACGATAATGACAGCGGTGAGAGGCACAGATGCAGGCATAATGGGTATCAACGTTATAATTATGCTTTTCTTATTTGCCCAATCTTTTGCCGGGCCAAAGTCCATTCTTTCTGGTTTCAATCCCACCTATCTGCTGTTAAGCAGCTTGCTGCTGTCATCACTTTTGCTCAATGGACGCTTGCTTGGGATATTACTGGTTATAAATTATGTTACGGTCATCAAGGCGACGCTAATAGGGCTTGGGCCGTTTGTCTGGACGCGTGATGCTGGCAGTTCGCCCATATGGGGGATCTGGAGCGCGCAATGGTATGTTGCTTTCTCCTCGTTGTTAGCTTTTACGCTATTTCGATTTGCTGAGAGCGGCCGGTTGCAAAAAGCTAAATTAGCGAGGCAACAGATGCTCTCCTCAGCGCTCTCAACCGCCTCTACGCACATCACTTTTCATCTTGCCTCTACAGACCGGAGGTTAACTTGGTCAGTGCCGACCAACCACTTTTTTAAACATTCTTTCCCAGTAGCGACAACGCTGGCCTTGCTGGAAGCCAGTTGTGAAGCGCCTTTTATTGTGGCGTTTGATCATTGGCTTCTAAATGGTCAAGTCGGCCTTTTCATAAGAGAAATTAATATACTAAAAGGTCAGCAGAGCGTGCCCTGTCTGCTGGTTATTGCCCCGGCATTATCCGACAAAATGCTGTCGGGTGGGATTGCAGTGCTTGCCGACTAATTTTTTCTGAACAGATTCATTTTTATATAAATCATAGTTCGCACATACCATTCTTTCTCACAAAAACCAGCTAACGTAGCTCGTTGATTCTACTCAATATTTGATATAATTTTCCCAAAAAGTAAAAAATCAAATTACTTTTCATATATATATCTTTTATTACTCAAAGAAAATTCTCTGTGAGATGATTGATCTTCTTGATTTTTGAAAGAGTTTTCAGTTAGCGAGCATATCGCTACACCATTATTATGATTGTGCGCCTTATGAATAACGTTTTTCATACACAACTTTCACCGTTCAGAATGTTGAGGAATGGCGGGTTTTTATCCCATTCCTGATATTTGATATGATATTTATATGAAAAAGTACTGATTTTTCCATTTAGCATCTGGGCTTATTTTCTCATTACTGTCAGTTTTACGGGGCTAGTAAGATTACCCAAGAAAATTCCTAATTCATGACGGTCGATATTAATTGAATAAAGGTGATTAATTTCAAGAGGAAATAGAGATGCCTGCCATAAACAATAGTGTCCCTTTAACGTCTCAGGTCTATTTTTACTCCGACCTGTCTTGTATAAAAAACAATAAGCTGGGGAGAACCGTTTACCTTACACCAAGTGAGAAGAAGCTGTTTGAAATTATACTTGATGGTAAAGGTAGTAAAGATAATATCATCAATGAAATATGGTTAAAAAACGGTACGATAGTGGGAGAGTCAAGTTATCACCAACTCATAAAAATGCTGCGGCGCAAATTAAATAATGCTGGTCTTCCTTGCTCTATGATCAAAACAATACCGCGTTATGGTGTTGTTTTTGTTAAAGAAGACAAAGAAGATAAAGAAGGGGGGAATGACGAGTCTGATAAAAATACATCAGAACTACCCCGGTCAGTAGGTGATGAACTTCCTGTCACACAACTTGTTTATACAGATACAACAATGAATGAGGACCTGTTACCCACTGATAATAATGAAGAATTTGGTACGTTATCTTTGCAGGACGTTGTGCCCGTTGAGCCCGCTGCAAATGAAAATTTCATTGATAAAACAAAGGCGATCGTCTTACCAAAAAAATTGGCGTTACTCATTCTGATGGGGGTGATTTTATGGCCCTCTATTTATTTATTGTTAAGTCGTCCTCATATGGTCGAATTTCCATTGGAAAAAAGCATTGGCGCAGTGAAGTTCCATTCGTTCTCGGCTGAACAGATTTCATCTGAAAATCTGCAGAGAATTAGCCAAACATTGAATAAAAATGTGCATGAGGTCTACATCGCGGGCAATGGGCCAAAAATATGGGTGGCGAAGTGTAATAAAGATATAACTCAAAAGGACAGTCAATGTCAGTACGAATATTTTTCAGTTTACTAATTTTTCTTATTTTTTCCAGCATCGGGGGTTTTGCTCTCATTCATCACTGGCAGGAGACAAAGCATGTGCCACAGTCTCCTTGCTACAGCGTGATAAAAGAAGGCCAATTTATAGGCAACGATCTGCAACCCTATACCTTCAATGGCATCATTACCTGGTGGCCGAAGAGGGAACAGGTGAGTATGTTCGGAATCAAAAGATCTGGTAAGGACGAACTTGTTGTAAAACAAACAGTGCAACTTACGGATGTTACTCAGTATGGGAATGCAATATATGGGCGTGTAGGCTTAATCGATAATAATAGCCAGGCAAGCTTATCTTCTACGCTCAATAGAAAAGGCGCACCAATTTCAATAATTTTTAAACCAGTTTCTGAACAGAGATGGCTAATGATGATGAATGATAATTGGATAAGTTTGTGTGAGAAAAAATGATCAGATCCAGATAACCCAGGTACCAAAAAACTGTCGCGAGGCGGGCTGAACAGGCCCTCCGCCGCGAAACCTTTGTCTCTAAGGATGTCTCTTTTGAATGCTCATTACGTTTAAGAACAGGTAAAAATGAGCGTAACATCATATGGATGTTATAGTTAATCATACTATCTGTTACATAAGTGTTTGGCAGCCAGGAGAAGGAAGATGCGCAAAACGGTTCTAATTGCTGATGATCATCCGGTCTATTTGTTAGGATTGCGAACGTTACTTCAGTCTCAGCAAGATAAATATGAAATCATCCACGAAGCAGTTAGCTCGGATGAGTTAATCGATAAACTTCTCAAGAAGCCTGTCGATATTGTCATAACTGATCTGAGTATGCCTGGAAAAGTTCATGCAGATGGTCTTTCACTGATTCAATATATTAAGCGTTGCTGGCCAGATATTGTAGTGATTGTCGTAACGATGATCTCCAATCCGGGGATTCAGAATTCGCTGACACGACTTGGCGTACGAGCGGTATTGAATAAAAGCAGCCTCTCGGTTGATCTTCTGCAAACAATGAAGACACTTTTTTCTCCGGCGATATTACGTTCTAGAGCCAAAGCAGACAACGAACAAGCGCCAACCGTTTCGTTATCCCCAAAAGAGAGCGAAGTGCTACGTTTGTTGCTGCGAGGCATGACAGTAAATGATATTAGCGCCCAGCTGAAGCGGACCAAACAAACTGTCAGCGCTCAGAAAACCAGTGCGATGCGGAAGCTTGGCGTCACCACTGAGCTGGAACTCTATGAATACGCTCGCCAGTTAGGGCTTAATAGTTAATGAGATCATTACGGCTGGTTTTGCTAGTGGTTTTAAGTCTGCTTAGCGCAGAGGTTTGCGCAGAGGTGCGCGTCGGGTTGTTAAATGGGCGTTCTCCAATCTCGAGTGCTCCACCTGAAAGAAGCATTCTGGCCGATGATATATCGCTTCTCTGGTTAGATTCATCAAACCCACCGCATATCATTCCTTTTGATGCACCTGATAACGCGCTGCAGGCGCTGATGCAAAATAAGATTGACCTGTTTGTCAGTGCGGAAAGCCTCGACAACCAGGGACTCAGCGGTAGCCAGCCATTAATGACATTCCATCTTTGTATACTGGGTGAACAACGCGCGGAGATGCCATTACTGGTGATGCCAGATATTCCTGCATCTATGCGTGCGTTACTTCGACATAACTCACGGGTGGTAGTTGAGGGCGATGCTTCACTCTATGACAATCTGCGCAGGCTGATGCGTAATGAAGCTGGCGGGCTGGTCGCACCCTGTTTCATGATTGAGCAATTTATGCGTCGTGCGCCGCTGAACAATCTGCAACACAGACTCATTCCTGGTCTTCCCCCGCTGTACTACCGGGCGTGGGTCCGCGCCAAAGACACCGGGCTGGCGTCAGAGATCAATCGTCGCCTGAGTCGCAGCGATAACCAGGAAGTGCGTGAACTTGAACAGAGATGGAGCTTGCCTACTGGCAGCGTGACAGATAGACGCACGGTCATCAACAGTAAAATCGCCCAGCCCCTACTACTACGGATTGCAGTGGTGGATGCTCATCCGCCATTGATCATTGAAGACGAAGAGGGTGAGAGGCGTGGCGTCTGGCACGAGCTACTGACTTCATTTTTTCCTCGCACGATTTTTTCATTACAGCTAATGCAGGTTGCTGGACAGGCTCAGGCAGAAAGGATGCTAAAAGCCCACAAGGTTGATCTGATAATGGGCGCGACGCAGGGCGAAGGGCAAGGCGATAAACGATTCACTTTTGACCATCAGATTCTGGGAATGGTTAGCGCCAAAGCTCACCCCCTTGGGGGCGATCTAACTTCATTGCAGAACCGTCGCCTTGCCGTGATGCGTAACGTAGTAGATATACCGATATTACGAAAGAACGTTAAATCTGCCGGACTAGTGGTGGTTGACGATATCCCTCACGGACTGGCGTTGGTAGAGGCTGGCGGTGCTGACGGTCTGATTGCCGATGCTTTCAGTTTAAATTATGAGCTTAACCGACGTAGCAACGATAACCTGATTTTGGGGGGCATCGATTTACCCGAAATACCGTTGAGATTCGTTCTGCCTGATGGCGCTACTGTACTGCACGAGCGAGTCAGCGATATTCTTGAGGGAGTTACGGCCGAAAATATCCTTAGCAGTAAAGCCCGCTGGATTGAAAATGGACAGCATGAAGAAGATAACCGTATGGCACTCTGGCTGGTACTGCTGGCCGTCATTGCTGGCTTTGCAGTTATTGTCACGATTGCAATGGCCGCCCGCGTCTTCATTCATCAGCGGCTAAACGCGCATACTCACCGCCAGCTTAACGATGCGCTGAATCTCTGGCAGGCCTTATTAAACAGCGCGCCGGTCGCCCTTTTTGTCTGTGATCCTGCCGGACGAGTAGTACGTTTCAATGAGGCTTTTGCCCGTTCCACCATCATACCCTCAGATATGGCTGAAGGCGCGTCGCTGCCTAAAGAAGCTGGGCAGTCGATGGCACAGTGGCTCGATTTGCCTAATCGTATGGCAACACTTTACTCAGCAGAGCCGCGCGTGGATGAAGTCACGCTAACGCACCTGCCTCAGCCAGTAACGCTGCTGAGATGGCTAGCGCGTTACACTGATAGCGAAAATGTGCCGCAAGGAATGGTGGGCGGCTGGGTCGATATCAGTGAAAAAGCCGCACTTGAAGCCGCTTTGAATCAGTCTCTTTCACATGCTGAAAAAGCCAGCGAAGAAAAAACGACGTTCCTGGCACGCATGAGTCACGACATTCGTACACCGCTCAATGTCATTTTAGGGCTGCTAGATATTGAGCGTGAAACTCATCCCTCACTGGAGCTGGCGTGGCAGGCTTCTGTCACCCTTCGCGATTTAGTTGGTGATATTCTCGATCTTTCCCGTATTGAGGCGGGCGAACTTCAGCTGCAAGCTGACACCCACAATCTGCGACAGGTGCTGGTTAATACCGCCGCTATTTTTTCGAGCAGCGCAACGGCCAAAGGCCTTAAATGGTACTGCGATATTCAGGTTCCAGAAAATATATTCTGTCGATTTGATCACGTCCGTTTCAACCAAATCCTCGCCAACCTGTTGGGGAATGCCATCAAATATACTGAGAAAGGCAGCGTGACCTTTGAAGTGGGTTTTGATGCGCAAGAGTTGACAGTAAAGATTATCGATACCGGCATCGGTATTCCTAATGAACGTCAGGAGAGTATTTTCCAGCCGTGGTTTCAGCTTAATGCGAATACGCCTTATAGCAGCGGATTAGGATTAGCAATCTGCAATCAACTGATTTCTTTAATGCAGGGCTCGCTGACTCTGCAAAGCAGGGTCAGCGAAGGCACTACCGTTACGCTCTGCTTACCGCTAGAGCACGCCGTTGCGCCGGTAGAGCGTGCAGGAAATAATACTAGTGTTGCAAATGCGTGCGAAGTACTCCTGGTAGATGACTTCTTGCCTAATCTTACTATCATGAGTTTGCAGTTAACACGTCTGGGGCACCGCGTTACCGCCTGCGCCACGCCAGGCGAAGCTCTCAGTTATCTGAGCAATAATCAGGTTGATGTCCTGATTACCGATAGTCAAATGCCAGAAATGGATGGCTACCAACTGGTGGAAAGGATACTGCTTAGAAGTATGCTGGATGAGGTAAACTGTCCGCCTGTGATGCTAGGTTGTACGGCAAATGCCTTGCGACGTGAAGAGGAGCGGGCGATTCATGCTGGCATGAATGCGCTCCTGCGTAAACCTCTTAGCGAGACGCGGTTGCAACAGGCTCTTTCACAGTTCCTCCAGAAAGGAGATGAAAAGATCGATCTAGGTGAAATTAAGGCGCTGGCCGACCAGCAAGATGACATGGTCACGCTGATGCTTCAACAGCTTGCTACGACGCTTGCAAGTGACCTGGCTACACTTGATGCGGGGACGCCTGACGCCCAGGAAGTAGCGCGGGTAGCTCATCGATTGAAAGCCTCATGGAACCTGCTGCGCCTGCATCGTGCAGAACACTATTGTTTAACGATGGAGAAGCTGCCAGATTTTCTTGCACAGGGCATATTAAATCATACTGAGCTACAGCAGGTATTGGCGCGTTTTATCTGCATAATGAAAAAATATCAGCGGCTGCTAACAAATAACCTTGCGGGTTAATAGTATTCAATTCAATATTTCGAAAAAAACATCCTCTAATAGGTTTATTAATGATTATATTGGCCCTGTTGCAAGCCATCATAATAATATTTTTTGGTTTAGCGTCAGCCTTAAAGTCAGAAGATGAATACGTTTGGCACACAAACTTAGCAATACAACTCTATACAATGATGATGAGCGCCAACGGTTTACGCCATTCTACAGGTGACCGACGCAGGGAAAAAGAAGGTGCATAATCAAGTCTGGATTTACAAATCCTGCGCAATCCCATCCTGCGGCATTATATGGGGGGTAGAAACAACAGCTGCTATGACGCTCCTGCCGACTGGTAGCCAATGGCGGCAGCAAAAAACACTGTAGGTAGGCGTGACGTAAAATGTATGTAATCTGACCGTCATTATCTTCTACGCGTGGGCATCCCAATTTTTCAGAGGCGGCGTGGTTTTTACTCAGGTCGTATCGCATTATTCTTAATGGGGTATAGAAAATCCTTATCCTTTTAAATTCTTAGATAAAAGATAATTAGTATATCCGGTAAGGCATTTTATTCATCTGGATATTCAAACCGAGGCGGGCTGGAATACGTGTGTTTTGCATATTCCCGAAACGGTTAAAAGCTAAATATTAATTATCGCTGGAATTTAAATTTTATGAAAATCACTAAAATAGCAATTGCTGTTGCTACATTAATGGTCAGCGCCGGCTCATGGGCTCACGGATTTGTAATGGATCCGCCTTCGCGTGCATTTTTGTGCAAAGATATCACATCAAAAGTACCGGGCTATGCCGGTGAGCTTAATCAAAGCTGTGGCAATATCCAGTATGAACCGCAAAGCCTTGAGGCGCCTAAAGGTTACCCGGCATCGGGTCCGAAAGATGGCCAGATTGCTAGTGCCAATCAAACGCGTGGCGCAGAAATGGATGAAACAGGTTCTGGGCGCTGGGTAAAAACTGAAATATCTGCAGGCCAGCACCAATTCAAATGGTATTTCACCGCGCCGCATCCTACGAGTAAATATGAGTACTTCATTACTAAAAATGACTGGAATCCAGCGCAGCCGTTAACTCGCGCAAGCTTTGAAAGCACTCCTTTCTGTACCGTACCGGTTGCGAACGGCGAACGTCCCGGCAGTGGCGCCTCCGTTGTACATACCTGTAACGTTCCTGAGCGCGAAGGCTATCAGGAGATCCTGGCGGTCTGGACGGTACATGATACCACTAACGCCTTCTATAACATCATCGACGTTGAATTTGCCGGTCATAATCAGACTCCTGACGAAGATTCTGGCATCGTTACTCCCCCTCCCGTCGAGCCTGATGAGCCAGCCGATGACACTCCGCCAAATGGTAACGAAGAGGAACATGCGGCACCTGTTATTCATATTGCACTGAGCCATATCATTGGAAACAAAACAGACGTTAACACAGGTTACGTCATGGATGCCTCTGCGACCAAGGGCGCGGCAATGTTCAAGTGGGAACTTATTGAAGGGGATTCGGCCTTCCAGATGCAAACCCACGCTGGAGCGCCGACGTACACTACTCCTCTACAGGGAAAAGATCTTAATACTATGCGCGCCTGGGTTAGGGGTGGGGCTACTGGCGTAGCTAAATACCGTGTTACGGCAAGTAATGCCCATGGAAGCGTCTCAAAGATTATTACGCTAGAAGTAAAAAATAGTGATAACGGCGGCATTAATGATCCTTCCGTACCTGAGTTTGCCGCGCGTGTCGCTTACAAAACAGGCGATAAAGTCAGCTATAAAGGTCACATTTACCTTTGCCTAAATGCGCATACCAGTTTCGATCACTGGAATCCGGCTGAAGCGCATTCACTGTGGAGAAAAGTGAAATAAGTCTGGAATATTCATAACGGCCTCCCTAAGGAGGCCATTTTTTTGATTGATTAACAAAAAAATCATGTTTTTTTCCAGATATCATAAATAATTCATGGGCATCATTTACGGCGTTACCGCATATCTATGTTTTATTTTTCTGCATAATTAATATTTTCATGATTATCATGAAATAGGTTCATTAATTACCATTAAAATCATGGTTTATTAATTGAGGGATAAAGAGGTAGTGGTATGCTTTTGAACAGCGTAGACATATTAAATAACCCAATAATTATTTATCTAAAATCTCACACTAAATAAAAGAGTTTAACCATGACTAAAAAACTGAACCCTAGTGTTCATCCTTTGCAACACCTTTCGGGGAACAACAATCCACACTATATCGATATCGCACAATCAACACTTCTTACGGTAACAATGGATGCATGTGACAGCATCCGCTTCCGCGCCTTAGATAAAAGCACGCCCATGCAGCATCTGCGTTTCACGCGTCAGAAAGCGGATCTGCATGTTTTCCTGGATAATGGGCACGAAGCGGTTATTATCGAAAATTATTTTAACGATCCCGTCAATATTTATGCTATTGATGAGCAAGATATGCCACATCTTTATATTGCTAACGGTACAGACGTCTACTCTTTGGCCAACCTGGCAGACGGCGAATCGATCACGCAAACCCTTGCTTCTCTTCCCACCAGCGATGACTCCATTACTGACATCAGCGTTGAAGATTCTATCATTTTGGACAGTGATGAAGACGATGACAATAATGACGGCTTTTTAGCCGGACTTCTTTCAGAAGGTGCCCTTGCGGTCGCCGGTGGTATTGCTGCGGCTGGGCTTGCTGGCGTTGCGATTGCTTCCGCAAATAAAGGCGAAGGCGATAGCCACGATGATAAACATCAGAACGATAACTCGCCGCCTACTGCGATTAATTCCGAAGATATCAGAGTTATCGACGACGAGGGCAATCGTATACACGCCGGCGGAATGACTGCTGATTCCACGCCTACGATTAGTGGCCGGGTGGATGCTGCTGAAGCTGGCGGTAAAGTCATTATTCGCGATCACGGCATCACCATTGGCGAAGCCACCATCGGCAAAGATGGCAGCTGGTCAATGACTGTTACGCCGGCGTTGAAAGATGGCGAGCACAATTTGAGCGCGGTAGTGGAGGACAAGGCGGGAAACCATAGCCTCCCCTCTGAAAACATTGATATCGGCGTCGATACTATCGCTCCAGATCAGGCGAACGAGATCGTATTAACGGATGATCACGGCAAGCTGATCAATGGTATCACCAATGATAAGACCCCTACCGTCAGCGGTAAAGGCGAAGCGGGCGCGACTGTCGTGTTGAAGGACAGTTACGACAAGGTGCTTGGCACTGCCACCGTTGACAACAACGGAGACTGGAACATCACGCCTGGAGAGCTAGAAGATGGCGATCATGCGTTAAGCGTCGAACAGAGCGACAAGGCTGGTAATACCTCGGTAGTACACCTGCCAGCGCTGACTATTGATACTGAGATCAAGCCGCTGGGTGATATTACCCTTACAGATAAAAACGGCAACATCCTTGAAGGAGGCGCCACTAATACCGGTATGCCTGATATCAAAGGTAAAGGAGAAGCGGGGAGTACGGTTGTTGTCACCGATGAAAAAGGCTCAGCAGTGGGTTCCACTACTGTGGACAAAGATGGCAACTGGACAGTTAAACCGCAAAAACCCCTGGTTGAAGGCAGCCACGATCTAACCGTGGACATCACTGATCCGGCAGGTAACCACACGTCAGCGCCGCTGCCGGTAGAAATCGACAGCGTTGCGCCGAATAAAGTCGAAAACATCGTGGTCACCGACGACCATCATCAGAATATCACTGATATCACTAAAGACAGCACGCCAACCGTCAGCGGTAAAGGTGAAGTGGGCGCGACCGTAACGCTGAAAGATAGCAACGATAAGGTGCTGGGAACCGCCACCGTGGACAACAATGGTGACTGGAGCCTCGCGCCTGACGCGTTAAAAGACGGCAATCACGACCTGACGGTGGAGCAGCGCGACAGCGCCGGCAACGTTTCGCCTGCGGTGCAGCTGCCGGCGCTTCAGGTGGATACCACGGCGCCGGTCGCGGTGACTGACGTTGAGATTGAGGACGACAGCGGCGCGGCAGTTACCGACATCACCGGCGACAGCACGCCGGCCGTCAGCGGCAAGGGCGAGCCGGGCGCGACCGTGACGCTGAAAGATGGCGGCGGCAATGCGCTGGGCAGCAGCATCGTGGGCGAAGACGGCAGCTGGAGCATCACGCCGGGCGCGTTAGAAGACGGCAAATATGACCTCAAAGTGGAGCAGCGCGACAGCGCCGGCAACGTTTCACCTGCGGTGCAGCTGCCGGCGCTTCAGGTGGATACCACGGCGCCGGTCGCGGTGACTGACGTTGAGATTAAGGACGACAGCGGCGCGGCAGTTACCGACATCACCGGCGACAGCACGCCGACCGTCAGCGGCAAGGGCGAGCCGGGCGCGACCGTGACGCTGAAAGATGGCGGCGGCAACGCGCTGGGCAGCAGCACCGTGGGCGAAGACGGCAGCTGGAGCATCACGCCGGGCGCGTTAAAAGACGGCAAATACGACCTGACGGTGGAGCAAAGCGACAGCGCGGGCAACGTTTCGCCGGCGTTCGATCTGCCGGCCGTTGAGATTGACACCAGAGTACCGGGCGCGGTGACGGATGTAGTGCTCATAGACGACAGCGGCAAGACGATCGTCGACGTCACCAACGATAGCACGCCGACCGTCAGCGGAAAGGGCGAGCCGGGCGCGACCGTGACGCTGAAAGATGGCGGCGGCACCGTGCTGGGCAGCACCACTGTTAATGATGAGGGTAACTGGAGCATCACGTCGGAGACCCTGAAAGATGGTAAATACGATCTGAAGGTTGAGCAGACGAACAAGGCTGGTAGCACCGCGTCCCTTAACCTTCCGACGGTTGATATTGACACCGCTGTGCCGGCGGAGGCGAGCGACATCAAGGTGACCAACGACAGCGGCGAGTTAATTTCCGGCGTCACCAGTGACAGCACGCCGACCGTCAGCGGCAAAGGCGAGCCGGGCGCGACCGTAACGCTGAAAGATGGCGGCGGCAACGCGCTGGGCAGCAGCACCGTGGGTGAAGACGGCAGCTGGAGCATCACGCCGGGCGCGTTAGAAGACGGCAATTATGACCTCAAAGTGGAGCAGCGCGACAGCGCGGGCAATGTTTCGCTGGCGGTGCAGCTGCCGGCGCTTCAGGTGGATACCACGGTGCCGGCCGCGGTGACTGAGGTAGAGGTTAAGGACGACAGCGGCGCGGCGATTACCGACATCACCGGCGACAGCACGCCGACCGTCAGCGGTAAGGGCGAGCCGGGCGCGACCGTGACGCTGAAAGATGGCGGCGGCAACGCGCTGGGCAGCAGCACCGTGGGCGAAGACGGCAGCTGGAGCATCACGCCTGACGCGTTAAAAGACGGCAATCACGACCTGACGGTGGAGCAGCGCGACAGCGCCGGCAACGTTTCGCCTGCGGTGCAGCTGCCGGCGCTTCAGGTGGATACCACGGCGCCGGTCGCGGTGACTGAGGTAGAGGTTAAGGACGACAGCGGCGCGGCGATTACCGACATCACCGGCGACAGCACGCCGACCGTCAGCGGCAAGGGCGAGCCGGGCGCGACCGTGACGCTGAAAGATGGCGGCGGCAACGCGCTGGGCAGCAGCATCGTGGGCGAAGACGGCAGCTGGAGCATCACGCCGGGCGCGTTAGAAGACGGCAAATATGACCTCAAAGTGGAGCAGCGCGACAGAGCTGGCAACGTTTCGCCGGCGGTGCAGCTGCCGGCGCTTGAGGTGGATACCACGGCGCCGACAGCGGCTGAAAATATCACGCTGACCGACAAAGCTGGCGACGACGTTACAGGCACGGACACCAACACAAAAACGCCGGTGATTCGTGGTGAAGCGGAACCGGACAGTGCGGTGACCATTACTGATAAAGCGGGTAACGTAATTGGTTCAGCGAAAGCCGATAAGGATGGCCACTGGAGTATTACGCCAGATAAAGCGCTGGCTGACGGCGACCAGACGCTGACGGTGACCGTTAAAGATGCGGTAGGCAATGCTGTCTCATCTAGCCTGGAAGTGAGCGTTGACTCGGTCGCTCCTGACGCGCCCGATAACGTCGCGTTGATCAGCAACCTGAGCGGCACAGACGTTGCGATTATTGAAGGTCTGACCAACGACAATACGGTCGTGCTGACCGGCCATGCGGAAAAGAACTCGCTCGTTACCATCCATGACGGTGAGACCGTGCTGGGCAAAGTCACGGCGGACGAGGAAGGCAACTGGCGCTTTGAACTGCCGGAAGATAAAAAGCTGAAGGATGGCGATCACACCCTGGTCGTGACGGCTACAGACAGTTACGGCAACGTCAGTGATGAAACTGCGCTGCCACTGCGCGTTGATACTACTAACAATAACATGACCACGCTGAATACGCTGGATGGTAGCAACAGCACCGATACCGATATCCCCCGTGTGAGCGGCAAGGTTGATCTGAAAGATGGCGACAGCCCGGAAAGCGTTAAGGTACTGATCTTTGACGACGTGGACGGCGACGGCATCTATGATAAAAACGTCGACAAACTGTTGGCGACCGTTGACAGCATTGATGTAGACGGCAGCTGGAAGGCGCAGCTGAAATCGATGACCGAAGGCGAACACCACATCAAGGCCGTTGTTGTGGACGCTGCAGGTAACCCTTCGCAGGTAAGCAACTTGAATGGCTCCTCCAACGGCAGCTTGGAGGTTAATGCGCCTGAGCGCTCGTCGCTTTCTGGTTATAACGAAGGGTCGACCACAGGCAATATCGCGCAGTTTGGTACCGTGGTGAAAAATATCGGCCACTTTAGCGGTGATGGCTATGACGATATCGCTATCAGCGCCCCCAGCGGCGGTGCGCCAGGCAAGACCGGATATGGTGGGATGGTTTATGTACTGTTCGGTAATAAAACCGGACTGCTGAGCCAATATAGTGACGTTCACAAGCTGTTTGAAGAGCATCCGGAGGTCGGTTTAAGGATTTACAACTCCGGCACAGTCAAGGACGGAAATAATATTACGACCCCGACCACCGATCGCATGGCACAGGATATTGTGAAAGTCGATCTTAACGGAGACGGCATTGACGATCTGGTCATTGCTTCACACTGGAACGATAAACTCTATGTCATTTGGGGCGATCAGATTCGTGACGGGCAGTTATCGGAACTGGATCTTCATGATATCGATCTGGGCAACAATGTTTACGGCTTCTCAGTAACCGTCGATTCTGATGACTGGTTCGCCTATAGCAATACCGCCTACGATTATACCGGCGACGGCGTACAGGATCTGGTGATTGGCAATATCGATGGAGCTTATGATGGCGCTGGCGGAGCCTACGTTTTAAAAGGTTCGAAGGATCCTCAGCATAAATGGAGCAATATCAAGCTCAATAAAACCGAGAAAGATGCTCAACATCCCGGAGGCGGCTTCGCGTCTGCTAACGGTGAAGAGGATGGGTATTACATTCATCACGAAGTGCAGGGATCCAAGACCCAAAACCAGAACTTTGGTAACTCGATACAGAGCGTGGGCGACGTCAACGGCGATGGACAGGAAGACTTCATTATCATTGACGATGTCTCTGTACACGATGGATGTTATGGAACGGCCTATCTGATCTACGGCCAAGAGGGGGGTATTAATAAAACTATTAACATCAGCTCTCTGGATGAAGACCATATGGTGCGTATTCAAAATATGAATACGACGTGGTTTGGTGCGGTCGATCCTGGCACCGTCATTGCCGGCGGGCCAGGTGCAGGTATTGAAACCGAACCAAACCAGAAGGTGATTGCGAGTCTGGGTGATTTTTACAATGATGGCGATAAGTCATCTGACTTCGCCATCGCGGCTCCGCAGGATGCGGTGCGCGGTAAGGTCTGGATTTTCCGTGGGAAGAGTGAAATCGGTACGCATGGCGAATTACACGTTGGTGCCAGCGGCAACAATCATCTCGCCATTGATGACGGCTTTGCCATTGTTTCTTCGAATAAAAGCGGAACTAAAAGCTTTGGTTCACGCATTTTGGGGACCTATGACATCAACGGCGACGGCATACCGGATCTGATTATCTCTGACCCGACCGCCATCAACGCGGCTGGCAAGGCTGTTGGCGCAGTTTACGTAGTGTACGGAGGCCATACCGCCGACTATGTGATGGACAGCAATAACGAAATCAGCATCGATACGCTGCTGCAAAAAGGACTGGCGGAAGTGCACTGGGGTGAGGTGACCAACGGCCATTTTGGATCCGATCTGGACGTTGCCGATATGAATGGCGACGGGCGTATGGATATTATCGTCGGCGCTAATGGTCATTACAATACTGCGACAGGCAACGGCTCCATCACCATCATCTATAACCACCATGATGTCATGGAGAGCAAGGCGGCTGCGATGAATACGATGAGTCTGGAGCCGGACAGCCATGCGATGACTGAGGGCAGTGCGCTGATCCTGGATGGCGATCATCAGAATGTCGACCTGGCCTCGCTAACTCAGTCTCTAAAGGCGCTGCATCACGTTGATTTAGCCGACGGGGAAAACACCCTTACCGTCAGCAGCAACGAGCTGAAAGCGCTGAGTGAAGGACAGGATGCCAACGCGCCAGCGCTGACTGTTGAAGGAGAAAACGGTAACGTTGCGCTGACCGGCGGTCAGGACAGCTGGCATGAGGGCGGCAAAGTGGAAGTGAACGGAACGGTTTACCAGGCCTGGGAGAGCAGTTCCCACTCTCAGATCCTCGTAGACGATCGCATCCACGTTACTGTGTTGTAATTATCTAATGGCTAAACGTTCACGTCCCCACGGGCGTGAACGTTTTTTTTCTTATGAGGCTCTGAGAATATTCCCGGAATCGGCTCCCCATATCCTGATCCCGTCTCGCCTGTTATCACAGAAAATAGCCTGATAATTAACTATCTCCTGAATACATTCAGCGCCAGAGCAGAAAACATGTCAGAAAATAATTCAGAAAACATTTCTCAAAATAGTGAAGAACCGGAAGATAGTACTCTACTGTGGGCTACGATCTGGCTGACGCTACATCATGGGCGGCCGGCCAGTCAGGCAGCACTTAGCGCCGGACTGCCGCGCGATAAAACGCTGACTCCGCAGGTGGCGATACGCATGCTTGAGCAGGCCGGTATTGATGCAGCTTGGACAAAACGCCCCATCGGCGAACTATCAACACATCTTTTCCCCGTTGCTGTCACGGATAAACAGGGACGCTATGCGATCGTCAGGGAGCGTTGTGAAAACGGCTACCGTTTATGTCATGAAAACGGCAGCGATGAGATCATCTCTGCGGAAAAAATGGATGAGAACTACCTTGATTTCGTGTTGCTTTCCAAAGCAAAAATAGAGCGTGTAGCTCGCCACGAGAGCGAAATTCTCCCCGAAAGTCAGCGGGAAGGTCACTGGTTGTTTGCTAATTTGTGGCGCTACCGCCACTATTTTTTCAACGCTGCGTTGGCCGCGCTGCTGGCAAATGTGCTTACCCTTTCCACCACTTTTTTCACCATGAACGTATATGATCGCGTGGTACCGACGCAAGCTTACGTCACCCTCTGGTCACTGGCCATTGGCGTACTGATCGCCATCACCTTTGAATTTTGTTCCCGACAAATTCGTACCTACCTGATAGACGTTGCCGGAAAAAAAGCCGATCTGCTTGTTGGCTCGCGTCTATTTCGTCAGACGCTTGCACTGCGCCTCGAGAACAAGCCACGTTCGTCCGGCTCTTTTGCGAACCAGCTTCGAGAGTTCGAATCAGTGCGAGATTTTATCTCCTCCGCCACGCTGGCGACACTATCCGATCTGCCATTCTGCCTACTTTTCATGGGGATTATGTACTGCATCGGCGGACCTCTGGCGGTCGTCCCACTTCTAGCGATGCCAGTAATCATTCTATTCAGCATAGCTATTCAGTGGCCGCTCGCGCGTTTTATGAAAGAGAACGTGGCGGAGATCTCTCAGAAGCAGGGACTAGTTATCGAGTCAATCACCGGCATGGAGACGCTGAAGGCCTGTAAGGGAGAAGGGGTGATGCAGAAACGTTGGGATGATTGCAGCGCGTTGGCGGCGGCTTCATCGATGAAAACCCGCTATCTCTCAAGCCTCACCACTAATATGGTGAGCTACGTCCAGCAGGTTTGTACCATTCTTATTGTGGTGTGGGGCGTCTACCTGATCCATGCCGGTGAGATCACGATGGGCGCGCTGGTTGGGATGGTGATCCTTTCCGGTCGAGCACTCTCTCCATTGGCCGCCGTTGTCGGGCTGGCAGTGCGATATCAGCAGGCGAAAACGGCGCTGACGTCGCTAAACCAACTGATGAAGCTGCCAATAGAGCGCAATCCGCAGCAAAACTATTTGGTTGCACCAGAGCTGAAAGGCGAGATTGCGCTTAAGCACGCCTCCTTTAGCTACCCGAAAACGGATCAACATAATGCCAGCGTGGTGTTATCGCCCATGTCAATTCGCATTCAGCCGGGCGAGCGCGTGGCCATTCTTGGCAACGTCGGCAGCGGTAAATCCACTCTGCTCAAACTGCTGGCGCGACTATATCAGCCTACCGGCGGACAGCTCCTAATGGATGGCTTGGATGCGCAGCAGATAGATCCTGCTGACTGGCGCAGTTGTGTGGGGTACGTCAGCCAGGAGTGCCATCTATTCCAGGGAACGCTGAGGCAAAACGTCATGCTGGGCAACCCTGCGGCAACTAGCGTGCGCTTTCTTGAAGTCGTGCGTCTAACCGGGCTGGACACCATTGCCAATCGTCATCCGCTTGGCTTCGATATGCCCATCGGTGAGATGGGACTGGGTCTCTCAGGCGGACAAAAGCAATTGGTTGCGCTGGCACGCTGCCTGCTGCTGCAACCGGACGTTTGCCTGATGGATGAACCGACCAGCGCCATGGACGGACAGACCGAAGCAAAATTTGTTGATCATCTGAAGCAGGCAACTCTGGGGAAAACGCTGGTAATGGTGACGCATCGTCACAGCGTGCTCTCGATCGTGGATCGTCTAATCGTGCTGGATGATGGAAAAATCATTGCCGATGGACCTAAACAGCAGGTGCTTGCCGCACTCAATCCAACGCGTCGCGATCGTCCTGTGCGGCCTTCTCCAACCACTACACACACAGGTTAGTCCGTGATGAAAAGGCTTAATCTATATCATTTTTTTAAAATACGCCGAGCGGCCGCTAAGAAGCAGGCACAACGACTTAAAATAGAAGAGATGCGCTTTGTGGATGATTTACAAAGCGCAATCATTATGCAAAAAACCCCGTTCACCATGGTAATGCTGTGGTTGATAGCCATCGTGGTCTCGATAGGGCTGATCTGGGCGCACTTTGCCCGCGTCGAAGAGGTGACGCGTGGTGAAGCGAAGGTGATACCAGCAAGTCATGAGCAGGTAATTCAAAGTCTTGAGGATGGCATTCTTGAAACGCTGCTGGTACGTGAAGGAGATATTGTGGAAAAAGGCCAGCCACTGCTGAAGTTGGACGCCACCAGTACCGAAGCGAAGTACCGCGAGGAGCTATCGAAAGTCTATGGCCTTAAAGGCGCTATTTCACGCCTGCGGGCCGAGGCCTTTGATCTGCAGCTTACGTTCCCGGATGAAATCAAAACCTTTCATTCGATAGTGAAAGATGAGACGCGCGCCTATAAAACCCGGCGTAAATTGCTTGATGAGAGCATTGCGGCGCTGACACGCAATTTAACACTGTCTCAGTCAGAGGTTGCGCTCTCTGAGCCGCTGGCAAAGGCAGGGCTGATTTCAGATATGGAAATCCTACGCCTGCGTCGTCAAGTCAACGATCTGCGCCTGCAAATTGCTGACCGTACCAATAAATATCACTCTGATGCGAACGGCGAGCTAACACGACTCGAAACTGAGCTTGCGCAAAGCGAGGAACGTTTGACGCAGCGCCGCGATCTTATGGAGCGGCGCGTGCTGACTGCGCCGGTAAGAGGAACAATTAATAGCATCGCTTTTACCACCATTGGTGGCGTGATTACGCAAAGTAAACCGATTATGACGCTGATTCCGTTGGAGGATACATTACTAATCGAAGCAAAGATCAGACCGGCAGACGTGGCTTTCTTACGTCCCGGCCTGCCTGCAACGGTAAAAGTCTCCGCTTATGATTACGCTATTTATGGCGGGCTTAACGGCGTAGTCGAAAGTATCAGTCCGGATACGCTTGTTGACGAAAGCCGTGCAAAATCGGGACGTGACGATCAGACTTATTATCGTGTTTATATTCGTACCGACCGCGCCTATTTGAGCGTCAAAAATAAAACTTTTCCAATTATGCCGGGCATGACTGCTAGCGTTGAAATAAAAACCGGCGAAAAGAACATTCTGTCTTATTTACTCAAGCCTGTACTTAAAGCGAAAGAAGCGTTCAGAGAGAGATAAAGAGTTGTGATGTGGAATTTAATAAAGATAAAAATTATGGTATGCGTAATAGCGGGACTATCTGCTATAGCATCAGCAGCGGACAATTCACCTTCGCCTTTTATTATTAACCAGATAAAAAAAGCGCTAAACCACAGCCCGGAAATACAGCGCGCGGGCGCTGATAAAGAGGCCGCTGGCTGGGATATCGATCAGGTTAAAGCGCAGCGCTGGCCGCAGATTCAATTAGGCGGAACTAGTCCGCTGGCAGGATCCGGGAGAACGGGATCTGTACGGAATAATATTAATTCTAGCAATCTTTCCCTTTCGGTAAATACCACACTTTACGACTGGGGAAAAACGGCGGCTCAAATCACCGGAGCTGAGCATCTGGAAGCGGCGTCTGCATATAATCTGTCTTCGGTAAATGAACAGATCGCCTATAGCACGCTAACAGAGTTAATGAATCTGGATCGTTATCATAAACAGCAGAAAATTGCGAAGAACTATGTCGCAAGAATGAACGAGCTAGCGCATATGCTTGAGGCGATCATTAAGGTCGATCCCGGGCGTGGCAATGAGCTCACTCAGGCTAGAGCAAAATTATTATCTGCGCAGTCTTCGCAGGAAAGTATTGATAACGCGCTGCGTCTCTCCGAAATTAAGCTGCAGCGTCTTACGGGAGAGGAGACGATTATTCCGTCTGGATTAAAATGGAGTATGCCGCGCTATACCGCCCGGCAATTACTGGAACATTTGCGCGATCATCCAGTTTTATTGAAAGTCAGAGCTGAAACCATCGCAGCGCATGCTCAGGCCAGCGCCGTTGAGGCCAGCCGTTATCCTCAGATCAACTGGAGCGTAAGTAAAATAGCTCAACACGGTGCCCTTAGCGATGAGGGAGAGTGGGCGACCGGTATCAACCTACAGTGGAATGTTTTCTCTGGCGGAGCGCAAAAGGCCGCGCATCAAGCAGCAAAAGCCAGAGCGAACGGTAATGAGCAGCAGTATTACCAAGCCCGCCTTGATATGCAGCATCAGATCCATGACCTTGTGCAAACACGCGATTCATCACGGTTACAGGCTGAAAATTATCAGTCGCTGGCCGCTGAGAGTGAGAAGGTGAGTAAAATCTTTTTTGATCAGTGGCTAAAGTTGGGTAAGCGCACATTATTAGATGTGTTGACGGCGGAAAACGATCATTTCAATCATCAAATAACGGCGATAAACCAGAAATATGATGGTGAGATTGCCAATGTTAAATTGATGGCTTCTACTGCTGTATTACTTCGCTCGCTCAATCTGACGTAAATTATATTATTTTTTTTCGAGAAAAATACTGACTCTCTTTCTGACTTGTCAGATAGGCCATCATTTCAACTTGCTGCAAAATAACCTGACTAACCGGGAATGTGAATGCCATATTTTAAAGATGCTTATTTTAGCATTAAAAAACTATGTCAAGTGGTGATCTAAAATAATCTATCGGAATGGATGAAAATGACAAGTCTGATATCAAATTCGAGGGAAAAAAATAATATCCATAAGGATAAGGGGGCAAGGAATCAGGCTTGGGTCGGCATGTTTTTGTTTTCCCTTTTGTTTTGGTGTGGGTGTGTTGCACTCTATTACCTTATTGGATAATTAAATAATTGCTGGAAAACGGCGGGTTACCGTTCTATCCATGCTATCATTTTACTTCACTCTGGGAATGACGAAAGTCCGTTCAATATCATTGAATGGGCTTTTTTTTTAATCTTAATTTAGAGGTTCTCCCGAGGAATTATGTCGAAGACAATATTTTTCTGACTGGTATGATAGAAACATCTTACTTCGCCCGGTATATTTCTCCACATCAGATGCATGTTTACTTATATCCGGAGACAATACTATGTCTGTTAATATCCTGATTGCCGACGAACACACGCTTATCCGCCGGGGCATCGCCTCAATGATTAATACCCTCTCCGCCAGCGCAATGGACGGCGTAAGCTACAACGTGATCAGCGATACCGATTCGCCGGCTGAACTGATTAACGTTATGTCCGGGCAGCGAGTCGATGTGGTTTTTCTCGGATTTTCGCTGAATACTCGACGCTCGGAAAGCCCAGTTTCCGAGCTTGACGGCACCGCGCTGGTGAAATGGCTGGCGCGCAAATTCCCGGAAACGCGGATTGTTGTGCTATCGCCCTTCCGTAACACCAATATCATTCGGATGACTCTGGAAGCGGGTGCCAGAGGATATATTAGTCGCGACACATGCGAACGCATGCTATCGCGGGCTATTTCCACGGTGCTGGATGATGAGGTGTATATTGAGCGCGGTCTGATGGATTCCCTTTTTCGCCGCGACACGCTGGCGGGTCAGGAGCTGACGGCGCGTGAAAATGACGTGCTGCGCATGCTGTGTCGTGGCCTGTCGCTGACCGCAATTTCAGGCAAGATGCACCTGAGCAATAAAACGGTAAGCGCTCATAAGCTGCGTGCAATGGAAAAGCTGGGTGTGCAGAGCGATTGCCAACTTTACTGCCTGTTGGCCCAGACGCGCATGTTCGACATAGCGATCTAAACTTCAGCAAGGTGCTGCACATTCACTCCGTTGCAATACACAGTATAGTACGGTGATCGCTAAGCTGAGCGTTAATATTTCAGCAATTAATATTTTTTAATGCTGCGTCGCTAACCTTGTGGAATGCCATCGAGTCTACCGCGAATATATTCATAGAATATTATTAAGGATTTGGGATATAAATTATTGGCATACTTTCGATAACTAACATTCTGGGATCATATAACGCTTTTCAGTAGACTGTGCACTGTTTCGTCAGCGGATTAGCTGTAGGGGAAGAATGAATATTATTAGGCTCGCGGCCTACGTGACGATAATAAAATACGTCTAAATCTTTTTGAATGCCTTCTTAATCCTACTATGTTAATAAATTTTTTAGCGCAAGAGTATTTAACTGGCCGCCTATTTTAAAGTCACTGCGCCAGAGCATGCTCTTTATTAATCGCTCAGGACAAAAGTTATAAATCCACAGTAAGATATTCCTTAACGGAAGCTGGCAGAATCTTTATGAAATGTAGAATTAGTACATTTCAGTTAACTTATTCGAAGAGTATTCTGACTAACGAAATAACTGAAGTTACTCATTTTGCCGACCTGATTTTTTATAGGCAATCAAATAATATTTATTGTTAAGGATTTATTTTGAAAAAATTAACGCTCGCGCTCCTTGTTGGTTCTGCGATCATTTCAGGATCAGCACTTAGCGCTGAAAATAATCGCACACTAAGCTATCTGACCTCGTGGGGAGATTATACGTCTGACGCAGTGGCTGACTTATCAAAGTCTGGTGTCGATACATTCTTGCTCTCATTTGGAGGCTGGGATGCGGAAGGAAATATTTCCTCATCAGACAAGATCATCGAAGTTCCCGCCTATGACGCCTATTACTTTGAAAAAGGCTACTTGTTATGGACGCAAACTAAACTGGCTCATCCTGAGAAAAAAATGATGGTTGCGTTTGGTGGCGAAACTTATGAATCAATGTGGTCACACCTTGACAACGCAGCGAACCGCGAAAAAATTGCTCAGGGACTGGTTAAATTACTGAAAACCAATTTCCCGGTTTATAAAAAGAATCTAAAGCCAACCGAGCTTGATGGCCCTTGCCTGGACGCGAGTTGGGATGGCACCTGCAATTTCTCAAACTATCAGAAAGCCGGTTCTGTGCAACTGGACGGTATCGATTTTGACTATGAAAAACAGGCTCGTTTGACCCCCGAAGAGAATGATAATCTGCTGAAGTTGGCTCAGCGAGTGCGTGAACTGCTGGGCCCGAAAAGCGATAAGCTGCTGAGTCTAACCACCTATCACGTTGGCGCAGATCCAGAAGCCTGCATGAGCAATACCGTGATGGATAACTGCTCGTTTATCGAAGATAAACGTTCTTCTCATCATGGTGAAGTGCTGCCGCTACTGAAAAACGGTAAAGATACTTTTGACTTTTTCAACGTCATGACTTATGACGCAGGCAAAAACTTCAGGTATCAGGTCGCGCTGGAGAACTACGCCAAAGCCGTTGGCAACGCCAGTAAAATTTTACTTGGTAATACCATCAACAGCCAATGGGGTCCTGAAGGGCGCTTTACTGAAACCCGTCAAAACAACCTCTCACGTGCAGCATGGCAAGCAGAAAATGGCTACGGCGGTTTCTTTGTCTGGACGCTGGGCGCTAATAATAACGGTATCCTCTTTGGCGATCAGGTTGAATATATTAATGATATGAAGAAGGCTGCTGGTGAGGGTCACAGCGAAGTGGAAAATCACAAGCCAACGGCCGTAGTAAAATTTAATCCTGTCGTCATCGGCGTTGCACATGTTGAGTTTGATGGTTCTCAATCCTACGATCCTGAAGGCGATGCCTTAACCTGGCGCTGGGAACAAATTTCAGGCCCGGCGGTAACGTTGATTAATAACGATCAGCCGAAAGCTAGCATTGATCTCAACAGCACCGATTCAGATTATGAGTTAGGCTTCCGCCTGACGGTTAATGATGGCGCGCATGATTCTGTCCCGTTTGAATTCACCATCACGCACAAAGCCGATCAGAAACCAGTGGATGATGACAAGCCTGTTGACGATAAACCGGTCGATGATGACAAGCCCGTCGACGATAAACCGGTTGATGATGACAAGCCGGTGGACGATAACAAGCCTGATAGCGACGTGCAAACTACTTGGAAAAGCGACAAAGTCTACGTCGGTGGTGATACCGTTATTTGGAAAGGAAAAGATTATAAGGCACGCTGGTGGACGCAGAACAACCAGCCGGGCACCAGCGACGTCTGGGAGAATATGAGCAAGGCGGACAAAGAAGAATGGAATGCTGACGTTACTTACGTTGGCGGTGAACAGGCTGAGTATGCAGGTAAACTTTGGAAAGCGAAATGGTGGACTAAGGGGGATCTGCCAGGTAGCAGCGACGTCTGGGAGCAAGTAAAATAAAGATATTGAGATAAGGTTTAAAAACGGCGCGTCGGCTACGAGCAATTTTCAACTTGTTGACTCAAGAAAATTGCACCAGCTGACGCGTCTATACCTTCTCCAAACTATTAATATGGATTAGTACAACGAAGCAGTTGTTGATAAATGCGGAGATGACGGGGAGCGTGCGGGATTCACAGTCCGGCCGCAGTAATCCATCAGCGAAGAGTCTCGATAGAAATCGTAATCCCGTGACGCTCCTAAAGCTTTTCAGCATCAAGTGTGGGCCCGAAACCGACGTAATTTTCACGTAGCAGCGTCAGTATCTGGCATCGCAGCGCATCATCAATCCGGTGAGTGCCGGGTTTACCACGGCGCGCGTTCGTAACCCCGGCAGCGCCGGACTCGCGATAGCGGTTCATCAACCGCTGAACCTGACGTTCAGTGAGCTGCAACTGTGAAGCAGCATTGCGACGGCGCAGACGTTTTTCGATAACGGCCTGAATGACGAGAAGGCGGTGAAGTTCTTTGTTCGACATGGTCACCAGCATCAGCAGAGATCTCCCAGAAAAGGTGGCAAAAGCGCCATATCTGGGTGACATTATGAACCAGCTAAAAGGGAGTGCGGATGTTTTCCTGGACCTTCAGGAGATGATTTATGCATTCTTATGAGGACCGGATTCGCGCTGTTGAACTCTATTATCTATATGGCAGAAAAGCGTCTGTAGTAGTCAGGGAATTAGGTTACCCGTCCATAAAACAGCTTGGCCGCTGGGTTCGTATTTATGAAGAGAAGGGTGATTTACCGAGAGAATTAAAGCCAAGGGAACGTTACTCTTATGCGCAGAAAGTCGCCGCTGTTGAGCATTATCTTACGCATGGTGGATGTCTTGCTTTCACTTGCCGCGCCATCGGCTATCCCAGCAGCGAAGTGCTTAAACGCTGGGTCATAGAGATTTATCCGGGACGACGTCCGCTGATTATTCGCTCGAATACCAACAAATGCTTCAGTCCGGACGAAAGAACACAGGCTGTTCGCGCACTCTGCAACTGGCGCGGGACGGCTCTTAAAGTTGCACAAAATATAGGCGTCAGCGTTCCGGTTCTGTACAAGTGGAAGAAAGACTTAATCGACGATGAGGCTTATCAATCCATGCGTAAACGTAAATCAGGTTCTCAGGATAAAAACCAGGATGCACTGCCAGAAGAGGTCGCACGGCTCAAACAGCAAGTTCATCAGCTGCAGCTTGAGCGTGACATTCTGACTAAAGCGAATGAACTGATAAAAAAAGACATGGGCATCAGCTTCCAGACCCTGAAGAACAGGGACAAAACCCAGGTTGTTGATGCCCTTAAGGAAATATATCCTTTAGCTGAGCTGCTTAATGCACTGCGACTTGCGCGCAGTTGCTATATCTATCACAAAGCAAAGCTGCGCCGGCACGATAAGTACGCTGAAATACGCGTGACGATGGCAAAACTCTTTGACGGGAATTACCGTTGCTACGGCTACCGGCGTCTGCACGCGATGCTGCGTAAAAATAACATGCATATCTCTGAGAAGGTCGTCCGCAGGTTGATGGCTGAAGAGCAGCTTGTTGTTAAACGAGCCGGAAGGCGTCGCTACAACGCTTATTGCGGAGAAATCAGTCTGGCACCTGAAAATCTTCTCGCCAGAAATTTTCGATCCTGCAGGCCAAATGAAAAGTGGCTGACCGATATAACCGAGTTCCAGATCCCAGCAGGCAAAGTCTATCAAAATCTCATTAGGTGCAATGAGCCCGGTGAAGTACCGGCAGCATCTGAGGATCTCAACATAACCAGTCCAACAAAACATCCGCATCTCCGAGCGGACATCTGAATTTAGCCGTTACAACCTGAGTGCGCATAAACATAGTTATGTTAAATGTAAATCAATTAAGTTAATTATTTGTTGGTTAAGCTAATTATTAGCATTCACTCTTCTCTCTTAGCAAAAGTAACAATCAGGCCTTAGATTGAGTATAAATTTATCAAAAGGAGCGTCACAAAGTTGTTTCTCTTTTTGACAAAATTTCTGAATCTATGCCTCGTGTAGTAAAAGGAACACCCTCAATCACAAGATGAAAATGTGGCCATTAAGAATAAATGGCCTTACGTAAACTAAATGTGGTAGTTGTTAGTTAAGTTATAAAGGGATTTACGTTACTTTTTCTTCAGCAATGGTAGTAGATAAGTATTCCCATTTATAATTACCGATAAACCCAAGGATGAGTCATTATATTCTTTGGAGTCTGCAGTTGCGGCACTGAGTAAAAGTGAATTCTCGGCATTGTAGCCAATTCCCACTTTTTCATTACCTAACCAAAATTGTTCATAACAAGTTATTTTAGATGGAATTTTGCTAAATTCTTCATCACTTAATGGTGTGAAAAACTTGTTAAATCGGAAACTCACTCCTTGAGCATAGTGATCTTTAGCATTGGTTTCAACCAAAGCGACAGCATTAGTTGTCCAAGCATTTAATTGGACATAAAGATCTCCACGAGCAGGTGTTACACTAGTTATTTGTACGGCTTTTACTGGTGATGCCCCCATACCATACCAAGTGCCTTGAAGTAAATCACTGCTGTTCTTTTGTAGTGCAATTTCGGTCATCCCCTGACCCGTTGCGTTAGAGAATTTTTTTTGGGTTTCGCGAATCCCATTATAACCTGCTGATGCAAGTAATTTAACGCTAACAACGTCGCCACGAGTTGGTAAAAAAAAATGTCCGACATGAAACCAACGAGGATTTTGCGTATTATTGTCTAATCTCTTTTGCGAAGTTATTACGTCAACACTGAGGGAACCTACAAGGTTAATGCCATGATTTTCGATTCTGACATTACCAGATTCATATTCGCTCAACCAGCTAAACGTGTTGCCACTATCATTACTGTCGATTCCGCTGCCACTTTGCAAATTTAGCTGTTTAATAACATATCTTGTCGAACACAGCTTTAATTTCTCTTTTTTGCAATCTTCTAAGCTTAGACCATCGATAACCCATTGTCCTTCGCTGAGGTCTCCCGGTGAATCGCTGTGCTCAATCCATCCATTAAATATAAAAGACTGTGTGCAGCGAGGGAGATCCAATACAGGCTCTTTTGTACAATATTGTACATTGAAATTAGATAACTCTATAGCAGTGTTATGGTCCCACGATTTAATTCCCGACCAACGAGCTTTTATAACGCTAGCCTCACAACTATTAGCATACCAGTGATCTATAGATGTATCCAGGGTATCAATTAATGAAAGCCCTGTGCCCCCTAGTCTTTTAAACCACAGATATTTTGCTTGAAGATATTGCCCCTCTTTTTTTATGTTTTCGTAAAATCCACGTGTGTTGGGAGCGGTCTCTTCTTTTTTGTCTTCGGGGGCGTTGCGTCCATCAATACACAGGTTACTGATTTCACAATATCGTGCGTTAAGTCTTAACATCATTCCCGGGGCAAGATCTGAGATGAGAGTGGTTGCTGCTGTGTATCCTAAACTTGTTGGCGCACCCGAGAAGGTAAAATATTGGATTTCGCCTAACATAGTTATATCTAAAGAAGACATCAAAAAACGGCCTGGAGGGAAACGTATCACAACACGACGTTCGCTACCAGAACCGTTCCATGACCAGCGCTGCATGTCTCGAATGGCATTAGTGCAGTCTGCACTGCCATCATTTTTTGCACCAAAATGGCAGACATTTAGTTCATCCGGGCTGTCAAGTTGACGCTCCCAGTGTTTATTATAAAGACCAATAATAGAATAACCGCGATCCTCCATGAGTCTACCCTTATCTCGATAGCGGAACAAGCCACCGCCTGTAACGTATCCACTGTCGTATTCCTCTACGTATACCAATTGTCCGTCACGTTCCGGCATGAATTGACGCAATGCGTTTATTGTAGGTAGTGTAATAATTGGCGGGCTTGTAGTGATATTTTCTTTCATCTTTAAATTTACCTTTTATGATTAAAATAGTAATGAACTTAAACGATGATATTAAATATGGTCCAAAGCTAAGGGAAGTAGTATTGCATTAGGTAAATTAGGAATAAACTTATAAAGCAGAGCCAGTCAAAACTCATGTAAATAGATATAAAATCCTAATTTTACTGCCAGTGAATTTTAGATTATTTAAACTCGCTTAAGGTCAAACGTGGGGCCCACAATCTTTAATGGTTCACCCCACTTATGGTGGGGAATTTCTCGTAGCGCATAATCTAGCTAACAAAATAAATACAGTTATAAATATGTCAGGTTGACCGATATTGTCCCAACATATCTACCACCGCTGACAAATTCTGTGATTGTAGCAACGGGCTTAGCCGTAATCGCGAGCTCCCAGATCTGACTATTTCCTGCTTCAAATCTGCGCGAACTGTCTGTGGCAAACGAGACGAGTTTGCCGTCATGCCAGCTCATTTGTAAACCAACTCCTGGCAAGCTGGTTTCAAGAAGACCCTCAGTGTTATCTGCAGGCTTTGAGCTACCTGCTGGGCGTACACTAACCTCGACAGCTTTAGCCTGGGTACCACTGGCGCTACAATCTACCGTTAATGGTGCGTTCATCGCTTTCCCTTTACCTGCAATTAACTCTTCCCGCGATATCTGTCCCATCTGGATCGTTCTGGCTACACCTTGCTCGGCGTTAACACTGCAGGTGGGGGCGCTAACGTCCATTGTAATTCTGGACGTGAGCAATCCGCCGTCACGGTTGCTGCCAAAACTATCCGCCTGTGAACACAATGGCACAGCAAATATAAAAAAAGACAATAATGATAGATAATTCATAAATTACTCACTTAAACTCAAGTGTGATTGTGATATCAGAGTCCGCATTACCGCTAGTAACGCCTTGGGTATTCTTAAGAACCATGGGCTTAACTTTCAGCGGGATTGTAAAATTATTTTTTATAGGTTTCGTATCTGGCGAAAGCGGTACTCCTAGCTCTACCGCCGTACCCAACGCACCAACTTGGCTGCCATCGCCTTTACCCCAGCTAAGCTGATAACCTATATTGTTATGAGCGCTTTTGATAATCCCTTTTTTTACGTCATTAATACCTTTCGAAGAATTTAAGGTGATTGAATAAGCGGGCAGTATCGCTTCACAGCTAACCTCGATTAAAGCTTCCTTTTCAGCATTACCTTTCTTTATGCTGTCCACCGTCTGAACTCCAAAAGCGATATCATTTACTTTCGCACTGCAGGACGGTCTATAGATGAGCGTAATAGTTGGCGTGGAATATGAAACCACAACACTTTCATCTTTGCGCGCGTGTGAAAACCCGCCTACTCCCGCTGTGTGCGCCTGAGCTGAAAATAGATCTGATAAAGGTATAATTGTCTTTCCAGGAGGTGGCATTTTATTCATCAGCAGATTTTGTTCGGGTTTACTAAAAATACTTGCCTGAGTTTTTTCAGAATCGGCGTAGGAATTAAAATAATATTGCCCTACATACAGAGTTCTATCTTGACTGGCACCTTCTACATAAATTATATTGTGCGAGTCATAGCCATATTCTTTTTTTGGCCACAACAGTAGATACCCCCATCCTGCTTTACTAGGGCGGTCATCCCCCATACCATTTGTGAAATTGCACACTCCTGATTTGGTGTGGGAAAGAGTAGTAACGACGCCCTTATATGCCACTTCAGAAACATCAATTTCAGTATTTTTAGCAGTAAAGTTAATTGCAAGATCTGTACACCGAGGCGGTGTATATGTCCATGCAAAGATCTTAAATGGCATTAAGACCAGAATTGCAGTCCCGTATAAATAAATTAGTTTTGTTTTCATAAATCATTCCTTAATAATATACTTCCGGGTAGCACCATAATCGTCCAGAACTTCAACCTCCGTTTTCCCTTCCGGGATTTTTCCCATATTCACTTCGCTAAACGGAGCCATCATGCCCAATTGACTGATAACGGATTTTTTTAACTGCAGCATCTTGCCATTGACTTTAACACCGGTGATAGCGAAGTAATAAGGCGTTGGATTTTTTAGTGTTTGACCATCTCTCACCAACAGGCTTTCCGCTTTTTCCCTCCCTGCCGCAATGGCCTGAGGACGGTAAATCATTTTTACCCGTGTATTTAGAGCGATTGCCAGACTATTTCCTTCGCTGTTACCTTTCGGCGGGATCTCCTGAACGTTCAGCCAGAAAAGAGACTCCTTTTCTATCGGTAAAGAGGGGCTGATTTTAAGTATGCGAATCAGCTGCTTTTGTCCGGCCCCGGCTTTGAAAAATGCAGGGGCTGGGGTGAAGTACACCCCTTGATCCTCTGCGGCTGAATTATCAATCCATACCTGTCCACCGTAAAGATCACCGCTATTGTTTGTGACCTGAACAGCGATGTTTCGCTGACCCTCCTGATAAATATAACGGGTTGCATTGAGTGTGAATGCGGCACTGGCATACACACTTGTCAGGCTGGCAATAGTGAGTACCAGCGCCTGTAAAAGAGTTTTTTTATTCACATTTAACCTCATGAATCTGATTATCGTTGGCTTGAATACCTTGCATATTAATCTGACACTGTTCGCCCTGACGCGAGCTGACCGACAGAGATGTCTGATCTTCCAGTGCGTTTACTAACAACAGCCCGCCCCTGGAAACGAATCCGGCGTATTGTCCCTGTGCTGTGTCAGCCTGGCTCCCTTCTGTAAGCGGTACCCCCATGCGATCCGTGACCTTAAGGATGTAACGTCTAGCACTGACATAACCGAATTCTCGAAACACAATGGCATTTTCAGTTGGCGTAAAGCTATTCACTGAGTTCAGTAAATCAATTGAATCCGGTAGCGCCTGCGACTCAATAGTCAGATTGTTGCTGTTATAAGGACTGACGCCAGTGACGGTAATCCCCTGCCGGTTAGTGGGTTGAGAGCCGTTAAAGCGCACTCCGGGTATGTCCTTAATTTTAACCACTGCAAGCGTGTTGTTTGTTTCACGCGTAAGCAGCAAACCTGACTCAGCGGTGGCAACTGCGCTACCGGAGATGGACCCGCTCACCGCAGTATTATCACGACTTTTAGTCAGCGAAGCGTTCAGGTTTACGACGGAGGCCTGTGCTCCAATCCATGCTGACTGACTGCCGCCTGAAGGTGATGTACTGGCGCTTACTCCGTAATTCATCCGATCATTAAGCGAGCCGGAAGCACCACTACTGAACCCGGCTCTGCCACGTGCATCATAAGTCGCGGCTGAAGAGCTGCTGTAAGACCTGCCCCACAGGCTGAAAGGGACGCTGACATTAAGAGATCCCGCCACATCCTGTCGGCCAGAACCACTGTTATGTTGATAACTCAAATTTGTGCCTACAGTTACGCGATTCAGCGAGGTGCTTAATGCCAAGTTTGCACCCGTTTCGTTCGCCCGTGCGCCCCTGTAAGTCTGTAGCCAGGAAGACGCGCTAATGAACGCCTTATCAAGATTGTGAGTCAGCGTGACTTGAAAACGCTCTCTGCGGTTTTCATTGTCAAATCCGCTATATGTGCGCGGTGCAAAGTCGGCAAAGTCTTCATACCCTTTACCGCGATAATGATATGAAGAGAGCTGCAAGCTTGTGGCGTCGGTCAACCCTTTAGCGTATGTAGTTTTGAAACTGATACCCTCGCGTCCATGTGACGCACCTTCCTGCGTCATATGTTCGCTACGTGAGCTGTTCAAGCTTAAAGCCAGTGCACCGGGCATTCCCCAGTCGCGCGTGATGCCGGCCCCAGCGCTCTGATAGTGTGTGCTTAGGATACCTGCCACACTTAAAGTTAGGGGTTCAAATCCGTAGTCGACATTCGCCAGCGCAAAGGGATTATCGGCAGGCGCTACACGGCCAGCCTCCTGTTGGGAGCCTGCAGATAAGGTGTAGTTAATGTCACCCGCTCGCAGTAATGTCGGCAGAGTGGTCACCGGATATGTGGTTACGCGCTTTTCACCATTTTCCTCTTCAACGACTACTGTAATGTCTCCACTGCCCACCGGCACCAGATTGTTAAAGCGGTATTCCCCAGGCGAAACCACTTCTGAAAGCAGGGTATATCCTCCCTGCGTAACCGTGATGCGGGCTGAGGTATTTGCCACTCCAGCGATAACTGGAGCATAGCCGCGTGATTGCCAACCAAGCATGGACCGATCAGAGTAAAGCGATGCGCCATAAAAACGGAAGCCCGGGACCAGACTACCGCCCGTCTGACCCTTACCCAGCGCAAACTTTCCGTGAATTTCGGGCAGCGCAGTGGTAAGTAGCGCGTTCTGAATGTCGCTTCCTTGGTGGTTTAAAGCACTACCCTCCATTGAAAATACCCACCTGCCGAGATTGGCATTCAGGTCTGCTTTACCCCAGAGCGTTTCTTCGTTACGAAAATTTTTACTGATATTAGCCGAATATCCTAGCCGCATTCCCGGCACGCCATAATCCCACTCAACAACGGAGGCCGGATCGTTTATTGCTTTTTGAGGAATGCGTAATTCCAGTCGTTGTGTGCCTGGGTCGAAAGAAGCAGCGCCGTTGCGTAATCTGGCTGGATAATAACACTGACGTGCGGCGTCAAACGTTTCCCGCAGCTCATCCTGTTTAATTGCGGGTACATTCTCCTTAAGCCATTTTTTATCCAGACACAGCTCTTCCGCGTCCTCTAAACGGATATCAAGCAGGCTTTTAATGACATACTTATCGTTAAGATACACATCTGTCAGATATTTTCCGGGCATATTTTTCATGCCAGACAAATAGATGTCAGGGATGTTTTTCCGTGCATCACCTTGAATAAAGTCAAGATTTAATTCACTGGCCTGGCTTTGAATAATCAATAAACACCCGCCCGTAAGGACCAGGAATTTTTTTATGTTTTTTTTCATATTTTTGTAACGCTCTTCCCGGATATAGCAGGCTGTCCGGGAAGGCGCTCATTGAAGATTTATTTATAAGCTACTGTATAGCTGGCATGTGCAATAACAGAACCGGGTTTAACGTCAGCACTTTTGTCAGCAACCATCTGCGCGTTGAATTTAAATTCATTTACGTCTTTGGCAAAACTTGCGGTCTGGTGATTGATGTTGATGTCCTGAGGAGCGGCATCATTTGTCGACAACTTAACGGAGATTCCTTCGGCCGTTCCCTGAACGTTACTCAGGCCCGTATTATTAAAGCTTGATCCTACCCAGCTAACATCTGCGCCGTTAGTGTTAGTGCATCCAGTTGCCGGAACTAAGCTGAATGAGACTACTTTTCCGTTATTGTCTGCTTTCAAAGAAGCTGAAGTATATTCGATAGTTCCGAGGTCAATATCATTTTTAGTTGTGCCACCGACAACCGGTTTAATGTCGCAAGTCTGAGTTGAGACGCTGCCGACAAACTGGATGTCACCTGAATTCGCTGACGCCTGCTGTGCAAAAGCTACTGCAACAAATAATGGAATAAACGCAATTTTTTTCTTAAACATCTTTAAAGTCTCTGTGATTAGTTAAATTCAAATTTTAAGCACGATGGTGTGCATCCTTGATTTATGCTGGCGTTATTACTTAATTGTAATATCCCACGTAGGTGCATATTTTTCTGGATGCGGCTATAATATATGACGAAGAGAAACTGACAATGATATAAAACCATTATGTAAGTGAATAATTTATCATTAACTAAAACTATATTTTTATCATAATAAAGTGACAATTAAATCATGTATTTTGAATTGCTTTTGATCGATAAATTTTAACGACGAATTTTTAACAATAAAAGCAGATAAGTTCCCTTTTTTTAGAGAATGTTATTTAAAAAGTAAGAATATTCTAGTCTGAAATTTATCAGGTAAAAGTATGATGCTTATCATGGCAGGTGGCGTCAATTATCTTGATAATTTGGGTGTTAAAGACAATTTTTGCATAGTAAATTTAGTTAATCAGGATATTCTTGCTTGCAAATACGGTAAAAACTTTTTTAAATCTAATAACTAATCACTTCTTCATATAATTTGTCACGTACGAAAAAAATCATTGATGCATCTAGAGTGTTTAAGACTTGCCTATACTAACTTCATTTTTACATCCAGATCAGTACGCTATCAATCATTTCCTAACCTTGTATAATTAATTATATAAGGTCAGACATTTGCACTGAAACGCGATACCATCAGGGTCAGGGGCGGATCCTGACCTTATGGGCATTTATACGTAACGGCGAACATGAACGCTGGCCTGGCCGATCGTGGGACCGACCGCAGGTGGTTAAAACTCCGGCAGCGCTACGTAAAATCTGGCGGGTATCTTCCCTGTTTTTTCTCCAGAATTCACGTAGCGCTGCTGCCAGATACACGGGTGAAAATTGAGCAAAAATGAATGAACTCTCCGGTTTTAGCGGCGTGGCCCTCAGCGTCCGCCGACGACGATATCACCGAGAAGCTGGCTGTGTTCGTACGTCACCGCGAGGCCTTTTCGCCCAACACGTGGCGGCAGCTGTTGAGCGTGATGCAGATCTGCTGGCGCTGGTCGCAGGAAAACAGGCGGTTGTTTCTCCCCATGTCTCCGGTGGATTTGCAGGACTACCTTTTTCACTTATAGGCCATTGAAAGGGCTACTTCAACCATAACGGTGCACACAACGTTTATAGATATGTTACACCGTAACGCAGGGTTGGTCTCTCTTACGGCCTCACCCGAAGTTGTCCTCGCCAGAAAGAAGATTAACCGAACGGCCGTCATCTCGGGTGAGCGCACCGGTCAGGCGGTACCCTTCTGCCGGCCGGATCTTAACCGCTTGGATGCGGCATGGAACAAATCGCACAGGCTCCAGCACTTGCCTTACCTAGCCTTCATACACGTGGCATACGGCACGTTGCTGCGTATGAGTTAGATATCACAGCTGAGGGATATCTAACGCGCGGCCGACGGGCGCATCATCCTTGACGTCGGCTGGGCCAAAACGATCCTGCAATCGGGCGGTATCGTTAAGACGCTTAGCGCCCACTTTTTCCAGCGGCTGATGGGGTGGATTAACTCGGCCGGTCTGGCTGGCGTACCCGATGCTGTATTGTTCTGCCCTAAATACATGAACTCTCCACTCACGACTCACCTGTTCGCACTTCTGCCCCAAACGCACCATGATCAAATCCATCGTTAGAAAATGTTCCGGCAATTTCAATACCAACATTATTAGTCAAGCTATATCCGGGCGACGGTCAGCTCTCCTGTGATGGCCCCCGTTGCGCCGGCGGCCGCACTGCCTCCGCTAAGTTCAGCGATAACGCCACCTAAATGTCATGTGCATCAGATTGTTATGCTTTTGTGTATTTGTCGACGGATCTTCTGATCTCAGCCAAGAAGATTCGTCGACACATTAGCAGTATCAAAAAACTCTTTAAATATCTTAACGACCAAATCAAAATCATTTGTTAGCTGCTTTTCAGGCCAGTAATCTCCATAAATCTGTATTTTTTTTTCCTTACCAGATTTTGATTTATCCAAGTAGGAACGCACTATCAAGCCAGATTCTGAGCACTCTAGTAGCGTCAAGAGATAGAGTCCATCATCTGTAGAGACATCTAAATACATTGGACCAATATCGGGTTCAGGTATGATTCGGAGCCTAACACCACCTGAATCGCCCTTTATTTTGCTTAGAAATTCTTCAACTTTAATCCAATCAACCGGTATAGATTTTCAATACAGGCTAATCGACGCAATGCGCCGCAAAGACTCCGCACAAGTTGAAAACATCATGCGCAAGCATATGCAGCATGCAGAGGATGCAATGCTCAAGCTGGAAGCATCGCTCGAACAACGCTTCATGAATGAATAAGCAGAATCATGATTAGGAATCCAGATGGCAATGAGATAAAGCAGACAATACCAAACATACTTATTATGTTAAATTAAATTTCTGATGCGCACCAAAATATGCACTTAAATGTCACCTGCTCTCCACAGACTTGCCCTGTCCAAATGTCGTCATTTAAACCCTTTGATGATAACTACCAACCACACCCCTAAGCGTTTTAACTGGCTGATGCCCTTTTCCAGAACAATGGCGTATGCTGGACATGTAACCGGTTCGCCGCACTAAACGCCTTTCTCGCCCAATGCCAGCCGGGCAGCTAGACTCACCTTGTAAATACCATCATGCTCAAGCAGATATTGAAACGCTTCAATACATTCGTTATCCGTACGTTCTTTAATGGCTGCTATCAACTTGATATGCACTTAACAAAGCAATTTTGATCATTGTCAGCAAACACTCTATGTGACTACGGTCGCATCACGCATAAACTCAACAGCTTCCCGCTTCTGGTCTGACGTCAGTACTTTCGCCCCAGAGCCACCTGAAGTGCCTCCTTATCCAGCATGGCTTCGGCAAGCAGCTTCTTGAGGCGGGCGTTCTCCTCTTCAAGAGATTTAAGCCGCTTCACCTCAGGAACTTCCATGCCACCAAACTTCTTGCGCCAGGTGTAAAAGATGGCGTCGGAAATGGCGTGCTTGCGGCAGAGCTCACGGGCAGAAACTCCGGCTTCCGCTTCGCGAAGAATACTGATGATCTGTTCGTCGGAAAAACGATTCTTCATGGGGATGTCCTCATGTGGCTTATGAAGACATTACTAACATCGCGGTGTATTAATCAACGGGGAGCAGGTCAGTATAACGACGGCGCATCACTTCGATTCTTTCCACAGAACACTTCTTCGCCATAGTTCGATGGCTATGTCTTACTCGTCAAGTGTTCTGTCTAACCGGGGTGCTAATACAGGAGCAAAGAAAAAATGTTGATTTATCTTTTAAGATAGGGTTTAAATGTAACTAGGAAAATTCTTAATCAAATATATATAAAGGAATATAAGATATGGGTAACGAAGTCTATGAAAGCCAGAAGTGCCAGCTAAAATACTCTAAGTCACAAATAGACAAAGCTGCTCAAAATATACGTCATGGCTCAGAAGGCGATGAACGCTTAGAAGCTATAGCCATGATTCAAAATTTTCGAGAGCTACATTTATACCCATTAATGCTAATGAAAAATCATTTAGCTAGAACTGCAGCTAAAGTCGATAAAAAAGTAATAGTTGCTAGGCGGTTAAAAAGACTCCCCACTATTATTGATAAGCTTGAGAGACCATCATTAGATGGTGGTGCGTCGAATAACTCTATAAAAATGACGCGTATGCAAGATATTGGCGGGTGTAGGGCTATAGTAAAAAATCTTGACCAATTAAAAGCCTTAAGGGATCGGCTGTTAAAGAGTCGCTCCGTTCATTGTATTATCAAGGAAACGAGCTATCTTACTCCTAAAGCAAGTGGATATGGTGGGATTCATTTAATATATAGTTGCTTCGATACATCTGAAGACAAATACCCATGGAAAAAAACAAAAATTGAAGTTCAGTTGCGTACTCAGTTACAACATGCTTGGGCAACTAGCTTAGAGATAATTGATACTCTGGAGAATATTAAATTAAAAACATCTAGTGATGGTCATGAATCGTGGCGACGTTTCTTCTACATTTCTGGTTGCCTTGTGGCTCATGCTGAAAAAGCATGTCTTCTGCCAAATGAGCAAGTCTTGAAGTTCAGGGAAGAGTTACGAACACTAGAAAAAGAACTTTCTGCTTTGAAAAAGCTTGGAAGTTACGCATTTTCATTATCAGTAACCAGTGATAACGAAATAAAAAGCAAAATTCCTAAAAACCTTAAAGGTCATTATCTTGTAACCATGAGAAGAATAAAAGACGATCTTGATGATGGTCAAGTTAAGTTTTCAGTATCAGTAGCTGCATATCGGTTGAATCAAGCTGATGAGGCACTAGAAGCATTGAAGCGAGATGATGCAAATCCTGAAGTACCTATTGCCGTTCTATTAGCAACCGATAGTGTAAAGTCTTTAAAAAAAGCTTATCCTAACTATCTGGGGTCAACTAATGAGTTTCGTAAGTTTATTTTAAAGCATATTAAATTGTGATGCTTGAGATCTGATAATGATATTTTATGTTTTTTTAGACCGCAACTCTTGATACATTTGCTTAAATAGACTATTTAGCGTGGCTTTGAAGCCTTGTCGGCGTTTCGCACTAACGTATTAACCCCCCTTTGGTTACAAGGGGGGTTAATGTTAAAATTGATCTTAATTATTATATCTTTCAATATCTAGTTCAATTTTAGTCATTGAGATTCTGAATAAAAGGAATTCATCACTTGCAATTTCTTTTGCATGTGCCTCTGCTCTATATTCATTTATAAATCCTAATGATTCAAATGTAGATTGCTTACTGTTAGAGAAGACATTTTTGAAATATTCCCAGTGTTTGGATACTATTTTTCTCAAATCTTCGAAGAAAATATTTGATTTGTTTGGGTTGAATAAGTCGCCTAAATCCCGGTTACTATATTCATTTTTTCTAGCGCCGCCAAGAATATCTAAAACTAAAGCTTTCGACTGCTCTTCACCTAAAATTGTAGTGAGAGTACGCTTTATAATTTTTCTTAGCTCTCTCTCAGCATGATTTCTTCTCTCAGAAATTTCAGCCCATCTTTGTTCTAATGAAGTTTCTTTCTTTTGATATTTATTTACTTCGAGTAGATAATCTCGCATTGAATCAATTAGGAAATAATAGGATCCATTGTCTTTTCCTAAAATCCCATACCCAATTAAATGGGTCATTGAACTGTAGTTTTTTGATACATTTGCTTTGAATTCTGTATCATCACCATTTGCAAGCAACTGGAGTAGTTGATATTCATCAGGATACTGTTCTCTCAAAACTCCTAAAATCATGTCTAGATAAGCAGAATTCTTTTCTTTAAATGATACTTTTGATTCTCGATATGATACTTTTCCAATGGTTACAGGCTTCCTTTGTTTCATTGCATTACTAGATACAATGCTACAAATTTTTCTTATTAAAAATGGATGTCCTCCGAAGTCGTCATTAATATTTGAATAAATACTTTCATCAAAATTTATCCCCATTCTTTTTCCAAGTTTCCTTATCATTTCCCTTGTTGATTTTAAGTCAAAGCCCGGAATATACTGGGGGGTTAAATGGTTAAAAATAGGATTATCCGTTCCATTGATTCTAGGTACCTCAATGCAAGATGGGTTAGTTCCAACGATCATATAAGCTAGACAACTATCTTTCTTTTGGAAGATCGTTCTTAACGATTGCCAAAAATAAACAAAATCCATGCCACTCTTCCAGTTTTCTGAAGGTGAAGTGTTGATAGAAATATTTTCAATTTCATCAAAAATAATATAGATTCTTTTGTTTTTTTGGTCGTTTATTTTTTTTAAAAAGGAATCAAAAACCAGAGAAGCATTTTTTTCATCAAAATCACTTTCATTGGGAATTGCTATAGATAAATTGTTGCTTTCGACAATACGCGCACAAATATAATGTAGAGATTCGTTCCATCTCCTTTTGTTAAAAGATGGGTCTTGGCAGTCTATTACTGTTACTACTTCATCGCTACTTTTTAGGTTTCTTTCAATCGCGTTTATAAGCGAAGTTTTACCTGTCTTTCTGAGCCCAAAGAGTCCAGCGTTATTACCATCTTTCAACTTGCTAACAATGGACAGTATTATATCGCTCCGACCAAAGAAGAATATATCTTTTTTGAGTGGTGCTTCGAAAGAAAACAGATCTCTATTATATAGATTTTCCTGAAACCTATTTCTAAAAAAATAAGAATCCGAAGGGTTATGAATAACTTCGCTATATCTGAAAGGAATTATAGTTGGGGCTTCTGGCTCTGATTTAACAATTTCTAAAAGATTGCTTTCAATATTCCTATCCATGCTAATAAGAATGTTACATGTTTTATCAACTCTTAAGGAGGAAGTTCTTTGATATATAATTGAGAAAGCATCTAATGTGCGAGATTGAAATTTTTCGTACGGACTAAATAGAACAACAATTTCCCTATTAAGATTAAACATGTCTTGGTATACATTTGTCGGTCTTATTAATATGTATCTGTAGATGCTATTTTCACTTAGACGTATCGTTTCTCCACCATTGGTGAGATAAAACTCCTTCGACAATACATCAATAATTTTCTTCTCTTGCTCATTAAAATGATCAATTCTGAAACTACTATGCATGCCAGGTCTAATTAAATCCATGATAAATCCTTTTAAAAGCATTATGGTATACGACTTTTAAGTACTCTTTTTCTAAGAGGTTATAATTTAATGATTATCTCTTCATGTAATTACCTCATATGATATTATATCTATCATTAATGTATCCACAAGTCATCTACTTTTTGAGGATGCTTTTTAAATGTTTTGTAATGTGAATAATTAAGTAAGCCACCTAAAAATCGAGCGTTTTTTAGTCTTTTATTAATGAATACTCATTTAGACTATGAACAACCAGTTTTGAGCCTTCATATAATTACGATTTATCAGCAAGTCCCCCTCGTAAGTAGCCGCCCAATATTGAATCATTATGCATCCTGACTTAACGTAATGGGAGCTATATGAGCCTTAAGACTCTCTCACCACCTAGCGACCGAACGTTTATCAAAATTCTAACCTTATATAATTACCGTTATATGAGGCCAGACAAACACGTAAAACCCCTGTATCATGCGGATCCGGGCCGGATCCTGATCTTTTCCGTCCATTTATATGCAACGGCGAGACCTAGACGCCGTTCTGCTGATCGGGGACCTGAGAGCAGGTGGTTAAAAGTCCGGCAGCGCTACGTAAAATCTGACGGGCATCTGCCCTGCTCTTTCTTCAGAATTTACGTAGCACTGCCGCTGCTTAAATAATGAGTGAGGACCGAGCTGAAATGAATGATATCTCCGGTTTTACCAGTGTTGCCCTCGGCGGTAGCGCCGGTGACGACCTCACTGCGAAGCTGGCCGCGTTCGTCCGCCACCGGGAGGCGTTTTCGCAGAACACCTGGCGGCAGCTGATGAGTGTGATGCGGATCTGCTGGCGCTGGTCGCAGGAGAACCAACGGTCGTTCCTGCCCATGTCTCCGGATGACATGCAAGACTATCTTTTCCATCTGCAGGCGATTGGCCGGGCAACATCAACCATATCGGTGCACGCCGCGCTTATCGCTATGTTACACCGTAACGTCGGGCTGATCCCTCCTACAGTCTCTCCCGACGTCATGCGCGCCAGGAAGAAGATAAACCGCACGGCGGTTGTCTCGGGTGAGAGAACCGGCCAGGCGGTACCCTTCTGTCGGCCGGACCTGAACCGTCTGGATGCGGCCTGGAATAATTCAACCCGGCTTCAGCACCTGCGTGACCTTGCTTTTATGCACGTGGCCTACGGCACGTTGCTGCGCATGAGTGAGTTATCCCGCCTGCGGGTTCGCGACATCTCACGCGCGGCAGATGGACGCATCATCATCGACGTCGGCTGGACGAAAACAATTCTCCACTCGGGTGGCATTGTTAAGGCGCTCAGCGCGCGATCGTCTGAGCGGTTGCTGGAGTGGATACACGCTTCAGGCCTGGCAGAGCACCCCGATGCCGTACTGTTCTGCCCCGTTCACCGGTCTAACAAAATTACGTCAGTCACGGACGTACCTATGAGTGCGCCCTGCCTGGAAGATATCTGGCGCCGCGCAAGGCATCAGTCGGGTACGAAAACTACCCTCAAAACCAACAAGGGACGCTATTCCAGCTGGAGTGGCCACAGTGCGCGCGTGGGTGCTGCGCAGGACATGGCCAGAAAAGGCATATCTATCGCGCAGATTATGCAGGAGGGGACCTGGACCCAAACCCAGACGGTGATGCGGTACATTCGTATGGTTGAAGCTCACCGCGGTGCTATGGTTAGCCTAATGGAAAGTGATGATGGTTGATCTAATTGGCTCTGAACATTACCGCTGAGCAGGTTCATACCCAATCTTTAAAGACCAGCCTCTCTCTCTTCCTGGTTGAGAGCGGACAGGTAATGTAGCAAAGGGGTTTCCAGACAGGGATCTTGTTTCCATCCTGCACGTGAGAGCAACGCTTCAACAGCCGAGATGTCTGCAGTAATTCGCACGGCAAGTGGCTTCACCTGACATCCATTAGCATCAAAACCATTGTCCAGATCGCTTCTTCTCAGAAATACTCCCGGTACCTTCGGACTCAGTTTTACTGCGCGGCGCCCTTCCCACTCGGCTTCGCTCAGTACACCATAACTTATACCGGTTAAAGAAATGGCATGCATGACATGCTGAAGTCGATACAGGTCATTTTGCAGTAACAGGTTGCCATTACTGGCCCGCCAGAGATATTCAAGCTTACCGGGCAGGTCAGCCCCTAACCCTTTTTCCCTTACTTCCCTCAAGAGCCAGCTGATATCACTGGCCAGTTCCCGGCAAAACAGGCGCTTTTTTTCAGCTGTAGCCAGCCATCTGCACAAAAAGAGATTTTCCTGCGCGGGGGAACTAACACTGCCTGACTGGCGCGCGAGATAAAGTGCTGTAAGTCCGCACCAGGCAAGGTGACCTACGTAAAGATTTGGGGCATCCATTTAATTTCACTAATAAGAATAATTCATGACTAATTACGGGCATCTTAAGTTTTACGTGTTGAAAGGTCCAGACGTAAGCATCGGTTTGTCCTTAATTATCACACCAAGTTGTAATGAGTACACAGGTGAGTTACGCCCAATTTTCTCTATGAAAATTCGCCAGTTACGTTATTATCGCTAAAGCATTTCAGCAAAAATGTTGAATGCCAAAACGTGGTCATGGGCAAGCACTTGATCACTTAAACATGCTAGCAGAAAGAGAGAATCTTATGCTGAATCAGAAGATTACATATAAGTGGGGTAATAATGGCAACTGTCATCGAATTCGAGGGAAACCTGAATGAATTAATAAATAAACTTGTGGCTGCAGAGAAAATGGGTGAACTGCAGGTAACGAAAGTTATCGAGGCTAACTCTGACTATTACAAGTTACAGGCTGAAAGTTTTGACGGTAATGGTGTCTGGTTCGCAGACAACACCACTAACCGTTTTTCGTTACCTGATCATGCTAAAGGAGTCATGTACATTGCTGACTCCCCGCATACCGCTTGCAAAGAAGTTTTCCAGACGGAAAAATTCATTGGGCAATCAGATTTAACTACGCACTGTATGGCGGAAATTAAAACATCACGTCAGCTTCGGGTTTTTGAGGAGACCTCACTGGCCCCCCATTTAAGGATTGCCGTAGGTGATCTGATGGGACCGAAGTCTGTTTATCCGTTTACGCAGGAACTGGCGAAAGAACTTTCAAAACACGCTGACGGGTTGGAGTACCTGTCGCGCCATACGGGGAAACCTTGTGTGGTTCTTTGGTCAGATCAAACAGACGGGAATGGAATGGTGGAAACCGTTTCAGTTACTTCGCTGGGTGAGTATGAGTATCGTGGTATCACGGCAAAGACAATCCTCAAATCTCAGCTCAACATCCTTGTTGTCTGATGACAAAAATGGGCCCAATGGCCCATTTTTTATACAGCATTTTGAGTCCCAAAATTTTCAGCCAGAACGCGGAAATAATCCATTTCCTGTTCAGTCGCGCCACGCTGTAACACCTCCAGCACAGACACCACTTCCCCGGTTTGCGGCAGCTCAACTTCACGAGTAAAGAAGTTACACTTACGCACCGCGCTGACCTTATAGCGCATCAGGCTAAGCAGTTCAGATATCCCTCTTAGCACACCTTTCTCACTAAGATCTTCGTTTGTCGTGAACTGGAAGGCCGGGTACAGATTTTCGGCTCCCCAGTTCAGCACGATGAGCTTATTGTTTTCGCCATACTTAATGATGGTAGGGGTGCTTAAAGTGGTCAGTCTCTCGACCATTCTTGTTTTATGAACCCCGCCGAAGGTCTGCAGATGTTCCATAAACGCTTCACGGTTTTCTGCGTACTCTTCCTGCTCTGTCTTTACAGGAGAAGGGCGGTTAATTATTTCCTGAAGGTGAGCCTTCTGCTGAGCCTGTGCCCAGAACTCACCGTCTGACAGGGTTAGCATGACCTGCTGCTCTGACGCCGGCAGCTGATTCAGGTAAAACAGCACGTCTCGCTGAATGTTATTGAGGCGCATCTGTAAGAGATCTTTTTCTGCCGGGGCGTTTCTTCTAAATGTCTCAGTTTTCATCGTATGCTCCCGTGTTTCTTTAAATCTGATATTTAAGATTTATGGATTTCATTTTAAACAAAATCTTTAAAAAGTGCAACTTTTGCACTTTTTTCGCTTTGTTGCTGTCCTGATGGTGTCGAAATACGCCTTAAAAACATCGTAAGCCGTGTTATCTGTAACCAAATCTGCATGCGGTAAAGCAGTCAATTGCCCGCCTGGTTGTCATACAATGCGTTGTTAAACCTCCTCCTGCCCGACCGCCGTTTAAGCTGCAGACTTCCAGGCGCACTGAAGCCAGATGGTCGCAGACGAAAGAAAGAACCCGCAGCTAAAATCAACAGCAATAAAGAACTTAATAGTTACAACACCCATTACCACAGCCACTGCAGTTCCGGCCCTCCGGGCCGGGCGGCGGCTTTTCCAGGTGAAAATCGGGGCTCGTGCGGGGAAATGGGCTCGTTTTTGATGATGTGAAGTTCAGATGTCAATGGCCGCAGTGAAGGTACGTATGGAGGGGCTGGGTGGTGAGGTTCGCTACTATCCTTAGTGAGAGGATGATGTATGCTGTAACTAATGGTGTGCTTGATTTGGCTTAATGTGCATTTCTTCTGAACATTTAGTATGGTCTTTAAATGAATAATGATTGAGGTTTATATGAGCTCATCAGCATACAACCACGGAATCAAAGCGGCTTCGGTCTGGAAGCGTCTGACAAGCGTCTATAGTGATGCCGATTCTCGCTTTACTGCATGGGCAGAGAGTAAAGGGATTCCTGTAGCGATCGGTAAATAATTAGTTCCCCTCTCTTCGCTGCTACTCCTAGCCATAGTTCTAATCGCTGGGTTTGCAGTGGGTGCCGTGATTATTGCAGCTGCTGCGTTCGTGTATATGGTCCGTTACATTCAATTAAATGCTCCAGAATATATGAGAACAGCATCATCCAACAACTCCACTTCAACAGGTGGCCAGTTCAGAAGTGGAAATGATGGGGATGGTTTTTATAGTGGACCCGATGATATCACTGTGACATCGGCAAGATTAGATAAGGATGAAGACGACGATTAACCAAATGGAGCTAATCGTCGGTTTACTTAAATCTTCACAGCACTTTTCGCCTTTTCTACTGCTTCTCCCCCACTCTTTTGCACCTGTGATGTACCACTTTTAAATGCACCATCCAGGGTTCCGCCTATTCTGATGCCTGCCCACGAAAGCGCCCCCATCCACACTGCCGGCAATATTAGAAACATCGCGCCCATCACAAAGTTCATGATCAGGTCATCCGAACTGTTCTGGAATCCGGCCATGTTGAAGCTGCTGTGTGTGTCAGAGCTGTAAAGCGCGGTCAGCAGCCAGCTGTCGAGCCAGCGGGCCAGCTCCCACCAGAATGTCAGGAAGTTCAGCGCAAACAGCACAAACGTCAGCGTTATGACGGTCTTAATCTCATAGGCGGAAAAAGCCAGAATCAGCGGCAGAATCACCACGATCGCCATCAGCAGCACGGCCTGGACCATTGGCAGCGCCTGACGCATGGCGTCGAAGGCCGGAAATGCAGCCAGACTGCCCAGTGCGGCGCCGCCGATCGCCGCTACGCGCGAAACAGAGTTATCCAGCGTGAAATCAGCATTGCCACCATAGCCGGCGTAAACGTGTCCACCCTGCGACACGGTCAGACTCTCCGGGCTGACCAGACGACGGATAATTGCTTCTTTGTAGTCAGCCGTATTGCCGCCGATCATGGTCATGGCAGCTGACAGACGAGTCCATAATCCCGGGTCAGCCTGATCGACGACGCGTGCCTGCAGTCCGGTATCCGACTTGCTCCACCATTCACTGCAGGTAGGATAGCCACCCCGGCCCGTATCCGGTCTTCCACTGTCACGGTTTTCACTCCAGGGGAAATCTTCACGGGGGGTTTTCGACTGCAGGCTGCCGTAATAATTGCTGAGGAAGGTTTTACTGCCGATCCATTCAATATCCCGCAGCGTGGCTTTGTCTTTCGTCTGCCCCTGATCCTGACGTTTCCACATATACAGCGCGAGCGAATAACAGTCGTTGGTAAAGTCCTGCAGCTCTTCTGCGAGGGCTTTATTGTTAATTCGCGTATGTTGAACCTCAAACCGGAGCTGACGCATGTCCGGCCGGCAAGGGATAGTGGCAACGGAAGCCTGCGTGATCCCTTTTGCCAGCTTGTGAACCAGATACCACCATACCGGCGCGGCCGCTGTCTGATCGTTAATACTGGATATGACCGGGGAATACCCGGTGTCATCCGGTGCTTTGGACGTCCATATACCGCAGGTTTGCGCGCGCGACGTGTCATATTTGATGGTACTCATGTCCACATTCATCAGCGGCATACAGCAGGCAATCATGACCAGAAAAGAGGTGTAAATCGCATGCTCCATGCGGGGTATAGACAGCGCCCCCTTGTTCCCCTCATCTTCACCTTCTTCACGTACCTTAAGCCAGATGCCGATAAGACGGAAAGCTACGGGTACGGCAAACAGTCCGGTGGTAATTAGAATGTTCCATAGCCCGTTGTTAACAACCCAGCCGAGCAGCGTAAGGAAATACTCCAGATAACTGTTGGTCAGCATTATGATGCTCCCGTGCCGCTGTACAGCACCAGTTCACAGACAAAGCCAAAAATGGCGCTGACTGCTGCAATGCGGATCAACGGCTGACGATATTGAGGACCGAAGCCTGGCGCCCGGAAAATCTTCACAAATCCCCATCCCAGCGCACCGTACACAGCCAGGCGCCATAACAGCCAACCATAGCGGGCGTGATCCATCCACTCACGGAATGCGGCGGCCTGAACCGGGTTTTTGACGGCTTTATCCGCGACAACGAGCCCGGCCAGCAGGATTACCAGCAGAGTACCGGCGGTACACAGCACGCGGAACAGAGCCGGGTGGCGGCGGGAAAATGAGGGGCGTTGCGCCCCGCGTTCAGTTTTCATCGGCAGTGCCCTCATCAGTTATTTTTCTTTTCAGGGACGGCCAGACGGTTGACGCGGCTGTCGGTGCTGTCATCACTCTGCGTCTGAGGGTTGCTGTTAACGCGTCCGTTTTCACGGTCGATGATGGTGAGGACAGAGTTACGTGACAGCTCGCGTTTGAGCTCCATTTCATTTCGTAATGCCGTGATCTCGCGGTCGATAGCCGTTACGCGACGGTCTCCTTCCTCGATGGCGGCGTTCTGTGCCGCAGCGTTAGGTTCAGACATGCCGGTCACAATCATGCGGCGCATAATCAGCGCGGTTTCAACCGTGTCTGCCATTGCCAGTTCGCCGGCAAGGCGGCCGGTCAGGGCGGCGTTGTCAGGATCTCTCTGCAGTGCCCTGATGACGCCGGCGGTAATGGGGAGGCTGCCGGTTTTGAGTTTTGCCAGATTTGTCGCGTTGGGCTGCTCGGTGCCGTTGACCAGTTTTACCAGCTGTTCCGTGTTCTCTTTGGTGGTCTCTTCCAGAATGGGGGCAAAACCGGTGCCCGCCTGCGTCGCGCCGGGCTGCTGTTCGTCATCGCCACTGGTGCATTGTGAGGCATCGCTGCAGGTGCGCAGGGAGCTGTCCCCCACGACCTGAACCACCGCTTTAGCCGCTTCTTCGGCGCTGGCATACTTGCCGCAGGCCCCGCCGTTACAGCTGTTCGTGCTGACAGAGTCCGTACTGAGCACCGGCAGGCTGTTCATCATGTTGAATCCAGCCGCCGTTAAATCATGCGTTGGCCGGATAGCCTGCTGTCCCTGACCGCCACGTTTCTGCCCGCCAATCCAGTTCTGTCCTGAATTACCCTGCAGCTTGTCCGCCGAATTGTTCACGCGGACAGCATCGGCGTCACCGCTGTTCACCAGCGAACGGTATTCATCCATGACCGCGCCCTGTGTCCATTTGTTGTTGCCAGCAAAATCCATCATGCGTTTCGACATGTTCTGGCAGTTGAGCTGGGCTTTATCAAAAGAGACGTTTGCCTGCAGCACGCCGTTGGTGAGCATGTCGTACAGGCCGGGATTGGCACGCTGAATAATCATGGCCGGCAGACTGGCGACGGCACCGGTGGCGTTCTGCACCACGTCGCCCATGAGGTTTTTAAAGCCGCTGGTGACCCCGTTGAGCTGATTGCCTACGGTCGTTTTCAGGTCAAAATTGCCGCACATCAGGTCGCTGCTCCAGCCAGCGTTCATGCCGAGCTTCCGCATGCTGCTGCGCGTTGCCGGCTGTGAGATCACAGAGCCGCCGCCGAGCGTGTAATAAAGCTTATCCGAGACCGCGCCGCTGACGTCTTTGCCATAGCCAATGGCGCTGTTATTAACAGAGGGAAGTGAAATACCGAATACGCCGGACGAGTCATCATCGGCCGCCTGTACGGATGTGACTGCTGCGCAGATGCACAGTGCAAGCGCGGCAGATTTAAATTTAACGGGTGACATGGTGCCTCTCAGAAATCAGTAGAATAGAGGAAGGTCTGGCCGCGTCGCTTGCAGCAGCTGTAGGGCTGCCAGAGTGCGTACGCTTCGTTGCCGTCCTGAGCGATAGGATAAGCGCCGTCCGGGAAAACGGCGCAGGAAGCGGAAAGTGTGGGAGACAGGCGCTGCCATTTATGATTGGCCGTGCCCGTGTTTTCTTTCACCTCTCCCGGCGGCCAGTACCCCGCCTTGTGCGTACCTTTCAGTACCTGATAAACGTGGGGCTGGCCTGAACGGGTGATAATGTCGGCGACACGCTGCGCGACAACAGCTGATGCTTTGTCGTCATCGGTCTGGCTGACGAAGCCTGAGCGGGGATAAATATTCCCCCACATATTGGCGCTGGCCTGACTGCCCAGTTCGCGCTGACCGGGAACCAGCGCCTCCGGATAAAGGGACTCAGGCAATCCCGAACGCCAGACAAGTGAGTCTAGTGTGCTCAGAAAGTAGGGATTAAACGGCGTGGCCGCTGTGTCACACGAATAACCCGCGATGCTGCCGCCAATTACTGACGTTGCAGGGTGACCAATTGCATCTGCGTACTTAAATTTGATGTTGGACTTACGACGACCCGGATCTTTGATGTCGCCGGCATTACCGCCTCCAGCCGGCGCTCCGCTTGTCAGAGCGTTGTCTACCGTACCGGACGCACCGCTCATAAACGCCATTTGAGTCCAGGGATTTCCCCCCGGCCCGGTGTAGGTAGAGACCACCACCTCGGGGATGAAGTGCGTCACCTTCACTGAGGTTTTCACTGAACAGCCAAACGGCGTACACATCAGCCAGTAGCAGATGCCGCTGACGCGCCAGCTGATACAGTCCTGGGTAATGGCGCTGGCAATAATGGCGGCAGTATTAATGGCGGAAACCGTTGCAGGAGCCGCCGCAACGGCGAGTACGGCGGCAACACCGGCCGCATTCAGTTGATTTTTGAGGGCGAAGTTCATCAATTGCCCCCGTGTTTGCGCAGCGTGACGGCACGGGCTACGTCGGCGGTGCCATAAACCACGTCCCGATCATCGAAAACGACGGCAGGATATTTATGCAGTCCGATTTCCCAGGCATGAACGACCTGCCGGTACGCCTGAGCAATCTGCGCCTGCTGGCCGGGCCATTGCGGCGACTGGATGATTTCGCGGGCCTGCTGAGCGGCCAATTGGGAATTTGTCGGCAGTTTGCCGAAAATTGAATCCTGCAGGCGGTCGGGGCCATCAAGCCAGACAACCGATACATCGTCAGTCAGATTCTGAGGAGGGTGTTCAGCATTGGTATAAACAGCGGTGCCGGCCATCAGCTGAAACGGTATAAACAGAAAAAGTGATTGCAAAAGCCTGAGTCGCATAGCGGATCTCCGTCACGGTAACAGGCCGTCAGAGTGGCAGTGCGTGTAAAGAGATTCAGCCGTAAACTCTTTTTTGGAATTTAAAAATTTCTGATGTGAGGCTGTTGATATCTGAGTGTTGCTAAGAGAGGTAGGGTATGGATAAGCGGGATGAAGGTCATACTTTATAAAAAAACCGGCTCAGAGAGCCGGGAATAATGAAGGTTTGCTTAATCTTTGAATAGATCATTAAGCCAGAGGATCAAAAAAATCATGTCTGCGGCATCTGGTACGTTCACATACCAGCGCGGCGAATCAAACTCATGATCAAGAGGGAGTCCGGCGCGGCCTTCCTGCGTCAGCAGAATGTCCGCACGTTTACCCCTGCTGTCCTCAAAATGCACTGAAACACAATTGCTCTTACCGATACGATGCGGGTTACAGGTGATCGTGACCGGTGGCTGCAGCCGTGACCTCAGCGCATTTTCTAGTGCTGCCAGACGCTCAGAGGTCGTGGCTGTCATCGCAGGTTCACCCTGCGGATGCAGGCTGAACATGACCGGGAGAGGCGTTTCATCCGGCGCAGGCCGCTGGGTCACAGGTTGCGCATACTTGAGCTTAATCATGCGGTGAGCATCTCTCTCTTATAGTTGTTTTCAGGCATCCCAGCCGCGTCAGCCGTCATCAGTCCACGCAGACGATCCAGTTTTTTCGCGATCAGAATCGCAGCATCCAGCTCAGAACAGTTATGTTTACGCATCAGCGCTTTGCGTTCGGCCTTCTCTTCTTTCTCCGTCATCCCGAGCGCAAGGTAAAGGCTGGGCGGCACGGCACGGAACAGCGCTTCAATTTTTTTCGAGAGCACAACCCCTTCGGTGTAGCATCGTGAGAGCTTGCTGGCGGAAAGCAGCACAGCTTTTTGCTCCTCTGAAAGCGTCCGGAAACGGGCGATATCTTCCACCTCTTTTTTCGGCATCGTCAGGCAGATCCACCATTCTGCCATGTTCAGCATCTTGCCTGCAGCGTTCGGGTAATCCTCAAGGTTCTGCGTGGCAAGCCAGAGCCAGGCACCCAACTTTCGCCACATCTTAACCACTTTGGTCATATAGGGCGCTAGGAGTGGATTAACCGTCACAACGTGCGCCTCATCCACGGTAAAAACAATATCGCGTTCAAGGTATTGATCCCGCTCGGCTATATTGTTAATGGTGTTTGTCAGCGACACCATGGTCAGCGCCATCTGCGCTTCGTATCCTTCGCGGGCAAGGTGCGCCAAGTCAATCAGCGTCACGTCAGCCTCCGGCCAGAGAGAACCTTCCTGGTTGAACAGTTCAGCTTCAAAGCTGCCCTGCTGCGTAAACATACCGAGCGACTCGGCCATTTCAGCTGCTTTTGCCCGGCGGGATTCGTTACGCACCTGTCCGCTTTGGTTCTCAGACTCCACTGAGATGGTGTTGAGCGCATTCTGCAGATCACCCGGCAGCATCTGCCGACCTTCGTCCAGGGTTTTGCGTGCGGCCATGATCAGCGCTTCGCGGATCATGGCGCGGTCGGCACGTTTCAGCGCGGCATCTTCCTTTGGGTCACCGCCGGTGATCATCATTCGGGCAGAAATTTCCATTTCGCCCAGAATGTCACGCTTGCCGTTTTCATCATCTTCCGGGTCGTCTTCAATATCCGGCAGATCGCACTCATTAATCGCCGGCGCGGGCGCGTCGCTGTCAAACAGCTTATGCGCGTCTGCAAAAGGCGGCAGTGACACACCGCTGCTGGGTTTGACGCTGACCTTATTGACCGTCAGGCCCAGACTCTCGAAGTAGTCGGCGGTCAGCCCGAAGCTGTTACCGGCTTCCGCGATAAACAGGCGCGGGCGGTGAACCGCCATCAGCTGACAGAGCATTGAGCAGAGCGTGGCTGATTTACCTGCACCCGTAGGTCCGAACAGCAGCATGTGTGCGTTCTGAGAGCGGTCGTCTTTGTTCAGTGGATCAAAGTCCAGCACGTCGCCGCCACGGTTGAAAAAGCTGAATCCGGGATTGCCGGTCCCCGTCTCGCGGCCGGTGACGGGCAGGAGCCCAGCAATATGCTGGACCCAGGTCAGCCGGGTATACCAGTTTTTCTTGTCGTGCTGCGGGTTAAAGCACATCGGCAACGCCCGCAGCCAGGTGTTCAGCGGACCGGTATCATGCTCCGCGCGAACCGGCTGCAGCCCTTCGTTCAGCAGTACGGTGCTGAGCTCAATACGCTTACGGTTCATTTCGGGCATATCTTTTGCCCGCAGAAAGAAGGTGATGGCCGCGCGATACAGTTTGTGGCGGTTACCCAGCAGCTCTTTAACCGCTGCAACGTCCTGGCGGACGCGGCCGGACTCGGTATTTTCACCGATGGCGTTTTTCGCCAGGCGGTTAAACTTCTCCTCCAGCGTATCCTGCGGCTCAGCAACAACCGTCATGCACAGCATGGTGCCTTCAGGAAACGTATCCATCAGGGCATTAATTTTCTTTTCTCCGCGACTCTTTTCGCCGGTGAGCGTGCCGGGCTCAGGCGGCTTACGCAGGCGCTCAACGGAAATGGCGGAGTGCGCAATGTTGTCCAGCCACCACACGCCGTTTTCCACGTCAGAACGCGGAGGTGTGAACAGCAGGGTTTCTGCAAAGTCATTCTCCGTCGGGATCATGCCTGCAGGCGTGTCGCGGCTATCGTGATAGGCGGCTGCACGGTAAAAGGCTTCTTTGTCCATGCTTTCAGGGGCAGGATTGAACATCCGTAGCAGCCAGGAGTGTACCTGCAGGCCATTCTGACGGGTGCAGACGATGTTCACGCTGGAGAACGCGCTGCAGAGCCGGTCACACGCCTGATTCAACATGCCAACCGGTGACATTAAATCACCGCTGTTTTTGGTCGCCCAGCGGTATATCACCATGCGCGTGCGTCGCTGCTGACCGCGCCACGGCTGGCCGGTGATCAGCTTGTCTTCAAACAACCCTTCAGGGCGGGCAATGCCGCGCAGGTGCTGTTCCGTTTCTTTAAGCCAGGCTTCCGTAAATTCACTGTCCTGCGCGTGCGGTTTGACGTAACCGCGCAGACGGTCAAGGCAGGCATCAACGTGATTTTCATCCTGGCAGAAGAACTGAACAAGCCAGGGGTTGTTCGCCAGGTCGTCAAAGCTGTCCTGCAGCGCATCTTCCACCACGTCGCGGATCTGCTCCAGGCGCTCATCCGGACGGCCTTCGGTTGCCGCCGGCGTCACTTCATACACGGCACCCACGGATATCCCGTCATCGAGCAGCAGACACTGCTCTTCATCCAGAAACTCTGCCCAAGGCAGATAGTCCACAATGGATGGATTGTGCGCGTAAACGCGCTTTTCATCAGACTGTGACATCTTACCCGGACGTGTAACCGGCTCCGGGCCGGTCTGCTCAGAGACGTCGGAAAGATGAGCGGGCTTACTGGCTGATTTCCCTTTAAAGAGTCCAAACATTACAGGGCCTCCATACGTTCACCTGGCATGGCGTACTGCGTCTGGTCATAGAACGGGAAAACGGTGCTGTAACCCGGCACGGGAATGTTACCCTGCGCCAGATGCGGGAACACGTACATCACCATGTCAGGGTTAGGCAGGCGCGGAAACTGCTGGCTGATTTCGGATTCCTGCGTGCGGCTGTAGCTCCGGTCATTGCTGAGCGCGGCCTGCTGCTCGCTGTCCGAAAGCCCACGGCGCAGCGTGCTGCGGGCTTCAATGCCGCGTGTCGCTCCCGATTCACCGTCGGTGCCTTTCCACAACTCCAGCATATTGCTGTTGCCAGGCGGCAGCATTTCATCTTTGTTCGTGGAACAGCCGGCAAGCAGGCTTGCGGCAAACATCAGTAAAACCCCAAATCTTGCAGTCATACTCATGGTCATTCTCCTCAGTCCAGTCCGCCGGTGCTGCCGTCTTCGCCTGGCAGGGTAAAGTCATATCGCACCCGACGGCCTTTATCTTCGTAGTCGATCGCCAGCTCGCGGGTAATGTGTACGGCCAGTTTCGCCCCCGGCTGCACGTAAATTGCGTCAAACGTCTGGCCGTAACGCTGTTTGACCCACTCGGTGATTTCATCAGAGCTGCCTGAAATCGCCTTGCCCAGCACGGCCTGCCCGGCGTCGCCGGTCAGCGTAGAGGTCACGCCGCCGTAGGCGTTTGTCTGGCTTGTCATCTGGTTCTGACCGATGGCGTCACCCGCCGCGCCTGCTGCACCCAGCAGCCCGATCGTTGGCAGATAGCTTGAGGCATTCGATTTGCGCGTGCCGGAGATGCAGGGGATGCCGTTTTCATCTGAAATCCAGCCGATGCCGCCGCTGGTACCGGTTTCTTTTCCGCCGTTCTGGTTGCTGTTATTGCCTCCTTCGCCGCTGCGTTCAGGCTTCGGCAGAGTACGTACCGTGCCATCGGTGAACACAAACGTGACGCTGTTGACCTGCCCGCGAACGCAGGACAGGGTCCAGTCACCGGAGGCGGTGCCGGAGACGATTGCCCCCTCCACGTCCGGCAGCTCGATGCCGTTGGCCGTAAGGTTGTCTTTGCCAATCAGTACCTTGAACGGATACGGGTCGGTGACGGTGCCATTAATCGGCACACGGCCGAGCAGCGCCGTCATCGCACGACTGCCGATGAGCGTGGAGTTTTCAGGCAACGTATAAACCGGTTCGGCTACGTCTTCAGCGCCTTTTTCAGCCGTCGAGCCCTTGACCTGCTGCTCGTAGCTGGCTTTCTGTTTTGTCAGGGCGTTTTCGCTGAGAAAGGACGTCGGGAATCGGGACTCTCCGGCGCTATTTCCAGCACTGCCGTTGTTTTGTGCTGAGGAGGGGGCGGGGCTGTCCTGCGGCGTCACCCACATCAGGCCATCGCTGCCGGAGGCCGGGGCACTTCCGCCGCCGACCCCCATGCCGTCGAGACCGAGCCCCAGCGGAATATCGCCGTCCTGGCCTTTGGCCTTGTCGGCAAGACCTTTGCCGGCATTCTGCAGTTTATTTGTCAGCTCGTTGAATTTTGACGTCAGGACGTTCTGCTGCTGACGCATCTGGTTCTCACGCTCGTGGTAATTTTTTTCCACTCCCTGCACGGCTTCATTTACCTGATCGGACACGTTGGTATTGCGCTCACGAAGCTTTTCATTTTCGTCCAGCAGCCTTGCATTCTGCTTGTTGAGTGAATCCTGCTGCTGACGGACGGCGTTAAGCGAGCCAACGATGGTTTTCAGCGTATCCTGTGGGGTGTCGCCCTCGATGCCGAGCGCCTTGAGCTCCTGGGGTGAAAGGTTCTTCAGCGCATCGTCAGTCTGCGCATGGGCTGCCTGCGCAGCGGGCTCCTGCGGCTTACTGTTATAGCTTTTCAGAGCAATAAAGCCGCCCCCGACCAGAATGGCCGGCACCAGCACTTTGACCAGCCCGTTTGACTTAATTTTCATAACGGATCACCTTCTGAGCCGGACGGGAAGTCGCCTTGCGGACAGTGGACGGCTCACGCACAAAAGCGTCATCGGGACGGCCTGACGTGACGAGGTAGAGCGTGGTGGTATCCTCAGGCGTACCGGCTGCACCCAGCCAGCGATGCTGAAAAGTGGCCGTGACAAACTGGCCCTGCAACTCACGCGGATCCAGAATCACTTTACTGGAAGAACTGTTGCGGATCCGGAGAGCAACAACGGTGCGCCCTGCCACACCCCAGCCGGCAACCGGTGACACGGTCACAGGTGCGGAGGGGTACAGCGTGGTGATGCGTGATGGCAGGTGCGGATTAACAGGGTGTATTCCCGGTACGGCTTCAACGGTGCGTACCGGTGCATAGAGGTTCTGGGCTGCATAGCGCGTCAGTAGGACCGGAATGGGGGCCTTATAGCTGGCTTTTTTGCGTTTCGTCTGCTGGGTGCTGCGCTCCCCGCCGGATTTCTCACCGGTGTTGCCTGCTGCGCTGCTGACCGTGCTGACGTCACCACTGTAAATGATTTTAACCGGTTCGGCAGACGCGGCAGCGGTCGTGCGCACGTCGAGCAGGATCACTTCACCGCTCTCCATATCCTGCAGCTGCAGGCGGGTTTGCGGAAATTCACTGTCAGCTTTGAGATACACCGCGCCGCCGGTGCTCTGCACGCGCAGCTTGCCGTTCAGCGCCGGGGGAAACCCGACGCGCACGTTTTTATCAACGAAGATCACGCGCTCCTGACCAGTTTTCAGCGGTATCTGTAACGGCACGCGTTCCCATTTCATCAGTTCATCGGCCTGTGCCGGCGAGGCATGCATTGCGACCGCCGGCAGCAGTGAAAATGACAGCGCGACAAGGCAGGCGCGAGGGCTGAGGGTAAATGATGGCGTCATCAGAACATCCCCTTATTCTTCTGTATGGGTTCTTCAGGCGCGGCAGACAGGCGTTGCGGAATACCTTCGTAGCAGTCCAGCGCCATGCCAAACGGATTTGTTTCAGAGTCACCGTCCCAGCGCACGACTTTCAAGGGATAACGCACCATGGCGCGTTTTACTGGTTCGGTGAGGTAATATTCATCAGCAACAAGATCGAGTTTCACGGTCCAGTTGTCGCGATCGATAACCTTCACGCTGTCACCGGAATAGCCGCGCCCGGGAATTTCGTACACAACGCGGACACGATCGGTGAGCTCATTTTTTTCACCACGTACCTTTGCGTCCTCCTCAAGAAACGCTTTGCACTGCGGCGTCAGATACGCTGAGAGCGACTGAATGCGGGCGGGATAATCCGCCTTACCGTTCTTAGGCCAGGCGTTGAGCTGCTGGAAGATGTAATACGCGAAGCCATAAACGGTTGGCGGCGGAATCTCCCACCACGGGCGCGTACTCCCTTTGCGCAGGTCTGGCGGGTTATGGATGGTCAGCTTTTCAGGCGCTCTCATCCAGCCGCCCATTGCGGTCACCAGTAAGAGCAGCAACACGACGCACGCCGCCCGCAGGGTGAAAATATGCTGATCGCGGCCCTTAACCGCGTGGCGAAAACGACTCATTTGCTACTCCTGAGGTTTTTGCTGCGTTGCAGGGACCAGCCCCGCGAGTGAATGATTAAACTGATATCGCCCAGCCCCATACGGCACTTTTTCAGTTCAAATTGCTGCCAGAGATAATTTTCCGGTTTTCCCCTTTTTTTGCTGGCGAGCCATTTACCGCCAAAAGCAATAAAAACGAGGGGAAAGAGCAGCGTGCCGGTTGGAATAGCAAGCCAGCCAAACAGGAAGGCGAAGGGCAGTGAAAGTACGAAGCCGGATAACACGCCAGTCAGCGCCGCCAGCCCTAATTCGGGGGTATTAAACCCCCGAAATACGACGGGCTCAGCGTTCAGGCGATCCGGTAAGAATTTAATGGTCGCCATCGGGATATCAGCCTTACGCGATGACTTCTGCGGACTTGCCCAGCAACCAGATAACCGCAACCAGCATCACCACGCCGACGACAACAATGGAGCCGAATTTAGTCCAGGATGCGCGGTCATTACGCACTTCACCGAAGGTAACAAGGCCCGCTTCCGCCACTTTGAAGAATGCGAATGCACATAACACCAGGCCCCCCAGAACCAGGCCATCCTGTACGTGACCGCTGAGCGTGCCCATCAGCCCCGTGCCCGTACCGCTGGAGGTTGGACCTTCCACGGTTGGTAAATCGGCTAAAGCCGGTTTAGCGGCCACGGCACTTAACATGCCGGCCGTCAGAATACGCGCCCAGGTTGATTTGGCTTTGGCGGTTGCGCGGTTTACTGCAGATACAAATTTAGACATGATTTCACCTGTAAATAGAGGGGGTTAAGGGTTAACTGCAAAACATCCAGATACTGACGACTAACAACAAAACTGAGCGGACAATGGCTCTGCCCATGGCACCTTCTTTCAGCCGCTGACTGGTCCAGCCTGAGTAAACGTCAACGATTGCCCATGCTGCCCAGAAGAAAAGAAAGCCAACCAGCAGCCCGAGACAGAGTAGGTGCAGCAGGTTCGGTTCAATATTTCCCGAAGACGCTTTAAAGGCGGCTTCCTGTGCAGCGGTCATCGCCATCAGGGGCGCTCCCGGCGGTAATTTCCCGCCACACCTGATAAATCACGCGGCTGAGCACGCGTGGGTTCTGAATAACGGTCAATGCCGGCACTGATCGTTTTCAGGTCGCTGTTTGCCCGCTGGTAATCGAAGAAATAGCGGCCACGCTCCGATGGGTCAGCCTGTGCTGCGGCAACCCGCGCCCGTTCTAGGGAAGCCTGCACCTGGACGATCATCCGCTGTGCGGAAGCCAGCTCGTCTTTCTCAGATGCAGATGCTGGAGAGGATGCGAGTGTGATCAGGCCCAGCACGCCGCCGCAAAACAGAAGTCGTGTTGCCGGACAGAGAGATTTCATATGCACCTCCAGTGGTGGTTGAGTGCGGTAAGCATGCGAAATCCCTGCGTCGGGTTCAGCCGTTAACTCTTTTTTGAAAAATAAAAATTTAGAGCTCAGCGCGAATGCTGAGGGAGAGGTTCAAGATCATTGTGTCTGTTTAACTAAAATATGATGCTGACGCGGCGCTATGCGCCTTGCCTGCTGACGGCCGGCAGCTGAAAGCTATTTTCAGCTGCCTCCGTCCAGCTCCGATGTCGAAAACAGGAGAGCATTAAATTGATTACCGCATAAAAATTAAAAAAAGGATTCGCTGGCTGATTTTAGGTAGGACAGCATGCGTAGACAGCTATCCTGTATACACGGGTAGAGTCTATGTGTGGAAGGTTTGCGCAGTACCAGATCCATGACATCTATATTGACGCTATTGGCGTTATCTGGCGATGGACACCCTGGCCGGACTGGCTTTCGGTATCCGCATAGCCATTACAGGACCAATCGTATTGTAAAAATATTCACCCCGCCCTTAAATGAGTCACGTTGCCGGAGAGTCAGCGGTGCCCATCCCCGTGTAAGGGAGTCAGGGTATTAAAATACTTCGCTGAATAACAGGCAGACACTCCAGAGCATACGTTTCGCGTCAAGTGAGCTTGCCATTGTTACCCACTCCGAGCTGAAGGTGAAATTCAGAAATCACCATTGATTGCGGAGGGTTTTCAAACTCAGACGCATCAGGGTATATAACCTGGAACACCATGAGGTTTTTCCGGTTGGTTTTTGAGATTCCGGCTCATAAAGCGGCGATGAATGGATTTGAATAGCGGGCGTTGAAGAAAGGGGTACCGTAGGCGCTTGCGTATCACCTGCGCTGTGTTCTACTGCAGGAGCAGCCGGGGGAGCGGGAGTGTCTGGAGGTGCCGGTCTGAGATCCAGATCGAACTGTTCATGCGGCTAACTCGTTTCTGAATACAGCCTGATACCCTCCCCTTCGAGCCAGGAAATATCAACCTGCCAGGGCAGTTCGGAACGATGGCGCCAGATGTCAAAAGAGTGCTCAATATAATCATCCGCCCCTGCAAGTGACCAGCCGTTAACAATCGCCAGATGAGCGGTGGCCTCATCGCGTTTTCCCTTAAGTTCCGTAAGCCCGATGTGCTTTACTTCATGGCAGGAGGGGCATAGTGATATGAGCCCTGCAAGCAACTGCAGTTGGGCATCCTCATCGTAATGCCATATTTCGTGGCATTCCACGGGCCATTGCTGTCCTTTTCCACCGCATATTTCACAACAATAGTTGGCCGCTTTAGCGGTTTTCTTCTTCAGGGCATTCCACTGTTTTGAAGTCACTTCACTTCTGACATTATTGAACCAGCTTGAGCGCGGAACCAGCTCAATAGTCAGCCTTGGAGGGTAGTAACTGTTCCGGGGATATCCCTTTAAGCCGTCGATGACCCCCCGACGAAAATAGTCCATGACAATGTCTCGGGTACCCTGTTTATTGCAAATATCCAGAAGCCACTTATCAGAGTAATTATTTCTTATTTTATGTACGACATGCCTGAGTACCTGTTCGTGGGGCAGAGGTTTGACTTTTTTGATATCAGTTAATAGGTCCATTCGGCTCGCTTTGTAATTCTGTCAGGTCTGAGGCTTTTGTGCACGAAGCGCGCTGCTGGTAACCAGGGAACGAAGATTATGGAGAATTCTCAAGGCGGCATCCGCATCAGAATACTGGTGGACGAGCGCAATTTCATGCACCGTTCGCGACACATCACGTGGGCGGAGAGCTTGATCTTCATGCAGCACAAATGGTCCGTCTGTCTCCGTCAGGATGCGATCAAAAGGCAACAGTGAAACCAGTTTGCGATGTCTGGGAGACCGCATCATCGCTTCGTTCACAGAGAAGTAACACCCAAGCTCCACCGCCCGCCGCGCCTCGGAAACACTTCCAGTAAACCAATGCAGGACAGCTTTGCAATTTTCCGTGATTCTGGTGTTTTCCAGATGCCCCAGGACTTTGCCCGCAGCGCGAACGCTATGAATACTGAGGATCTTATCACCCTGCTCGGTACAGGCGTGCAGAATACGCGCAAAAACCCGCTCTTGAGCCTCAAAGCTGCGATAAAACCGCGGTCCCGCATCCAGCCCGATTTCCCCCACGTAACGTGCGGAAGGAAGATAGCGCTCCAGCAATGCTACCTCCTTTTCACGTTCAGCAATCAACTGGGGATGAAGACCGAGTGCGACGCGAACGTGAGAAGAGTCGGCAGTTAATTCGCGATTCCGCATCCAAGCCTTGGGCGTAGTCGTCACCGCCAGCGTGGCGACACGTGCCCGGTCACATTCGTGGATAAGTTCAGCATGGTCCGGGTATAAATCAAGATGACAGTGAAAATCGACCCATAGAGGAACCGATTTCTGTCCTGCGGATGTCATGTAAGGGGCCTCGTTATTACACCGCTCAGTAAACGCGCTACCTCTCCCATTCCTCTCAGATAAACCCCCTCGTAGTCGGCCAGGCGGTCGGGATAATCGTTGAGCGGTCCGGGTTTATGGATATCAAACCTTGCCCGACCCGGTGAACGAATGAGCTTCTTTAGCGCAAACTGAAATGCACGGACGTGTTCGCCTTCTGGTCTGGTGCTGTCAAGTACCCGACTGCGTAGATCGGGGATACGGTAAATCGTATCGTCTGTACCGAAGGCTGTAAATAATGACGCACGTCTGATTAGGCATGGAACGCAGCGGCCGCAGTGTGTGGATTGTTGATCGTTAAGTGCGGGATCCCAGCGCGTGCTCTGCGGCGATGAACAAGACATGGTGTCCCCGGCATGCTCCCTCAGAAACGCCAGGTCGTTGCACTGGAGAGCCATCTCGCCTTTGGTTTTATAGGCATAAGGATTATCGAGGCGAGCATTGATACCGAGGTTGTCCAGTAATTCATTGTAACGTGCCATATAAAAGGGATGCGTTGTACGAGTGCTCAATGCACCAACACGTAGCGGGTCGAGAGGAACGTTTAATGAGATCAAACCATTTTCAGGCACGTTAATTGTGACCGACCCCTCTAGGGCGTCTGCGGCCATCGTTGCAAGTGAGAAAAACATGAAGGAGCGACCGCGAAGCGTGTTTTCGCCCTCTTCTCCCTCAATCGTGGTTTTTTCGAATCCGACGCGTGCCCGCACATGACTGAATACGTGCCCATACTGTGCAGACAGAAGTTGAGCGCACTTCTGCTGATAGATGCTTGTAGTGGTATCCCAGTAGTGGCTGATAAGCAGGGGATTTCCCCCGTTCGAAATTAAATCAATTGCACCGATAAAACTGTCAAGCCCACCAGAAAAGAGACAGACAGACGTCGGGTTGACCAGGCGTTCACCGGAAGATTGCTGGATGAGACCATCCTCAATATCTGGTCGCAAACGAAAGTGAAGCGTCCAGCGATCGCCGGTGAGAAAATTAAGCATCCGGCTCAGTAATCCTGCCTGACTGTTCCACACCGTCGGGGTCGCAACCGGAACATAAAGGGCAATTTCACGTGTCCACAGATCCTGGGCGTTACTTCCTCGCGAAATACGGGTATCTGCCGCAGTCACAGTTGCGGCCAGAATTGCCAGATCCACAGATGCGTCAGACGGCGTTAAGCCCAGATCCCTCAATCCCTTCAGCGCCTGCCCGAGTCCGAAAGCCAGCGTACCATTCTCTTTGAGAAAATTGAGTTCTGTCAGATGTGTACTGAGTCGGCTGAGTTGCAAATCCGCGTTGTCGTCGGTACCCAGCCGGGCCACTAATGTATGGTGACTCATTCCGATCTCTCCCCTTCACGGGCAAGCAATTCAAATGCCACGGTGTAAATCTCCTCTACCTTTCTGTCGACCGCCTCGCCTGAAAGCCCGGAAAGATCCCTTAATTCATCACGGAGCTGAGTACGGGTAGCCCCCTCCACAAAATCATGCAAATCTTCCTGAATGCTGACGATAGCGTCGATGTCATCAGGTAGTTTGATCCCATTTTTACCAATATCCGCCATGATCCGGCCTTCAATTGAATGCACCACGAAACCGATAAAGACTTCCTTTAGCTGATCGGGCGTCAGATCTTCAAAGCTTCCTTCTCCTGCTTCAGACATATCCGCGATAGTATCCAGCATTGCCTGCCGCGCCACGCCCTCATCAACCGAACCACCCGGGGGGCATAAAAATTCGACGAGTGAAAGGAGCGCTACCGATGCAGACTGCCCCGTCAGGTTTCCTAAATCAAACCGTTCAAGGGCCTGAGCGGCCCCACTCTGCTGAAAATCACTGATGAGCCCGAGCAGCCCTCCTGCCACCGTGCGTGAAGAGCCCATACGGCGGCTGGCGCGGCCTGCGCCCCCCATTCCATTTCGAACATACCCTGCGATCGCCTTGCCGAGAGCACTGCGGCTCCCTGAGCGGGAATAGCGGGTAAAGTTTGCTTTAGGAACTCTGAGTGGCCCAGCACCGCTCGAGTCCGGTGGCGTGACTGGTATATCCGAATTACTGTCATCCGAAGGTTCAGCAGGTGGCAGGGTTGGAGGTGGTGGATTTTCCACGAAGTCCGGGATCAGACCAGTAACTGGTCCCCCGTATGCTTTTGAGGTTCCCATTAGTGTTGATATCCCGATAACTGGAGAGCTGCTTTAGCTGATTTTGAAAGTGACTGATTTTCACCCTGACTCGCCCATTCCTGAACCAGTTTTGAATATTCTTCTGTCAGTGCAGTATCTGTGAGGCTTAGCGCAAAACGGGTTGCAAGCCACCCACCGGCATTTTTAAGCGGAATGCGTCGGGCAAAATCAAGGAGTCTCCGCTGCAGGTGCGGCTGCGTTTCGACAAGGTATTCGAGTCCTTCAAACCCCTTGGGCCTGCGTCCAAAGCTGTCTTCCTGCAGCAGTTTTTCGCTGAGCATCTCAAACAATTCGTCAGCATCCGGCGCATTCAGCTTCACCAAATCCTCTTTGATTTTCACCATTCCCATCTTCGGCCCGAGCAGTTTTTCCATCAGCGGTTCGAGATGACCTGAAACGGTCAACTGACTCAACGTGCTGTGCTTATCACGAGTGACGAACACGTAGGGACGAAGATCCACTCCGGACAGTGCCGGCTCAGATTTTGCCCATCTGACCGCCCAGTCTGTCTTCAGCCAGTTCTGTACATCTTCAGATTCTGGAGCTTCGTCTTTGCTTTCAGTGCCCCTCCCCGTTGACGCTTTCCCTCCCCTGGCCAGGGTTTCAAACTGTGCCAGCGCCTCCGGTTTACCCTCGGGATGATTGGAAACCAGCTGAACAAGCTTTCCATACACGTTGGGATAAAATCGCTCAGCAAGCATTATCTTCGCCAGCACAGGACGCTTAATATCATCACCAAATCCTCTCTCATCTGCGATAGCCTGGCGCAGCATCATCGAGTTGAGAAAACGCTTAATCTGCCTGGGGTTACCATGTGTACCCGAACTGAGCATCGGGGTGACATGCAGGCTGAACAGCAGCGCGTGTTCTACGACATCCGGTATATGCCCGTTCAACGCTGACATCACCGTTTCTCTGTCAAGTCCCCGGCTGATCCAGGGCCGTTTCATCTCTTCGCGCGCCTTGCTGAGTAACGCTTTAAATTGGCCGTTTTGCGGGCCAAGAGCATTTTCAACCAGCAACAGCGTGGTATAGATCCTTGTTTCTGCCGTTCCCAGTGCGGGAATGCGGAAAGGAACCTGTATGAGCTTTTCAAGATAATTGCGGGCGTAGCTTACTGGTCCGGTACTCTGGGGTAGGTCCGGGAAATGATCTTTTACTGCATACTCGATCATGGCTTCATCCGCACCGATAACAAATGCGGTTTTCTCAACGAACAGGAACAGGCGGATTGCTTCAAGCGTTTCTATGGCAGTTTTGGGCAAACAGCGATCTAGGTCGTCGACAATGACAACAAGCTTTTCAATCTCGGCAGCATCAAGCAGCGCCCGGAACTCCTCACGAAAGGCATGAATATGTTTGGGCAGCGTGTTTGAATCGGCATCCGCCTCTTTAATGAAGTTCCCCGCGTTTTCAGCAAACGCCTTTAGGTCTGCTGCTGAAAGTTGCTCCTGTGGTGCGCTCAGGAAGCGGGTGGCCAGTTCATAAACACCCTTCAATTGATCAATTGTGGGTATGCCAGTGAACGCCGTAAAAGCCAGCCCCCCGGCCTTACGGGCCATTTTCAGCCAGTCAATACGGCGAAGCACTTTTTTCGCAGCCTCAGCCACTTTAGCGCTCGTCGGTCGTGCGGCCACGAGATTTTCGACGATGGTCTCGATGATGACAGTCTTGGCGTCCTCGAAACCCTCAAATGTCCACCCGTTAAACCATATACAGTGTGTTTTATCCTTTTTACTGCAGGCCACTTCCAGCATCTTGAGCACGCTGGATTTTCCCGCCCCCCAGTCGCCATGCACCCCAACGGTGATCGGAGCGTCTGGCGTTTCATCAATAAGTCTGACCACCGTGCTGGCGATAGCGGAGTAATACAGCAGGTCAGTGGCGGTTTCCTGATCGTTTAAAAACAAGTGTTCTCTCCCGGATGCTTAAAGCAAGCAGCCACACCTCACCTGTCCGGGTCAGCTACTGGCCTCGAGGAACAGATTCAGAGAAGGGGCAGTGCTACGTAAAGAGATCCCCTGCAGCCACGACTTAGAGGCTCAGGGAATATCCATCATTGACTGTTCGCTGTATCAACTTGAGTTCAGGGGACCGCCCCTGGATAACGGCCTTTCAGTTCAGCGAGGCGGTTTGCATCGCGCTCAGTGAATTCAGCATCACCGAACACCGGGTTACCCTGGGCGTCATCAATGCGGATCACTGTTACCGTGAAGACAGCATCTCCTGGCGCTTCGACTTTGCCCCAGTCTGAAAAAGGATTGGGCGCGAGCTCCCAGTCTGCTTTCTCACCTGGCTCAAGTCCGCCTGAGATTTGATAATTGAAGGTGTCAGTGAACCAGGGCACTTCTCGTCCCGGACTTGAGATGACCCCACGGAAGTAGGCGCGAGATACCGCTTTGGGGGTGCCATTCTCAACACTCAGCGCGATAATAGGTTGGTCGCGACCGTATTGTTTTTTCTGGAAGTAGAAACGCGAGCGAGTGATGCCTAAAGCCTCTAGCTGTTTAAGGCTTGCCTGCGCGCTTTTCTGTTTTTGTTCAAGCTCCGCGATTTCCTGCAAGGCCTGAGTACGTTCTTTTTGGGCCCGTTCCTCCCGCACCTTTTCAGCATAAGAGATGACTTCATCACCGGTTTTCCCGGACAGGTCGCTTTTCATCTGCGCCTCAATACCGACGGTATTTTTAGTCATCCCCGCCTGCATGAGATCCCTGAGGTTAAGATGGCTGAAAGCGACTACCTTGAGCGCATCATCATAAGATGCACGCTTATCCTCAGGCAGTGACGCTCTGACCTTCTGTATTGAGGACTTCATGTTCTCATCACTGGAGGTATCAATTCTTGGCTGATCACAGCCAGCCAGTGCTAGTGTTATAGCTAGCGCAACCCACACTCTTCTCATTACCATCCCTAATACAGAAACACTGAAGTAGGATAAATCCTAAACTTTCAATGAAACATTTGGAAGCACTTAGCACGAAAATGATTAGAAGAACTGTCAATCTCTTAACTCTGATGCGAGACTAAACCGCTTGGGACGGGATTTACTGAAAACAACAAGGCATCCATACATACAGAGTTGTTAAGCATTGTTAAGACCGCAGAGAATGGGTACGTCCTAAAAGGACGTCAAGTTGGAGAGTTGGTGGGTAGGCTGCGAAAATATAAAGTTCAGATTTTCATAACAGCAGGATCAGGATAATGTACGTAGCGTCAGGCACGAAACTCCGATTCTGCCTGTGATCCGGGCCGGGCCTGTCGAGGAGCCCCAAGGGGCCAAAAGGATATTTTTACAATGTCCTGTCAGTGCCAGAAGCGGATGTTTCCAACCCCTGCGTGAGCTAATCCGTGCAGAACCAGTTATCACTGGATAGCCATGCAGACATGCCGGAGTCATCAGGGATGTTTAGGCGTTCATCTTCAATAGATATAGTATTACTTTTTTCTGAACGTCGGTTGATATGAAAATAAGCTTTAAATAAGCTATATTGAGAGATAAAAGTCGCCGACATTACCTTTCTGGTAATCATCATCCCAAGTGATCTTAATGCGATACTTCGTTTTGCTCCCAAAACTTATTGATGCGATCATCTCCACTGCCTGTTGAGGACGCAATAACTCATACGGAAATTTATCTTTTACTTCAGACATTATCAGGTATTCATCACCATCATTATCAGGAAAGTGAACATCTATGTTTCTTGCCTCTACCTTACCTCTATTGTAGATTTTTAACCTGTATCTGTTGCTTGATGGATTAACTATTCTCGCACCAAGCTCTGCCTTCATTTCACTAATGGCAGACTTTGTTTCTTTTTCCAGGATAAGCTTACGCAACCTGTCTTGCTCATCTTTTATAACTCGCTGTTCTTTATCATTTTTCCTTGATTTAATTTCGGATGCAATAACAGTATAGATTGATACTGCAAGCGCACCAAAAGCGATAAGGTCACTTGTCGACATTGTTATATCCTTATACTTTCAATTACTTGAATTTTTTTTAAATATATTACTAAACTGTTTCTGTATATCCTTCGATAACTCCTTTTTTATCTCATTAACATGAGCATCAATACTTGATCCATTTTCCTGAATTAACTCGTCTTTCGTTAATTCTATGCCACAGTTCGTGCATTTCACCACCTCAGGTTCTTCAGTATATTCCATCTCTGGGTTCCCGCAGACAGGACATAATAAAGCAACATTTCTTTTATATTTTTCAGGATTCAGCTTCATATTTTTCTCCAATAAGAACCAGAACAAAGATTACGAATTGTGAATCTCAATACACTTTTTAGCTCAGATTCACCATCAAAAACGAGCGCAAACATTATAAATACCCTAAAGCTATATTAGGTTCAATTTGGTAGTAATACCATGACGTCATGATTTTGACGTCCGCAATTCGCTCAAGCAAACATCAGTTTCGCGCTGTCTCTTCCATTCTTGTCAGACAAAGCCGTGCTGTAGCTCGCATCGGCACCAGCCGGCTGCAGGTGTTAAACGCTGTTTTCCCGCCAAGATATGGTGCGCACCGACGTCAGCCAACGCAGGGTTGACCCGGCCTTACGCCGTCAGGCTGTTGTTGCTATCGTCCACTTCGTGCCAAAAGCGGACGTTGCTAAAGCTTAGGTTTATTGAGGAATATCATCAGATCATGACCTTTAGCCCACTTGAACAAACACCGTGTTAGATACGTAACGGAACAGTCTTTAAGTGGAAGGTGCTCAAACACAGCCGGAAGTTGAGGTTGATAATATTAAGCGTGCGCTGTCACTCCCTGCTTAAACCTTAAACTTTCCGTGTGCTTGTCACGCAAGCTGTCGGATATTTCAAGCATGTAGCCGATTATTAAAATCCAAATATGAGGGTAAAGGTAAAACGTACGCCAGATTAAGTCATAGGGATCCACTCGGGTATTCTGCATTCGCTGGTCGAATTATCAAAGCTGATGATGAAGCCCAGTTTCCTCAAGGTCCAGAAAATTGCACTATCTATCAATAAAATAGAGTGATCAACTATAACTAATTGCATTTTTAATTGCATTTAATCATTTTTAAATGCAATTATTCTGTTGGATTTTGTACTTCTGACCGAATATTCAAGGGCTATCAGCATGAAAATAAGTGCTCTTACAGAAAGGCTATCGCAGAAAATCATCGCGATGATCGACAGTGGCGGATTGGTAGCAGGTGGGCATATAAGCGTGCCAAAGCTGGCAGAGTCATTTGACGTATCACGCTCGCCGGTGCGTGAGGCATTAGTCTATCTTGAACATAAAGGCATACTTGAGCAGCAGCGTAACCGCGGATTTTTCGTTAAACAGGATTATGCTCCGCCTCTCAAGAGCACTAATGAAAGTGAAGCCGACAGCGATTTACCTGAGTATTATCAGCTAGCTGAAGATTGGTTGCAGGATAAGATTGAATCAGAAGTTAACGAACTTTATTTGTTAAAGCGTTACAACCTTTCTAAAACACAGCTCACTACCATTTTGGCGCGCGGTATCAGTGAAGGATGGGTTGAGCGCAAACAGGGATATGGCTGGCGTTTTTTACCGGTCGCCAAGACGAAGGCTGCCCTTGAGCATATCTTCAGCTTCCGTATGGTCATTGAACCGATGGCCATTCTTGAATCAACGTTTAAAGCGCCACAGAGCAAGATTGATGAGATCAAACGTGAACTGGTTATGCTTCTGGAAAGTGGTATCGAGCGCTTGTCTCCAACCCAACTGCAGCTTGCCGGTTATCGTTTTCATGAAACCGTAATTAGTTTCTCAAATAATCCATTTTTTGAGATTTCACTACGCAACGTTAACCGTATGCGACGTCTGATGGATTATCGCATCATGGATGACCGCAGCCGTTACTACGCTGAAGTTAAAGATCACATACACCTGCTGTCATTGATTGAATCTGGACAGCTTATCGAGGCGTCCTACATGATGAAACAGCATCTTGCGGTGGCGCTGGAGAACAAGAAACAACGCAGCATTGGTGTATAAAAAAATGGCCCTTTCGGGCCATTTTTTATTGCTCTAACGATATTATCCAGCGGGTGAATACAGCGGATAGAGCCCCAACAAAAGACCCGATGCCAGGAAGATCATGCAGAGCAGGAATGCCCACTTAAAGGTGTATTTTTGATGGTCACTGAATTCCACTCCGGCCAGACCAACCAAGAGATAAGTGGATGCCACTAAAGGGCTTAGTAAGTGAATTGGCTGACCAACTAACGATGCACGGCCAATTTCTACCGGGTCGATACCGTATACTTTCGCAGCCTCGGCCAGCACCGGCAGTACACCATAGTAGAAGGCATCATTAGACATAAAGAACGTGCCCGGAAGACTAATCAGTGCAGTAATCGGTGCCAGATATGGCCCCCAGGAATCAGGCAACACGTCCAGTAGAGAAGCTGACATTGCTGTGACCATGCCGGTTCCCGAAAGAATTCCAGCAAAGATCCCTGCCGCCAGGAAGATAGACGTTTGGTTAAGTGCGGCCGGTGCATGCGCTGCAATACGCTGACGCTGTGCATCAATGTGGGGATAGTTAATCAGCAGTGCGAGTGCAAACGCCACCATGAATAATACTGACAGTGGCAACAGTTCCATAACCAGTGAGCCCATCAGAAGTAAGGTCAAACCGGCGTTGAGCCAAAACAACTTAGGACGGCGCAACTCTTCATTTACTTCATTAATTGCTGGCAGATAGCTTTCTGCATCATCTTCCGTTACTGAGCCATATCCGTTGGTATTGATACTCAACTTGCCTAAACGACGGCGTTCACGAATGCCGATATACCACGAAAGAACCAGCACGCCGACAAAGCCACACACCATTGTTGGGATCAATGGAATAAACAGATCGCTTGACTCAACCTTAAGTGAAGCTGCAACGCGGGCTAATGGACCACCCCATGGCAGAAGGTTGGTGATACTACCTGATAGGAACACCACACAGGTTAATGCTAATGGGTCCAGACGGATGCGCTTGAACAGCGGCAGCATGGCAGTCACACAGATCATATAGGTGGTTGAACCGTCACCATCAAGTGACACCATCGCCGCCAGAACCGCGCTACACATAACTGCTTTAACCGGGTCACCATTAATTATTCGCAGGAAGAAACGAATAATGGGATCAAATAATCCGGTATCAAACATGGTGCTGAAGTAGAGAATGGCAAAAATAACCATGATGGCCGTTGGAGCGACTTTTTTAAGTCCCTCAATCATCATTTCGCCCATCTCTCCACCGAATCCTGCAAGCAGAGCAAATATTATTGGAATAATAATCAGAGCGACGAGTGCAGAAAGTTTTTTTGTCATGATGAGGATCATAAAGACCCCAATCATGCCATATCCCAGAAGCGAGAGCATAAGAGCCTCCAACGCATATTATTTCTAATATGCGTGATAATTAATTTACGAAGATTTTTACCCGGACTTACTGTTAATTAATTAGCCCATATGCAGGCCGCCATTAACAGAGAAATCAGCGCCTGTAGCGAACCCTGACTCATCTGATGCTAGCCAGGAACAAATGGACGCGATCTCCTGTGGAGAACCTAAACGACGGACTGGAATTTCCTGGACGATTTTATCAATAACCTGAACAGGTGTGACCGTCTTCAGTTTAGATGTGGCCAGATAACCCGGTGAGACCGTGTTCACTGTCACGCCGCGTGCAGAGACTTCACGTGCCAGCGCACGCGTAAAACCACGGACTGCAGATTTAGCTGTGGAGTAGTTAACCTGGCCGGTTTGACCGATTTGCGCATTTACGGAAGAAATATTGATAATGCGCCCCCAGCCTCGCGACATCATGCCATCAACGACTTGCTTAGTGACGTTGAATAATGAGTTCATGTTGGTATTAATAACCGCTTGCCATTCCTGCGGTTGCATATCTCTAAATAACACGTTGCGTGCTGTGCCTGCATTATTAACTAATACGTCGATCTCACCAATTTCACTTTTTATTTTTTCAAAGGCTTTTACTGTTGATTCCCAGTCGGCAACGTTGCCTTCTGAAGCAATAAAATCAAAGCCAAGCTTTTTATTATCGTCTAGCCAAGCTGCTTTACGTTGAGAATTGGGGCCGCATCCTGCAATTACTTTAAAACCATCCTTCGCCAGACGGCGACAAATAGCGGTTCCGAGGCTTCCCATCCCGGATGTGACATACGCAATACGTTGGGTCATAACCCTTCTCCCAGATGCATTTATGTAACAGTTTTTACGACTTGTTAACAGTAAGCGACTTGCGCTTTTTTTTAGCAATATCGGACCGTTGAAATTGTGACCATGATCGTTAAATTTCTGCATTTAATTAACTTCAAATGCAATGAGGGTTTTCCGGTGCAATCCTGTTCTGGCAGGATTTTTAAGACGAGAAAGCTAAAAACAGGCGCATTAGTTTGATCCTGACAAGGCTCAAAATGAAATCGTGACATCCATCACAAGTTGATTTCTGCACTTATGATTAAATAAATGCACATTGCACTATTGGAGTTGTAAATGGATAAGTTCGCCTATGTTGGCTGCCGTACATCCGAATGGCGCGGTGCGCGCGGAAAAGGAATCGAGGTTTACCGTATAGATGAATCAGGCAACTGGCATCACATCCAGCGTGTCATATCTGTTCAGGAAAACCCGTCCTGGCTAACGTTAGATGAAAAACGTAATCGCTTGTATGTGCTGCATGGTGATGGCAATCAGATTGCGATTTTTGCACGCAATCCTTTGGCAGGCACCCTGACATTATTATCGGAGCAAACCACTGGGCCGCAAAATGCACATCCAGATCTTGATCCACTACGACGCAATAATCCGGTTCATGCAGCACTTACACCTGATGGCCATCATCTGTTAATTGCTAACCATGAAGGTGGAAACGTTGCGGCACTGGCGTTTGCGGATGACGACACGCTACTTGCTCCCGGTCATTTGGCAAGGGTTGAAGGACACGCGCACTCGGATGAAGCACCCAGCATGTCACGCCCTCATGAAATTATTTTTGCTCCCAACAGTGACTTCTATGCCCTTCCAATTCAGGGACGTAAGGCGGGGAATGGCATCGATATGGTGCGGATTTATCAATGGCGAGATGAGCAGTCACTGTTGAATGATGAAGTGCTGTTGCCTGCGGGAACCTGGCCGCGTCATGTTGACTTTCACCCGCGTGGCAACTGGCTTTACAGCTTGAGCGAACTTGGCAATACCATCACCGTTTTCGACTTTGATCGGGAAACTGGCAATCTTACTCTGAAGGAAACGCATAGCAGCTTGCCAGAAGGGTTTGAAGAACGTAATGACGCCAGCGAAATTGAAGTGCATCCATCTGGGCGATTTTTATATGCTGCAAACCGTGGTCATGACAGCATTGCAGTATTCAGAATCGATCAGCTCGATGGTAGCCTGACACCTTCAGGTTGGGTTTATTGCGGTGGAAACACCCCGCGCTTTACCACCATCTCTGCTGATGGAAAGCGTTTTTACAGTGCCAATGAGGACTCGGATACCATCCGTATTTTCAGCATTAATGAAGAAACCGGCATGCTCAAAGATACCGGCAAAGAAATATTCACTGCCAGCCCAACTTGTATTGTGTTCTCCAGCTAATTCAGTGTTTGAGACCAGCGTCATTGAAGCTGGTCTCAAATGTTTGCTCCTCTTCTTCAACGTTTGGCCGTTTTGACGGCGTAACATTTTCTATAAATGCTTTAACTGAAGGGGAAGCTAATGCATAGCTCTTCACACCCACGTAGAGCTCACGCTTAGCCCATGGCTCAATAAGCGGAATACATTTTAAAGCGTCATTGTTACGCGTTTGCGCGATTTCATTAACGGGTAAGATGGCGATGCCCAGCCGCTGCGTAACCAGTTCAGCCATCGAGACAAAACTACTCACTCTCAGGCCGATGTTGAGAGCTTTGCCAAGCTTTCTGGCTTCACGATCCAGAATATGGCTCACGGCGCTTTCCCTATGAGGGCCGATTATTTTTTCATCCATACAATCGGCCAACTGCAGAGAGCTGCATTCAGCTAACGGATGTCCCTGCCACACCAGAACCGATAGTTGGTCATGCTGCCATGGCCAGACTTCGATACCTGAAGCGGGCGTCCAGCTGGAAAAGAAACCCACATCTGCATCGCCCTGTAACAGTCCCTGAACCACGCCAATCCCTGTGTGCTCTTCAATATCAATATCGGTATGTGGGTAGTGTGTCAGAAACTGGCTTATGGCACGCGGCAGGTAATGCATCAGTGCTGCTGAGATAGTGAAGATACGGATGTGACCGCGTACGCCAGCCACGTAATCACTCAGCTCCTCTTCCATCTGATCAAGATTACGAAACACCTGGCGTGCATGGAACAACAATGAGTGACCGGCTGGCGTAAGTTCAATGCCGCGCGGTAAGCGCAACATTAAGGGTGTGCCGATTCGCTGCTCAAGCTCAGCAATGCGCTTGCTCACAGCTGAAACAGCCAAATGCTTGCGTCGCGCTGCACGGGTGAGATTCTGCTCCTCCGCCACCGCGACAAACAACGAGAGTGAGACCAGATCGTAACGCATAGGCATCCTTTAATCTGTGAGGGTTTGCTGAATGACGAAAGGCAGAATTCCGCCATAACGCAGATAGCGCAGCTCTTGCTGGGAGTCTATCACTGCCTCAAGGCCGATCGCAGCAATCTGCCTGCCGTCACGGCTGATGTTCAGCAGCAGCGGCGTTCTACCCGGTTCGATCGCCTCCAGTCCAATGATGTCCAGCACTTCGCTGCCTTCCATCTCCGGCAGTTTTTCTGCCTCGCCTGCCATGAAATGCAGGGGGAAAATGCCCATCCCAATAAGATTGGTGCGGTGTATGCGTTCAAAACTGTTGGCAATCACCGCTTTTACCCCCATCAAAGCCTGCGCTTTTGCTGCCCAGTCACGGCTCGATCCCGCGCCATAACGCTCATTCGCTAACACAACCAGCGGCGTACCTGTAGCCAGCCAGGTTTGGGCGGCTTCAAAAGCCGGAAGGATGTGTTGATGACTCGCATCCCAGGCAAAACCGCCGCCGCCGCGCTGGTCTGCCGGTAACAAACGATTGGATAGCGCTTTATTGGTAAAGGCGCCGCGAACCATGACTTCATGGTTACTGCGCCGTGTGGAGTAAAGGTTGAGATCCTGTGGATCTTCGTGATGCTCCAATAACCACTGACCGGCCAGACTGTCGCCAGAAATCGCGCCCGCTGGTGAAATGTGATCGGTGGTGACGTCATCGCCAAACCAGAGAAAGGGTCGGGCATTCGTCAGCGAAAGCGGTTCCGCCGGATCGCGCGGTAAACGTTCGAGATAGCCTGGGCGCCGTAAATAAGTTGAGGTGGATTCCCATGGATAATGCACGCTACCCGGCGCTTCAATCTGCTGCCAGTGAGGTGTTCCCTGCCAGATGATGTCTCGGCGCTGAATGTAATGTTCACGCTTCATCGTTGCTTTCACCCATTGCTCAACTTCTTCGCGACCCGGCATTAAATCGCGCATCAAAATGGGCCTGTCATCTGCATCGTAACCCAGTGGATCGCTCAACATATCGTGCTGCATATTCCCGGCGATAGCCCATGCAATCACCAGTGCCGGTGAAGTGAGGTAACCATGCCCGAGGCTGGGATTTACGCGACGTGGAAAGTTGCGGTTGCCTGAAAGCACACAGACTGCCTGAAGGCCATCACGCACCAGCATTTCCATAGCCGGTTGCAAAGCCCCTGAACTGCCAATGCAGGTCATGCATCCATACCCTGCGACATCAAATCCCACTTTTTCCAGCTCGCTAAGTAGGCCGGATTCTCCAAGGTAATCGGTAACAGCGCGAGAGCCGGGTGAAAATGAGGTCTTAACCCAGGGCTTAGGTTTTAAACCCAAACGTGCGGCATTGCGCGCAAATAAGGCGGCCTGAATCACCAGCCACGGATTGGCCGTTGTAGTACAGCTGGTGATGGCTGCAATGGCGACCGCACCCTGTTTAACGGATTGCGGGTAATCGTCATGGTGCCATTGCAAATCACGCTGTGCGGGTGTCAGCGTTTGCAGAAAACTGTTAGGTGATTCGCTAAGCGGTATTTGTTGATGCGGGTTATAGGGCCCCGCAACGCAGGGTTGAATCGTGCCCAGATCCAGCTCAATCAGTTGGGTAAAGGTTGGCTGGATATCGCCGGGGGAGCGCCACAGATGCTGATGATGCATGTAACTATGGATAATTGCCTGTTGTTCTTCACTGCGCCCCGTCATGTTGACGTACTCTGCACTGCGCTCATCAAACGGGAAGAACACCACTGTAGCGCCATACTCGGGTGCCATATTCGCAATGGTCGCGCGTGATTCCAGTGGCATGGTGTGCAGCGATGGCCCGGTGAACTCTACAAATTTGCCCACCACGCCGTTTTCACGTAACAGGCGCGTAATGTGCAGTGCCAGATCGCTGTCGCTGACGTCCGGTGGCAGCTGACCTGACACGGAAATACCGACCACATCCGGGAAACGCAGCGTTATGGGTTCACCCACCAAAGCCGCCTGTCCTTCCAGCCCACCGACGCCCCAGCCCAAAACACCAAGGGCATTGATCATGGGGGTATGGCTGTCGGTCGCAATCATGCAATCGGCATGCAGCAAAGGGATGGCTTCACGCTCATCAATCGTAACGACTTCCGCTATGGCCTCAAGATTCATTAAATGAATGATGCCGGTACCCGGCGGGATCACCCGAAAATTATCTAGGCTTTTCTCTGCCCAGCGAATAAAACGGTAACGTTCTGCATTTCGGCGAAATTCAAAGGTGAGGTTATCTTCCAGTGCATTAGCGCTGGCATAGCTCTCCACGATTACGGAGTGGTCTATTGTCAGTACGGCGGGAATATGCGGATTTATCGCTCGCGGATCACCACCCAACTCGGCGGTAAGATCACGCATCGCGGCAAAATCAGCCAGAGCCGGTAGGCATGTGGTGTCATGAAACATCAACCGATCCGGGTAAAACGCGACTTCACCTGGAGCAGACTTCGCAGTTAGATAATTGAGAAATTCCGGCAGCGTATGCGAAGAGCATCGTGCTACGTTCTCCAGCAAAATACGAATGCTGTAAGGCAACGTTTGTAATTGGGCCAACGGCACGATGTGAGTCAGATCGATGACGTTATAAAGGCGGTCGTTAATGACCAGCGGTGAGCGTTGCGGAGTTGAGGGCGATGTCATAAGAAACCTTCCGTTACAGCAATCTAATTATGTTCGTTGCTGGATAACGTCTCATGCCCTGATTTGAATGAAAATTGAACTTTGACTAATGCAGCGTTCTCCATAGGAGAACGCTAGTCTCTTTTTACACCTCAGCCAGGTTTCGATTGATAATTTCCTCAATCGCCCCGTTTTCCTGCCACTTATTCAAATAATGGCTGATTTCGCTGAAGAGTTTTTCATTTTTATGCGGCAAACAGATCGCCTGAAAAATTTGCCCAAAGTTGTCGGGTAGTGCGCGATAGCCGCTATTTTCTTTAGCTGCACGCTCTATTGGCTGTCTGATCCCCGCAGCCATATCGCCTTCTCCATTGAGAAACGCATCAATAGCCGCTTGTGATGAAGCCAGCCGGTTCAATGCTGCCTGCTTTAATTCTCGCGTTAGAAACAGATCGTAAGCCGCACCTTTACCGACATTAATTACCACGTTTGCCTGGTCCATCTCACTAACGCTTTTCCAGTGACTGCCTTCCTTGACTAAAACAGTGCCTTCAATGGTGATGTAGGACTGAGTGAATCGCAGCACTTCTTCGCGCTTTGGGTCGATTGCCAAAAAGGCCACATCCCAGCGATCGCTGGTAGCATCCTCAACCACCTTACCCGCCGTAGGATAAGTGACGAACTGCGCAACTTTTCCCTGCTGCGCGGCAATTTTATTGGCAATTTCTACAGTTATACCGCCAGGCTGCCCGTCGGGCAGCGTTTTGGCTAATACAGCATTACCTAAATTAATAGCGAAACGTAGTGTGGTTCCTTCATCGGTGGCTGGCATGTGGTTCTCCTGAGAAGTCATCATCATGATCCTGCTTAGGCGTTTCAAAATTCAGGCGCTGAATTTTTCCTGCCACAAACAGATAGCAGCACAGATTGAGGAAAGCGCAGACGCCGACAAAAATCAAAGCTCCATTAAACGAGCCAGTGTCTTTAATGATGTAGGCGATAATGATGGGTGTGAATATCCCGGAGATATTACCAATCATATTGAATAACCCGCCACTCAAGCCCACAGCCTCTTTTGGCGAAAAATCAGAGACTACGCACCAGCCCATAGCGCCGAAACCTTTGCCGAAGAAAGCCAGCGACATAATCGCCACCACAATCCACGCCGAGTCAACATAGTTACAAATCACCATACTGACAGCCAACAGCATACCGATAACAATGGGTGTTTTACGTGCAGCTGACAAGCTGAAGCCACGCGCCAACATATAATCAGACAACACACCACCGAGCAGAGCTCCAGCACAACCGCACAGCGCAGGCAAAGAAGCGATGAAGCCAGCTTTGAGAATGGTCATACCTCGATCATGAACCAGGTAGACAGGGAACCAGGTCAGGAAGAAATAAGAGAGAACAGTGAAAAAGAACTGGCCCATATACACGCCCAGCGCAAGTCGGCTGGTCAGTAATTTTCGGGTATAGCCTTTACCTACATTATCGCCTTTTTTGCTGGCCTTCATGTTCGTCAAACCGCCACCAGACTGGATATATTCCAGTTCGGCGTGATTCACCAGTGGGTGAACTTTAGGCGTATCGGTAAGCACGCGGGTCATCAACAGCGAAACCAGAATACCAACAGCTCCCATGAACCAGAACACAGATTCCCAGCCGTATGAATATGAGAACCAGCCCATCAGAGGCAGGAAGACTACGAGGGCAAAATATTGCGCAGCTGTGGTAAATCCAGACGCTTTACCGCGCTCTTTTGCCGGGAACCAAGCTGCCAGGAAACGTGAGTTAGCAGGTAACGTAGGCGCTTCAATCAACCCCATCATAAAGATGAAGCCAAACATTAAGATACGCGTGACCCAAACATTGTCGAAAGCGGTACTAAAACCGACGAGGAAAACGAAAAATGACCAGGTGAAAACGCCTGTAACCAGCACTTTTTTGGAGCCGTATCGGTCGAGTAACCATCCGCCTGGATATTGCCCAAGAACATATGCCCAGGTGAACGTAGAGATCAGATAACCAAGCGCAACAATATCCAGACCAGCAGATTTCACCATGTCCGTTCCGGCAATAGAAAAGGTTGCTCTGTCGCCGTGGTTTAACGCAATACTGAGGAATACCATCAGCAAAATCATATAACGATAATGCGTTGGTCTATTTTTTTTAGCAGTGGAGTTCAGAGTAATCATAATATTCGGCCTTGTCTGGCATACGATTAATTAAATCGGTAAAGTTCAGCCGGGTTTTCCACAAATAACTTGTGGCGAACCTGATCGTTATGCGCCCAGTGGTATATTTTCGATAGTATCAATGCATCATCTGGCATATTTTTATTGGCACTAATTAAATTGGGATGTGGCCAGTCACTTCCCCATAAAACACGCTCTGTAGCTTCGCGCAGGAAGCAACTCACTAATGCAGCCATATCTGAAACATCATCACGTTGTGATTGATGGTAAAGCGCAGAAAGTTTTACCCAGCATTTGCCTCTCTCAATCAGCTCCCAGGCTAGTCTCCATGAAGAATGCGAAGTTGCACTTGGAGGCAAGCGGAAGTAGTGATCAATGACCAGGTTTCCCGGTATCTGAAGCAAAAGTGGTCGTAGTTCCCAAAGTTGATCCGCAGTGGCATGAATTTGCACATGCCAGCCACGCTCAGCGACTCGATTCGCTACAGGTAAAATCATGTCGGGTGTTGTTGCATTACCCGCGCCGAGATTGAAACGAACACCCGTAACTCCCGCCAATTGCAATGCATCTAGTTCAGTGTCACTGACGGTCTCATTCACCACAGCCTCGCCGCGTGCATTGGGTCCGAAAGCAGCCAACGCATCCGTTAGACAACGATTATCTGTTCCATAAGAAGAGGGTTGCACTAACACATGACGAGAATGTCCCAACCACTTTTTAAACTGGTTGTAATCATCAACAGTTGCGTCGGGTAAATTTCGCGTGTCGTCCGCCACATAGGGAAAACGCCTGTCATAAATATGATGGTGGCAGTCGCAGCTATTATTTGGCAGTACGAACTCAGGCGAGTGAGAAATATGACTATATTTCACATCCGCCAATATATCTCGGCTTTCCACGATGATGCCTTTTTTTAAAAAATTAGATTCGACTGAATAAATTAATTCGTCATTAATATTTTCAGTTTTGAGACCGCAGCATGCGGACTGCTAAGCACCGGGCACGTTACAGCGGCCTGAACCTGATCCCAGGCGATCGCCATTGAGAAATGTGCAAGCAAAATGGCGTCAGCGTCTTGATGTTCACGCGCAGCCTGAACAAGTAGTTCGTTATGACGGCTTGCATCACCCTGCTCAAGTGCATCACGCGCGCCTTCAACTACGATACTTTTGAGCGTGGCTTCACGATAACCCTGGCGGACCAGCTCATTAAATTCAGCTTCCATTCCCGCAACAGCCGGAGCAAAGGTTGCCAACATAACAATATTTTTACCTTGAGCTAATGCAGCCTCAAACATCGCGGCATTCGGCTTCAGAACAGGCAATTCGTGTGTTGCCGCACTGGCATCAATGGCCTCGCCAAACGCAGAACAGGTGAATAGAACTGCGCCAGCATCAATGCTTTCGGCGTAGTTCACCAGTGAATCAATCCGCTTATAAAGACGATCATTTAGCAAAGTAACCTTACGACGATCTGTACTCAGCGAATCATCTAATAAATTACTGATCTCAGCTTCTGGCCACTGGGCTGCAAAAGCCTGATTGATGGGCTCAACGGCCAATGGCGTTGCATGGATTAAAACGATACGTTGATTCATCTTCGGCTCCATGAAAGCAGGTTGCCGCTGAATTGCGGCAACCTCATGACGTTAAATCAGGCGCGAATAGATGCAGCCACTTTGTCAGCAAAGGCTTTGGTGCCACACTTGCCACCCAGATCCGGCGTGCGGGTTTCTGGATTTTCCAACACTTCATCAATTGCACGGCTGATCTCTTCAGCAGCTTTGAGGAATTTTGGTTGATTGTGTTTCTCTGCGTACCACTGCAGCATCATCGCAACAGACAGGATCATTGACACAGGGTTAGCCTTGTCCTGATTCTGAATGTCCGGTGCGGAACCATGTTGAGCCTGAGCGCAGCAATGGGTATCGCTGGCCATGATTGAACCTGCCAGACCAAGGCTACCGGACAATTCACTTGCCAGGTCACTGATGATGTCGCCATAGAAGTTGGTAGCAACCAGCACGTCGAAACGCTCTGGATTACGCACCAGGTGCGCAGTTGATGCATCAACCAACAGATCATCCAGCTCAACTTCAGGGAACTCTTTCGCGACATCACGAACGGCTTCAAGGAACAGGCCGTCAGTCATGTGGAAGCTGTTCGCTTTATGAATAGCAGTCACTTTCTTACGACGTTGCATCGCCAGCTCAAATGCCTTGCGTGCAATACGTTCAGAGCAATGACGGGTGATTTTACGGGTCGAGAGCGCCATATCAGGGCTTGGCATCACTTCACCCCAGCCGCGAGTCATATTGCGGTCAGGATAGAAACCTTCAGTCGCCTCACGCATGATCACCAGATCCATAGATTTGCCTTCCTTCATATTTGAAGTCAGGAATGGACGGGTACGCGCCGGACGCACGTTAGCGTAAAGATCCAGACCGATACGGAAACCTGCAGAAACGTTACGACCGCCTTTTTCCGGTGCTGGATAGTCAGCGTGCGACTGTGTACCCAGGATAATGCCATCATAAGTTTTGGCACGGTCGAGTGATTCCTGGCGCAGCGTAGTACCGTGTAACTCCAGGCTTTTAAAACCCACGTCTTCGTAGTCGAACTCAAAGTTCAGGCCATACGCTTTATCCAGTGACTCCAGCACAGTTACCGCAGCAGAAGTGATCTCAGGGCCGATACCGTCACAAGGCAGAACCAAAATACGCATAAATACTCCAGATGGTTGGTCAGTTTTCGATTGCATTTTTATACCAATAAATGCACTGAAGGCAAGGTGATTGAGATCACATTTCTGATACAAAAAAAACACATTAGAACATTTATACGCTGAATCAGTGAGTTATATGAAAAGCTTTATAGCTTTAGGATTAATACCCGATATGACAAGGATTAATACCCCTTAGTGATTTGTGGAATGTTATGCAAACCGCTCTATTTTGTGATCTGAAGCACAAATTAACACCAAGCCTAATTGCACTTTTATTTACATAAAAGCAATATGTGCTCAATTTGTTACCGCTTCTGAGGAACACATATGATTAAGTTGGGCGTCATCGCGGATGACTTTACGGGTGCCACCGACATTGCCAGCTTTATGGTGAATGCTGGCTGGAAAGTGGTGCTGTTCAATGGCGTCCCTGCTGAGGCTTTTGATCAGGAAGGAATCGACGCGGTTGTTATCGCATTGAAAAGTCGTTCGATTCCGACGAGAACAGCGGTAGAGCAGTCATTATCTGCATCCAATTGGCTAAAAGCTCAGGACTGCAAGCGGCAGCTTTTCAAATACTGCTCAACTTTTGATTCAACCAGTGAAGGCAATATCGGTCCGGTTACTGATGCGCTGATGGAGAATCTTGGCGCAACCATGACGCTGATTTGCCCAGCAGTGCCAGACAACGGCCGCACGATTTTACAGGGGCATTTATTCGTCAAAGGGCAGTTACTCAATCAAAGCGGAATGGAACATCATCCAGTAACGCCGATGAAAGAGTCGTCACTGAAAAAACTGATGGAATCGCAATCTACGGGGCGTTGCGAAATCATCAGTCTCGACACCATCAAAAATCATGTTGAAGACATTCCTGATACGTTGGCCAAACTGGCGGAAGAAAAATTTAAATATGTTATCTGCGATGTGCTTGATAACAACGACCTGTTAACCGTGGCGAGTGAGACAGCAGATTTTAAATTGATCACCGGAGCTGCAGGCATTGGTTATGCGATTGCCGCACTGGATACGATGAATAAGGGCGCGGAAAACCATTCTTTCTCAATCAGTAAAGAAGGCGCGAGCGTTGTTCTCTCGGGCAGTTGCTCTTCAATGACCAACCAGCAAGTTAACTTTTATCAACAGCGCGCTTCATCTCTAGCACTGGATGTGGAAAAAATTCTCAATGAACCCACCTATCTGCAGACGGTAACTGGCTGGGTATTAACCCATACCAATGATTCATTGGCTCCAATGGTTTATGCCACCCAACCGCCGCAGATAATTGAGATCATTCAAAAGAACTATGGTGCGGAATTTGTTAGTGAAAAGATTGAAGGTTTCTTTTCTGCGCTAGCCAGCACTCTTAGTAAGAAAGGTTTCAACAAATTCATCGTAGCCGGTGGTGAAACGTCGGGTGCGGTGTCACAGGGTCTTGATATTAAAGGCATGGTAATTGGTGATGCTGTTGCACCAGGTGTGCCGTGGACGCAGGTTCTTGACGAAGAAAAGTGGGTAATTCTTAAGTCAGGCAATTTTGGCAACAGTGATTTCTTCTTAAAAGCGCAGGAGAGTGTGAAATGAGCGAAATGCAATTACGTCAGGATTTAGTTCGCTACGCACGCTCCCTGTTTGAACGCGGTTACAGTAGCGGTGGTGCCGGAAATATTAGCCTTAAATTACCCGATGGCCATATTCTCGCCACTCCCACTAATTCAAGCTTTGGCGATCTGGATGCTGATGAACTAAGTAAAGTGACCATGACCGGTGAGTTAGTTTTTGGTCAAAAGGCTTCAAAAGAAGTACTGATGCATCTGGCCATGTATCGCCAGCGTCCTGCTTGTGGCGGTATTGTGCATCTGCATTCACCCTGGTTAACAGCGTTATCCTGCCTGCCTGACCTGGATTACGACAATGCATTACCCGCCATCACACCTTATTACGTGATGCGAGTAGGCAAGTTACCTGTCGTTCCCTACATTCGTCCAGGCTCACCGGATATTGCAGTCCATGTGGAAAAATTAGCTAAGGAGCATAATTCGATTCTGCTAGCTAATCATGGCCCAATTATTTCAGGGAAAAACATCCGCGAAGCGGTATTCAATGCAGAAGAGTTAGAAGAAACAGCAAAACTCTACTTCGTTCTTAAGCCCTATGGTATGAAAACATTAACCGCCGAAAATATTGATGAGTTGAATACGCTTTTTAATATGAAATAAATAATTATTTTTAAAGCTGTGCAGATTTCCTGCACAGCGTTTTCTTACATCTAATACCCTGAAAATTTAAAGGACAAGTTATGTCTTTAATGCTTATCACCGGGATCGTTATGTTCATTATACTGACATGGTGCTTATTGAAGAATAAGTTTCCACCCAGTGTATTGTTTATTGTTTTACCCACCGTTGCTGCTCTGGTCTGTGGATTTGGTTTTAAAGAATTGGGTGAGTATGTCGCATCCGGATTAAAGTCAGTGGTAGGAACCGCCACGCTCGTTGCCTTTAGCGCCATGTTCTTTACCCTGATGAAAGAGGCGGGGGTCTTTGACGTTATTGTACGTTTTATCCTGCGCTTCGTAACGCAATCTACTTTCTCAGTATTGCTGGCGACTCTTGTTATTGCCTCAGTTTGTAGCCTTGATGGCAATGCCTACGCAACGTTGCTGGTTACCGTACCTGCCTTACTGCCCATCTATGAAAAGATGAATATCAGCCGTAAAACTTTATTGATGCTGGTCACTGTCGGTGTTGGCGTTACGGGAATAACTCCCTGGGGTGGCTCGCTTAATCGCGCGATTGCCGTAACCCATCTCGATATCCTTGAAGTCTATTACAAATTGATCCCGCTGCAGGTTGTGTTGTTCGTGCTGGGTGTTGTTCTGTGCTGGTACATGGCCAGAGTTGAAAATAGAAGCGGCTCAGGAATCACTAAAGAAGCTTTTCTGGTGATGCGTCAGGAGATGCTGACCAGCGAAGGAGATCACAATCCGTGGTTATTACGTGCGAACTTTGTACTGGTCATCGCCACCATTGTTATTTTGGTCTCAGGCTTAGTTTCCGGTAACTTCCTGTTCATGATCGCTTTCTCACTGGCGGTAATGATTAATTACCCCGATGCCAAAAAAGCACAGCAAAAAATAAAAGATTATGCGCTGACCATTTTCCCGGTAATTGTAATTTTCTTAACGATCGGTGTATTCGTTGGCATCTTACAGAATACGGGGATTATTAAGGTTCTGGTAAATGAACTTGCTGCGGTGCTCCCTTCCAGTTTAGGGCCTTATCTCTATATTATTCTGGCGGCGTTTAGCGTACCGATTGTTATTCTTATTGGTTCAGATGCATTTTATTTTGCTCTACTTCCTCTTGCTGTGGGCCTTGGGCAAAGTTTTGACGTCTCCCCACTGCACGTCACTATCGCCATGTTGATAACTGAACAAATTGGTCTGCTGTTAAGCCCTGTAATACCGGCGACGCATCTTGGGTTAGGTCTGCTTAATCTTCAGGTCGGCGAACATATTCGTCACTCCATGGTGAAAATTTGGATCATGAGTGTCTGTGCGCTGTTCGCTGCAGTTGTTCTTGGCATTATTCCTGTATGATGAGGAGCGCTATGATTCCTGCTGAACGTCATCAACGGATACTTGAAATGGTATCCACCAAACATTTTGTTAGTCTCCGTGAGCTCTCGGATATGCTGAATGTCACGGTGATGACCATTCGGCGGGATATTGAGCAACTCAGCGCGCGTGGCATCATCATGTCCACGCGCGGTGGGGTTAAGTCACGTGATGAAGTGCCTATGCGTAAACTGCCCGAAGCCGCTGGTTCTAACGCTCTGGTTCGTGCTGCGCTTAACTACCTTGGCGACAGTAAGGTGGTTTATATCGATGGCGGGAAACTGACCTTAGAGCTGGCCACCTTTTTCCCCTACAGCGATGAAATGACAATTGTCACCAATGATTTTGCTATCGCAAAGCATGTGATGGCTCACAGTGGCGCCGCACTGTTCTTTATTGGTGGAAAACTAAGCCGTCATGACAATACCTTCCATCAACGCGTCGCACTTGAAACCTTAAAAAGCCTCAATTTTGAAAAAGCATTCATTGCGCCGGAATCATGGGGTGATAAAGGCGTGTTACATAATGATGAATTTAGAACGTCTTATTACGATGCAATCATTAGCGCATCACGCAAATGCATCATGCTGGCAGACAATCATAGTTATGGCCGCAACGCCCTTTACAAAATGTTTTCCCTCACCGATATGGACATGGTCATTACAGACCTGTCTTCTTCAGAGTCGATTTTGAGCAGACGAATTGATCCGCTAAAACTGCATCCCATAGCGAGAAAATAACGATAGCCATCCAGCTTTAGTGGTCAAATTTGACTAATGGTCATTCTTTTGCTTCTAGCGGACCTTACCCTTCTCGCATGTCCGCTTAGTGCCAGAAGCGGACGTTTCGATAGAAATTTCATGTCAAAAAAATTGGACGCAGGTCAATGAATACGTGCTTATTCAAGCTGGAATAATTTCACGCTTCGCGTAATTTATTCAGAATAGCAACATAGGACAGGGATCTTTATGTATCTTGCAGAGCTCACTATAGAGAATTTTCGCAAACTGCGCGAAGCCACGCTGAAATTTCAACCCGGTTTAAATGTTCTGGTAGGCCCAAACAACGTAGGGAAAAGTGCAGCAATCGATGCACTCCGGACGCTTCTTGCAGGTCACGATGAGAATTATCCTCGCTTCGATGGTTCTGATAGGCACCGTCCGCATGAGGGCGAACCAACTGGTGATATAAGTTTCCATTTTGTATTCCGAGATCTTAGCCTTGAAGATGAAGCGGACTTTATTGCTGCCCTCAAGCCGAATGGGGACAAGAACATGGAGGCGCATATCCATGTCCAGTATACCGATATGGATAAGACGGGACGATTCAAAGTCCGGCGCTGGTGCGGTGATCATCCAGAGGTTTCGCTTACCTCAGATATGATGGAGAACCTTCGGGGGGTCTACCTCCAGCCTCTCCGCGATGCCGCGCAGGGCCTTCGTCCTAACCGTAACAGCCAGTTGGCTCGATTACTTCATTTGCTCACCGATGATGCAGGTCGTGACACAATAGATACGGCTTTAAAGCAACTTGACGAAACACTTAAACAAGACAAATCCATTCAAAGTACCCATAAAGCTATATCAACCAGACATGATTCCATGATGGGTGCTCAGCTAGCGCAGGAGCTTGCCGTCGGGCTCAGCGTGACTGATTTTCAGCGCCTCTCTTCCCGACTGACCCTGACGGCTGAATCCCTGGAAATTGAGAAGAATGGATTGGGTTTCAATAATCTGATCTTCATGGCGGTAGTTCTTAGTGAATTGGCTAAAAATACTGATTCTGCTTTCAGGAGTTTGATTATTGAGGAACCTGAAGCACATTTGCATCCTCAACTGCAACGTGTGCTATTGCAGTACCTTTCAGGGATTCCAACGGGTGAAGGCGAAAAATCTGTACAACTGTTTGTGACTAGCCATTCACCCAATTTTGCTAGTAATTCAAAACTTGATTCCCTTGTATGCCTTATCGAAAACGAGACCGGTGTAGAGACGTTCTTTCCACGTGATATCAAATTTGAAAAGGGAAAACGTGAAAAGCTGGAGCGGTATTTGGACGTAACTAGGGCTGAACTGTTTTTTGCCCGCCGGGTAATTTTCGTTGAGGGCGCTGCAGAACTCATGTTGATTGATGCGCTCGCTAAAAAAATGGACTTTGATCTCAGAAAATATGGGGTCAGTCTTATCAGCGTCGAAGGGCTAAATTTTGACTCCTTCCTCCCGCTTTTTGGAGAGCAGGGGCTGAGAATCCCTGTCGCTGTAGTAACCGATGCAGATCCATTTGAAGAAGAAGAGGTTGAAGACGTAGCAGAGGGGGGAACGGTTGAAGAAGAAATTGACGACATACTTGCTGAAGCCGCCTACCAGGAAGAGACTGACGCGCCTGATGGTGAAGATCCAGCTGACAAGGCTGGAAAAAAGAAAAAAGTTAAAAGGAAAGAGGTGTATCCCGCACTTGGAGACCAAGTGAGGTTGTCTGGTAATACTCTTAAGATGAAGAAACGTGAAGATGATTTCGTGAAAGTTTTTCACGGATTGAAAACCCTGGAATACGATCTGGCGCTCATTGAAGCAAACCGCGACGCTATGCTCACTGCATTAGCCGATCCACATCCAAGGATTTCAACGGCTCTCCGTAAGATCGTAGATGGTCAAGCAGACAATACGGCTAAAGCCAAATCGCTGTTCTGTGGCATGTTTGAGCGTAAAGATAGCGCTAATATCCAGAAAGGTCGATTCGCTCAGGCATTAGCAGATCAGATTTCGAAAGAGATTGGTTTTGAAGTCCCTGAGTACCTTAATAAAGCCATTCAGCATGTATGTCAGGGAGTGGTCAAGCCGTGAAATTATCAGAGGAACAGCTTGATATTATTGGTGCGCCGCTAGGGCCAATTGCTATCACAGCATGTGCAGGTAGTGGGAAGACAGCTACAGCTATTCGACGCCTGATTGCTATTCGGCAGAAAATGCAAAATAGTCGTGGTCGTGTTGTGCTTTTGTCTTTCTCAAATGTTGCTGTCAATACCTTTAATACAGGCTATGCAGAGCTCGCTGCTGGCCTACCAGACGATGCTAATCGTCGAAGGATAGAAGTCGATACACTTGACGGTTTCTTTACCAAACATATTTTACGTCCCCATGCAAGCAGGACTATGGCCGCGACTCAAGCCGCGTACTTGGTCTCTGGCTCGGAGCCTTTTCTTACAAGTTTTAGATATTGGCGTGAAGGTTATCCCCCACTGCCATTAAAAGACATAAAAATCATCATAATCGATGGCGATTTCGTCTTCTATTCGGATATAAGAAATAACCTTGAAATTCTTGATAAAGACAAGGTGTTAAAGATCATTCACGACCTTGGCCGTTTAGGTGCTTACACTCATGAGATTGGTCGGTACTGGGTGTATAAAACTCTGAATTCTCAACCTGCAGTATTGAGGGCTCTGGCAGCTCGCTACCCGCAAATCCTTGTCGATGAGTCTCAGGATTTAGGAACAGTGCATAAGGAAATATTAAAGCTACTCATTACTGAAGGGATTCAGCTTACGCTTATCGGAGATGTTAATCAGGGGATCTATGGCTTCGCTGGTGCTGACGGTGAGTTCCTTAAGAGCTATGAGCATCGTGAAGACGTTACCGGTTACAAACTTACTCGCAATTATCGTTCTCTGCCTCCAATCATAAATATCGCCAACATCCTTAGTGGCCGCCAAGACGAACCATGCCGCCATGGCGAACAAGGTGGAGCTTATTTTATTGGATACAAGGATTCGGAACTTCCCAAATTAACTGATGCATTTAAGGCCCATATTGATGAGTTAGGCATGCAATATCAGGATGCTGTGCTCCTCTGTCGGGGAGCAGACAGAGCCGCAGTAATTGCGGGTAAGACTGCCCCTCCAGGACAAGGTATGGTTAAGGTGTTAGCAGAAGCAACGTTGTTAAGGGATCAGCATAGTAACTACCATGGATGCTTTAACTTGGTCTGCCGGGCTATTCTCAGCTTATTGGAGGATATACCCCATGGCCTAAGTTCTAGACTTCAGGGGGTATCACATGATGCTGAGATAAAGGGACTAAAGCGATTACTATGGTGTTTCAGTCGCAACTCTGATTTGGGACTTCCTTCATCTGCGCTTGTGGCTAAGACTGACTGGCACTCCAAGCTATTAACGAATGTTAAAATGCTTCTCGCAGAGATTGAAAAGCACTGCGGATATAAAGTTGCTGGCAATGTAGGAACTAAACTTACTAAGAAATTATTACCAGATCAGACACTGACCAGTACAGTTTCGGCTCAAGGACACGGGCTAAGAGTCGAGACGGTTCATCAGGTTAAAGGGGAGTCTATCGGTGCGGTTATGTATGTGGCTAAGAAATCCAATATCAAAGCACTGCTTTCAGGTACAGGTGATGAAGAAGGACGTATCGGGTATGTCGCAATAACTCGGGCAAAGAACTTGTTCTGGCTGGCTGTACCACAATCATGTTTTAAAGAATTAAAAGAAGATCTCATTACAGCTGGTTTTCAGGAATGGACCTAACTTGCTGTCATTGATCCTGCCTGAACTAAATTGAAGAGAAAAACTTAGCTCTGCCGCTCTTGCCCGGGCTAATTGCCCGGTTTCGGTGTTCCGTAAAAGAGGTTTAAAAGCGTGCCTATTGCCTGAGGACTTTGAAGGTCAACGATGCAGATCAATTCGCACGACTTATCCAATCGCCGTAATCGCCCACCCAACATTGTGCCGGGCCGTCTGGAAATATCCATTCATAGCCCGTTTGCTCCTTCAAACGCGCAAGTATTTTATAAAGCCGTTCGTGAATTGAAGTGTCGATGAATTTGATTAGGTCTTCCCACTCATTTCTTCCGCCTATATGAAGCCCTAAACTCATTTGTGCCTGCACATAAAATTGTGTGCCGCTGAACGCAAACCCTACTAAACTATCAATCGATTTATGGCCTCCGTTATGGGCATAACGTTCGTTACGAATTTTATACAGATCATCATGAACATCCCGTAGGTGGACAGGGAGATCATTCCGCTGGAGAACGTAAGTGCCATTGCTTTTGGCGAACAAGCGTGCATAGCTGACCACAAAAGCGGTTGTTAACATCTCCTGTTCCAGCATCGACTCAGTAGTGATTTCAAACTTGGTCGTACGAAGCCGACGATAAATGTAACTAAGGCTTGTTGTAGTAGGTATTACCTTTATAAGTCTAATCAGACTTTCAATCTCTTTATCGCAACCGCTAATAATCTCCGCCCCTTTCTTCATTATTTGTTCAAAAGGCGCTCTTAGATCAGCTGGTAATTTGCTAAAAAATTCTTCAGAGACGCTGTAATAGTCGTCGCCTTCAAAAATAGGAGGAGGTGACATAGCCATCTGGGTAAACCCTGTGTTGAGAAATTGCACCATATTCAAACTAATTGGCGGTATTTATCAAGATAAATTAAAGTCTCAATTTGGCTTGGAAACGGAAGAACTTACAGAAGGACGAGAGTACAACTGAATTTCAAAACTGGCTCAAAGCGCGGTATGTCCTGCGGGACATGGAAATCATTCCTTGATGTATAACGCCTTTAAAACTGCCAATTCTGTCCATTTATCACGTGATAACCCTACAAATTAGATTACTTTGTAAGTTTGGAAAGTCCAATGTCCGCTTTTCGCTCATTGCCGCCATTCACTGAAATACTAACTCTGTCTAATTTATCTTCGTTTAAACCCCAAGCCTACACCGCGCAAGCCTAGGTTTTATTTGATCATAAATATTTTTTGAACGATGCGGTTGTGACCGTAATGGTGAGCCCCAGCATTAACGCGGCTGGCAGCAGCAGCAGGTTTGGATAGACCGCTGAAGGCCATGACAGGTAGGCCATTACCGGCAGATACACGGCTGGTTTAATCAACCTTTTCGCACGGTGGTAAAGAAACGACGACTCATAGCCGGCTCCGAACCGACGCAGGTCTCGTCGGCCGAGTCCTTCAACCACGGCGACACATATCACCAGGACGAACAGCGGGACAGATAGGGCAATAATAGTCACGCGGATCAGGGTCACGACAGAAACATATACCGTTGCCAGCATGTACTGCTGGAGATAATTTCCCAGCCAGCTGCTGGCCCCCTTGAGATTGCGTGATACCTCGTTGCCGCTGTTCATCTCAGCCTGATAGGTATCCTGTATCCAGCTGACGATGCCACTGTCTACGAACGCCCACTGATAAGCATCAGTCACCCATCGCGTTACCGTTGCAGCTGGTTCGGAAAGTAACAGGCTGCGTGTAAAATCAGAAGACAGATAGCCAAACTCGGTATTCATCACCGTCTGGCTGTGCGTAGTACCCATTTCAGGCCAGAAAAACGCGATCCCGACGTATTCAATGACAAGACTCAGCATCAGTGAGGCCAGAATCACGCCGATGAGTTTCCACGGCCAGCCCCATACCAAGTTATAGAGCAAACCGTGCTCGCGAGGCTCCACGGGTTGTTGCTGCGGATACTGCTGCGGTGTGGTACGACGTGCCTCAGCCATGATTATCTCCCTTCACTGGTGCGATTGCTGAACTGCGGCTGTCCCACCATCCTTCACTGCTGTGATAGTTGCGTCGCATCTCTTCGGCCAGACGCGCGATATTTTCAGGCATATGAATGTCACCGGCATCACCCGCCGGCAACGGCATCCGGATTTTCCAGAGCTGACCGCCTTCAAGCAGCGCGAACGCCTGGCCTTTTGGCAGCGTAACGATATCGGAAGGCTCCAGCAGCGGCACTTTGATGGTGCCCACGCGGTCCTGCGTGCTGGAGGTAAAATCATGATTTACGGTGACGTCAGCTGAATCCTGATGACCTGAGACCAGCGTTTTACTGTAGATTTCAACCTGCGGCAGCTGTGAGGTCAGCAGCTCGGCCGTCCGGTTCTCCCTGACGCGCAGCATAATCAGGTTGTTGAAGTTACCCTGAACCTGAGAGGTTTTGGCCGCGCTCCCGATCCGGGCTTCAATATCGGAGGACGTCTGCGTATAGGCCGTCACCTGCATGCCCGCACCGCCCCCTTTATTGATGAGGGGGATAAACTCATTGCCCATCAGTTCGTTAAACTCATCGCAGTGCAGATTGATGGCGTCCTTGCCCTCTTTAGATCCGGGCAGGCCGCCGTTGATACCGTGCTTGTAAATATGGCCGGCCACACTCACCAGGTCGGCAAACATGCTGTTACCCACGGCGCTGGCAACCTCGCTGTCGCTGAGCGCATCGAGTCCCACGTAAACGATGCCTTTTTTACGGATCACCTGTTCCCAGTCAAAAATGGGGCGGGGATCGTCCATATTCAGGTAATCAGGCGAGAGCAGCTCTGCCGTTTTGCCGGTGGTCAGTTTTTCCAGCAGCGGCAGCAGTGACGCGACAATTTTATCAAAATAGGTACGGTCATAGCGTACCGCAGAGCGTAGCCCGTCCAGTATCGGGTCATAAAGCTGGTTGCCGGCGTCCGAGCTCAGCGCCACCTCAACGGCCCAGATACGTACGGCTTCCGGCTGTCCCTGCATGGCACGCGGTACGTCATCTTCACTGAAGGCGTTGGCATTATTTTCGATCTGGCTGTTCAGTTCCGGCAGCTTCTCGGTGATTATTTTTTCTGCGTAACGCAGATACAGGTCGGCAATGTTGTTCACGTAGCGGGTAATGAGGCTGTAATCAGGACGCTCTCCAAGCGCGACCAGCGCCCGGGCAACGATATTCACGAATCGCCAGGCGAACTCGCGAAACGCCGCGCTGTTGCCTTCGCCGCTGAGCTGGCCGGCGACGCGTGTCGCGACTTCCGATACGCGCCCGAAACGCCCCACGGCGTTATAACGCGCGGAGATGTCAGGCCAGCCCAGATGGAAAACCGTCAGCTCATCGCCCCGCCCTGCGCGGTGCGCCTCTGCCCAGACCCTTTTTAGCAGGTCCGCATCCCCTTTTGGGTCAAATACGATGGTGATGTCCCCGCGCCGGATATCCTGCGTGATCAGTAACTCAGCCAGCCGCGTTTTTCCCACACGGGTGGTGCCATAAACAACCGTATGGCCGACGCGTTCACGTAAATCGAGCGTGACGTCAGTTTCATCGGGTTCTATGCCATGAATGGCAGGATTGCCCCCGACCGGCGGGAGCGGGCGAACGGGATTGAGCGCCGTGTCGGCTCTGAGCAGTTTGCCGATCGCCGGCAGACTGTTTTCGGTCGCCTCCTCAAGCTGGCGGGCAAGCTGATAAAGCTTTGAGGGTTTCAGATAGTGGGCCACTTCCGGACGCAGCGTATCGCGCAGACGCTGGGTGTGTTTCTGGGTCCAGCGAAACCCTCTGCCCATGAAGAGCCGACGTTTACTGACGGGGATCTGCTTTGACGTCATCATGTAACGCGGCAGACGGCGCAGATTACGACGGTAGCGAACGACCTGCATTCCCTGACGCGCGCGCACGGCAGACAGCACCGCAAATCCGCCGGCGGTGACGTAGCTGACGGAGGGCGCGAGAGCCACCGCCCAAGGCGCTGTGACGCAAACGACGGCGGCGGTTCCGGCTGCGACGGCCGTATTCAGCTCCACGGCGGGGCGCAGAAGCGCTTCAATAACGTATTTATCACTCACTGAGAAAACTCCTCGAATGGTTTGCCTGCCAGCAGCGCTAAAAGGCGGTGCCCGCTGATGATCATCAACTGCTGTGAGCCCCTGCTGACAGCCCTGCTTTTCTGGCCCGTACAGCCGGTATGAATAAACAGGCCTCGCAGCCCCATACACATCAGTACCGCTTCAAAGTCCCGGACGTGCGCCGGTGTAATGGACCGACTGTAGCGTTTGGCCTGAATCAGCCAGCACTCGCCGTTAATATGTACCTTTCCGTCAAGGCCGCCGTCTCCGCTGTATGACGCATTACGCTGTATGGGATACCCCTGACGTTCAAACGCCAGCAACAGCAGCTCCTCAAAGACATACGGATTAATTTTGCGCAGATAGGTCATGCGCTGCCCGTCACCGCTAAGTACGCCGAGGCGGGTATAAACGCGCTCAGCCGTCGCGCGATATCGCTGGTGCCTGCGCTCACTGGCCGTCTGCAGGCGAAAGCGCCAGAGAAGATAAACAATGACCGCCAGCAGAGCAGCCAGCAGAACCGGATTTCCCATCAGCAGGGCAGCAACATATGGAGCAGATATCACTGCGGCACCTCCTGAGAAAGGCCACTGTCCGTGATAAGCACAGGGTAATGCGTCAGCTGCAGGCGGCGGGCGAGTTCAGATCCCGATGAGGGGGCCAGCTGCAGGCCGGGGACCAGGCTACGCAGCTCAGCAAGCGACGCCGGGTTATCGATGTTCACAATCAGGCCCGCCGCGTTTCTGGCCGCAAGCTGCTGTGCGTTGTGCACCAGCCACTGACGTGAATAGCCGTCATCGCCGATGATGAACAGCGAGCCGATACCTGGCAGTGTCAGCGCCCGGGGGACAACATTGCCCGGCGACATTTCAGGAGTTGTCACGGGCAGCATGGCCGCTTCGCCCTGCGCCAGAGGTGCGGCAGGCGGTGGCGGCGCGTCCTGCCGGTTGACTGCGTCAAAAACGGCCTGCGTGCTTTGCCCGCCCAGGTCTGCGATAACGTTGAGCTCAGCGAGCGCAGCGGGTGAGAAAACAATAATTACGGTAATAATGAGTGTGTTAAGCGTCATGATCACTGACTCCGTGGGTTTATCCAGACGAGGCCGGTATCCGGCACCGATGCGGATGCTGTCTGTTCTACGGCAGTCGCCGCCGGCAGATGCGGCGAAGACTGAAGCTGGGCGAGTTTGGTTTTAACGAAGGCGCGATACCGGGCTGCGGGTGCGCCGCCTGCGGGATGGTGATAGCAGCCGGCCGCGTCAAGCCAGCTGCCGGGCTTTCTGTCCCAGCATTCGCGCAGAATGGTGGCAGCGGCGTTGAGATTCTTGTAAGGATCCAGCGCCTCCCAGGTAGAGGAGAATCGCTGGCCGTTCCAGCCGAGATTCACCTGGGCAATACCGACATCGATACGCTTCAGGGAATTCGTTTTTATGAAAACCTGCAGCGCCTGCCAGGCTTCAAGGCGGGTTTTATAGCGATATCCCCTCCCCGCGACGTTGAGTGTCCACGGCCACGGGCGTTCGCCCTGTGGCAACCTGCGGGAAGACTCCTGCAGGCTGACCGAATAGAGCGACTCCGCCGGCACGTTGTGAGCCTGTGCCACGCGCACGTAACCCTCAGGAACAATCTGTTTGTCACCGGCAAATGAAGAAAGTGAAACCAGCAGCAGCGCCGCGCCGGTCAGAATGCAGCGACTTGCCATCCGTTTTCCCCCTGCTGCAGAACGACCGGCATCATGCCGTTACCGAACCGCATCCAGCGACCGCCGTCATGATTCAGCGTGACCTGCCGGCTGCGCACCCTGTCCAGCGGAATATGATGATCTTTCGCCCAGCCACGCAGTTTTCCGTCATCCCCCTGGCTGTCCACAAGGTAGATATCCACCGGCCTGTTATCGGCTAACACCGCCGCCAGGCGGGCGTCACACTGCCCGCAGCCAGCGGATTTCACAAACAGTGCCAGCCGCCCGCCGGTGTCGTGGGCAATTCCGGCCGCATTGCCCATGTTGACCGCGAGGGTTTCAGGGTAGAGGCGCTTCCAGGCGGCGGTGACTTCACGCTGAAAATCCAGCTCTTTCTGCGTGCGGGCAAACTCTTCCCTGACCCATTTTTCTGCGTATTTTTTACGTTCAGCCTGACTCCGCGCCTCAATACCGAGTGTTGAAAGCGGGTCAAGCCCCGGCGACTGCGTACCGCGCGGGCCTTTCATCAGGCTCTGATATCGCTGATAGTCATCCTGACTCAGCCCCCACTGACCGGCTTGCTGCTGCAGTTCCTGCACGCTGCTTTGCTGCACGCTCTGATCCGAAGCATCAACCGGTTCGCCCCTGGCATTCACAACCTGGATATTTGCCTGCGTTGAACAACAAAACATCATCGCCGCAAGACTGAGTGTTTTTAGCTTCATATCGCCTCCGTTAGCGAACGTTTACGGTAGTTAAGCGTCCGTTCACGCGAAACTGCGCCTGCCCGTAGCCAGCATTGACCAGCGTCCAGCCATTAACGGTCTGCCCCTCGCCGATAAGGCGGATTTCAGACAGTGAGCTGAATCCCGCCGGCGCAATGGCCGCAAACGACGCCGCCCCCCGCTTTTCTACGCCGGTCAGCACAAAGGGCGCTTTACGCGCCACGCTTCTGACGGTTTTATGCGGCTTAGCGGGTGCCGGCTTTTTTACGACTTTTGTCGCTTCAGGTTCCGCCGTGGCCTGCTGCGCTTTCTGCGGTGCGTGCTGCAGCGCGGTAACGGCCTGGTCCAGTTCAGTCTGCCGGCTCTGCAGTGACGTCTGCGCCTGATCCAGCTCACTGAGCGACTGGCGAACCTGACTGACTGCCTCAGGTAATCCTCTGGCGGACCAGGCATCGAAAGACTTCTGAACGGCATTAAGCTGATCCTGCTGTCGTTTGATCGCCTCACCCTGCGCGTTAATGGTTGCCTGAACAGGTTCAAGGTCAGTCTTCGCCAGTGCCTGGGTGTAAACCACGTTTTGCTGCTTCTCAACGTGGCTGAGGCGGTTTTCCTGCGACACGCCGCTGCGAAGCGAAACAGAAGCCAGAAAAATTGCAGCAGCCGAAAGCGCAAACTGTCCTATTGCAGGCAGGTGATGCTTTACGGTGCTGAACCGGCTGCCTGATGACGGAATAGCGTCATCAGCATTCTCATCAGGAAAGGAGGTTTCTGTTGTCATTTTGTCAGCCACCCTCCGTGAGCAGGCTGCGCCTGAATGGGACGGGGACCAGTGACCTGAGAGGGACTGGCGGCGGATGACGTGGCTGCCGCCGGCGCGTATGCGCTGGCAGGGCGCGGCGGCAGCTGCGTCGCAGGCAACTGATAGCCGGCACGCAGGCTGTGGCAGACCACGCGCTGCACGTCATCCACTTCCAGCTCCCATGCGGGCCCCGCCAGCACCTGCAGTGCGGTGCGAAGACGCATCGGCCCCAGCTGGAACTGGACGGCCGGCAGCGGCTGACGATACAGCACGCCGTTGGCCGGTCCTGTCTGACACAGTGAGTAGCCGGACTGCTTAAGCGCATAACGCATGGCATCGGCCACGGTTGGCTGAACCGAGGAAGGAATACGCACATCAATAATCTGCGAGAGGGGGTCGCGTTGCACGGCCTGAGGATCCGTACTGACAAGCAGGTAACGATCGTAGCGAACCACCTCGGGCGTCCGCGCGTAAACATCATCTGCAGATGTCTGAACGTTGCGGGTGACGCTGACCGGGGCAACCGGTTCTGCAGGAGCCCGATCCTGCAGCTTCTGGGGCTGCTGAATACACCCCGTCAGCAGCGCAAGCGGTAAAGCGGCAAAGACGGCATTAAATTTCATCTGAAAAGTTCCTGTACAGTGTGAACAGGCATCACTGTGCGCAACTCTTCAACAGGCTTCTATCAACAACTCTTTTTGCGTTTTCAAAAAAAAACGCCGACCGGAGTCAGCGTTTTTTATCAGCACTTTCAGGCAACCTGATGGGGCGGGTGCGTGATGTCACCACGGCCGCTTAACAGGCCATCAATCGAAACATCTTCGTCCAGTGCGTCCCAGTGGATCCCACGGGGAGACAGTTCATAGTCATTCAGCTGTTCGGCAGACGCGTTGCAAAGTCGGGGAAACCAGGACAGCGGCACACCGATTATTCGCTCGTCTGACAGTTCGACCCACATGATGCGGTCATCGAACCGAACTTCCTTAGCTGAAATAGTCATTCCAGGCCTCCAGAAGCAGGGGTTGGTTTAGCTTTATCAGTATTAGCAGTTCTTTTACTGTCCGGGAATCAAATCCGTCATTACGCGCCAGTTTCACAACGGGTTCCAGCCAGAACTTTGCTTCAGTGCCGGCCTTCATCACATGAATGTGAGCTGGTTCGCGCGGATTGCCTTCATTGGAATAGAAAAAGAACCGAAAACCCTTCAGCCTAAGTATGACAGGCATCGTCAGTAACCTTTAAGGGATTTGGTGAAATTAACTGCAGCGGTAAGAGGCAGCGGCGGTTCAGAGAGCGCCTGCGGCATGTTTTGCGATACCGTAACCGTGTCCGAGGAACGGTATGTCATCATCCCAGCCCCCTGCAGGTTGCGACTGTGACGCAGGCTGCTGCGGAGCGGATTGAGCACTGTGACGCTGCGATCCCCGTTTTTGGTTTTCCTGACCCCTGCCGCCTTTCGGCTGCGGAGCGGAGGAAGGCTGTGACGTAGGCTGCTGTGGCTGGTCCCAGCCACCGCTGTGTTGTGGTTGATCGCTGTTATGTTGACGCCCCCCTAACATCTGCAGGGTGCCGCCCACGTTCACAACCACTTCCGTTGAGTATTTGTCCTGCCCGCTCTGATCCTGCCATTTGCGGGTGCGCAGCTGTCCCTCGATATACACCTGAGAACCTTTGCGAAGGTATTCACCGGCAACGTCTGCCAGTTTGCCAAACAGCACCACGCGATGCCATTCAGTGACTTCCCGGTTTTCACCGGTTTGCTTATCGCGCCATGACTCTGACGTTGCCAGTGAAAGGTTAGCGACCGCGCCGCCGTTAGGCATATAGCGGATTTCAGGATCCTGACCGAGATTGCCGACCAGAATAACTTTGTTTACGCCGCGAGAGGACATAAGCATGCTCCTTCAGAGAAAGGCCTGCTCAGAAGAGAGCAGGCTTTAGTGAACAATCAGAATGAGTTTTCGGCGTAGGCTTGCTGCTGAGAAGCGGCATTCTGCGTCGGATGGGGTTCAGCGCGTTCAGTCTTGTAGACCATGTCCTGGCCTATCTTGATCCAGTCCACCTTAATCAGGCGGGCTTTCAGGCTGACGCGGCTTTCACCGGCGTGCTCACCATTTTTCAGCTGAAAAATGTCGGTTGACGGGTTACTCAGAACAAAGCCAATCAGCACTTTCTTATCTTCATCCACCGCCTTCTGACAGCGGTTAATGAGGCTGCTGGCTTCTTTGCCGGCAACCGTGACGTCGAAACGCACGTAAGAAGGGCTGTCGGCCGGACCTGACAGTGCGTTGATCACGCAGCTGATAAAGGTGCCGGACTGAGCATTGACCTGCCGCACGTTGCTGAGAAAGCCCAGTCCGTTGATGGTCAGGTTGAAGTAGTCTTTTGATTTACCGGTGTTGCTGGCATTTGAAGTGTTGTTTACAGACATGATGTTTTCTCCATGGAGGTCAAAAAAAGGTTCGACGGAGAAAACTTCTGCCCGGACGGGAGAAGAATTCCCGTCGGGGAGTCAGAATCAGCTAAATTCTGACTGTCTTGATAGTTGAATGAACCTTCATCGCCAGGCAGTAGGAGCCGTAATTGACGATATCTGCTTCCAAAGGCGAGCAGATGTACCACACTGATGTGTTCTCCCTTGCAGGCTACAGGAGTGTTATGTTCAGCCACCCGAAGGCGATTCTCTCAGGCCAGGAATCATTGGTGGTCGTCAGAGACGACAGGTAAGCCCGTTCATTTTTAAGCCAAACATCGCGGCTGTCAACCTTTCTGACTCGTCAGATTGAGACTTGCCGGCGCAGAAGCCGCCGCTTTTCGACCCCGGCCTGCCCCCCGGGTTTTACCCGCCGCCTGACGACGGTTTTTACGGTTTGCCTCACCAATAATCCCCTTACAGTCCGGATACTTCATGCAGCCCCAGAAATTGCCCTGTTTGTTCTTGCACAGCCGGGTCGGGCCACCGCAAATCGGGCAGACAGGGCCGGTCAGCGCCGTGACGTTAAAGGCAGTCGCCCGCCCTTTTTCGATAAGATGCCGGGTCCACTGGCTCTGCTTTTGCATAAAATCGCTGAGCTCACTTTTCCCCTGGGCGATATCATCCAGCGCCTGCTCCCAGAGGGCCGTCATGCCGGGGCTGGTCAGTGTTTCAGGCAGTGCGGCGATGAGCTCGTGCGCCATCTGAGTGGACAGGATGAACTTCCCCTTTCTCTCCAGGAAGCCCCGCTTAAACAGCGTCTCCAGCACGCCGCTGCGCGTCGCTTCCGTCCCCAGCCCGGCATTCTCACGCAGCACCTTCCTGAGCTGGGGATCCGTGACCAGGCTTGCCGCGTTTTTCATGGCCGCTATCAGCGTGCCTTCGGTATGGTGCGGCGGCGCTTTGGTCATATTGTCTTTAACGACCGCACCGGTAACCGTGCAGGCAGCGCCCTGCTCAAGCGCAGGCAGCTGCGCGGACGACTCCTTATCACCGTCAGCCTCCTCCGACTGCTCTGCGGTATAGAGTGATTTCCAGCCGGCGTGGATCATCACGCGCCCCCGCGTGCGGAAAAGCTGATTACCGATGTTGAAGGTGGCATCCGTCACATCGGTTTCCTGCAGCGGCATAAACTGTGCCAGATAGTGCAGCCGGATAAGCGAATAGACTTTGAGCTCTTTTGCATTCAGTTTTGCTATTTCGAACGGCTGCCGCGTGGGAATAATCGCATGGTGCGCCGTAATTTTTTTGTCGTTCCAGACGCGTGAGTTGAATGCAGTATCAAGTTGCGCAATCTCAGCGCTGATTGTGGGGTCCGAGCGCTGTATCGCATCCAGCACGGCGCTGGCCTCCGCCCGCATCGAAAGCGGGAGATAGCCGCAGTCGGTACGTGGGTAGGTCGTCGCTTTGTGTTTTTCATACAGCGACTGGGCGATAGACAGGACCTCATTAGCCCCAAAGCCCCATTTGCGGTTGCAGGCCTCCTGAAGATCGCCAAGAGAAAAACAGAGCGGTGCCGGGGTTTTATCACGCTTTTTCTCAACGGAAATCACGCTGCCGGATCCGGCTTTCTGGCAAAGCTGCCCGACCGCCTGTGCAACCTGCTGATTCACGCAGCGATTTTCACTGTCGCAATATTTCCCCGCCGCAACCCATTCGGCTTCAAAGGCAATCCCGTCCTTTTCCAGCTGTGCCCTGACCTTCCACCACGGCTGTGGCGTAAAGCCGGCAATTTCATGATCCCGGTTAACCACAATGGCGAGCGTGGGCGTCTGAACGCGTCCAACGGAATACACCTCTGATACGCCGGCTTCACCGGCTTTCACGGTATAAAAACGGGTCAGATTCATCCCGATAAGCCAGTCAGCCCGCGCACGACCGATACCGGCCTGGTAGAGTTTTTCGGTTTTTTCACCCGGCAACATTTCATTCAGCGCTGTTTTAATGCTCGCTTCGTCAAGCGCGGAAAGCCACAGCCGGCGCACGGCACCGCTGTAGTGGCAGTATTCCATCAGCTCACGCGCAATCACCTCACCTTCCCGATCGGCGTCGGTTGCAATGACCACTTCACTGGCCTGCTTCAGCAGTTTTCTGATAACGCCAAACTGATCGGCAGTGTCTTTCTTGACGGTCATCTGCCAGCGATCCGGAATAACGGGCAGCACTTCCGTGCGCCACGGGCGGCCAAACTGTTCGCCATACGCTTCAGGGCTGGCCGTTTCCAGCAAATGCCCCACGGCCCACGTCACCGTGATGTTACCGCCGGTGATACATCCCTGCCCGCGCTGGTTGACACCCAGCACGCGGGCAATATCTTTGGCCTGAGAGGGTTTTTCACACAGATAGAGCTGCATGCGGGTCTCCGGTATTAGCGTGCCTGACCAGAGGCAACCTGGCGGACCTGAGTCAGAACGTTATTGAAATTGCTGCCGGTCAGGTGCGACGGGACGGGCGATTTGTACGTCATGTACACCCGCGTTCCTGTACCGTTCTTTTCGAGCTCGATGTCCATATGATCGTTGTCGCCAACGTCGCTGCCCATGCGATAAGAACTTCCCGGAACGGCTTCCCAGACCGGATGTGCATCCTGAATGGCTGACGCACTCCACCGGCTGTTACGATCTTTTGAACGGATGCGTTCAATCTCCTCAGCGCTGACATAGCCATAATGTCGCTTCAGGCGTGCAGCGGCAGTATCGATATCAACCGGCACGCTGAACTGTTTGCTGGTACTCTTCCCGACAGAGCCAGAGGCTTTGGTCAGCACCGGCATGCCGTTGCCGGAGTCCATAGAGTTCGCGTCATCGCCGCGCAGCGTTTTGCTGATGCTGAAAGCGGTATCGCTGATATTTTTATTGATGCTGGCTAAATCAGAGCCGGCACAGCCGCTCAGCAGGACGCAGACAGCGCCTGAAATAATCATCCGTTTCAAATTAGTCGTCCTCAGAGGTATCAGCAGTAAGTGGAGAGAATGAAGAGCGTTTCTCACCAGACATCACTGCCGGATCGGGTTCGCCCAGACGCTTGATGGCCGCCAGACCCCGCGCGGTTTTATTACGGATATCCTCGTAGGTCACCGGCATACTCCGGTAATTCTGAATAAGGCCGTACACCACACGAACAGCTTTACTGCCTGTTTCAAGGAACTGATCGCGCTGCGAGCGGTTAATCAGACCGTAATGGAAAGCCCCAAACGCTTTTAACGCCAGCTGGTCGTAATGAACCAGCAGCCAGACGCAGCGATACCCCAGGGGTGATCGGCTGAACACATCCAGATTAAGCGGTTCGGAAGAGCTGACGTCTGAAATGCTGATGCCGACCGGAATGGCTGCGGTAATTTTTGCGATAATCCTGACCTGCTCCTCCACCTTTTTAGTCGCCACCCTGATGGCTTCTTCAAGGTTGACCAGAAACTCGTCACCGTAGGGATTGCCTGCCGCTGCATCGCGACCTGCATATCCAGCCCGCGCGATAGCTTCCGGCATGCCAGGGATTTTGTGGCGATATTCCTTATTGTCTTTTTCATCAGAGCGATTTCGCCCTTCCCAAAGCCTGATTGCATAGTGTGAATGCAGCTCAACAGTCAGTGTGGATACCAGTCCGCCAGACCGCCGGGGCGAGGTTTGGGGAGATGTCTGTTCGGCCATAGCTGTCTCCTGATAGGCAAAGGCTTCTCGTTAAGTAAGTGGCGATCCTCATTCCTGGAAGGACCGTAAACAATGCGAAATCAGATTTTCAAAAATGAAAATTTGTTTTCTAAAAAAACAGTTCAATTAATAACCACTGTTGCACGGTGCAACACCGTATGTTTTATATACACCTGTCAACGCCAGCTCATTTCCTCTGAGGTCCAACAGACTCACGAAGACTCTGTAATATCTCTCTGACGCGCTCGTCACTGCAGGACTTCCTGTTTTCAGAAGCAGAAGGCCTGAAGGGCCGTAATTCCGGGCGTGACGCATGGCCGGGGTTATCTGATACTTTCGTCCCGCTTTCAGCAGGATAAAGCGTCCCCTGCCGGGCCTTTTTGAGCACGGTCAGCAGCCAGCCAAGCGGGTTTTGCAGGCTGCGTTCACGCTGCGCCCGGATAATATTCGACAGGACCAGCGCAGATCTCTCAGCCGGTAACGCCTGCAGCTGGCGATTAACCATCTCTCGATCTTCAGGTTTCAGCAGGGATGCGAAATTGTCGGGCAGGCAAACCGAATCGTTTACGTATGTTTTATCTGTATTAGTAGTAAAACTACGTACGTAACTGTTCGGATTCCGAACCCGGCCGTTATGCCCCGCGCCACTTCTGAGTTCGGATACCGAACCCGGCTTCTGAGCCTGCACATTTAAGCTGAGTTCGGAATCCGAACCCGGTAAATGACTCGTCGGTTCGGGTACAGTCCGGCAGGCCAGATCTTCAGGACTCTGAACGGCACCCAGCCGAGCATTTAGCATTTGAAGGTGGCTGCGGTGGTGAGCCATTGCGGGATCCAGCCGAATTTCACTGATGACTGATTTCGCTGTGGAACTGATGGTGCGGTTGCTACTCATGCAGGCTTCCGCAACGGTTTTAAGCCAGTGTGGATCGAACGTTTCTGCGTCACAAAATGACAACGGCTCATCGTGTTGCGCATAGATGTTGCCTCTTACCCTACCCTTTTCATCCCTTACGCGTTTGCAGAGGCTGAGCCAGCCAGTGATGCGAAGCATGAGGAGTATGCGGCTGATGGTCTCTCTGGACGCTTTGCCTTTTCCCGGCGTTGCCAGCTGCAGCTGCAGCTCTTCATAGGAGGGAAAAACGGCACCGTCATTGCTCAACGCGTGCAGGCGGATGATTATCCAGCCCATTTTGTCCAGCGGAGAGAGGCGTGGGTCCAGAAGCAACCGGCGCGGCATGGAATCATGTATATTACCCGTGAATAACAGACCACCACGGACACAGTTGTTTTGCTCTTCCGGCAAACACGCCAGCCGATCGATTAATTTATTGACTGCCTGATGGATAAGGTTGTCATCCGGTAATGTCATTCTTCACCTTCTGAATACAAAAATGCTGAGCACTGTGCCACTTCAGGCGCAACGCTCAGCATTCTGGCTATATTTCAGTTGCGCATAGCCGTGTTATAACGCTCATGATTCATCATCTCCCAGGTGCGCCCTTCATCGCGGCTGAGCAGTCGCCAGAACGGACCAAGATCGATCTTGTAATAGCCGGTTCGGTTTTCATTTAGACATTTATAGTTACGCTCACCCTGCCAGAATCGAAGCACCGCGCGGGTCGCTTTTTTTCGCAGTGAAGATGGAGCAGTAACCGGGGCTTTAAGACCCGGTATAACTTCACAAGACCGCATTCTGCCCCTCCTGATTACAGTGAATGTATTTCACAGTGGTAATAGTCATGCTCTTCTCCGGGTGGCGGCGGTGAGATGCTCACTCTCCCATTTGAGAACGGTATTCCAGACAGCGGTCAGTGAGATATCCATCTGTTCGGCAGCAAGCAGCATCAAATCCAGCCCCTCGTCCGTTTCACTGCGCGGTGTTTTACTGTCATTTGCCGCCCAGATTTCCCATAGCTCGGTACTCTGTTCCTCGCTGAGGACGGTTCCCCGGCCTGCTCGGACTTTTATGCCCGCGATCCTGCGGCGCGCGGCTACGTCATTACTCATCAGCCCGAAGAAATGCTCCATCAGTTTGATTGAGCCCCCCAAAGCAAGCGCACGATCAATCCGTTGCTTTCGCGTCTGATCATCCCTGGCTTGAGTAATCAGCCTTGCCAGATTGTCCTGATTTATCTGGAATGAGAGAACCGAGACCTCGCTGTTGACGATATAATGGATATCTTCAATGGTCACATCCTTCAGCTTGGCGATCTCTTCAGATGTCAGACCCATTTTGTCACAGCGGCGTATAAAGCCGTTTTTCAGCTCCATAACCAGGTCAAGCAGGAAGCCATTTGCAGCCCGGGCTAGGTTCGTGTTCATCAGTTACCCTTCATTTACAGGAACAGTTGAAGCAGCACTCTTGCGCTGCAGTTCGCGGAGACGACGAAGGATTCTGATTAGCCGAAACACCATCAGAGTTTGTTCGTCATCAAAAACAGGCGTGGCTGATTCAGATGACCCGATCAGCAATTTAAACGTTAAATTCGCAGAGTCCTGACAAGCCGTATCGTCAGTCAGGGAAGCAAGGTATAAGGACACAACATGAGCATTTTCTGCAGGCACTGATAGCCGGTAACCAGGCTGTGAAGCATTTTCACTGGCGGGTTCTAACGCGTCACCGCAGTCATGAGCACTGGCGATGTCCCAGCACAGACGCCAGGCAATACTTTGCAGGTGCTCAATATCGTCCTGTAAGGCGCTGAGGTGCCAGAGTGAATGGTTTTCTGACTGAGCCACTGGCTGAAGGGAACCATCAGGACATTGGGTGGCATGAGTTTCATCTACATAATCTTCATCGTTTACCAAAAAGGATGAACCTTCAGAATCGCTTATTTCAGCGGGTATCTCAGCTTCAGTGACTGTATCCCGCGGATTGCATCTCATCAGAGGCATAACATCTGATGGTTGCGCATCCGTTGGATCACTATGCTCACCGGAATCATTTGCCACCTTTGATAAGGTAGCCGGCAAGGCGGGTGAAACGGCAATGGTGATGTCTTCAGCAGGCTCAGCTTTTTCCTTATCAGCACCGCGCAGCTCCAGTAACCAGCCATCGTAATCGAGGTCATCACATGGGAAGGCCGCAGTCAGGTCACCAACAAGTTCATCAGTGAACATTTCCAGAGACCATAGTTCGGGATCATCAAATTTCTGGCAGCACTGCCCAAACACATTTGTAAAGTTGGTTCCGGTATAATCATCTGTATTTAAATGATATTTATCCCAGACTGATTCAGCGCCATGGCGCAACTTGAGCAGTTTTCTGAGTTCACGCCCACCAAATCCTGACCCCAGTAAAACAGGCATCCATGGATAGATGTTTGTCACCACATCTTCCATACGGCTTACGCTTGAAAAATGTACAGGCAGGCCGTTGCTGGCCAGTTCTGCGGCGAGATTGCGCAAAGAGATTTTTTCCCCTCGCTCTTCTTCAAGCAATAATCTCGCTTCACGGACAGAAAGGGCCTTATCAATAAAGGTCAGCTGCCCGTGGGTTTCATTTTCTGCGAGATGCCCTGCAATGCACTGAAAACGGCCAGGCCACGGTTTTTCAATGCAGGTCATTTTAAAGAACCGCTGATCTCCGGTTTCATCCCAGAGCTCACGCATGATGGTGTAACGCGTGTTCCCCCCGTCACTGAAAGTCCACTTTCCTTCAGGAATACGGGGATCGCGCGTCACAAACGGCACGGAATTGAGCCCGCGCGCACGGATAGACACTTTCAAATCCTCAAAAAGAGGATTGCGGCTTTTGCGCGGATTATCAGGATTCAAACAGAGTTCATCGAGAGTGAAAATCCTGGCCAGATTTTCACTGCCGGACGGTGTTGCAACACGCTGAAATTGACTCATTTGCCAGTGCTCCTGAAATCATAACCAAAGTCATACCCGCCCTCAGGATATTCACTGAAGAGGGTAAACCTGCCGTCAAACTGGGTTTTGATGGTGCCCGTAGGTCCCTGCCGCTGTTTGCTGATGATGATTTCGGCCTGCCCCGGATGCGCCGTATCAGCGTGGTAAACCTCATCGCGATAGATAAAAGCAATCAGATCTGCGTCCTGTTCAAGCGCCCCCGAATCCCGAAGGTCACCATTGTTAGGACGTTTATCGGCACGCTGCTCTACCTGACGGTTGAGCTGTGAGAGTGCAAGGATGGGGCAGCCGAGTTCTTTACCCAGCGCTTTGAGCGATCGGGAGATTTCGGCTATTTCCTGGGTACGGTTTTCCATATCGGGACAGCGGACAAGTTGCAGGTAATCGACCATGATGAGAGAGGGTTTGCCGTATTTACGGATATATCTGCGTGCCCGGATGCGAAGCGTGGCCGGCGTCTGGCTGCTGTTATCATCAATGACTAACCGCTCGCGCCATTCAGCCATCTCCTTAGCACCCATGCTGATCCTTCCCCAGTCCTCATCACTGAGATTGCCGCTGCGCAGGTGGTTGAGTTCTACCCTGCTGCGCATGGACAGCATCCGCACCATCAGCTGCTCGGTTGGCATTTCAATGCTGAAAATGAACACACTTTCTTGCGGCCGGCTCATCAGCGCCCCGATACTCCAGCTGAGAGCAAGTGAAGTTTTTCCCATGGAAGGCCGCGCGGCGAGAATAAACAAATCGCCCGGCTGAAGTCCGCAGGTCATAAAATCAACCTCGGCCATTCCTGTGGCAGTGCCGGTAATTCCAGTGTCAGCTGCTGTGGCCACTTCAAGCTTGCTCAGTAACTGGTCAAGCGCCTGCAAAATTTCGGTTTCGCACTCGTTTGCGTGTTGCCCCTTCTCACTCAGTGTGAAAAGTGCTTCCTCAGCCTGGGCGGCAACATTTAAAGAGCTCAGTCTGTTACCCCTGATATCAGCCAAAAGCGAATTGCCAATGATCTGCAACTGTCTCAGCCTGCTCTTTTCGAGGACGATGCCCACATAGGAAAGTATGTTTGCTGCTGAAGGCGTGTTTTTACCGATCTCAGCCAAGTAAGCGAATCCGCCCGCCGTATCAAGCCGCCCATCCCGTTCAAGCGTTTCACTGAGAGTAATGAGATCGAACGGTTGTAGCCGGGATGCCAGGGCGCTCATTGCACGATAAATCGCGCGATGAGCGCTCACAAAGAAGTCATCAGCGGTAATCAGAAGGTTAATATCATCCCATCGGTCATTATCGAGCATGAGCGCCCCCAGAACACACTGCTCAGCGTCGGTATGATAAGGAATGGCTATAACGTCTTTCAGCTTTTCAGGCATGAATAGTTTCCTCCACAAATAGAGTGGATTCGCGATAGGTGAGTAATTAAATGAGCCGTTATCGGGCGGATGACTGAGCGGACAGCTCTTCTATATATGCATCCAGATAACGATCAATAAGGCCTTGAACAATTTTGCTGGCGGTGACGACACGGCCAGAATGGTGAGTGAGTCTGACAGCACAGTTCTCAGTTTTCATACGTCTGGCTGGACCTATGTAAACAATTGGCGAGGGGCTTCGGGCGTCTTGATCTGAGGACATGGTCTCTCCGGCTTTAATTAACGTGTGGATAGGTACTTAACTCAAATATGCAGGAGCAGGCATTTGCATTCTGCATTTGATGTCATCCCTTATGCTCAGCATCTGCACTGACCATGCCTGAAACGAAAATTTGCCCCGCCTCATGGAAACTCTCACAGTTCAGATAAAACTTTGTGAAAATAATTAACGTTATATTTATAAAGTCTTTAAATATTACCATCACTTAAGACTTTCGTGCAAATATTTCCCATTTACTGGTATTTTTTCCCACAACTAAACCAAAGATTTCCTTTAGAATCAGGTGTATTGATTTTGCTAAAGGCGTGCGCATGCTTGACACAATTGAGAAGAGGCTGAAATGTTGCCGTGCGGCAACAGGGACTTCACCTCAGGAAGTAGTGAACTACGTTCAGCAGCAAAATACTGAACTCTCCTACACGACTTACACCCGCTGGGAGTCTGGTGGCACGGTTCCACCCCGACGTATTGATGTGATCAATCTGATTGCGGATTTCTTCAGTGAAAGCGGCCTTAAAGTTGAAGGCAACTGGATAATGACAGGCGAAGGATTTCCGCCACAGTTCACTGAATACACAAAGCTGGATGAAGATACCCTCTTTATACTGGCCAGTCGCCAGTTGCCCGACGTGGAACTTATCCAGGTTGGTGGGACCTATGGTGAACCTTATATCAGTTTCGGAGAATTCTGTATTGTATCGAACGAGCGAACTCTGGACCCTAATAATAACAAGCTATGCCATGTAAGGCATAAGAATGGCTTGATTATAGGGGTGGTCAAAATAGTCGACGAGGACAGCGTCACTATTGAAGGTGTAAAAAGCACGGCCATTAAGAAAGAAGATATTCTCGAGTGCCGGAGAGTGAAGTGGATCCAAAAGAGGTAAAACTCAATTTTCATCGCTGTAGTACGGAGGTTATAAACTTTCTGAACAAGATGGAGAAGACAACCTACATCTCTACCCTTCTTGTTCAAAATAATGCCATCGCAGCTCATCAGAGCAATGGTTATGCTGAGTGGGACAATAAATTTTATTATGAAGTAAAGTACAAGGACAGCCTTCTGATAAAAATAGGTATTGAACTCACCAAGATAAAAAAGGGTGACGTCAGTACAGTCGTCTGGGATGACGCACTCAGAAACGAAAAAATTAATGTTATCGATGAGCAGCGTCGGGCTCATAACATTTACCATGGCATTAGTTTTATCTATGGAGTGGAGAACGATATGAGCATGGCGCTTAATATCTGCACCGGGGTCAACACCTCGCAAAAGGAATTTGAAAACCTGATACTGCCAATGCGGTTTGCACTGCTGAATTACTTTAAGGATTTATGATGTTTACCAAAACCTATTCCGTAAACGAAAAACACGTTGATTTTCAGGGCGTTGTGGATGGTCTTTATTATCCCTTCTATATGGAATGGACGCGTCACGCGTTTATGAAAGAAGAATTGGGGCTGGATCTGGAGCAGGAGTTCGCTGAAGGTCGCCTGCATATGATCCTGGAATATACGCTGCGCTTTAAGAAGAGCCTGCAGAAAGGTGATGAAATGCAGGTAACATGCGCCCTGCAGGCCAATGAAAAACGCAGTCGCGTCAATTTCGTTCAGCAGATACTGGTAAACGATACCCTTTATGCAGAAGCCGTATTCACCGCAACCTGCATCGCTAACGGCAGACCGACTGTTCCGGATGCAGTGAAAAATGCCATCCCAGCCTGAATTTAATCAGGGACCTTTAAAGGTCCCTTCATTAATTTTCAATCATAATATAACGACTGTTATGAAGTTTAATTTTTCCTGAGCAGCCAAGTAAAGAAAGACGAATTAAATATCCACTTCGCTTCTGATACTTACCTTCAAGACCTTCACTTTCATATATTTTTACTCTAAAAAAACGCTTGTCGTTACGCATATGTAATATGCCCATCTTTTCGAAAGATGACTGTACAGCCTTTCGGTCTTTTTCCACACCCTTAGCATCTATGAATTTAAATACCGTCCCCGGTAGAGATATAAACATAAATCCACTTACCGCATGCAGCAGGCTGTCCTGTTGGTTCACGCTGAGCGTTTGATTATTTACAGACTCCTTAATCCACTCTAAAAACTGCTCCCCCGGATTGCTTACTTCATTCATAGCTGAAGCCGTGGACATATCTCCGTTTTCATCTTTATCACTTTCAGTGTCAACGACCGTATCCAGCATGGACTCAATGGCAGGGAAGTCATCATCTGGCTCAGCGTCGGGTATGAGTTTCACACATTCAGCGGGAACCGCGATTATATCTTCGTCAGAGGGCTGAACCGGAATAACATCATCTGAAATGACTGGGGCCTGTTGTTCCGCATTATCATTCACATCAGTGGTCGCCGGTTCAGCTGCATTGAACATGCTGAGTAGCAGGGAGGTGTCATCATCAACTGATGTTTTTTCAGTCTCAGGTTGTTCATTCGTTGAACCGCAGTTTTCTGAAAGTGCCGATGACAAAGCAATTGGACCCTCTGATGCCGTTAACGGATGTTCTGCCTGACCGGTCGCATTATCTGACGGCAGTTTTGCTGCACTTTCGGTTCCGTCATCAGCAAGCGCTGAGGCGGCGCTGATGCCCCCGTCTGATAAAATGATTGCCGACTGCGACTGTTCGGTGACTGCAGATGACACAACTGAAGTCACTGAATGCAGGCCCACAGATGCTGCGCTTGCGGGCGAACCGCTGATATCCCGCGCTTTATCGAGAATATCTTGAATCAGTGGCATAGCCGATGCCTCTCTGACTGCCAGCGTAGCCATCACCTGCATAGCCTGGCGATCCCCGCTGAGCCAGGTAACACCGTCGTCCGGTAGCAGCCTGGAGGCCATCAACGTTGCCACGCTGGCGTTATCTGCCTGATTAACCCGAAACCGAAACGGCGCTGACGGTGGTACCATGCCGGGCATCCAACAGCGACCGTCCAGTAGTTCGCCCTCAATACGGCTCAGCAACGCCAGATGCGCGGTAAGCGCTGACCAGAAAACAACCGCATTCCAGAGCGTATTCTTAGCGGCCTGCTCTTCTGGAGCGGCACCCGGTGGAAACATATGCCCTTTTGCCAACCTGACGCTGCAGGCGGTAAATTTGAGCGTGAAGTCGATAAATCCTCCTTCTTTACTCCATTCACCTTCTCCGGCGGCCGGCACAACCTGCACGCACTCAGCGAGTTTTTTCAGCGGTGCCAGATACAGCCGGTTATAAACGTCCTCCGGCAAAGAGGTATTATCCCAGATTTGCCTCATCAGTAGCTTACGATGCGGTAATGAAAGGAGCTGTGATGCAGACTGCGGCGTAAAATATCCCGATGGGATCCTGCTGCCAGCTGGCGCTGACTTCGCGGCGGTTTTCCCCCCACACAAGCTGGCAATGAGTTTACTGAACATTTTTACTTCCTGATAATGCCGCTTTATTGTCACAGTTCGATGCCAATTCTGCGCGGGTCGGATTCGTCTCGACCGGTGTTTCAGAGGCTTCATTCAGCTCCTGCAGGCAGCCGGTTACGATACGGACCAGCTCATTTGGCACGAGGACTTTGCGCGCGCGGGTCACCGATACGTACAGAAGATTCAGCTCATCTTCCTTTTCGCGCGGGCTCAGAAGCGGGTCGGTAATATCAACAAAATCATCGCTGAGACCGACCGCGTTCCACTCAAGCCCTTTACTGCGGTGCGCGGTCACTACCGTCACGTCAGCATCACTTTCATGCGTTACCACCTGTTTTTTCAGTACGGCCAGTAACGTCGGAAGGGGAAAGTACATGTCCAGCAGTCGGACGCCCAGCCCCATCTCCGGATCTTTCGTCGCTTTGGCAATGGACCGGTACTCTTCAAAGTCTCGGTAATCGCGCGTCAGCTGGGGCGACATAATGCGGTCGGGCATATCGACCGAAAGCCAGTACAGATCTTCCAGTTCAACAATGCGGTATCCTTCCATCCCCCCTACCCAGTACACCCTTTTACCCGCCAGGCTTGCCGTAAGGGCCGAACCAATCACGCCCGCCACCGTCCGGCTGATAACACAGTGATGTGCTGTTCCGGCTGGAAGCTCAGGGACTACCTGATCCTCACCGCCGAGCCCACATATACCGCGCGATTCACCCGCCTCCGTAAGTAGAGCGTTCGCAACCTCTGCAACCGCCGGCCCAAACCGGAAGCTGTTTGTGAGCCAGAGCCGGTCTGCGGTCTCCAGCTGTGGAGAAACCAGCGCGTTTTCTGCTCCCCTGAAGCGATAGATTTGCTGGTAACGATCGCCAACAAGGATGATGCGGCAGGGCTGACTGAGAACAAACTGACGGGTAACCGGATTGGCGTCCTGCGCTTCATCAAACAGGATAACGTCCCACCTCTTCCCGAGATCCGGTACAGACAACTGATAAAGTTTGAGGTAGATGTCATGCGTCACCGGAAAATGTGAATCCATTCGGGTCATTTCATGCCATACAATCTGTGCAGCGCCGAGTATCTTTCCCGCATCCAGTCCTCCCCTGTCACTTTCATCTGGCAGGTGCAGAGGTGATATCTCCCTGTCGGCGCTGTAGAGAAAGGCGTTAAGCGTGCTCAGCGCAGACCTTGCCAGCAGCCAGTGGCGCGTATTGAGCAGACGTGCAATATCCGTTACGCGAAGGGATGTGGCGAGTCGCGCCTGAAAGTGCTGGCCAAAGTCCGGCCAAGCCAGCTGATAAAACGTTTTACACTCCACGTTATAGGGAAATCGCCGCTCGGATTCCTCGCGTATAGCGCGGTTATAGGCAAGATAAAGCATACGTTCACCGGGATTTGCCAGCGCGTAAGCCTCAAGCGTGGATGTTTTACCCGTGCCGGCAAATGCCGTCACGACAAGCTGTCTGCCTTTCCAGGCAATTACCTGTGCCTGATCCTGCGTGGGTTGCATGTAAGATGTTCCTCCGTCAGCGTCATGTCATGCACCATGCCCTGCCGGTAGTGTGGTATCCATCGCAAACTCTATATCGATTTGCAAAAAAAACGCCTCCGGAGAGGCGTTATGGTCAGGCTGCGCGTTGCGTTGCGCGACCGAGTTTTGCTGCCCACCTGCCGGTGTAATGCAGCGGAGTGTAAAGCGTCCTACGAAGTTCAAGCGTCAGCGCGTTTCCGGTCACAACCTCAGCCGCGATACCGCAGAGCGAGAGCTGTATGTAGGACATATTGGCGGCCAGCGGATCAACGTCCGTTACCGACCCCCACAGCTGCTCTGACACCGTATAACCGCGCTGTGCGAACTCTTCAGCAAAGGCGATGACCATGCAGCCCGCGCCGCTGGCAGGTTCCTGCAGAGTAATAAAATCCTGAGCCTGCATCAGCGCATCGATGCCGGACAGCTGCACCGATGCCATCATCCGCGAGGCGTCCCACGGCGTGAAGAACTGGCCGCGATACTTATCACCCAGCTCAAGCTCCATAAAAATGCTGCCGAGAAAATCACAACGTTCCTGGTCGAGCGCCATCGCGACGTGACCCAGTAACTCAGCCATCCGGGTGACGTCTTCCTTCTCGTAGCTGGCAATTATGCTCAGATACTGCTTTTCCAGCTCTGCATCGTGCGCAACGCCGTTGTGCAGCGCAATCGCCGCGCAGCTGACGAAGTCCTCAAACACTTTGTGCCTGTGATGATAACGGGCCGTGGTATTGAAAATCTTCAGGAATGTGTTGCGATGGTTGATAAAAGTCATGCGTGTTCTCCATAAAAAAAGGGGAACACGCCCCTGAGGAAGTGTTCCCCTCAGGGTGTGAGGCAAGCCTTACGGCCCGCCTTTTTGGTTACCAGCTGTACGTGTTGAATCCCTCAGCCTCCGGAGCCCCTGATTCGAAAATCAGGATTTCCACGGCATCCGAACACATCAATGAAGCGATCACACGGCGGGCCTCTTTCGATAGCCCGGCCTCTTTCAGCCGCAGAACCGGCGCAGAGCACGCGGTTAATCGCAGCAGGTAGCCGCCGCCGATATAGTGTATCCACTCACCGTGTTCGACTTCATGGGTTGTGATTTCATCCAGCAGCGCATTGTCGCCTGCGCTGAGGTGAGCCGTAGAAATGACGCGGCAGCGCAAATACTCGCCGTTGCCACTCATGCCTGTGCCGTCCGCTGTACGGGCATTCCGGCCGGTAAGTCATCGGATTCAACTGCCGGCACAAGATGAAGCCCGGGTCTGCCGTCGTCCAGCTCGTCAACAGTCGCCTCAGCGCTGCAGACGTGATCGCCCCGATCGTAACAGTCATAGCCATCCAGTTCGTGAACGGGCTCGCTGTACCAGTGGCGAATCTCACAGTCAAACGTGGACGAAAGCGCCGCGATGAGCTCTCCTGCCGGCGGAAACCAGGCGGAATCAAACGCCAGTTTTATGCTGCCCAGTCCTTCACGTTGCCAGCTGACGTTATGACCTGCGGGCCACTCCATACCGTACTGACGACAGTAAAAACTGCTGGCCGTAGACATCCCGGCAAGCAAACCTCCGTTGCCGTTCAGCTCAGCGGCAAGACGGCTGGGGATAATCTGCAGCATATCGCAGGGCTGGGCCCGCTCAGGCAACTGGCTCAGCCGCTCCCAGCACTGCCCCGGTTCAATTTCCCGGGACAGGGTGGCAACACCAAACCAGTCCGCATAGCGTTCCTCAATGAGTCGCGCGATATGCCTGCGCGATACCTCCGGAATGCTGTCCCAGCGGATCGCATCAATACCGGACTGATGGTAAAGCCGCTCGATTTTACGCAGGTTCTCACCGTCAAGCGGTACATCCTTACGCAGCAGATCGAGCCACTGATCAAACGCCAGATTTGCCGGCGTGCCGTGCCCCGTTCCGCTCTGCATCAGCGCCGGAAACGGCGGAAATGACTCCGTTTTGACCGGGCGTAACAGACCACCACATCCAGCCAGAAACAGCTTTATGCTGCGCATGACGGCGTGACGATACAGTGGTACGGCTTCGCCAGTGATCCACTCTTCCATAATGCCGATGAGCGCGGATTTTCCGGTGATTTCTAAACGGTTATGGCACCAGTCTGACATGGTTAATTCCTCTTTTTACGAAAAAAAAGAGGGCACTGTCCCGTGAGGGTCAGTGCCCTCACGGGACGGCAGCGCGATCATTCAACGCTGCCGGGTTGGTGTGTTACGCAGCCTCAGCCGCGCTGTCTTTTAACTGCAGTAAAAACTCAGAGGCTTCCCTTGCCTGCCTGCTGGCACGGAAAAGCGCTTTTTTGTCGGACTTCAGGACTTCAAGCCACGATTTTATGTAGCTGTCATGCTGAACATCGCCGAATACGCCGAGCTGAGCACACAGAAACGCACTGCCCATTTCGGCTATCAGTTCTTCAAACGCATAAACCGGATCGCCGAACTTCTTCGCCGATTTGGTTATGCCTTCACGGTTCAGTCGTGACTCATGGCCTGTGGCATGAACCACTTCGTGCAGTAGCGTGCTGAAGTAATCGGCGTGGCTGAAAAACTGCTCCGCCGTCGGCATCAGTATTGAATCAGTGTGTCTGGCGTAATAAGCGCGGTTCTGTAATTTGAACTGCACCTTCACGCCCGCCATATGCACAATCTCACATATCCGTTTCTCCGTCGGCCAGTCGATCGTGCCGGGGTATTCGGTTACGGAAGATTCATGTGTTAAGGCGGCGACACCTTCCGGTAATCCGTCACACTGCTCAACGTTAAACAGAAAGTTAGGCTTTATCATGGCCCGCGATTCCATCAGTGGCTTGCCTTCAGCATCAAACAGCTTGTTTCCGCTGAGATCTTCAGCCTGCTTTTCAAACGGCCTGAAGATAATGGCCTCTGATGACGTTTCACCTTTGCGAACCTGTCCGCCCAGCTCCTGCGCCTGACGATACGTTACCCAGCGATCGGTGCGGTACCCTTTTTCCTCAGCGGCCAGCCACAGCAGCAGCACGTTTACGCCACTGTATGGCTTGCCCGTTAAGGCATTAACCGGTATCGGACCTGAAGCGGCACAGGTGCCGACGGTACGCCACGGTTTTTTCCAGGGCGCGACGCCGTTTTCCAGTGCCTCTACGATGCGGTCAGTGACCTTCTGGTACAGATCGACGCTTTCAGTTTTCTTCGTGCGGCGGGTTTTGGTTGATTTAGTCATGGGATGCTCCTTAGATGAAAAAAGGGCGCATCCCATCCCTGACGGGCGAGAAATACGCCCGTCAGGGATGGTTGTTAACACACCGAAGAAATAATTTTTCCGTCGGCGGTTATGCTGTTCAGCCGCAACCGGAGTTGCTGCCTTGAAAAATAAAAGTTGTGGCGATCAAACCGCTTACTGTCTGTAAATATTGCTTCTTCAAGCATGGATGCTGCCGAATCGAACCACCCGGCCCGCTCTTCATCGCTGCGGCATTCAAGAAAATCCGAAGTCCGCATTACATCCATCCTTTGCCTCAGCAGCGCAAGCTTACGCTCACTCAGCCAGCTGATGGTTTTGCGTTTCAGCTGGTATGCGGAGCGAACAGACAGAACAACCACTTTGTCATCGGCCGTCATCGCGCTGAAAAAGGCAGGGTCATCAACGATGAGCCCGTATTCTTCAGAGATGTGACCAAATTTAAGTTCGACCTGCACGCCCGGATCGCTACTGCCACCGCTGTATTCAAGCGCATGTATCCGCGCCTTACGGTAGAAAAGCTGACCGCGTAAGCCGTTCTGAAACTCAAGGAACAAACCTTCCTGCGAACTTATAACCAGTCTGACCGACATGGTCTGATGGTATGTATCGTGAAACAGCTGCGCGAGCGCGTTACTGTCGAAAGTAAACATAGGATCACCTGCTGAAACAGCGGGATCTGCCTCCTTCCGGAGAGCAAATCCCGGAAGGGTTGGTAAATGCGTCAGTCGTTGTGCTGTTGGGCAAGCCAGAGCTCAATACCTGATATCGCTTCCCACTCTTCAGTGGTGACCTGCTTGCCGGGTCCGGACGTTTTAACCAGCAGGAGGTGTTCAACCGCGCCAGGTATCACGAACGATGCCGGAATGTCTTCGGGTGCTTTGGTAAACATATCCATGTTCCACGCCAGCCATCGCTGTGCAAAACGCCAGCTCTGTGGGCAGGAACTGGTTATGTGATAGCAGCCGGGGCATATGTTATGCAGAAGAACCAGCACGATGCGCACGAATAAATCCTGCCTGCATCGCTGACTCTCAACCTTGCGGTACGGTTGAAAATCATCCGAAAGCGTCTGCCTGAGGTAAAACGGATTGCAGCAGTAGCCTGCACTGTCCTTATGGTTGAACGTAACCGAACCTTCATCGTCAAACAGCTCAGAAGCACGGTTCATCTCAAAACCCAGCGGCTTATATGGCCGGAGCTGAGCGGGAAGAAGCCAGAAGGCTTCTTTGACCACCTCGGTAAATCGGGACCACTGTTCCGCCTTTATGGACGCCCCCTGGACCAGCTGGTATACGCCCGGAATGACCAGTGAATCGATTGAGGTCTGTGTCATGGTAAATCTCCAGTTCAGAGGGGATTTACCGCCCGTAGGGACGTAAATCCCCGATGGGTTAAAGTTGGGGTATTAGCGTTTGTCGGTTTTCAGTGCCTCAAGTGTGAACTCAAGCTCTGAAACCAGCCCCCAGTCTGCCGTTGTGAATGGTCGTTCACCGCCAGACACGCTTCTGATAAGCAGCTCATCAGCCGCGCCGGTGATAAACCCATGTGTGCTGAAGGGCTGAGGCGCAGCATGATCTGAAATCAGCTCATGCCGTATTGCCCAGCGAGCAGGCAGAGACCAGCTGACGCCGCCGGCTGATGACGATATTTCGTAACAGCTCTCACAATGTTGATACAGCAGGATAAGCGCTATCCGCGTGAAGAAATCGACGGGTTGCCCCTCTGTTTCAATACGAAAATCGGCACTCAAATCCTGAGTAAACATCACGCCTCTGGATACGTAAGTCCCTTCGTCTTTCCCGGCGAAAGCAAATATCTCCGGAGAAGGAAACATCATGGACGCGCGTTGCATACGCATACCATTCGTGGGCGAGCATGGACGAAGATGTACCGGCAGCAGCCAGAATGCTTCTGTGACTGCCAGGGTAAACTGTGCCACTGGCTCGGGGATATCCATCCGGTCTGCTTCACGTTATAGGTGACCTGCTGAGGCAGTACGGAGATGGGAGTCATGATAAATCCTCAAAATTCAGTGGGATTTATCCCCCTGATGGGAAATAAATCCCCACAGGGTTGGTTAACGTGAAATTGCTTCAGATCGGGCTATTGCTGAGACGGCTTTGCCGTCCAGATAACCCAACTCCTTACTGATAAGCGAAACGTAACGTAGCGAGCTGATTCGCCAGCTTCAGTGCGAAGCGGCGAGCCTGGCGATACGAGCGAAACTCCTCAGCAGGATGTTTTAGCGAACTAAAGCGATGATTGCCGTAAAAGGTGCCGGAACGCGTAAGTATGCCGGACGTCCATTTTCCAGAGGATAACTGATGGACCTGCACCTTAAAGCTCAGTGAGCCGGCGCGGTTCGTTACCCATTCATCTTTACTGTTGCCGTCAGCAACACGATCCCACAGGGATACAGCCGCAGCGGAAGCCACAGAAAAAATGCTTTTTATGGAAAAGAAAGATGGTAAAGAAAGGGTTTGCATGGTGTTTCTCCTGTTAGTAGGGAAACACCTGCCCTGTCGGGAAGATGTTTCCCGATGGGCATTCGTAAAACGAATGTATAGCTGAGGCGACTGTGCCGTTACTTCTGAGCAGTAAATACCCGGAAGGTCGCAGCTTCAGACGCGGCAAGCTGAGCGGATTTCGCAGCAGCATTGTGAGTAAAGTGCTTACCGTGCCGGCTGAAAATGAACTCATCGCCCGGCTGACCGTTAATCACCGTTCTTGCCATAACAATGGCGTGATAACGCTGATCGTCGAACCAGACACGGGGACAGAACTCATAATGACCGGAAGGTGAAGACAGCCACGATGTTCTCCTGAGTGCAGCCGTGATATGAGGGTATTCAGACGCAACGCGGGTTGCAGCTGAAAGAACAATATCGAAAGGCATACGCAGCTCAGTAAGGAACGAGCGGGTTACAGACATAGTTTCTCCTGAAAAACAGAGAAACATTTGCCCTGTCGGGAATGTTTCCCCGAAGAGCGAAGGCCGAAGCCGGATAGTTGAATGAACCTTCATCGCCAAGCAGTAGGAGCCGTGTTTGACGATATCTGCTTCCAAAGGCGAGCAGATGTACCACACTGATGTGTTCTCCCTTTCAGGCTACAGGAGTGTTATTGAAGCTACCCGAAGGCGGTCATCTCAAGCCACTGACCATTGGTGGTTGTCCGAAGACAACATAAGAAGCGTTTTAATAATAGCGCCTGTTTGAGGAAAATTACAAGACCCCGTTATTAACCTATTTCGTCAACGCGGTTATAAATACGCGCAACATAATCTCCGCGCCCGTCACCGTGTCCAAGATCCATCGACACTAAAGCCTCAGCTTCTTTTCGGCTCATGCCATTTTCAAGGTGATGATTTACGGCGTCCTGAGAATAAGCGTACCTGAGACTGTGCGGCGCATGTATTCCCGTCATTCCACTTTCACGTAATACATTATGATAGCGGTCAAGCGCCTGGTGAAGCGTTGGCTTGTCGATTAACTTACCGTTATTATCATCCACATAACGAATAGCCTCATTTAATAAAGCGACAACCTTGTCTCTTTCGAATATCGTTGCATCACGCGGACGCCCTCCTTTAGAGCCGAATACAACGCGAACATTATTTTCACCGGCGAGCAAACTTTTTCGCCACGTCTTGAGTGACTTTGCTGACTGAACAGTTTCTTCTGCCCTGAGACCAATATATCTTGCCAGTTGAATACCTAAAGCGATCCCACGATCTTTTTCTGATACGGTCGATATAATTTCCTTAAGACGTTCATCAGAAATGGCGACCTTAGTCCCTTCCCTGCTGGCACCAGAAATATTCAGCGCCTGATTGCTCAGCTTTTCATGCGCAGGATTAGCCAGAACGTTACGTCCCCCCTGTGAAAGGATTGAACGTAATGCGGCCATTTCATTTTGCAACGTTCTGGACGATATATTTTCAACCTGACGACTTCGGATATAGTTTTCGATATGTTTGGTCTTAATATGGCTTACGTCCGGAATCTGAATATTAAGGGTTGCCAGTCGCTCCGAAAAGCGGCTGGCAATCTTTGAGCGATCAGAAACTGTTTTAAAACTTCCTCCGCCCTGACGTGCGAGCGTCACGAGCTGCTTACTTAATTTTCCAGCCACTATATACCTCCTTTCAGAATCTACAGCTGTTAGCCCACAAACCCAAAGCTGTATGACTCTGACTCTGTACATCTCTTCCCCGATGACACGGTTGCTTTTGCGCTTCCTGCGTCTCGACTGGTATCTGTGCATCGGGGCGGCGAAATGTTGAGTTCTTACGAGGCTCCCCAGGTCTCTGACCTGTTTGCGGCTTACGCCGTGCTGACGTTAGTCAGTCTGCCTCCGTACACCAGTTTCCTGATGTCGCCATCGATACCGAGTCGATCATTCTCCTTCTAATAAAACGCCCTTAACGGGTTGTTCGTTAACGTCGCGTCATGGTTGATAAAAAGCCAGTTAAGCACCTGAAAACACGTAATACGTGCACGTCAGATTGTATCGGCTCGCTGAAAACCGCACTGTGCGTGGGTTTGGTCGTTATGCGCTGCGCGCGTCACTTTGTTCTCGTTTCACTCGAACCAAAGTGACACCGCGCAGCTTCATGCTCCTAATGCGGCTTCCGCAAGCGCCCAAATGTTCCAAATGGGCTTATGCGTCATTGCAAAAGTCGTATGCAGCTCAGGGCGTATCCCTGAAAAATTCATAACGGAAGTGAAGTAAAGCATCGTTGTGGACGCTTTATCTGAGAGCAAGAGGCGTAAAAAAAGCCCTGCGTTGATATGTTTAAGAGACCCCCATCGTCGCGTCGTAGGTGCGCATTGTTGACGATATCTGCTTCCAGGAGCGAGCAGATGTACCACACTGGTGTGTTCTCCCTTTCAGGCTACAGGAGTGTTTTTAGCAGCTACCCGAAGGCGGTCCTCTCAAGCTATTAAACCATTGGTGGGTCGCCAGTTGGCGACGTAGTGCATGTGAACGATATCAATACTACAGCACCGATGTCAAAACAGATCTAATATTTACGTTGAAATCTGGATTCATGTTAATAATAGAAAGGGGAAAAAATGGACAACATAAGCAATGCCACCTTACTGACTTTAACTGTCACCATATTTATAGCAGCCGTTAACTTTTTCTTTGAAATTCATGGAAGGTTGAAAAAATTTTCGAATGAAAGAATATCTGTCTACAAGGAAATATCCTCACTTGAGGATAGCAATGGACAATTGTCAGATGCTAAAGAAGTTGCAAAGCAGAAGCTCAAGTCACAGGTGCTTTTTGAATTGACAAAATTGAGAGATACCAGGCTTGCTTCTTTAATGCTACATATCCTGAAGAAGAACTCTGACATAGACATAAAAAAGGAATTTTCTGTAAGAACAGTAGTTGACTGTTTAGACCAAGAAGTAACAGTTATAAACTCTTCAATTACAAACACTACCCTATCTCTTAGCCAACCTCGATTCTGTAGAAAAAGAAACAAAGGATCCTTGTTAGTTATCTTATATATAACCCTGTCAATCATATTTTCTCAAGCCGCATTTTCATTTTCTGAATCAAGAGAGAAATTACCAATGGCATTGGCAACAGGATTAATATCCTTGTTTATGATTTTTCTGTATGCACGATGTCTAATAAATTACCCTGTACTGAGTAGCTTTAATCATTATAAAAACATCATAAGCAATCTGGAGAATTAAAGATTACTCAGTGGGGTGGGTACTAAAATTCACCTCACTCTTAATAATTACCGCCCGAAAAAAACAATCTCAAACCCTAAAATAACAATTATTCTAGCAACCTATGGATGTTATCTGAGAACATATTAGAGGTTGATTTAGTCAAATTTATAAAAAATATGAGGTTAGCCGCTAAGTTAGAAATTTATGAATATGACAGCGATACAGAGATGACCTGTTCCCCATTAATCTCACAGAATGCTGTTAGTGTACTATACGCTGCTCTTTAACAGCTGCCGTTTGTAACCAGTGTTGTTTCTGCTTCGCAGATATGCATTTCCTACGCCTCCGCCCAGAGCAGCATCACCTTCACGTAAATCCGGCGCTGCGGTTCCAAACTGCAAAACAATGTCTGGCAGAGTCAGTAATACTGTAGCCGATACGGAAGCGCTGTCATATTTCATTTCAAGCCGCTGCGTCAATTGGATGAGCAGAACTTTTCGCCACATTTTACAGGCTGCATACCTTTTGCCACTGCGAGTAGATGCTGACGCCATTGAAGTCTTCAACGATGTTGTGTTCATGTTCGCCCTTCCCTTTTGCACATTACTGCCACAACTTCCGCAGGCGTGATGCCCGCAAATACCATTTTTTCTGTCTGCGTGAGCAGATGGCCAAAGGCCTTCGGCTTGAAGCGTTCGGTATTCAGAATGAACAGGCTGGTGTGATCGAGCGTTGCAGGGATAAGCCCGTGACAGAAAGGGAATTTGCCACCCGGGCTTAGAATATCGATCGTGACGCGGCGAATTTTCAAGTGCGTCAGGCGCAGATGAACCGGAAACACCCCACTCCCCTCTGCACTCGCGGTAAGTTACCGATTGCAAATAAAGCTTTTAGCCTGAATCTGTTGCCATAATTTTCTGCGTCAGCTTTAGCCACCAGATGGTCTGAAAGGCTTGGGACAGGACGACGTTAGGCTTGGTGCGAAGCATGGCAGCGCGCCAGAGGCCAGCATCATGTAGTTAAAGAGCATGGACTTTGTTGCGCCCCAATATTGAGGAGCCACACGGCATCGCAGGCGCAGTTAATTCTGCGCCTTACCCGCAAAGCGTGGGTTGTCCACAATTTGGGTGTACAGCTATCCGCAAACCCTGTGGACAGTTTGTCGCGCGACAGGATGAGGAAGGTGGCAGGAGAAGCTGTTCACTTAGTAATCAACTAACTAATCGCTGTGGCTAAGCGTTTTTCCAACTGAATATTGAAAATAACTCATTATTCTTCAGGGGCATTATCGATAGTGGGACGATTCATGAAGGATACAGACTTGTCATTGAATCACGCCTCAATAAAACTGTATATATAAACAGTCCTATTGAAAGGAGGATTTATGTATTGTGTCATGTCGTTTTCAGCCGCAGAAGTTGTGGCTTTCAGAGAGTTACTGTCGTGAAACCCGCAGCTTACAGCTCTGGCCTGACACTGCTCTGGCCGCCTATATTTACGCCTCGCGTTCCCGTGCCGCTGTTTGCGGACACCTGCGCGGCGGGCTTCCCCTCCCCTGCTCAGGATTACGTTGAGTCAGAGCTTTATCTGAACGAGTTATGCATACGTCGGCACGCCTCAACATTCTTCGTTCGTGCCAGCGGCAGCAGCATGCAGGAGCTGGGCCTTTATGACGGAGACGTCATGGTCGTGGACCGTGCTGAGGAGGCTTCCCACGGGGATATCGTCATTGCTGAGGTTAACGGCGAATTCACGGTTAAACGCCTGCAGCTACATCCTCGTCTCGCCCTGCTGCCCATGAACCCTGCCTACTCAACTATTTATCCGGAAGAGCTTCAGCTGCTTGGCGTAGTGACCTGGTTCTTCAGCAGCACGCGTGCCCGCCGGAGGTAACCATGCCCATGTTTGGCCTGGCAGACGTTAATTCCTTCTACGCAAGCTGCGAAGCGCTTTTTCGACCCATCTGCGCGGCAAACCCGTTGTGGTACTCAGTAACAATGATGGCTGCGTTATCGCACGCTCCGCAGGTGCTAAGGCGTTGGGAATAAAAATGGGAGCACCCTGGCTTCAGATTAAAAATGAATTATTTTTCGTTAATATTCATGTATTTAGTTAGAATTACGCCCTATAGTAAGTTATGTGGAATGCAACATTCTCTGCAAGAAAGGCATCAAAATGACTGCGTTCATAAGTGAAGCTTTTAGCGGACATAACGCTGCTATCTGATCGCTCTGACTCTGTCATCCGACGATACCTGTTTGCAGCATGCACAGTTTTTTCTCAAATCCACTTTCCTGCCCTAATGCATTGTCGCAGTCAGCCGATAAATAATATGTGCCTCATCAGGGGACATATAACCGATACTGCGACTGATTGTGCTTATGGCTTCCTCCCGGAAGCCATTTTTTTTACGCTGGACACACAGGTAATTCCGCACCGCTGACACCGGGATCCTGCGCTTAAGAAGAGCAGAAAATAACATTCAGAAAAGGAACCGGCACACAGGTTCGAAATTCAGGGCTGCTCATCAGTGATGGAACAGCAGGCAGACTTAGCAGACGTTGAAAAAAGGGGCAGGGCCGCCCCTGAATAAAATCAATGAGATAAACGGACTTACTCGTGGAGTGTGGCCATCGGATTAACCACTTCATTTATATCGACCAAGCGGCGTAAAACTTTAAAGCCCGGTCTGCAGGAAGTATTTACTGCTTTTCATGTCGCTCAACGTCCTGTTCGGCCTCCTCCAGCTCGGACATCAGCGCCGCGAGGTCCGAGCTGGAGAAGGCCGGGTTGCGGCTTGCCCGCTGGTAACGCAGCCTGAGCGCCGTCAGACGTATCAGCGCTTCACGATAAGGCGTGGCACCGTTTTTCATTATGACGTCTCCTCTGTGCATGAAAGTATGGCTTTCCCGCTCCCTGAGCGACGCTATCATGAAGGCCTGTCATGAGGACACGCTGTGGCAGTGGGAAGCATGGGTTTCGTCACAAAAGTCTGCCCCGCATTTCAGACAAAGACTCAGGCAAGGCGGGTGCGGAGGTCATAAAAAATCTCCCGGGATGTTCACTCCCGGGATCAAGGCTGGATTTCACATAACCGGTCTGACGCCGGCTGTTTAAAGCGGACCAGGGGTCCTGAGAGGCGAACTGCTGGCGTCACGGACGGCCCTCTGCGTGGCCGGGCGCGCAGGTCTACCTTAGTACGAGGCTGAAAAAATCAGTCCAGGAAGCATCTGATTCTGCTCAGGTTATCCGTACCTGTGCCCGAGACAACTCTTACGGTACAGATTGCGCTGAAATAAGCCCTGAAATCCACTCACTGCTGTACAGTGCCACCGGACGGCATCAGGATACCCTGAATATCATCTGGAGCTGCTCCATGAAGGCTGCCCCCAATTCTACACCCGTTACGGAACACGTCCTGACGATCCGCCGGTTACCCGCCGGCATTCTGCCTGACGCGCCTGTGCGCCTGCTGGTGTCTGTGCGGGAAGACCCGCCTTTCGCAGGGCCCCGGACCGGGTGCACGCTCAGGCTCACCTGGCACGTGCTGTCGGCCCTGCCGCGCGGCGTCCTTCCGGGCACCGTCAGCGCGGTGTTCACGCCGGGCCGGCGCGGCCGCCCGGGATGCGTGGCGCTGGCACCCGGCGGCCTGATGCGGGCCCCGCCGCTGCGCGGATGCGGTATCGGCACCTGGCTTTTGCAGCAGCTTGCCGCATGGGCCGCCACGCTGCCGGCGGCTACCCGGGTAGAGCTTCAGGGCCTGAATCCGTCTGAGCCGTTATCCCCGGTGGAGGAGGCGCGGCAGCGCCGGCTGCGCCAGGGGATTGGCGCTGAGGCACGAAGGGACGACCCGCCGCTGACGGTAGCCGGTCTGCGCCTACACCACCGGTGGGACAGCAGCCTGACAGCCGAAAGCCCGGAGGCGGCCCTGGAAGGGCTTCTCAGCCAGGCGCCCGCCACCAACTACGAGCTGGCGAACTACGAGCGGCTGACGCTCAGCAGGAACGGCGAGGCCTGTTGTTCTGAAAGCAGCGCCCTGCGCACGGTCGGGCGTGGCCTGCTGTTTCTGGGCTCGCTGCCCTTCCTGCTGCTCGATAAGCTGGCGCACCGGCTGATGGGCCGCTGAGGGCACCGTTTCATCAGCTGTCCGTCAGCGTCATGCTGTCGTCTTCCGCGCTGAGCAGCGCCTCAAACGCCGCCGCCGTCACGGGCCTGCACAGCCCGTTGCCCTGCATGATGTCGCACTGGGTGGCTGTCACGAACGCCCGCTGCCCCGCGTCCTCTACCCCCTCTGCCGCCACGCTGAGCCCGAGGCTCTTCCCCAGCGCCGAGATGGCCCGGAACATCATGCGTACGCGCATGCTGGTACCGAGCTTAAGCGTCAGCGACTTGTCAATCTTGAAGCCGCTGACGAAGCCGTGCTGCAGCAGGCTGATAGCGCCCAGCGTGCGCCCGTAGTGATCGATGACGAACGCGGCCCCCGTGCCGCGGATGGCCGCAAACTGCGCCAGTGCATCCTGTTCGATCCCCGTCAGCAGTGGTTCGTCTACCTCCAGGTCCACAAAGGCGGCGTCGCCACCCGCAGACTCGCGCAGCACGCTTTCAAGGCCGTCCCCGGCCAGCTGTCGCGGAAACAGGTTAATGCTGACCCGAAGCTCCGGGCAGCGGATCTGCCACTGGCGGACCTGCGCCAGCGCGGTGCGGATGATCCAGTCGCCGAGCGTAACGGATAGCGGGCTTTTCACCAGCATCCCGATGAATTCCTCGGGCAGCAGCAGGCCGCGTGCAGGATGCTGCCAGCGCACCAGCGCTTCGCAGCCGATGAGGCGCCCGTTGACGGCGTCATAGCGGGGCTGATAGTGCAGAATGAACTGCTGCTGGCGCACCGCGGTTTCCAGCTCGCGCTCAAAGCGCCGGCGGCGCTGCTCCGCTACCAGGAATTCAGGCCGGAACAGGACGCTGCAGCCCTTGCCCGAGGCCTTGGCCCGGTAGAGAGCCAGATCCGCCGCCGACATCACCGCCGACGCGTCCTCACCGTGTTCGGGATAAGCGGCAATGCCTGTGCTGGCGCCGACCACAACGGATGAGCCGTGGTAGCTGAAAGGCGTCTGCACGGCGGCAACCAGGCGCTCCGCCGTCAGGCCGGGATCGGTACTTCCACCCGACAGCAGGATAATAAACTCATCCCCGCCGAGCCGGGCGGCGGTGACCGCGTCTGCGCACACCCGCCTGATCTGCTCCGCCACGTGACACAGCAGTGCGTCACCGGCGGCGTGCCCGAGCGTATCATTCACCTCTTTGAAGCCGTCCAGGTCGGTCATCAGCAGGGTGTAGGGCACGCCAGCGTCGGTCAGCTGCACTAGCTGCTGCATAAAGGCACCGCGGCTCGCCAGCCGGGTCAGCATGTCCAGCGAGGCGAGTTCGCAGAGGCGGGCCTCGCTCTCATGCCGGGCGGTGACGTCGCGGACAATCATCCCCACCAGTCGTTCGCCACCCTCCCGCCAGCCGGAAAATGATACTTCTGCCGGAAACTCGCGGC